>CAYPCQ010000001.1:0-208349 GCA_964409245.1 uncultured Verrucomicrobiota bacterium
CGCCCTGGGAAACGCGTAGAAGAACCCGACCCAAGCCCTGAAAGGGCGGCATAACTCGCGGGCACGGCCAGAAACCCCAAGGCGGGGGGAATCAATCCCAGACGTACCGTTCATCAAAATGGATTTCATGCCGCCGGAGGAACTCCCGATATTCCTCCTGAAAAGACCGGTTCCGATGGTGTTCCTTCTGGCCTGCGATATATTCTGTGACTTGGGCAACATTAGACTGGCTCACCGAGAAATCACCATAACCGTTCTGCCAATGAAAACCAGCATAGGCCGGACCTTTGGTTTTGAGCCATTTGGAAGATGCAATCTTGACCTCCTCAACTATCCTGGCCGGGCTGTGGTTCTTGGAATGGGAGTAAAGAATGTGAACGTGGTCTTCCAAGGAGTTGATGAGGATGGCCGGTGAATCCCATTCCTTCAGAATCGCCGCCGTGTAACGGTGGAATTCCTCGCGCACATCATCGCGCAGCACACGTTCCCGGTGCTTGGTCGAATAAACGAGGTGAATCAAGATCCTGGCCAGCGATTGCGGCATGGGACGCCTTGGTTATGCCGCCCTTTCAGGGCTTGCGGAGGATTATGGTGCGGTTCACCCAGGGCGATGCCTTGGGCTGGATTAGGGCCGCCCCGTTGGGGCTGGCGCGATTGGACTGATAAATCCCCTAATTGCGCTCTTTCTTCAGCAATTCGATCCAGTCGGTGAGGATTTTTTCGGCTTCGTTCAGGGGAATATCCACCACGGGGACGGCATCCTCGGGCTTGGTGGTGGCAGGTGAATCGCCGGGGTCGGCGAGCATAGTTGCCCCAAAGTGGGAACCGGTGGAGGCGAGGAGATTGGTGCTGGCCAGCGGGGGCGGCAGGCCGGGTAAAACCGCCTGTTTCAAGGTGATTTCATATACTTTTTGCCCGGATTCAGGGCGGGCTTTCAAATCCTTCTTGCGGGCCTCGAGCCGGGTCTCGGAATCTTTTTTCTCCTGCAGGCGCTTCTGCTCGTTCAAGGTGATGCTTTTTTCCTGATAGATATCCCTGGCCCGGGCCATTTCGCTGCGGAGGTAAACGAAATCAGGATCGGTGGCCCGCCGCTCCTCGCTGGCCTTTTTGAGGGCTTCCAGGTAAGGGGCCACCCGGTTGACGTGTTCAAAGGGGGCTTTGTCGATGCGGTCCCAAGGCAGCGCATTCGGGAGGGAAGATTCGCCGATCTCGGCGTAATCCGTGATGGCGGGCAGGATGATATCGGGAGTGACCCCACGCAACTGAGTGGAGGCTCCAGCCGGGAGGTAAAATTTCTGGATGGTGAATTTCAGGGCGCCGGCGCGGTTGGTGAAAGGCCAGCCGAATTGCTGGAGGATGGGATCCAGCTGCTGCAGCTGCTGGACGGTGCCTTTGCCATGGGTGGATTTATCGCCGACGATCAACGCCCGGCCGTAATCCTGCAGGGCGCCCGCGAGGATCTCGGAGGCGGAAGCGCTGTGGCGGCTGGTGAGCACGATCATGGGGCCTTCGTAATAGACGTTGGGCTCGGGATCCTCGAGCACCATGGTGCGCCCGCGGAAGTCCTTCACCTGCACCACCGGGCCGGATTTGATGAACAAGCCGGTGAGAGCGATGGCTTCCTCCAGGGAACCGCCGCCATTGTGGCGCAGATCCAGGATCAGGCCCTCCACGTTTTCCTGGTTCAGCTTCTTGAGGAGCCGGGAGACATCGGCGGTGGTGCTTTTGCGGTTGCTTTTGCCCGGGGCGCCCATTTCGGCGTAGAAAGAGGGCAGATCGATGACGCCCAGGCGGAATTTCCGGCCGCCGGGGAGGTCGATGATGCGGGCTTTGGCTTCCTGGCTTTCCAGCTTGATCTCGTCGCGGATGATCGTGACGACCTTGCGGGTGGAGGGATCGGCGGCATCGGCCGGCATGACCACCAGGCGCACCACGGTGCCCTTGGCGCCCCGGATCAATTCCACCACTTTGTTCAATTTCATATCCACCACTTCCACCGGCTCGCCATCGCCCTGGGCCACCCCGATGATCTTGTCGTTGGGCTTGAGCTGGCCGCTCTTGAAGGCGGGGCCGCCCACGGACAATTCCTGGATCTTGCAATAGCCATCCTCGGAACGGAGCACGGCGCCAATCCCGAAGAGGGAAAGCTTCATGCCGATGGCGAAGTTTTCCATGGTGGCGCGCCCCATGTAATCCGAGTGGGGATCATAAACGCGGGACAGCGCGGTCAGGTAAACCTGGAGGACATCCTCGCTGTCGTATTCCTTGAGGAAACGCTGCAGGCGGGCGTAGCGGCGGGCGATGATTTTGACGATCTCCGCCGGCTTCTCCTTGTTCAATTTCTCCTGGAGATACTCAAAGCGGAGGCGGCCAGCCCACAGGAGCCGGGCCTCTTCGGCGGAAGCCGGACGGGGCAATTCGCGGCGGTTGAGGAGGTATTTTTCATCGGTGTCGAAGGTGAATTGATTGGTGGCGAGGAAGGCATGGACGAAGGCCACCTGCTGGTCGAACCGCTCGAGGAACCGGTTGAAGATATCATAGGCGGGGGAGGTGTCGCCCGATTCCAGCGTCAGGTTGTCGAGCTTGTCGCGGAAACCCTCGAACTCCTTGATATCGGACTGGAGCATTATGACGTGCTGGGGATCCCAGGAATTGAAATATTCCTCGAGGAATTTGCCGGAAAGCTCGTTGTTCAGCGGCTGGCGCAAATAGTGGGACTGCATGAGCAGGCTGGCCACCACCTTGGTGATGTTGCTGTTGTATTTGGTGGGCTGCAGCCTGACCTTGCGGAAGAGGAACTCGTTGGATAGCGATCCGGAATGATTGGTCAACGACAAGCCCGCCGCCTGGTTGGTGGAGGCCGCCGGCGCAACCTTGAGGGTGGCATTGGTTTCGGCGTTCTTTGGCTCCGGCTCACCGGCGCGTTCGGCATTGGCCAAATATGCATTTGCCCAGGCGATGCTCGCGATCCCCCCGATGAGGGTGAGGATCATCCCGACTGCCGATGACTTCGACAAGTATTTCATTTTTACCATCCTAACTGACTTTTTAGATGTGGAAAGCGGTTTTTCATGCGTCCGCTGCCAGACCACCATAAACCAACTTCGCCAGGAAACCAAGCGGCCTTCTCAACACGGCCGCCCGCCTCCCGCACCTCACTCCCCCAGCAAATGGACCGTGACCTGCCGGGATTGGCCATGGTGGCGGTGCTCCCAAAGGTAAATGCCCTGCCACGTGCCCAAGGCCAGCCGGCCATCAACGATGGGGAGGCCGAGCGAAACCTGGGTGAGGGCGGTGCGGACATGGGCGGGCATGTCGTCATCCCCCTCGCAGGTGTGCCGGAACAAGGCATCGCCATCGGGAGCCAGGCGGCTGAAAAAACGTTCCAAATCCCGCCGGACCTCGGGATCGGCGTTTTCCTGGATCAACAGGGAGGCGGAGGTATGGCGCACCAGGAGGGTTGCCAAACCGGTGCGGAGGCCCGCTTTACGGACCAGCACCTCCAGCTCCCCGGTGAATTCATAAAACCCCCGGCCGCGGGTGGGGAGGCTCAACTCATGGACTTCCTGGCGCAGCATGGATTACTGATGGATCACTGGGAATGGTTGGTGCGGGTGCCGGCCTGCAGGGCGCACAACTCGGCCTCGGCCACGCGCCGGTAATCATAGCGGGCCACGAATTCCCGGCCGCGGACGCCATCGGCCAAAGCCCGGCCAGGATCCGTGAGGAAGGCGAGGGTTTTTTGGGCCAAAGCCCGCCAATCGCCTTTGGGGACCAACGCCAGCTGGCCGGGAAAAGCGTGGACGAAAACCGGCAGCGCATAGGCCGCCACCGGCAGCGCCGCGCCGAGGAATTCCATGACCGACAACCCCCACCCCTCCTCATAGGAAAGGCTGACGCCCACGCGGGCTTGGGCCAGGTATTCGTTCTTGGCGGTTTCGCTGATGCCGCCGGTGAAGGTGACCGAGTTGAGCAAGCCTCTTTCCTGGAACAAAGCCTGCGTCCGGGCGCGATGCGGGCCTTCCCCCACCACGACCAGGCGGGCCTCCGGCCGGCGGGAAACAATTTCCGCCCAGAATCCGGGCATATCAAAAACCCCTTTGTGCTCGTGCAAGCGGCCCAGAAACACGACATCGAATTTCTTGGCGGCCGGAGGCCCGGGCTGGATGAGCGACAAATCCAGGCCGTAACCGATGTGTGCCGCCGGGAGGGGTGACAAGCCCAACTGAAGCTCCAAGGCAGCCCAATCATGGCCGACAATGGGGGTGCTGCAGATCAAGGTTTCGGCCCGGCGGTTCATCCACCGGGCGCTTTGCCGCTCGGACCAGAGGAACAGGCGGTCGAACAGGCCTTTCCGGGCGGGCTGGGCGGCCAGGACATGGTGGATTTTGAGGGCCAGGCGGGCGGGCCGCCGCCGTTGCAGAACCAGGGCCGGGTAGGTCTCGAAGATCAATTGCGACGAGGCATAAATAACCTCGTAATGGTGCTCGAACCCCTGCCAATGCGCGCGCGCCATGCGGTAGCCATAAGCCGGGAAATAGCGCCAGGTCTGGGCGATGTACCGCGAGGCGTCGAACCAGTCGTCGCTGCTGATCAGCCCGGCGGCCGGGGCCAATTGGCGGATCTGCGGCCAGCCCGCCCGGGCGGCGAGGAAATCCGTGGGATGCCCCATCGCGGCCCACGCGGTGGCCATATAGGCATAATGCCGCAGCACGCCCGACACGGAGGTCGAGTCGTTGAGGGTGTTGTGGATGATCAGGATGCGCATGCGGGGAAGTCCGGCTGAGGATCAGAGGCCGGCGGCCGGCCGCCCCCGGGCCTGGCCTTCCAGCCAATCGGCCGCCCGGGGTAAAATCCGGTCCCAATGGAAAGTTTTGGCCCGGTCCCAAGCCTGCCGCCGATATCGCTGGTATTCATCGGGGTTCCGCACCAGCCGGGCCACGCTTTGCGCCAAGGCTTCCGGCGTCTCCGCCGCCGAAACCAAACCCGTTTGCTCGTGCAAGGTGGATTCCACCAGGCCGGCCACCGGGTAAACCACGGCCGGCGTGCCCAGGGCGTTGGCTTCGATGACATTCAGCCCCCACCCTTCCCGCACCGAAGTGTGGAGCAGGAGGTGGGCCTTTTTCAAGATGGCGTCCTTGCCGGGCTCCGGCAAAGGCCCGGCGAATTCCACCTTATCGGCCAATCCTTTGGCGGCCGCCAAATCCTGGAGCTGCTTCCCGGCCATGCCGCTGCCCACCACGGTCAAGTGGGCGCGCAGGCCCATGGCCAGCAAGCGCTCCAAGGTCAAAATGGCATGGTCCACGCGCTTGTTGGGGGCCAGGCGGGACACGCTGGCCAGGCGCAACGGCTGCTCGATGGGCTTGGGATTCAACTCGGGCAGGGCCACGGTATGAACGCCATAGGGAATCAGCGTCACGTCGCGCACTCCGGCGGCGTGCAGGCCAGCCTTGGTGGCGGAGGAAGCGGTCCAAAAAGGAACCCGGCGGTAAAACCAATGAGTCCAACGCTCCTGCCACCGGCCAATCACGCTGTAAGGCCAGCCGTAAAAGGTGTTCCAGATCGGCCCCAACACTTCGTGGATATAGGCCAGGCAATGAGTCTTGCACCACCAAGGGGCATACCAGGGGATGCCATGGTGCTGATCGATCACCAAGTCAAACCGCGGCATCCGGTTCACCCAGCGCCGGGCCATGGGGATGCTGGACCCAATGCCCCCCTCGCGGAGGATCGTTACGCCCTCAATAATCGATTGTGGATCGGCTTGGGGAAACCGGGGAGCGAACCAAAAAGCCTCATGCCCCCGCCGAACGAGGCAGGAAAGATAGCCAAGCGTCACCCGCTCCGCACCCCCCGCCAAAGGATTGTGCGGATCACGCCAATTCAACATTAAAAACCGCATATGCCCGACCGTAAATTACGCAACCAACGCCAAAAAACAAACGCTAAATGAGCCACCGAAGCAAGCTCACGATAGGATTGAAGCAGCGGAGCCAATTCCGTAATCCATGCCCGCCAAAGTGCCAGGCAATGTAAATCGCCCTGGGAAACGCCCTATGCCCCCCCAAAACGCGAGGCCCAACGGGGCGGCCTTAATCCAGCCCAGGGTCTCCCCTTGCGTAAAACCGCAAATAACCCACCGCCAGCCACAGGCCGTAAATCCAAAGCGGCG
Source organism: uncultured Verrucomicrobiota bacterium (assembly GCA_964409245.1). Lineage (GTDB taxonomy): Bacteria > Verrucomicrobiota > Verrucomicrobiia > Limisphaerales > UBA1319 > CAIMWS01. The sequence goes on from CAYPCQ010000001.1 coordinate 6,173, forward strand.
CCGCGGCGCCGCAATCCAAAAGCTCGCGCACCATCCCTGGGGCACATTGCATCCGGCGCGTTGAGGTTTCCGCCAGGTTTTATCTGCGGCGTACAAACCAAAGGCCCGGCAAAAGACCGGGCCCGTAAAATCAGATGGCACTCGGAATCAGCGTCCCTCGTAAAGACCGGCAGGAACGCCATTTTCCCAGCTTTTAGGACCATTCCAAGGCCGCGGCGAGGCATTTTCGCTGTCGGTTGTGGAGCATCCCGCCAGGAAAAGCAGCCCGCCAGCGAGCAGGATCAGGCTGCTGAAGCGGCGCATTTGATTCCACCAAAGCTGCATAAAATGGATCAGTAGTAGATGACCTGGTCGCCTTCCATCACGTCCCCTTGCTTGGTTTCGGGAATGATGTTGGCAATGCTGCGGGTGCGGTCCACATTGGTCAGCCGGATTTTGGCCACCAATTTGCCTTCGCGGCTGACCAGCATCTCGCCGCGCCGTTCGGCGCCTTGTTCGGAACCGATATCCAGCACCACAAATTCCCACTTGGGATCGACCACCAGCACTTTGCCCTTCAATCCGACGCGCATCTCCACCTTCTGGAGGGGATCCTTGTATTCCTTCAACTGGTTGTCCAAATCGCGGATTTTGCGGTTCAGCACCACGGCTTCAGCGAGGAGGGCCTCGTTGGTGCCATTGGCTTTCTTCAAGGCGGAGAGGGTGGAATTGATCCGGTCGGGAGTCAGGCCGGTAGCGCGCCAGGAGGCAAGTTCCATATCCAGGCTATTACGTTCCTTGGTGACGGTTTCCCATTTATCCTGCAAATCATTGGCCCGGCGCTCCTGCTGGGTGGCGCGGGAGGTGACTTGCACCAGCTCATTGGAAGTCTGCCCGAGCTTGACGAAGGTGCTCCGCAGCTCGTTGGTCGCCGTTTTCAGATCCTTGCCTCTTTTATCGGCCAGATCGGTGGCGGTTTTCTTCTCGCCCTCAAGGGTCGTAATCTGGGTGTTAAGCCCCTCGATCTTCGGCCCCAACTGAGTGAAGCTGAGAACCGCGACCGCGATGCCACAAATAATGGCTAATGATAAACAAGCTTTAACAAACATTGTAAAATCGTTCTGTTTAAATTTTGCTACAGCCTAAACATCCGCCAAGGTGCTGTCAATGCTGCCTTTAACGATGGCCAAAATCCTACCTCGCACCCCGCCAACTGTGCAATCCAAAAAACCACCTTTACCCAAAAGCATTTTTTGCGCCAGCCAGCGGCCAAGGCTGATCCTGATTCCCCAACCCATCCGATGCGAACAAACCAGCCACTGGCCAGCCGACAACCTCCAGCCTCCGATCATTCCCACTGAATCCGTTCGGCCGCAATCGGTTCAAGGCAAACTCAAGGCAAACCTGAGCCGGGCAGGCGGGGGTCATTTCCCAAATTTTCCGGGACCAACGGCAAAGAGCTGGGTGGCCGTCCGCAGCAGGAGGATATTATCCACCACGGCGGGAGTGGCCTGGCTTTCCTCACCCAGGGGATTTTCCGCCAGCAGCTGGAATTTTTCCGACGCGGAAAGCACGAAAACCACGCCTTGGTTGGAAATGCAATAAAGCCGGCCCTCCACCCAGATTGGGGAACCCATGAAGGTGTCCGCGAGTTTTTCCTGCCAAAGCAGCTTGCCGGTGGCAGCCTGCATGCAACCGGCCTGGCCATTGTCGCCCCAAAGAAATACGTGATCCCCGAAGCCAAGGGGGGTAGGCACGTAAGGAATGGCTTTTTTATGGTCGTAAGCCAGTTCCGCCGGGCGGCCATGGGAACCGGGGCGGATCGCCACCAAGCGCCGGCCGATGCCCCCTTCCCCGCAGGTGGCGACGATCAAGCCATGGGCGGTGACCGGGGATCCAACGGTGCGGAAGGGAAAGGCGGCGGGGAATTCCCAATTCACGGCGCCTCGAAGGGGATCAATGCTGGTCATGCCCTGGATGGAGCTGGTGAAGATGAGTTCCGGATGGCCGGCGGCGGGCCGGAACACGCAGGGAGTGGAGTAGGCCACGCGGTCTTTTTTGCGGTGGATCTGCCAGCGGGTGGCGCCGGTTTTCCGATCCAGCGCCAGGAGGCTGCTGGGGCCGTCCTGATCGTTGTTGAGGATCACCATATCCTGGAAAAGCACGGGGGAGGTCCCACAGCCATGCTGGCTGAGGAAAGGCCCCAGGCTCCGCTTCCACACCTCCGATCCCTGGTGGTCCAACGCCAGCACGGTGATTTCCTGCGGGGTGGTCCAATACAGATAGAGGCGGTCTTCATCGACTGCGGGAGTGGAGGAAGCAGCGCTGTTGAGCCGGTTGAGCCGCACAGGGCTGGAGGGGAAGGTTTTTTCCCACAGGCGGAAGCCATCCGTGGCACGAAAACAGGAAACTGTCCGGAGGGCGGTGGCATCGTCCCCGCTGGTAATGAACACCCGGCCATTCAATCCCACGGGGGAGGAGTGGCCGCGGCCTGGCAGGCGGACCTTCCACAAAAGCCCCTGGTCCGTCCATTGGGCCGGCAGATTGGTGGCGGGGCTGATTCCGGCTCCGTCCGGCCCCCGGAAACGCGGCCAGTCCCCGGTGGCGGAATGGCCGGTTTCGGCCAGCAAAGAACCGGTGGCCAGCCAGGCCAGGGTGGCCGTGAAGATCGATCTTATTCCAAAGCGAATGCTCATTGATTTTTAAATGACCGTAAGGCACGCAGTTCAAGCACCCGGCTGGCCAGCTTCCGGGCCGGGCAGGCGGATCGGCAGTTCATGGACCCGCACGCCAGTGGCATGGTGGAGCGCATTGGCAATCGCCGGCGCCACCGGGATCAGCGGCGTTTCCCCGCCGCCGAGGCTGGACAAATCTTTGCGGTCCAGGAAATGGAGATCCAAAACGGGCACATCGCTGAACCGGGGGACGAGGTATTTGGCGAAACGGGGATTGAGGATCTTCCCTCCGGCGAATTGCATTTCCTCCCGCAGGGCCGGCCCCAAGGCCATGATGATGCCGCCCTGGGTCTGGGACACCAGGTTGTCGGGATTCAGGATGGCGCCGCATTCAAACACCTCGCAAATGTGGCGGACCACAACACGATTGGATGGCCGCTGGATGGCAATCTCAACGCAGGCCGCCACAAAGGAGCCTTTTTCAGTGCCGCAGGCCAGGCCCACGCCCACATCCGCCGATTTCCTGGCGGCGCGTTCCGGCCAGTTGAACCGCCGGGCGGCTTCCTGGAGGACCGCCCGCAACCGGGGGTTTTCCAGGTGCGCCAGGCGGAATTCCAGGGGATCGGCGCCCGCCGCCGCCGCCAGCTCATCCATGAAGGCCTCGCGGGCGAAATTATTCGCCACCGAAGCCAAAGCCCGGTAGGAACCCTGCCGCAGCGGGGTGTCGGACTGGACGAAGCTGGATCGGGAATGGGGGATGCGATAGGGCGACTCCAGCGCCGCCCCGCCGGAGTTGATATTGATGAAATGCCAGGTGGCCAGCTGGCCTTGGGCATTCAGGCTGGCTTCGACATCGATGACCGCGGCGGGCCGGAAGTAAGCCCAGGCAAACTCCTCTTCGCGAGTCCATTTCAGCAGCACGGGCCGGCCGGCGGCCTGGGCCAGGCGGGCCGCCTCCACGGCACATTCGCCGGTGTGCTTGCCGCCAAAACCGCTGCCAAAATCGGGCACGACCACCCGCACTTTATCATTGGCCAGGCGGAAGGCCCGGGCCAGCTCACCGTGGTAACCGAACGGATTCTGGGTGCAGGTCCAGACCGTCAGCTGGCCGTCCTGCCATTCCGCAAGCGCCACGCGGGTTTCGAGCGGGCAGTGCTGGACGTAAGGCGTGTGATAGGTCTGGCGCAATACGCGGTGCGCCCCGGGCAATTCCTGGGCGAAGGGGTTGGGCGGCACGCCGCCCCGGGCCCGCTGGCGCAAATAATCGTAAACCTCCCGGCTGGAGGGATGCGGCGCGGCCTCCCACTGAGCCGTGCGGGCCAGGGCTTCCAGGGCGGCGCGCGCCTTGGCGGAGGTGGGAGCCGCCACCCCCACGAACTGGCCATCCCGCACCACCACGGTATCCGGCAGGGCCTTGGCCGGCTCCAAATCGATCGCCGTCAGCTTGGCGCCGATGGTTGGCGGCCGCAGGATTTTGCCATGGAGCATGCCGGGCCGGCGGAGGTCCGAGGGGAACTGGTGGCCGCCGGTGACCAGGTCGCGGTAATTGGGGCGGCGCACGGAAGTCCCCAGCACTTTCCAATCGTCCGGCCGGGTCAAGGCGGCCTCCGCCTGCCCTTGGGCGAAGGCTTTGGGCAAATCTTCGCTTTGGGCCAGCTCGCCGTAGGCCAGAGTCCGGTTCGAGGCCGGATGCCGGATCCGCCCCCCGCCCACCTCCACGGCGCTGGCTTCGACGGACCAGCGCTGGCAGGCGATCTGCGCGAGTATCTGCCGGGCCGCCGCCGCGGCCTGCCGCACCACCGGCACGGTGCCGGGAGTGGTCCGGCTGCCCGCGGTGACCCCATCATCCGGAACGTGCCGGGTATCGCCCATGACCAGGCGCACCTGGCTCACCGGCAGCCGCAGCTCTTCGGCGGCGGCCTGGGTCAATTCGGCCCGCCCCCCCTGCCCCATCTCGATCTTGCCGGTGAAAACCGTCACGATCCCATCCTTGCCCACCTGGAGCCGCGCCGCCACGCCGCCGGCGCCGGCGCCGGATCGGCCGGCCCCACGCCCGGCGCGCTGTTGGGCCAGCGCGGGGACCACGCTGGTGGTGATCAGCAAACCGGCGCTGAGCAGCTGCACAAACCCGCGGCGGTCCAGACCAAAATCGAAGGCCACAGGAGCCACCAGCTCCTGGTCTTCATCAAAGGCGGGATTAGCGGGCGCACTGGGGGATGTCGATTCCTTGGCTTTCATGGTTATGACCCCGGATTAAAAGGCGGCGGAAAACAATTAATATTAAAGCTCATTACTTGCCAGCACCGGCGGCCCGCTGGATGGCTTTGATGATTTTCGGGTAATTGCCGCACCGGCACAAGTGGCCCTCCATGCGGGACCGGATCTGGGCCTCCGTGGGCTGGGCTTGGGACTTCAGGAAGCTGACGGTTTCCAAAATCATGCCCGGGGTGCAATAACCGCACTGCGCGGCGCCCTCCTCGAGGAAGGCGGTTTGCACCGGATGCAAATCCCCGGCGGGCGCCAGGCCTTCGATGGTCAAAACCGTTTGCTGCCCGACCTTGCCCACGGGAGTGATGCAGGCAAAGGTGCTTTGGCCATCCACCAAAACCGTGCAGGCGCCGCAACGGCCCTCCCCGCAGCCATACTTGGCGCCGGTCATTTCCAAATCTTCGCGCAAAACCTCCAACAAGGGCCGGCTTGGATCAGTCGTCACCGTCTTGGGCTGGCCATTTAAAGTGAAAGTGATGGTCTTTTCCATAGCGTGGGGCCATTCTACTCCTGCCCGCCCCAGGCTGTCGCTATTATTCTGGATCTTTCAACGGCGGCCGGCCCGGGCATTGGGCAGCCATTGCCCTCGCTTCCTCCGCCAGGGTTTCGGCCTCCTTTGCCAATCCCAGCCGGCGGGCGGCGCCGGCGCATTGCTGGAGCGCCCTGGCCAGGGTGACGAATCTTCTGGGGGATTCCACCTGGGGCAGCGAGGCGACCAGCCGGCGTTTTTCAACCGCCTTTTGCCAGGCGGGCAAGGCCTCGGCCCAAGCCTCCTGTTTTCCGCACAGGGCGGCTTTGATTTCCCACCAGGCGGCCAGGGTGGCCTGCACGCCGGCGGCGAATTCGCAGGCGCCTTTGCCAGCGAGCAATTGTTCGCTGGCAGCCAGATCCGCGGCCGCGCCGGAGAGGCGCCCCTGGGCCAGCCGGCAGCGGGCACGCTGGTTCAAAGCCCGCGCCCGTAGCAGGCTGGTGAGCGGCTCCTCCTTGAGCAAGCCCACAGCTTCCTCCGCGGCCTCCAGCGCCGTTTGGGTCTGCCCCAATTCCAAGGCGCATGCTGCTTCATTCAAGAGCAGCATGACATCCAGGACTTCCAGCCCGGCCGGCCGGCCGGCTGCGGTGGCGGCCCGGGCCGCCTCCCAAGCTTCGCCAGGGCGGCCCAAAAACAACAGCAACTCGCTGAGATCCAGGCGGGCTTTGGCGATGATGCCAGCCTGGCCGCCGGCCTCGGCCAGGGCCACCAATTCCCGGCGGACGGCCTCAACCCCGGCCCAGTCCCCGGAATTTTCAAAGGCCGACACTTTTTCCCAGAGCGGGGTTTCCGGGGGTGGATTCCGGGCGGCCTCCTCGCCGGCCGCGAGCAGCATTTCCAAAGCAATCTGCTCCGCCTCCGCGAAACGGTTCTCCTGGGCCGCCAGGCAGTAGTCCCGGGCTAATTTCTCGAATTTTTCCAGGGATGAATCGGGAACCGCCCCCGGCGGAACCAGCGGCGGCTGAGGCAAAGGTTGATCCGGATCCTTCATGGGTTTTTGATATTCAATGCCAAAGGCAGCCTACCCCACCGCAGCCGGGAAGCAAGTCCGCGGAGGCGGGCTGAAGCGGGCTTGCATCACGAGGAGCGTCAGGTTTAATAGGCTCATGAGTCAGTCACCGAAACATCGTTGGATCTGGTTTTTGGGTTTTATGGCGGCGGCCGGCGCGACCCTGGCGGGGTCGCTGACGCCCACCGCCCTGCGGACGGAATACCTGGAGAACCCCCCCGGCCTGGATGAAACGTCGCCCCGGCTGGAATGGCGGGTGGAATCATTGCAGCGGGCGCAGAAACAGACCGCCTACCAGGTATTGGTGGCGAGCAGCCCGGCGCTGCTGGAGCGGGAGAAATGGGATCTGTGGGACAGCGGGAAAGTCAAGAGCGGCCTCACGACGCAAATTGTGTATGGCGGCAAAGCGCTGGCCTCGCGCCAGGCGGCCTGGTGGAAAGTGCGGGTCTGGGATGGCAAAGACCGCGCGTCCCGCTGGAGCGCACCCGCCCACTGGACGATGGGCCTGCTGCAGCCCGGGGACTGGACGGCCGAATGGATCAGCCACCGGGATAAAACGCCGGTGTGGGACCAGCGCGACCAATTGCAGCTGCCGCCCGCCCGCTATTACCGCAAGGAGTTCGAGGCCGGGCGAAAAATCCAGAGGGCGGTTTTATATGCTTCGGCGCTCGGCATTTACGAGTTGGAACTCAACGGCCGCAAAGTGAGCGACCGGTTTTTCGCACCGGGATGGACGGATTACCGGCGCCGGGCCTATTATCAGGCTTATGATGTCACCGCGATGGTTGCCCCGGGCGGCAACTGCCTGGGCGCCATCCTGGCCGATGGCTGGTATGCCGGCTACCTGGGGTACGGATTGCTGGTGGGCTATGGCCCGAACAAATCAGGCCGCAATTTTTACGGCAAGACGCCCGCGCTGCTGGCCCAGCTGGAACTCGAATACACCGACGGCACCCGGGAAACCCTGGGCACCGATAATTCGTGGCGCGTCACCAGCGAAGGCCCGATCCGGGAGGCGGATTTCCTGATGGGCGAAACCTATGAGGCCAGCCGTGAAATGCCGGGCTGGTCGCGCCCGGGCTTCGCTGCCGCCACCTGGGAGCCAGCCATCCGGGCCGGCGAAAACGGACCCGCACCCGCCACTTACTCGGACACCGGCGGCTCCCGGCAGGTGGACCTCGGCTTCGTGCGGCCCGCGGTGCTGCAGGCTTACCCGGGGCCGGCGGTGAAAATCACTGAGACCATCCGCCCCTGCGGCATCACGGAACCGGCGCCGGGAGTTTACCTGGTCAATATGGGCCAGAACTTCGCCGGCCTGGTGCGCCTGCAAGTGAAGGGGCCGGCGGGAACGAAAATCCGCCTGCGTTACGGGGAGATGCTGCACCCGGACGGGCGCCTGATGACGGAGAACCTCCGCCGGGCCCGGGCCACCGATTATTACGTCTTGAAAGGCGATCCCCAGGGCGAGACCTGGCAGCCAAGATTCACCTGCCACGGATTCCAATATGTCGAGCTGACGGGTTTCCCAGGACGGCCGGAGCTGGAAACCTTGACCGGCCTGGTCCTGCACAGCAGCACGCCGCTGGTCAGCGATTTCGAGTGCAGCGATGCCATGGCCAACAAGCTGTTCAAGAACATCCTCTGGACGCAGCGGGCCAACTTCCTGGAGCTGCCCACCGACTGCCCCCAGCGGGATGAACGGTTCGGGTGGATGGGCGACGCCCAGACGTACATCCGCGCCGCCACCTACAATGCCGACACCGCGGCGTTTTACTCCAAATGGCTGCGCGAGGTGGAGGAAGCGCAATTGCCCTCCGGGGCCTACCCGGATTACTGCCCCTGGCCGATGCAGCACGGCAAGGCCTTCGCCACCGGGTGGACCGATGCGGGCCTCATCTGCCCGTGGACGGTCTGGCAAGCCTATGGCGACACCCGGGTGCTGGAACGGCATTGGGACTCCATGAAACGCTTCATGGATTGGCGGCAGAAAGAATCGCCCGACGGCCTGGGGGTGGTCCACGGCAACGAATGGGGCGACTGGCTGTCGTTGAGCGAGAAAACCCCGCTCGATTACCTGGACACCGTCTATTACGCCTGGGACGCCCGGCTGATGAGCGAGATGGCCGCCGCCCTGGAGCGCAAGGACGAAGCGGATGCCTATGCCCGGCTGTTCAACCGGATCAAGGAGGCGTTTGGCCGGAAATACGTGAAACCCGATGGCACCCTCCGGGTGGACACCCAAACCGGCTACGCGGTGGCGCTTTTCACCGGATTGATCCCGGAGGCGATGCAGGCCCGGGCCGCCGCCCGGCTCGCGGAAAAAATCATCGCGGACGAAACCCGCATGGGCACCGGCTTCCTGGGGACCCGGCCGCTGCTGCCGGTCCTGAGCCAGCACGATTACAACGACCTGGCCGTGCGCCTGTTCCAAAGCCGGAAATACCCCAGCTGGGGCTACGAGGTGGAAAACGGGGCCACCACCATCTGGGAACGCTGGAACAGCTACACCACCGCGAACGGCTTCGGGGGCGAACAGAACGCCGCCATGAACAGCTTCAGCCACTACGCCTTCGGCGCCGTGTGCGAGTGGATGTTCGATACCCTGGCGGGCATCCGCTGGGGCGCGCCGGGCTACCGCCAGATCATCATCCACCCCCATCCCCCGCGCCCGGACGGCAACCCGGGCGAAGCGCCCATCAGCTGGGTGCGGGCGCGTTTCGATTCCCCGATGGGCCGGATCGTGAGCGCCTGGCGGCAGACGGACAAAGGCTTTGAATTGGAGGTCACCATCCCGGCCAACACCACCGCCACGGTGTATCTGCCAGCCAAGGCCCGGGAATCCATCACCGAAGGCGGCACGCCCCTGAACCAGCTCCCCGAAATCAAGTTCGCCGGCCTGGAGAATGGCTATGCCATCCTGGAGATCGGGTCGGGGATCTACCAGTTTGCCAGCGGCAAAAACCGGTAGCTGAACCCGGCGCGGCCGGGAACCCGATCAACCGCCGGTGGCGTTTTTCCGGGCCTCCTTGAGTTTTTGGAACCCGGGTTTCGCGGAGTAATATTTATCGAGCGGGTAACAGCCGCTGACCAGGCCCTGGCGGGGGGCGGTCGTGCAATCGCTGAAGGTCCGGCAAATGATCCGGGCATTCAAGGCGCCTTTGGCCAGGGCATCAGCCAGCATGGCCGGATAGCTGAGCACCGCGCGGCCGAGGCCCACCATGCCGGTCCAGCCGGCGCGCAAAACCGCCTGGGCCACGTGGGGCAGGTATTCCTGGAGGTAGCTGTAAGCGCTGCCCACCACCAGGAGGGAAGGCGGCGCCAGGGCTTGGATCTGCCGCACCACCTGGATTTGCCGGGCCACATCAATCAGTGGATCGTGCGGCGGCTGGTAGCCGTCCGACGGCGGATAGGCAGCGGGACGCTGGATATGGGGATTGTAGTAGGGTGAACCGGCGGTGAGATTCAAGATCTTGATCCCCAGCTCCACGCACAGCCGCATGAACTGGATTGGCTCAGTTAAATCGAAAGCCACCGGATCCGCGGCATCCACCCCGAAACCATATCGGTAAGGAAGGCAGCCGGAGTAATCTTGAGGGATTCCGGGCCCGGGCTTCCCGGGCTGGGAAAGGTGCGGATCCGGGTGGAACGGCGCCAGGTCAAAGGCGCTCAAGCGCACCGCGAGATCGATGGGATTGCCGCTGGCCCGGATGCCCGCCACTATTTCCCGCAGGATCCGGGTGCGGTTTCCGAACGAGCCGCCGTATTTGCCGGGCCGGGCATGGGCGCCCAGGAATTCATGCAGCAGGTAGCCATGGCAGTGCTTGATATCGACGAAATCGGCGCCCGCTTCGGCCGCCACGCGCGCCGCCGCCACATAGCACGGGATCAGTTCATCAATCTCCTGATCGGTGAAAACCTGCTCGGGCCGATCCACCCCGAACCGGGCATCCAGCAGCGGGTGCCGGAAGGCCACGCGCGGCTCCAGCTGGAAATGGTCGTGGGGTTTGCAAAACCGCCCGCTGTGGGTCAACTGGAAACCGATCACCAGGTCATCCACGCGGCCATGGGCCTGGCGGTGCGCCGCCACCAGTTCCTCGCGCAAACGCCGCAGATCTTCGCGATGGGCCTCATCCACGATCAACTGCCGCGGATTGGCCCGGCCATCGGGCCGCACGGCCATGGCCTCGCCGCCGCAGATCAGCTTGCCGCCGCTCTCCCCAAACCGCCGCCAGCGCCGGATGATTTCCTCGGAGAGCCCGGCCGGGGATAGCGCATCCCAGCCTTCCATGGGCTGAATGGCGATGCGGTTGCCAGGATGTTTGCCATTGATCTTCAGCTGGGGCACCGGCTGGGCCAGGGGCGAAGCGGATCCGGTGAGGATGGCCTCATCGCAAGGCAAATCCAAACCGAGGCGGGCGATATGACGCCGAAAATCGGCGGCGGTTTTGAGAGTGGCAATGCGCGTCAAAGACATAAATGGCATAGCGGATGGCTGGAGCGGCGCCGCCGCCTGGCCGGCAGGTCAATCCGGCCCACAAATTTTCACGCCCGGTTCCGGAATACATACACCTGGCGGTCCATGGCGGCCAGGTAAAGGTTGCCGCGCCGGCCAAAAGACGGACGGGCTTGGATGGCCCGGGAGGTTTCAAAGATCACCTGGCCCTGCCCCTCGCTGCCCACGGCATGCAACCGGCCCAGGGGATCGCCAATGAAAAAAGTCCCCGGCTGGCCGCACACTCCCCCCGCCAGCAAATATTCCGCACCCGATTCATAGCGGTAGCGGGCGGCGCCATCCGCACCCATGGCCTGCACGGACCCGTCCAGGCCGGCCACGACTACTCCCCCGCCGGGCAGCAGCGCCGGGGTGGCAGCGAGCGCGGGTTTGAATAGCCTGGACCAAAGGATTTTGCCCTCCGCCAGGGACCAGGCATGGAGGGTGCCTTGACGGCCTTCATTCATGATGAAGTACGCCTGGCCATGGGCTTCATCCAAAACGGGCGCAGCGGAAACCAGCAGCCGATTGGCGGGCAGATCCTTCGCCGGCTGCTGATGGAGGATTTCCTCACGGCCGCCAGGTTCGGCCCGGAAAAACTGCAGCCCGGCGCCGGCCACGGAGCGCACGCCATAAAACCGCCCCTGCCGGTCGGCAGCCGCACCAGCATAGGGGAAAAGGCCAGCGTCCCACTCGCCTTGCGGCTCCCCGGTGGCCGCCGAAAGGGCATGAAACCGGCCTCCCCAGCTATTGAGGACCACGCTCTTGGACTGGGGCAGGTAAAGGAGATCGGACAAAATGCGCGGATCACTTTTGGTGGGGAGCTCGCGCCGCCAGACAATGGCGCCGCTCTCCATATCCTGGGCGTGGACCCAGCCGGCATGGTTGCCGGTGAAAACCCGGGTTCCATCGGGATCCACCACCGGCGCAGCGGAAATGGCCGCCGAAAGATTCCGGCGCCAAAGCCGCCGGCCATCCGCCGCATAGAGCTGGACCCGGCCGGACATATCAGCCACCACCGCCCGTTCCGCCGTGGCAAAAACCACCGAGGCCTGAAGGCCGCCCAAGGCGGACAATTGGCGGATCGGAACCGGATCCAAATCCACCTTCACCGCCGCCAGGCCGGATCGCGCATTACCGCCCCCGGCCGCCGGCCATTCCCCCAATTCGATTTCAGCTTTCGGTGCCATAGGCTCAGGAGTGGATGCGTTGGTAAGTGGGCTGGAATTCAAACCGGGCCGAAGCGATATCCACGCCGGCCACTTCGAGTTTTTCCAGGCGGTTTTCCCCCAGCCCCCGGCGCCGGGCCAGGGCCAGGTAATTCGTCCCATTCACAAAGGGATGGGTGCGGTCCGGCGCGTCGGGATTAAAGCCCATCACCGCCGCCGCCACGGCATCCGTGCAGACGGCATTGCGGCCGGCGATCAGCAAGCCGGGCCGGGTGACCGAAACCATGGACCCCAGCCACCAGCCTTCGGCAGTCTGGATGGTGCTGATGCCATCCACCACCACGAGGCTGATCGGGAAAGCCGCATTCAGATCCACGATGAACCGGGGCACGTTATGGCCGTGGTCGCCAGCAAGGGTCCGGTGGGTGAAGGCGGCGGCGGTCTGGGGCCGGTGGGAACAATTATGCATGGTGTTGCTCCGGTAGCCGGTGGCCCCCTCGTCCGGAGCCTCTTTGAGATCGTCCCCGTAAAGGCTGCTGGGCGGAACGCCAAACAGGTTTTTCATGCCCGCGGTGACCCCCCCCGAAACGTGGCTTTTCAATTTGCCCACGGACACCAGGACATCGGTCTGAACATAGGTTTGGTTGACCTCCCAAGCCGGGGCCAATTCGCCGCCGGGCACCTTGACCAGCGCGTAGCTGCCATGGCGGCCGCGATTGCGGGTGTTTTCAAAACGCGCCCGGCCAGCCATCGCCTGATTGAACTCAGCCAGCTTGTAACCATAGCCGGCGAAAGCCTCCTCGTTGAGCGCCTTGAACGGCAATTGATCGCAGAAGGTCACCGTTTTGGCGCCATACCCGGTGAGCAGGCTGCCCAACGCCATGGCCACCACCGGGTGGGTGGTCACGGTGAGCCACAAGGGCACTCCAGCAACATCCTCCTCCGAGGTGTTCACCAGGTTGAGCTTGACCGTGACCTGTTTATTTTTCACCAGCGCGCGGACTCCCCCCAGCTCATCCAGCATGAGCCCCAGCGCGCGCCGGACTTCGGTGAAATCATAGCGTTTGCAGAACCGGATGCTGGTCAGCGCGCGCGGGGCATCCGGCTCCGCTGCCCCGGCAACCGACGGGGCGAGGCCGGCCGCCGGCCCCAGGGCACTGGCGGCGGCGGCATACTTGAGGAAATTCCGCCGGGATAAAATCCCCCCGGGACAACGCGGGATGCGCGCTTGTTTTGGTTCCTGTAATCTCATGGTCGCCTCGTTCCAAATCAACTGCCTTTACCCTGATAAGATAACATAGGTGAAGGCGCTCAGGAAGGGTAAAAAGCACGGAACGGCGCCGCAAGGTATTATGGCGCACCAGGCTGCCGCCCGGACGCGGCGCCAGCCATGCGGGCTATATTGTTTGCCTCCAACCGCCAATTTTGTGTAGGATGACGGAGATGAGAACCTAAACTTTGAATACGCAAGGCGGCCCCTGCCACCCATCGTTCGGCCCAAACAGGAACTTGCTCATACAGGAACAACAATATGACTGCCAAGGACTTTAACCTTGAGGGTGCCGTCCGTCCCCGCCCGCTGGAAGCATTGGAACCTGAGGAGATACGGCGGCGGCAACTGGCCTTTGAATGTGTTCTCGAACAGTCTCTGGCGGGGTATTGGGATTGGATGATCCAGGAAGGCTCCGAATACTTAAGCCCCGCTTTCAAAAGCATGTTCGGATATGCGGACCAGGAATTGCCGAACCAGCCTGAAACCTGGCGAAACTTGATTTTCCCCGAAGACCTTCCCGGCGTGCTGGAGGTGTTCAACAAACACGTTGCCAGCCGCGGCACGTTTCCCTTCTACAATGAGGTCCGCTGCCGCCACAAGGACGGCTCCACGGTCTGGGTCATTTGCACCGGCAAGGTCATCGAATGGGGCGCCCAGGGGCACGCGGTGCGCATGGTTGGGTGCCATGTCAATATCACCGCCCGCAAGCAGGCGGAGGCGGCCCTGCAAAAGGCCAAGGAGGAACTGGAAAAACGGGTGGCCGAACGGACCGCTGAGCTGCGCGCCAGCGAGGAGCGGTTTGCCACCTTTATGCACCACCTGCCCGCCGCCGCCTTCATCAAGGACGAGGACGGACGGGCGGTTTACTCCAACGAGTATCTTCAGAAGTTGTTGAACCTTCAGGATTGGGATGGCAAAACCACCCCGGAACTCCTGGCGGGAGAAGCCGGGCAACGAATGCGGGAAGACGACCGGAAAGCCCTGGCCCAAGGTCCAATCAGAATCGAGGAAACCCTCCCCGCTGCCCAAAGCGGCCGGCGCACCTTCGAGACCATCAAGTTCCCGATCCACGTGGAGGGCAAACCAACGCTCTTGGGGGGCATCGCCATCGACATCACGGAGCATAAGCGGGTGGAGGAGGAGTTGCGCATCACGCTGATCAAATACAAAGCCCTGTTCGACTGCCTGCCGCTGGGGATAACCGTGTCGGACGGAGGAGGCAAGATCCTGGAAAGCAACGCGGCAGCCGCAAAACTGCTCGGGGAACTGCCAGAAACTCAGGTTCAGCGCGGAATCGACGGCCCCGAGTGGCGCATCGTGCGCACGGATGGCACCCCCATGCCGTCCGAGGAATACGCCAGCGTGCGCGCGCTGAAAGAAAAGCGCCTGGTGGAAAATGTGGAAATGGGCATCGTCAAATCCGGCGGCACGATCACCTGGATCAACGTCTCCGCCGTCCCGCTGCCGTTGGATGGATTTGGCGTTGCCATCATTTTCAAGGACATCACGGAGCGCCGGCGGGTGGCGCAAGCGTGGCACCGGAATCAGGCCATGCTGGCGCGCACTGAAAATATCGCGCATGTAGGCAGCTGGGAATGGGATGTGGCGACGGACACCGTGACCTGGTCCGACGAAATGTTCCGAATGTTTCAGCGGAATCCGGACGCTGGGGCGCCATCCTTCGCGGAACATGCGGAACTTTACGACCAGGAAGGCCTGAGCCGGCTCCAGGCGGCTGTTGAGGCCGCCTTAAGCAAGGGCACCCCTTACGAAATGGAACTCCGCGCCCTCCGCACGGATGGCACGGCCTTTTTTGCCCTGGCCCGCGGCCAGGCGGAGATGGCGCCGGGGAAAAAGGCTTCACTCCTCTTTGGATCGTTGCAGGACATCACGGAGCGGAAGCAGGCGGAAGCGGAGCGGGGCAAACTGGAAGCTCAAAACCATCAGCTCCAAAAGACGGAAAGCCTGAACCGCATGGCCGGGGCGATCGCCCACCATTTCAACAACCAGCTGGGGGCGGTGATGCTGAGCCTGGACCTGGCCCGGTATGACCTGTCCCAAAGCCGGGGAATCAACGAGGCCTTGGCGGCGGCCATGAAAGCGGCACGGCAGGCGGCCGAGGTAAGCACTTTGATGCTGACCTACCTCGGCCAAACACCATCCAAACAGGAACCGCTGGAGCTGTCACCGGCCTGCCAGCGGTGCTTGTCCCTGTTGCATGCGCTCGCGCCCAAAAATGTGCGCTGGCTGGCGGATTTTCCTTCGCCCGGCCCGGTCATCGACACCAACTTGAACCAGATCCAACAGCTCCTGAACAACCTGATCACCAACGCCTGGGAAGCGCTCGGTGAGGAAGGCGGCGCCATTCGCCTGGCCATCAAAAACGTGGTGGCAGCGGAGATCCCGGCAAACCACCTGTTTCCGGTCGATTGCCAGCCGCAAGCCGCTGGCTATGCCTGCCTCGAAGTCGCTGACGAGGGCTGCGGAATTCCGGCTCAATCCATCGACAAACTCTTCGATCCGTTTTTTTCCACCAAATTCACCGGCCGGGGCCTGGGCCTGGCGGTGGTCCTGGGGATTGCCCGGGCGCATCATGGGTTCGTCAGCGTGGAGAGCCAGCCCGGCCGGGGCAGCGTCTTCCGCATTTATTTCCCGCTCTCGGCAAACGCCATGGCGCCGCCGCCTTCAACTGCGGCGCCCGCTCTTAAAGCCACCGGGAATGGCACGGTGCTGCTCGTCGAGGACGAACCGAGCCTGCGCGCAGCGGTCGCCCGCGGACTCAAGAAAATAGGTTTCAGCGTTGAGGAAGCGGCGGACGGCGTCGAAGCGCTGGAGCTGTTCCGGCAGCACCGGGGCAGAATCTGCTGCGTGCTGAGCGACCTCACCATGCCCCGGATGGATGGCTGGGAAACCATAACCGCCCTGCGCGAACTGGATGCCAACCTCCCGGTGATCCTGGCCAGCGGATACAGCGAGTCCCAAGTCATGGCAGGCCGCCACTCCCACCTACCCCAAGCCTTTTTAAGCAAGCCTTACGATTTCAACCAACTCCAGGAGACGATCACGTGGGTTTTGGGAAATGCGAGCGGAAAACCGGGGAAGAACCTCCCCGGCGGCTAGGCCATAAGCCCATATTTCTGGAAAAAGCCAGGAAGCAGCAGGCTTTCGCCGAAGCCGGGAAGATCGGCGTGTGCTCACCCGGTCATCCGCATCAGCAGGCACACGCTTTGGAAACCGGGATCGTTACTGGAGGAGGATCTTGAAAAAAGTCGGCGGCGGGCCGCTGGCGGGCGGCATCGCCTGGATCTGCACATTGGCGATTCCCGGGCTGTAATAATAAGTGTGCACCGCGCCATTGGGCCCCTCGTCCGAAACGAGGAAAGGCAGAGCCGTCCACTGCTGGAGATCGGCCGATCCCAACAGACTATAGGAACGCCCGGTCATGGCGGTAAACTGCAGGATGGGCGCCCCCCCATTGACACTCACCAGGGTTACGGCCAGCGAATCAACCGGATCAAAGGGATAATAACCGAGCAGGAATTCCTGCTTCAAGTTGCGCCCGTTGCCCAGCAGGTCCAGGCCGGCGGACAAATCGTTCAGCGTGAGCTTGGACCCCAGGGTGGAGAGGAAGGACTGCTCCCAGGCATCCGGGAGGCCATCGCCATTGGCATCGACCCCAAGCGTCAGATCGAGGCGCGTCTGCTGGCCGGGCTGGCCCAACCGGGAGTAATCGCCAGACATCTGGATGGGCAGGTTCGTCGTTTGCCCGATGACAACGTAGATTTTGAACGGGGCGGCAACCCGGAGCGCGGAAGGCTGATACAGATCGGCTGAGGCGCCGGCATCCATGGGCACCATCAGGGCGAAATTAATGCCCTGGCCAACGCCGGGCAGGACCGGCCCGGAAACCTTGACCCCGGTGGGGGTCTGCAGCACGATCAACGCCTCACTGGTGAACAGCGGGGTGCCGTATTCATCACGCACACAACCATAAAGCAAATGGTGGGGGGCGGGTGGGAACGCCAGCGCCGGCCGCCAGGCATCGAGCAGGCCCAGCAGGATGGCCCAGGCCAGCCACCGGGCAACGGTCATCCGTCCGGCGGAAGGCCGGGAAGAGGAGTCCACGAACCGGGAAAGTATGGCGATCATAAGCGGTCAACAAGTTGGGATTAATTTCCGGAATAGGAATAGGTGACAAAGTACAGTTTGACATCCTTGACGGTGGCCAGGAAGCGATCCAAGCCCTGGTTGGGATCCTGCAGCAGGGTCTTGCCTGGAATCACCAGCTTCCACTTGCTGTTCCAGATGGAACGGCCGATGAGCCGGCAATTGGTGTACTGGATGCGGGCCAGGGAGTTGCCGCCGTAAATGCTGCTGGTGAAAGCCGCCGTCGTCGAAACCGGCCGGAAAGCCTGGTGCTTGCGGACGGCGAACAACGGCTCGCTGAGGGAGTCGCTGGCCTGCCAGGAGGAGCCGCCGGAATAATCCGAGGCGCCGATATTGAAGGGCAGCGGGATGATCACATCGTCCACGCTCCAGGTGCGGATGGCGCTATTGTCACCCAACGGCGGGCTGCGCATGGAATCCACCCCCACCGGGATCAGATAAACATAGGGGGTGGCGGCCAGGGCGTTGGGGTCCAAGGTGGGGTCGCCCGGGCTCGGGATGCCCGCGGGATTATCCATGCCCACGTAACCGTCCAAATCCACCCCCGCCGAGAAAATCTTGGTGGCAAAAGAGGCGGCGCTGAACGAATGATCGCCGGGGGCCAGGAATTGCCCGAACAGGTTCCGCCCATCGGCGATGGTGGTGGAGAACGAGAGGATGATGCCCGGGACCGGCAAGCCGCTGCCGTCATCAATCTGCAGGCAGTAACGGAGCACATCGGGATCGCTCAACAGGTCCGCCACCCGGTTCTGCTGCAGCACGTCCTTCCAATTATTATCGCCCTCGGCGCCGCGCAGGATGCGGAAATTCTCCGTGCGCAGCGAAACGGTGGTGCTGTAGCCATCGGCATTGTTGAAGCCGAGCCGGTTCTTGAGCACATCCCAATCGGCTTTCATTTCCGCCAGGGTGCTGGAGAGCCCCGGATCGCCGGTGTCGCTGCCGGCATATTGCGGCTGGCCGTTGATGATGACCCCCAAGGCCCGGGCGCCCACGATGCGGTTGAGGAACGCCTTGCCCGCGGCGGTGTTCAGCAGGCCGGTCTCGTAATCGAAAGCCTGCGCGGCCAGGAACGCATACTGGGCGGAGAGGTCGAACAAGGTTTTGTAACGCTCCAATTTTTCATCGCGGAAAATGCGGAAGGCCGTATCGCGGACCCGATAGCCCTGGATCACCGCGGCGGATTTTTGGCGAAAGGTCTCCCGCTCGCTCTGAATCCGGTCGCCTTGGGCCACCAGCTGCTGGTAGCGCCGGCGCGCATCATCCAGGTCGCGGGCCCGCTGGTTGATCGTGTTCAGGTGGTTCTGAACCGCCAGCATTTGCCCACCCAGATCCGCCACCGACTGCTTCAGCTGCTGGATCCAGGCCAGCGGCTGCAGCGTGTTGAAGTCCTGGTCCAGGGCGGCCGTTTGGGTCGAAAACTCCAAAGCGCGCATCGAGAATAATTGGGCCAGCGCCTTTGCATCGTAATCGCTGGTGTTGCCAACGGTGGCCTTTTCAATGGCGCCACGGGCAGCCGAAAGCTGGTCGCCGCCGGTGGACATGCCGAAAATCAGGGATTTGGGGATTTCATCCGCCAGGAAGGAACCGCTGTCCTGCTCCTTGGCTTTTTCGTTGGCCAGGGTGCGATCGGCAATGTCGCTGGCGAACTGGGCGGAATTCAGGGCTTTCGCCGCGGCGAACAAATCCAGCTTCACACCGCGCTCCGCCTGATGGGTCTGCACCTGGGCTTGAAACACCTGCAGCGACTTGTCGAAAGCGCGCTTGGCATTGACGGCGTCCTGCAGGGTGGCCGACAGCGAATCATGCGCCCGGACATAGCCCGAAATGGCCTGCTGCAGGCTGCCAGGGCTGCGCCGGCTCGAGGCCCAATCCGCAGGCTTGTCGAGGAATCCGTGCGGCCCCAAATGATACTGAACGTAGTTGGTGTATTGGGACGAATCCGCATTGGTGACGAATCCCAGACTCGTGTACAGCACTTTTTGCCAGTCGGCGGGGAACTTGGTGACATCGATCTTGAAAGTCTGGGTGGCTTTCGGATCCGGCAGAGCGCCCCCGAAGGTCTGCTCGGGCGTTTCGACATACATGTAATGGATGAGATCCGGCCCGGAGTAATCCGTCACGTAAGTTTTTCCGGGGCCGGTGTCATCCGGGTAGGGCGTGCCATACAGGTCGATCAAGGAGTCATTGTAGGCCTGCTCCTGCTTGTCCACGGCGCTTTGGAAATCGCTCACCGAATCCTGGGTGGAGCGCAAGACCTGCGTGACATTTTTGGCATCGTCAAAGGTGACCACGGCGTTGTTCAAGGCGGCCACCGCCCGCTGGTAAACCTGCTCGAAGTGGGTGGTGGGATTGGGGCCGGTGACCTGGTAGGGATTGATGTCGAAGGGGATGCTGTCCAGCGGCAGGCCCAGCGGCGTCAAGCCGCCTTCCGCATTATCCATGTCGGTCTGGAGCTGGGTGCCCAAAGCGGTCAGCTCTTTGAGTTCCGGCACGGTGGTGCGGTCCACTTTCTGGATGCCCTCATGGGCGGGATTGACATCATCGGCAGGGAGTATGGCGTTGCCCACCACCCAATTGACATAGGACCCCTGCCCCACCCGGCTGGCCCAGTGGTCCACGCCCCAATAGCGCGTGACCTTATTGGTCACCCCGGAGCCGCTGTAGAGCCGCAGCGGATTTTGGCGTTCGTCCGCCAGCGAACTCCATCCGTGGCCGGCGGGCTGGTAGGCCTGGCGCCAGGCCAGATCGAGAATCTGCCGGCCCGTGCGCGCGAGCGCGCCGGCGGCGGCGGCGAACTTGCGCTCATCCAGGTAGTCCACCGAAACCACCGCGCCCAGCACGGTGACCGCTTCGATGCGGGGCACCCAATCGAATTTGGGGTTCATCAGCAGCGAATAGTAATTCTTGATCGCGGACAAGAAATGCCCGTAGGCATCGCCGTGGCCCTGGGGATACATGGCGGCGGCGTCGGCGCCGTTGACCACCCCCTCGTGGGTCTGGTCGGTGATATTATAGTTCAGCGCGTAGATCACCTCACCGGCGTTGATGCCCCGGGTGTAGTTCCAGAAGAGGCGGTTATACACCGGCGGCAGCACCACCCCTGGCTGCAGGAAGTCATCCCGGCCGCGCAGCAAAGCCAGCTCCTCCTCCAGCAGGGTTGCCACCTGGCCGCGGAAAGCGAACAGGGCGGTGGCCACCGACCCGTAATTATTGTCCTTGGTGCCGGCGCCGATGGTGGGGTTGGCCGCATCGGCCCAGGCTTCATTGCCGAGCATCATATACAGGTCGTTCAAATAGCCCGAGGCCAGGAGCAGCGCATCGTTGGCCGGGCCGTAGTTGATGCCGGCGTTGATGCTCAGGTTCTTGCCGCGGTTGAGGACCGTCTCATAAATCTCGATCAGGCCGTAGTTGTTGATGGTGTCGAGGTTCAGGGCGATATCCCCTTCCCAGCGGTGGCCCGCCAGGCTGATGATGCTGGCGGTGGTATTGGCCTGGTTGTTGAAAAGATCGGTGGTGCGCTGGTTGAACGGATTGATCCCCGCCAGGACCCGCTTGATCCAGCCCTCGGCCAGCTGCGGAGTGGTCCAGCTGGACCAGTTGGTGTTGCCAGGATGGGCGGCGGGGTTGATGGCGCGGTAGCGCACGACGATGTAATTATCGCTCAAGGCTTGGATGCCGGATCCGCCCAGGGTGTAGAAATACACCCCCAGGCCGTTGGTCAGCACCGTCCAGGAATCATACGGCGGGACGGGCGGGAATCCGTCCACCGGTGGCGCAATGCGCCAGTCGTATTGGTAATCCTGCGCGTCCCCGGCCAAATCGCTGGTGTGCTGGAAGGTGACGAATTCGTTCAAAGGATTGTCCGAGGGAATGACCTTCACCTGGCCGGAATAGAGGGGTGGCAACACCAAGGCCACGTAAACGGAAACCGGCTCCCCGGGCGGGGTGAAGGCCCGGCCGTTGCCCACGATATAGGTGATGTAGCCCGTGCCAGGCCCGGCCGCGCTCAACGCATAGGAATCCACCGCGGTTTCCGAGTCATTCACCGCCACCAGATCGCTCACCCCGGAGGAAAAAGTCAATTGGGGGTTGGGTATGTATTGCCCGGGAACCGCCGGATTCTCGAAAAAGGTTTCCACTTTCGAGGCCAGCTTATCGACCGCCGCATCCCACTTGGATTTATTGGCCGCGTCCGTCTTGGGGCACAGGCCTTTGGCGGCCTGCAGATCCAGGCCGGCCAGGACATTCAACAGCAAGTATTTCTCCCCCACTGGCTCATCCATGAACTGGCCCTTGAACACCAGGCTGCCGCGCGGCCCGCGGTTCGGATCGACATACAGCCGGCGGGCCAAGTGCGGCGGCAGGGCGGGGAAATAAAGCCGCCCTTGATAAGAATCGGTGCGCACGCTGGCGGGGACTTTCTCCAAGCCGGCGCCAGCCAGGTCCGAGAGCTTGTCGCGGGTGGGATCGAACAGGACCGCGGAGGAGGCTTGCAGGGCCATGCTCCGGGCGATCGACTGCTGGTATATCAACTGGGCGCTGGATTGGCCGCGGACAGCGGCCAGGCCGCGTTTGGGCAGCGTGAGCGTCTCGCCCGCGAACAAGGTGGGCGCCATGGCGGGCCACACCGGCCGGTACACGATATTCAGGCTTTCGGTGGTTTTGGCGGCGGGATCACCCAGGTAGGTTCCAGCCGCGTTCTTGGGGCGCAGATAGGGCACAATGGCCCCCAAGGCGGGCGGATTTTTCACACCTGGCCAGGCAAACCCATCCCGGTTCTTGTAATAGAACTGCATGGTGAAGCAATTTGTGGGGACCGGCGCCTGGGCCAGCTGCGGCGGGCGGTTGGTGAAGGTCACCATGGCCGCCGAATATTGATTGGTGCTGGTGATCGCCAGCGGTCCCTGGGTGGCCAGGTTGCCGGAATCGACAATATTCAAGGAGAGGTAATTCGTGGCCAGCGTGTTGTCGCCCGTGTCCTGGATGATCACGGCCAGGTAATTGGAGCCGGCCACCAGGGGGGTTCCAGAGATGGAAAGGCCCCGGGTATCGTTCTGGAAGCTCAAGCCCTCCGGCAACGGAGCGGGGCTGTTCATGGTGAGCGAGATCGTGCGGCGCGAAGTGTGCACATAATAGGAAAACGGCTGATTCACCACCGCGACGGCGGGTGGCAAGAGGCCGAAAGTGTTGTTGGCCGCGTTATAATAGCCCGCCTGCAAGGGCGGCAGGCCGGAGTGCAGCCCGCGGTAAACCCAGAAATTGTTTTTGCGATCCTGGTAGGTGAACCGTGAATAATTGGAGTAGGCGCCGCTGGCAAAGTTGTTGTCCCAGCCGCCGGGCAGGTCGCCCGAATAAGCACCCGGCTCGGAATTATAGTTGGTGGCGCCCGCGCCGCTTCCCTCCACGGGGAACTCGATCAAAGGCAGCGGCATGGGGGCTTGCAGCATGATGCCCGCCTCCACGATATAATCAAAGAGAATGCCCTCCTCCGGCTTTTCGCGCCGGACCTTGAAGGGAACCATGGCGGGGCGGCCATCGGCCTCCTTGTAATCAATCAGGACAAAAGGCGCGGAGCTATACTCATTATTGGTGGAGGTCAGGATATTGAGGTCGTCGCGGAGGGCGTAGGCTTGCCCGCCGAGCATGAGCGCGTGCTCCTCGTTGGGATTGTAGCCGGGCCGGGCGGGATCGTTTTGGAAGTAAATATTGCCCACCGCCTGCAGGCTTTCCAGGGCGCCGGAGCCAGCATTGGAAGCGAGGATGATCTCCCTGGGTTTGGCCGGCCATTGGATGGTGTAGCGGCCCATCACCGACGGCCAATAAACCGGCAGGAATCCGAGCGAGCCGTCCGCCTTGCTGATGCGGTGCCACCAGACCTCCAGCAGGTTTTTGCCCGGGATGGCGTTCACCGGGATGATGGCCCCCTGGTTGGCCTGGTCAAAACCGGCCTCAAACGGATTGACGTAGGCCCCGGGATTGAAGGCGGTCCCGTTGGTTTGGAGAATATATCCCGCCCAATAATCGCCCCCGTTCCAAGCCTCATCCACCGGCGGCAAAACACGGTCGCCGACATTGACGGCCTGGGTCACCAACCGCGGGGAACTGGTAACGATCCCGGTGAAATCCAGCGTGAGGTTACCCGGTTTCCAGGCGGACAGGTTGGTGGCCACCGACCCGGCCAGCACGGAGTTGTTGCGGATGCCGCTATCCAGCCAGGAGAAGACGCGCTCAAAGGCGACCTGGTCGCCCGAAGTGTAACGGATCAGGGCGCGATGGGCGGGCCAGGCGGGCGCCAGGAAGCTGTAGTAGGCGAAAGAATGGGTCAGCTTGCCGCGGGTCTGATCGAGCGGATCCTGGTATTGGATGTAAGGCGCGTTCTGGGTGGGCAGCGGGACGGCGGTTTGCTGGGCCTCCGCTTCCGTGGCCACCAGCGGGCGCAAATAATGGCTGTATCTGGCGGGGTTGGACGGCCAGACCTGCTGGTAGCGCATGAAGAGCAGCGGCCAGCGCAAGCCGGCCACCCCCTCCTGCAGCCAAAACGCCTGGAAGTCATTCGGATTGGAGGTCTCGCGGGCGGCATAGAGCGTCAGCCGCCCGTTGCCGGCGTTGCGCTGCTCGTAATAAAAGGATAGCCCCGAAAGCTGCAGGATGGGGGACGGGTAGAGCGCGGAATCATCGCGCCCATCCTGGTAGGCGGTGACCTTTTCACCCAATTCGATGGTGGCGTCGGTGGGCGTGGCTTGTTTGAAGACATCCACGATTTCAAAGCCCAGGAAGCGGCGCGTGACGCCGTCCGGATTCAGCTCGCCCAGCAGTTCCACGAAGGCACGCCCCTCGACATTATAAGCGAGGATTTGATTGGCGGTGGAATCAAACCACAGGGTGCGGGTCTCCTCCAGCCGGTTGGTATCCACCATCGGCACCTGGCCGGGTTCCGTGTATTCCCGGGCGGTGCGCCTGGGGAAATTGCTGTTATAAGCGACGTTCACCGTGCTCACGCGGGCTTGGGGAACATCCACCGCCTTGCCCAAATGCCGGAAGGCGCCTTCCGTCCAGAATATTTTCTGGGGTGGCTTGACGGGGCTGCCCGAAACCAGGTAATGGGCGGTGTAAAGGCGGTACCACACCCCCGATTCATAAGAGTAATCGCCGGGGTTCGTGTTGTAGTCGGCCGGCTGGGTCAGCAGCGGGGAGGCTTTCTTCCAGGTGACGTCCACGCGGCCGGCCTGGTTGGCGAACACGGCGCGGGCATTGGGGCTCCAATAATAAGGGGCATTGGTGTGGCCATTGGCGGTGAACGGCTCGGGCAGCCAGTAAGCCTCCGGAACGGTATTCGTCAGGGAGAGGCCGTTTTCAGCGGTGGCAGGCATCGGGATCACGGAGCCGAACAGATAAGAGATTTGCTGGCCGAAATAGGACGCCCCCACCTGGGCGGAACGCAGCACCACCACCACGTTTTGGTTCGATTTGCCGCGCGGCCAATCCAGATACTCCGCGTTGGCGGCGAACGAGAGGCTGGCGCTCAACTTTTGCGCCCCCTGCACCGGCACCGCGCCAAACGAAAGGAAGCTTTTGAACTGGTTGGTGGTGGGCGGGGCAGTGGTCAGGCCGCTGGCAATCTGCTGGGCCAGCGTGGGCGCCCGGCCATCGGAGCCGGCGGGGTTGTTGGAAAGGGAAGACAGCGGCACCCCGGAATAGGACCCCCAATTGATGCCCAGCTTGAAATCGCGGTTGACCAACTGCCCGGTCTGCCGGATTTCCAAGGGAGGCGTCTGGGCCAGCGCGGGGCGCCCAAAGCCCAGGCAACCAAATCCCACCGCAACCACCTTCGCCACGCCCAACCATCGGCTGTGGAGTGTTAAGATACGCATACAAAATCAGGCCGTAATAAAGCTTCGTGGAGGTTTGCCCAGGCAGCGCCTGGCCGGAAAGCGGCGGTTAACGGCCACCAGCCGGAGCCAGCCGGTCCAACGCCTGTTTGAGTTCCGCCACGGTCCGTTTCAAATCCTGGAGTTCGGCCGCCCGGGCCTTGAGCTCGGCCGCCTGCTCCTCAGTCCGGTGCTTGAGTCCTTGAATGGCGGCCAGCGCCACGCCATCGGCGTCCACCGTGGCGATGGCGGTGGGGATCTCGCCCAGGCCGAAGGCCGACTGAAAATCCTGGGCCATGGGCCCCATGTGCTTCACCGTCTCCTTTTCATTCTTGAACCGCCACTGCTGGATCGGCATTTTGCCCACGGCCTCCAAAACCGCTTCGGAGTCCACCCCGGCAAAGTCCGTTTTCAGGTTGCGGTCCGAATTGGGGGTGATGGTGCCTGTGGCGTTAATATTGCCCACCACACCCATACTACCCCAAAAAGAGGATGTTCCGATCACTACTAATTTGTAGCCGGCAGGGGGAGTCGTAGTGCCAATGCCGACATTGCCGTCAGAAGTGACTGACAGGACCGAAGGGGCGCCAGCCGCGGAAAAACTCAAGCGTCCCGAGCCATCGTAATTATCCACATAAAAAATCTGGCCGCGGTAGGAGATGTCCGAAGCGTTGTTGCCCGTCGTGAAGTTGATGGCCCCCAGGTTATGGGATTGACCGGCCTGAACCAGGCGGGTGTTCTTGAGTTCAATGACCGATCCGGAACTGTTCCTCGTGCTGGAAAAGCGGCCGACCGCCTGGTTGGCAACCACATCCAGCGGCCAGGAGGCCTGCATCCCGACCCCCAGCGAGAGGAAGTTATTATTCGCATCCAGCAGCGGCACGTTGCTGGAAAGCTGGCTGTCGGCGATTTTGCCGGAAAGGTTGGCGGGATTGAGGCCGGTGAGGCTGGCGCCGTTGCCCGAGAAGGCAGGGGCAATGATGGGATTGGAAAGGGTGATGTTGCCGCCGGCGATTTTCACCACCTGCTTGCCCGCGCCATCCACCATGGCGCTGGCGTTGGCCGCCAGGAAGCTGTAGGGGGAAGACAGCAAGCGCAAGCGGGGCTGGATCTCCACATCCCCGCCGCCAATCAAACCGCGGACGGTGGTGCCGATATAGCGGTCCGAAGCATTCGCGGCGGCGAAGAACCCGGTCAGGTTATTGGTGAAAAGATTGGCCGCCACCGAACTCCCCTGGCCCAGCATCACGCTGAAATAGCCGCGGTCCACGGTGACTGTCTGCAGTTCTTTCCAGAGCAGGTTGCCAGCCACCGGGGCATCGTAGAGGCTGAAGATCACATCATAATTGCGTGGGGCGTTGGTGGCCAGGGCGCCGCCGTTGGCATCCACCAGGAACCCCTGGTAGCTCAGCTGGCCGGGCGGATAAGCGGTGGTCTGGGCGGGCGTGGATCCGGGCGCCAGTGCCAGCGCGAGCAGGAGCATGGAAAAAATCCGCCGCGCGGCGGCCGGGCGTGATGGGGTATTCATAGTCACTGATTGGTTTGGGGATTTGAGCTGGTTTAAAATGGGGTTCATTTACTTGGAGGTCAAGGTTGGGATGGTGCTGAGGCGCTTCAGGGAAAAGAGGCCGTTGACGGTAAAATTGCGGGGCGCCCCCGCCAGGCCGGACAAAGTGATGATTTCCTCATAGACCCCGGAAAGCGATTGGCCGGCGCCGGTCAGCGCGGCAAAATCACTGCCGGGAGGATTGATGGAAAGCTTGATTTTACGGCTCAACCCGTAGGATTCGTAGCCTGGGGCCAGCTGGGTGGAAAAGGTGGGATTCAGGTTATCGTGATCCGGATGGTAGGTATGCAGGAACGGATTGGAAACCTGGTCGTCATAGGGAAGTTCAGCAGTGGCGGTGAGGATGCCGCCCTGGGCCAGCTTGCCCGAGAGGGCATAGGCCTGGTTGGCTTTGGTCCACGGCAGGTGGGTGGCGCTGAGGCGCCGCGCCGAATCCAGGTGCGCCGGATCCAGCAACGATTCCTGGGTGGCCAGAACGTAATTGGAATACCGGCCCAGCCCATAGTAAACGCGCTGCAAAAGCACCGCGTTGGCGCCATCGTTATGGACGATAAGCCGCAGCGGATAGGGAGCCGAAACCGAGCCAAGGTTGGTGTTCAAGCTGGTGACGATATAAGCGCCATTTTGGTCAACCACCGGAACTTGGTTCCCATCCAGCTGGTAAGTTTTCAAGTAATTGCCTACCTGCGTCACGCTGGCCTGGCCCACCCACAAGCCGGCCGTGGAGGCCGTGCGCCCGGAAACCGGGACATCGATCTCGGAAAAACCAAAGCCGTCGCTGAAGCGCAGGATGCCCGCGTAAAGCGAGCCGGGGGCCCCCGCCATCTGGTAACGGTTCAGGCCGATGACCACCGTGAGATCAGAGCCAGGCTGCCCCTGCGGAGCCAGCTTCCAGGTTTGAACCCCGCCGGGAATGAGGTTGGAATAACCATAGGTCAAGTTGGTTGAATTCAAGTTGCCCCGCACCAGGAGCGGAGGGTAGCCCAGGATCGGGGTTTGGGCGGCGGGCGGCGCCTCCGACGGCAAAAGGCGCACCGAAACTGTCACATTGGAGGCCGTGGTATTGCGCAAATAGATGGCATACTGGCTCAAGCCATCCCCGAAATCGGCGCCCCGCGTGGCTTGCATGACGAGGGCGAAGGGGCCGTAATAATCGTTGTGCTGGGGGCCGCGGATCCAGCAGGCCTGCCCGCGGACGGCCGCTGTGGTATGGAAAGTGAACATCTGGCTCGGGTTGGCGGGGCCCAGGTCGCCGCCCTGGTATTGGTAAATTTCCACCGAACTCTGGAGTCCGGGGGCCAGCGACAGGAAAGCGTCGAATTTGGGCGGATTGGCCGCGGGCGTTGGAAAACCGATGAAATTCAACCCCGCGCTGGCCCAGCTATAATTGGGCGGCACCGGCCTGCCCTGCACCCGCCAAGTGTAATTAGTGGGGGCGGTGGAATGAATGAGGTAAGCGGCATTGGGCGCCAGCGCCGCCAGCGAATTATCCCCTCCCCCCAAGCCCAGCCGCTTCCAAGTGGCCCATTGGCTGCTCGGCGCCACCGGGTTCTGGGGGCTGGTCACAAATTGCATGGTCGCCGGTGCCGGCATCCACAGCCAGACTTCGGAAATGGGGTTATTCGGATCGGCCCCGACCAGGGAGTCCAGATCGGTATGCGAGGCGTCCACGTGCAAGTAAATGGCGGACCAGCCGGGCTTGACCACATTGGTTTGGGTGAGCCACTGGGCTTGGGCCGCCCCCCCGCCCAGGGCCAGCAGGGCACCCACGAGTAAACGGCCCCCAACCCGCGCCCGGCGCAGGGCAGGGAACACACCGCGGATGGCCGCGGCCGGCTTCAAATCATTCGGTTTCATGGTTTGCGGAACAGATACCAATCAGGCTGGGGATTCAAGCGCTGCAACCCCGCCAGCGGCTGGTCATTCGCCAGGCCGCCAAACAACAACAACTCGCTGCCCGACCACGCGGCTGCGGAGCTGCGGCGCGGCTGGGGATCCCCAAGGCCGCTCAACGGCCGCCAGCGATCCGCCGCCGGATCATAAGCGGCGCCATCGCCAGCGGTCCCCGAGGAAATCTCACCGCCAAAGACCAGCATTTCCCGGCCAGTCCAGACGGCAGCGTGGCTGGCGCGCGGCGCCGGGGCGCTGGCGGCTGAAATGGCTGACCAACCATCCGACACCGGATCGTAGGCGGCCCCATCCCCCAGCAGGGTGGACCCGCTTTTGCCCCCCCAAACCAGCAGTTTGCTGCCGGTCCACACCGCGGAATGACCACTGCGGCCAGCGGGAGCCTTGACCTGGCTGACCGCCCGCCAATTGGCCGACAGTCCGTTGGCCCCAAACACCAGCAAAGCCCCGGAACCAAGGGCGCCCAATTCACTCACGCCGCCCCAAATCAGCACGCCGCTGCCGGTCCAAACCGCGCTGGCGCCTTTGCGGGCAGCGGGCGGATTGGCCAGGTTCAAGGCGCTCCATTGGTCCGCCACCGGATCATAAATACCGCCGTCGCCCAGCAACCCGTTCAGGCTGCGCCCCCCCCAAATCACCAGGCGGCTGCCGGTCCAGACCGCCACGTGATCAGCCCTGCCCTCCGGCGCTCCGCTGGTATTCATGGCGGACCAGGCCTGGACAGCGGGCTTGAAGCGCCCACCCGTCTTGAGGAAAGCGCCGCCACCGTAACCGCCCCAAACCAGCATTTCCTGTCCGCTCCACAAGGCAGTGTGCAGGCCGCGAGGCGAAGGGGCATTGATGGTGGAAACCGCCTGCCAGGCGTCTGAATCCGGACGATAAACACCCCCGGAAGAAGTTTCACCGCCATCACCCAGAATCCCGCCCCAAACCAGGAAACTGGACCCGGTCCACAATCCGCTGTGCCGGGACCTGGCTGAAGGCTCCCCATCCGCCAGGCTGGTGCTCCAACCGGGAGACGGGAGGGTGGCCATCATCTGGTATCCTTGGGCAAGGAAGCCAGCATCGGCCGGGTCGGTGGAGGAAAGGGTAATCCCTGCAACCGGTGTTCCGCCACCCTGGTTGGTGAGCGAGCTGACTTGCGCGGAAAGGGCCTGCACCTGGGCAGTCAAGGCGGCAACCTGGGAGCTGAGGGAGGCGGTCAACTGCGCCGCAGCCGAGGCGGACAATTTGGCGGGGGTGATGGACCCGTCAGCGACCGCTGCGGCCATCATCGCATAGCCTGCGGCCCCGATGGGCTGGTCCGGCGCCAGGCGTTGCCCACCATGCACGCCATCGTTGGCCCAGATCCGCAGGCAAACCGCCGGATTGGTGAACACCCAGGCGGGCAAGAGCGCCATGCCCGGCAGGTTGGTGTCGCCCAGGTAAACCGAGAACAGGCCGGCGTTCACCGCCAGGCTGACGCTGGAATCGGGTTGATTGTCGGCGTTGGCATCCGGGGAGCTGAACCAGTAAACCGTTGCTCCGTTCCCGCTCACCAAAGCGAATTTGAACTGGCCGGTGCCGGTGAAATTAGTGCCGCCAACCGCCAGCCGCCCCTGATAACTGATCAGGCCGGGCACCTGGCCAGCCGCCGGGCAGACCAGCAGAACCGCCCCTGCCAGGCAGAGCAATACAACACGCAGGATTTTTTTAACGTTTTTGGTATGCATTGTAGCAGGTTGAAATTGAAATATGGCGAGGATCGATTCAAACAGGCATCGAAAGGCCACTTACGGCTTTCCAAGCCTCAACTGCCGACCTCAATTGTTGCCCCCCTTGCATTCAATCAAGCTTTAATTCCCCGTGAACCACGGGATTCCGCCATTAAATTCCAGTTAAAATCCCATCGCTATCAGCAGCCTCCCTGCCTGGCGTTGCCTGGCGCCATATGCCCTGAAGAACTGCGTCCTGATTAATGTATTGAATACGATGCGCTAATCTATTGGCTTATTGGGCCGGCTGTCAAAAAAAATTTGAAAATATTTTGCAACCGCGGGGCGGAAGGAAAGGCGCCCCCCAAATCCAGCCTGACGTAGCATCCAAGACACCTTCGAGAATTGGCCGGCCACCTTCCGGCCACCTGCAGCATCAGGATACCCAAACTGCCACTACCTGTAGCAGAAAGCCTGGGGCGCCCTATGGACCCTGGCCGGTTAGTCAGGACCGCTCCGCCCCGGAGCGGAGCAGCGCCTCGGCATGGAGCCGGGCGGCCTGGGATTGGCCACCCAGCATGCGGGCCAGCTCCAGGACGCGCTCCTCCCCCGCCACCGGCTGGAGGGTGGTGATGGTGCGGCCGGCCTGGGTCTGCTTGGTGACGACCAGGTGGGAGGAGGCGCTGGCGGCCACGGGCGCCAGGTGGGTCACGCAGAGAACCTGGCGCTGCCGGCCAATCTGGCGCATTTTCTCGCCCACCACGGGGGCGGTTTCCCCGCCGACATTGGCATCCACCTCATCGAAAACGAGCACGGGAATCTGGTCTTCAGCGGCCAGCACTGTTTTCAAGGCCAGCATCACGCGCGCCATTTCCCCGGAGGAAGCGATGGCCCGCAACGGGCGCACCGGCTCCCCCGGATTCGGGGCAAACAGGAATTCGATGGTGTCCAAACCCTGGGAACTGAAAGCCATTCCCACCGCCTTGGCGGAGGGAGCCTCCAGCAGGATTTCAAACCGGCTTTGTTTGAAGCCCAAATCCGCCAGCTGCCGGGAGACGGCTTTGGACAAAGCGGGAACCGCCTTGCGGCGCTGGGCGGACAAGGCCTGGCCCATCCGCCACAATTGGGCCTCCAGCGTCTGCAGGTCGGCGTCCAGCCGGGCAGCCTCCTCCTCGCGATGTTCCAGCTGGCCGAGCTTCTCGCGGGTATCCACCCCAAAGGCAATCACCGCCTCCAGGGTGGAGCCGTATTTTCGCTTCAGGGACTGAACCTGGTTGAGGCGGGCTTCCAGCTCCTGCAGGCGGGGGGGATCCAAGTCGATCCGTTCCACGTAGGTGGCGAGCTGGTGGTTCAAATCCCGCAGAGCGGAAACCGTCTGCTCGTGGCTGTCGAAAAGGGCGCCTGAGCCGGGATCCTGCCGGCGCAACTCCATCAATAGCCGGCCCAAAGCGCCGGCCTGGGAAAGGAGCGAGCCATCCGCCTCGCTTAAAATGGCCACCGCCTGCTGGCCGAGATCCAATAACCGGGAGGCGTTGTGGGCGCGCTGGTAATCCTGCTCCAGCTTTTCATCCTCACCCGGCTGGAGCCGGGCGGCCTCAATCTCCTGGGCCTGGTAACGCAGCAAATCGATCTGCCGCGCGCAGGCCTGGGCATCCACGATCAGGCTGGTTTTGCGCTCCAGCAATTCCTGGCGGCGGCGGACCTGGGCGGCAAAGGCATCCCGCCCGGCCTCCAGCCGGCCAAAGGCGTCGAGGATCCCCAGCTGCCGCGCGTTGTGCAGCAGCGATTGGTGATCGTGCGGGCCATGGATATCCACCAGGGATTCCCCCAGCTCGCTTAAAACGCTCAAGGTGGTGGGCGATCCGTTGATGAATTGCCGGTTGGCCCCCGCCGTGGAAAAGACCCGCTTCACGACCAGCTGGTTTTCCTCGCAAGCCTCCAAGCCGTTCTGCTCCAGGAACCGGGCCACCGGGAAAGGCAGGCGGCCGACCTCAAACACGGCTTCCACGGAACATTGTTCGCACCCGCCGCGGATGGCGCCGCGGTCGGCCCGCTGGCCTAAAATGAGGTTGAGGGCGCCGATGATGATGGACTTGCCGGCCCCGGTCTCGCCGGTGATCACGTTAAAGCCCGGGTGCAGGTCCAGCGTCAGGTCCGGCACCAAAGCCAGATTTTTAATGCGTAATGTTGTCAGCATGGCAGAATACGCGCTGGCTGAATGTGGCGGTTATGGCAAGTTTCGGCAAAGGAATTTTGAAGCATGGGCGAAAATTTAATACCATTCAAAAAGCATGTGTTCGTGTGCACCGGCGAAGCCTGCACGCGCAATGGATCGGCGGCCGTAAAGGCCAGAATGGCCGACGAGCTTAAAAACCGCGGCCTCCTGCGCAAAAAGAACGTCCCCGGCGATTTCATGTGCACCGAATGCTCCAGCGTCGGTTTTTGCGATATCGGCCCGGCCGTCCTGGTTTACCCGGATGGCGTATGGTATGCGCATGTGAAACCGGAGGATGTGCCGGAGATCATCGACTCGCACCTGCTCGGCGGCGTGGTGGTGGAGCGGCTGGTGCGCAACCGGGTGCCCGCGCAAGGCTAGCCATCCGCCGGTCTGCAGGCATCGCTGGCAAATGGGTTTCACCTTCACATTCCTCGGCACGGGCACTTCCCAGGGCGTGCCGATGATCGGGTGCGAATATCCGCCGGAATTCCTGGCCAATCCGAAAAACCACCGGCTGCGCCCCTCCATTTATGTGGCGGCGGACCAAGCCCAGCTGGTGGTGGATACCACGCCTGAATTCCGGCTGCAGGCGCTGCGTCAAAACCTGCGATGGCTGGATGCGGTGCTCGTAACCCACGGCCACGCGGATCACATCATGGGCATGGACGACTGCCGGCGGTTTTGCGATCTGCGCGGCGGCGCCCTGCCGATTTATGCGACTCGCGATACCATGGACGCTTTGCTCCGGGTTTTCCCTTACGCGTTTGACGGCCGGGAAGTTCCCAAAGGCTATTTCCGGCCGGAGCCGCGCGTGATCGAAGGGCCTTTTCGCCTGGGGAGCCTGGAAATCCTCCCCCTGGCGCTGCCGCATGGCTCGAATGGCAGCACGGGATACCTGTTCAGCCAGGGCGGCCAAAAGAAGCTGGCCTATTTGACGGATTGCAAACGGGTTCCCGAGCCCGCCTTGGAACAGGTGCGGGAGGCGCCGGTGGTGGTGCTCGATGCCCTGCGCCGCAAACCACACCCCACGCACATGAGCCTGGACGAGGCCCTGGCCACCGCCAGGCGGATTGGGGCGGAGCGGACCTATTTCACACACCTGACCCACGAATATGACCACGACGCGGATCAAGCGGAAATGCCGCTGGGAGTGCGCCTGGCCCATGACGGATTGACAGTGAACATCGATTAACGAAATAAACGAACATGAAGAAATTGCATTGGATTCTGGCCTGGATCGCCTGTGCCACCGCCCTGGGGGCGGCTGAAGACGGCAGCCAGGTGGTGGTAATTTACAACAGCGCCATGCCCGCCTCCCGCCAGGTCGCGGAATACTACGCGCAGCGCCGGGGCGTTCCCGCCAGCCAGCTGATCGCTTTGAAAACACCCGAAACCGAGGCCGTGTCACGCAAGGAATTCCGGGAACTGATCCAAACCCCGCTGCTGCAGACCCTGGAGGAGCGGGGCATCTGGACTTACCGCAGCGAGATGCTCCCCGCCACCAACGGCCCGGCGCGGCAGATCCACCGGCTCATCAATTCCAAAATCCGTTACGCGGTGCTCTGCTACGGGATGCCCACCAAGATCCTGAACGACACGAACCTCGTGGAAACCGGCAGCGACAAGGTGCGGCCCGAACTGCGCGGCAACAACGCGGCCGTGGACAGCGAACTGACCATGCTGCCGTGGTCCAAAACCGGCTATTATCTGTTCAGCTTCATTCCCAACCCATTCCACGGCGCCACGAATTCCGCCCTGTTCCACCCCACCAACAATATCCTGATGGTCAGCCGGCTGGACGGCCCCTCTCCCCAAATCGCCAAACGGCTGGTGGACCTGGCCCTGCAAGCGGACCGGGATGGCTTATGGGGCCGGGCCTATTTCGACGCACGGGGCACCACCGATGCCTCGCTGCAGACGGGGGAGGAATTCATGCGCAATGGCGCCACTGTCACCACCCGGCTCGGTTTTGAAACCATCCTGGACACCCAGCCCGGCACCTTTGGCACCGGGTTCACGATGAGCCAGATCGCCTTTTACGCGGGCTGGTACACCAACGTCGTTTCCGGGCCGTTCACGCTGCCCAACGTGGAACTCATGCCGGGCGCCTTTGCCTATCACCTGTTTTCCTTCAACGCCGCCAATATCCGCACGGCCAATTCCGGGGCCTGGACGGCCGGCCTGCTGGAGAAAGGCGCCACCGCCACCTTTGGATTTGTGGATGAACCGTACCTGCAGATGACGCCGGATGTGGGTATTTTCTGCCATCGGTTCCTGATGGGCTTTTCCTATGGAGAGGCCGTCTGCGCGGCTCAAAGAACCTTTTCCTGGCAGACCATGGTGATCGGCGATCCGCTCTACCGCCCCTATGGCCTGCCGCCCCAGGAACGCCATGCGGCCCTGGCCCAGGCGAAAAGCACCAACCTGGTCTGGGCCTGCCTGCGGGTGGTGAACCTCAATGCCGCCACCGGGGCCAAGCTCCCGGAGATGATCGATTACCTGGAAAAATTGCCCGAAACCCGCAAAAGCGCAGTCTTGCTCGAAAAACTGGCGGAGCTGTATCACCAGCAAAAAGATTCCGCTAAAGCGGAAAATTATATGAAGCAAGCGTTAAAGGCCGATCCCTCGCCGCAGCAAAAAATCCGCCTCTCGCTGACTTTGGTGCGCTGGATGGAGGAGGAAAAGAACACCGCAGCGGCCTTCGCCTGCTTGCAGCAGTTCCCCAAGGATTTCCCCAAATACCCCGATTTGGCGAAAATCTACTACATGCTTTCCAACATGGCGGAGCGCCTGGGCAAAACCGCCCAAGCTGCCAAATATCAGGGTGAATTCAAACGCCTGAGCGGCCCGGGATCATAATCCCCAGCCAATGCCGCCATCCTCGGGAGGCACATTGGAACCAGGGCCGACGAACAGCCCTTCGCAAACGCTCAGCAGGTAAAGCGGTTTCTCCTCCCGGGGCACCTGGATCACCCGGAAGGTGTAATAAGGGCTGTCGGCGTCCTTTTGGAAGTAGTATTGGATGGGCAACCCGCTCGCCAGGCACTCCTTCCAAGTTTCGTTGGGCTTGGGCACTGGGACTTGCTTGAGCACTTCATTCACGGAATACCCGTCCACATTCTCAACCAGCAGGCCGAAAAACTTGAGAAAACGGTCGTTCGTCCGCTCGACCACAAAATCGCAATCCAGCAAGGCGACCGCAGTGGGCAGGGCATCGAATACCCGGATCCAACGATCCCGGGCCAGCCGGTTAAGGGCATGCTGGCGGGCATTTTCGATGGCCATGGCCGCGTGATCGGCCAGCATGCCCATCAGCTCCAGGTCGGCCAAGGCAAAGGCGGATAACCGCTCGCTATCCAGGTTGATCACCCCCAGGATTTTTCCCTGGCTGATGACCGGCACCGCCAACTCGGAGGAAACCCCCTCAAAAAGCGGGAAATAATGTTTATCGTTTTTCGTGTCCGCACAGAAATAAGGCTGGCCCGTGGCGGCCACCCAGCCGGTGATCCCCTCCCCGGCCCGTAAAATGCAGGCCTTTTTTTCCGGAGTCCAGCTCGCCCCGATCACGGCCGCAATGCGCAGAGAATCGGTTTCCGCGTTGAAAAGCATCAGGGATCCGTGGGCCGCCGATACCAGCTCACAGGCTTTCTCCAGGATGATGTGCACGACCTGGTCCAAGTCATCGATCCGGCTATTGATCGCCATGACGATCTTCCGGAGTGCGGCCAGTTCGTTAACCTTTCGTTCCCACTCGCTTTTTTGCATTTGCATACGCCACGCCAACCATAGCACGGATTGGGAAAAGCAAAAGGGACGCAATTAGCGGGCCAACCCGGCGGCGGCGGCTTCGCACCCTGCCCGGCTCTTTTGGGGAATTGGCCCGGCGGGCGTTTTTTTACCAGTGTCCGGTGATTAGATGGTGGGGATCAAAGTGCGGCGGCCTTCCATGAACTCGCGCACGATCCGGTTGGCCAGGCGCAGCTTTTCCGGGATGGTCAAGCCGGAGCGGGCGTGCAGGAGGATCATGCAGATGCTCAAAACATCGCCGGTGCCGGTGGCGTGGACCGGCTCGGAGGCCAGGTCAGGCGGTTCGATAGTCAGGCTGCCATCCGCAAAATACCCGGCGCCCCGGGCCCCCAAGTGGACCACCACCGCCTTCACCCCCCAATCAGCCAGCTTTCCCAGGGCGGCTTCGAGCTTCGGGCTATCCGTGAATTCGCACAGTTCGCGAACATTGCCGTGAGCAAGGTCCACGAGGGGCATAACCGCGCGCAATTGCTGTTTCCGTTCCGCAATGACGGAGGCCGGAGCGGAATTCCAATGGGGATCGAAGTTGATATCGAGCGAGGTCGCCAGCCCGCGGTGGCGGGCCTCGGCCAGCAGGCGCCGGTTGCCATCCTCCAGCATCGCCCGGGAGAACCAGACATCCGCCCGCAGCAGGTGGCCACAGCCATCCAAGGCCGAGAGATCAAGATCCTCGAACTTGAGGGATTCATTGTTGGGCAGGCGGCTCAGAAAATGACGCTGGCCGGAGCGATAGCCCAAGGCGATGGTGGTGCCAGTGGGGCAATCCGGATGGCAGGCCAGGTGGGCCTGGACCCCGTGCCGGGCCAGGGCCTGCCGCAGGCGTTCAGCGAGCGGATCGCAGCCGGCCTTGCCGGCAAAGCGCACCCGGCCCCCCAAGGCCGCCGCCGCACAGGCGCTGTTGGCGCCGCCGCCGCCGATGGTTTCGGTGAGGCCGGCCACGGTGGTTTCACCATCGCTGAGCAGAGCGGGCGAGGCAGGCACGCCGTGCAATTTTACGTCCCGGTTGAGGTTGCCCACCACACAAAGGGGCGCCCCGGAAAAATCGGTTTCCTTATCCATGGCTTTTCAAATAATCCAGCACCTCAGCCAGCGCTGGCGCCGAGGGGCGGCCGCCCGGACGTTGCACCGATAAACCGGCGGCAGTATTGGCGAGGCGCAGGATTTCATCCAGCTCCCAGCCCTGGAGCAGCCCATAAACGAACGCGCCATGGAATAAATCGCCGGCCGCCGTGGTATCCACGGCGCGCACCGGCAAAGCCTCCAGCCAGCCCTGGCGGTGGCCATCGTCAAACACCAATCCCCGTTCGCCCAAGGTGATGACCGCCGTTTTGCGGTTCATTTCGCGCAGGCGGGCCACACCGGTTCTCCAATTGGCCCTGCCAATCTCCCCACCCAGGATCTGGGTGGCGAACCGTTCTGAACCCACCAGGTAATCCACCCGGCTGGCCAGGATCCGGGTTCCCTCGCGCAACGAGCCGGCGTCCAGAACCTTGAGCGCGGTTGGGAAAGCTTCAATGGCCACGAGCGAAGCCGGCAATTCGTGGCCGTCGAACAACAGGATGCGGGGAGCGCAGGGCGTCAGTTCAGCAGCGGCCAAGGTCAATTCCGCGCCGGGCATTTTCCGATTGATGACGGTGCGGCTGCCATTGGCCCGGCTGGCCAGGATGAAGGAAACCGGGGTGGAAAATCCAGGCCTGACCTCCAGCAGCCGGCAATCCACTCCGGCGGCCTGGAATTCCCCCAATATCCGCTGCCCGCAGCCATCCTGGCCCACAACTCCCGCCATGGCCACCGGCACTCCCCACCGGGCCAGCAACCAGGCGGCATTGGCGGCGGGCCCGCCGCCGGATTCAATCAGCGCCTCCGCCTGAACCTTGGAATTCTCCGCCGGGAATCCATCCATTTGCATGGCAAGATCCCAGGTGGCGTGCCCCACGCACAAGACCTCAACCTTCATCCAGGGAACCTCCCAAAGCCTGCCTGATCAGGGCCATCAGGAGGTGTTCCACGACCAGGTGGATGGCTTCCACCTGGGGGGTTGAATGCACCGGCACGAGGATGGACACCGTGGATTCCCGGTGCAAGGCGCCCCCATCGAAGCCCACCAGGCTGATCGTGCCGGCGCCAGCTTGATTGGCGAACTGCACCGCCCGGACGAGGTCGGTCGAAAAACCTTTCCCGCCATGCACCGAGCACGCGATCACCACATCCCCCGGCTGGAGCAATCCGCGCAGCAGGTTCGCAAACACCTCCGCCCGATCAGCGTCATTGGCCCAGGCGGTGTAGAGGCTGACGTTGTCGGTGAGGCAGCGGGCATCGAGCGGCCGCTGCCCGGGGGGAATGGCGAACTTGGCGAGGTCACAGGCAAAGTGTTGGGCGGTGGAGGCCGATCCGCCATTGCCCATGGTGAAAACCCGGCCCCCGCGACGCTGGCAATCCAGCAGGAGATCCGCCGCCCGCGCCACGGCCCCCCGATCCAGTTGATGCAATAAATCAACCGACTGGCCGAGGAAACGGCCGATCAAGGCCTGGTGCCCGGCAGGCGAATCAGGCTCGCGGGTGGATTGGGAATGGGGGATGCTCATGGTTATAAACGCCGTTTTTTGCCGGCGCCGGGATCGGTCTGGGTCCACCAGCCTTCGTGGCGGATGCCGCGGACAGCGGCGGGCAGCCAATAATGCCAGTGATACTGCCAGGGGGCGCCCTCCAACCGCAACGGGCTGTGCATGGCATAGCCGCGCACCCCGGTCGTGATCTCTCCGGCTGAGGTGCCCAGGAACCACCGGCTCCGGCGCCAGGAGGTGGCGGGATCGGGGCCGCTGTCGTTGGCGGTGACCTCCATGATGGCCGGCCCCAGCCCGGGCAGCATCAAAAAGCAGGTTTCGTGGCGGGGAGCCCAGGCGTTGAGGACCGGCACGCCCAGCCAGCGCCCAAAGCTCTCCATGGCGGCCGAGTAATTACGGCAAACCCCATAGCCCTGGCGGAGCACACCGGGAACCGATTCATCCGCCGGCTCGCGGTAGTAAATGGCGCGGCAGAGGGCGTCATGGGCCAGGCGCACCCGCCAGTAGGCATTGGTTTCGCCCCCCACCGCCCTCCCGATAAAAGCCTTGACCTCGGCGCTCTGTTCCCCGGCAATGGGGTGGTCCGGCAGCGCATACGCCTGCTGGGCAGGCGAAAGAGCGCCACCCAGACGGCGAGGGTCCACCACCAGGCGCCGGTCAGCCACCCACATGGTGGTGGCAATTTCGCACCTCACACTCTGCCCGGCGGGCAATCCACCAAAATCGAGCATCGCCACCACATTGCCCAGATCATCCCGGAACAGCGCCCGGGGTTCGGGCTGGATCCGCAGTGCCAGGTAACGCTGCCCGGGCATTTCCAGAAACGGGATATGCTGCAGAACCACCAGGCTGGCCACCGCTTGCTCGGAGGTATTGCGGTAGGTCATTTCAAATCCGGCCTCCCGCACCCGCCCCTGGCCGCCCACCCAGGCTCCCGCAGCAGGCATGGCAATCTGTACCAATTGGTTGCTGGCCTGGTTCAGCATCCATAGCGTGCCACCGTCGATGGCCAAACCAGTGACCGCACAACGGCCGCCATCGCCAATGGCGGCGTTGAATCCGCAAACCGGCAGGCCCCGATCCCGGTCGAACCGGATCAATTCCCCGGCGCGGGCAAACCAGAAATAATCCCCGGCGTCAGCCAAGCCGGAAAGATGGTCATCAGGCGCCGGTTCGGATCCCATTAATTGCCCGGTCGCGGGATCCAGCCGATGCAGCAATGCCTGGTCCCAATCGCCCACCAACAGGACATTCCCGCAGCGCAACAAAGCAGCGGGCACAAACGGAACGGCAAATTCCTTGAGCTTTTGCCCGGAGCGATCCAGGCGGCAAAGGGTCCGGCCCCGGGCATCCGCCAGCCACAAGGTTTGGCCATCCTGGCAAAGGCCGGCGGGCCGCTCAGCCGCAATGGCGAATGAATCTGCGACTTCACCGCTGTCCACCCGCAGGCGGTAGATTTTTCGCTGCTCAGCACAGGCCACCCAGAGCTGGCCGGCGTCGAGCACC
The DNA here is from genome assembly GCA_964409245.1 of uncultured Verrucomicrobiota bacterium. Taxonomy (GTDB): domain Bacteria; phylum Verrucomicrobiota; class Verrucomicrobiia; order Limisphaerales; family UBA1319; genus CAIMWS01. The sequence continues at coordinate 46,866 of CAYPCQ010000001.1, forward strand.
AAGCCCGTTAATTGGCCGGCGGGCAGGTTTAAAGCCCGGAGCGGTTTAAGCTGTTCCGGAAAATTATTGGTCAGCGCGGGCTTGAACTCAACCCGGGACCAGTTGAGGTTGGGATGTTCCGGCAGGCTGACCTGCGGCCCCTTTCCCGGAGCGGGTGGAAAAGCGAGGGAATCGAAGGCAGTGGCAGCCGATAAATGGAGACCGGCGCCCACCCAGAGGACCAGGCTCTGCCACCAAACTGAATTGAGCAAACGCATCGACCCGGATGAGACCATGCGTCCGCCAGTGTGTCAAGCAACCGGGGTCATGGCCGGCGGAGATACCAGCACACCCGGTGGAGTGGCTGCGGCAAGCCCGCCGGAGTTTGCTCCCCTGACGATCCGCAGCCGGAACCACCGCCTCGTTAGAATTTGGATACCGCCACCGCTTCAGTCCAGCGGATCACCTGCGGGAAAATACCGATCAAAAGCATGGCGATCGTGGTGGTGAGCAGAACCAATTGGCCAGCCCAGGGAATTTCGATGGCTTGGATCTTTTCCTGGCCTTCCTGGGGCTTGAGCAGATACATCCACTTGATGACGATGAGGTAATAATAAAGGGAGATGGTGGCATTGATCGCGCCCACGAACACCAGCCAATAGCTGCCTCGCTCGGCGGCGGCGGCAAACAAATAAAATTTCCCAAGGAAACCGGCCAGCGGGGGAATGCCCGCCAGGGAAAACATGGCCAGCATCATCACGAGGGCCAGCTTGGGATTGGTTTCGGAAAGGCCAAGATATTCGCGCATATCCTCCTTGCCAGTGCCGGCAGCCACCAGGATGACCACACTGAACGCGGCCACATTGGAAAACAGGTAAACCACCAGGTAATACAACACGGCCGTCATGCCCAGTTCCCCCGGGTGAGTGAGGCCGATCAGCAGGTAGCCGGCCTGGGCGATCGAGGAGTAGGCCAGGAAGCGCTTCAAGTTGGTCTGATGCAGGGCAGCGAGGTTGCCGAAGGTCATCGTCAGGCAGGCCAGGATGGCGGTCATTTGGACGCAATAATCAACCAGGCTGCCACAGGCCACGCTGATGACTTTGTAGTATAGAACAAAACCGGCCGCCTTGGATGCCACCGAAAGGAAAGCGGTGACCGTCACCGGGGCGCCCTCGTAAGTATCCGGTGTCCATAGGTGGAACGGCACGGCGGAGATCTTGAAACCAACGCCCGCCATCACGAGGGCCAGGCTGAACACCGTGAGCGGAGAGAACTGCAAGCGGGTCGCAATTTCGGTCAGATACAACTTGCCGGTCATCCCGTAAATGATCGAAAGACCATAAAGGAGCAAGCCCGAGGAGAGCGCGGAAAAGAGCACGTATTTGATGCCGGCTTCGGCGCTGCGCAATTCCTTATGGTTGAGCGCCACCAGCAAAATCATGGGGATGGTGGCCAGTTCGAGCCCCACATACAAAAGGGTCAATTCCTGGGCTGACACCAGGAAACACATGCCCGCCACGGAGAGCAGCAACAGCCCCAGGTATTCGCCCATCCGCTTGCAGGGCAGAATGTTCGAGACGGAGTTCCCGGGCCACGAAAGCAGGGATATCAGCAAACCCGCGGTTAGAAACAATTGCTTGAACAAGGCCGCCGCAGGGCTGACCTGATAGACCCCGCCAAAGGCGGTATTCGCAGGTGCGTAGCTGGTGAAGGTCAATCCCAGGAGCGCCAGCAAACCCAGGCTGGCCACCAGCACCTCGGTGCGGCCGTCCTCCTTCCTGGGAAAGAGCAGGCTGATGGAAAAAACGATAATCGCGAGCGCGGTCAGCCCGAGTTCGTTGGCCAGGGTGATAAGTTGGGTCATCATTGTAAATTCGCCATTACCGGCGCCAGAGAGTATTCAATCAAGCGGATCATCCAGCCCGGGAAAATGCCCGCGAAGGCCAGCATGAAAATCAGGATCGCCAGCGGCACGCGCTCCATGAAGGTGGCATCGGTCAGGTGCTCATGGTGCGGATCCTGGATGGGGCCATACAGCATGCGCGTCAAGGCCCGCAACATATAGACGGCGGTGGTGACGACGCTGGTGGCCACCAGGATGGTCAGAATCCGGTGGAACACCGAGTTCAGGGCAAAGGCCCCCACGAAGACCTGGATTTCGGCAATGAACCCAGCCAGGCCCGGCAAGCCCAAGCCCGCCATGCCGCCGATCATATAAGAAACCCCGAGGTAAGGCATCACCTTGAGCAACCCGCCCATTTGGGTGATGTAGCGGGTGTGGGTCCGGCCGTAAATCATCCCGATCAGCGCGAAGAACAGGGCGGTCATCAGGCCGTGGGCGAACATCTGCACCACCGCCCCTTGGAAGGCCGTTTGGTTGAGCGTGGCCAATCCGAAAAGAACCAAACCGCAATGGCTGACGGAACTATAGGCGGTGATATATTTCAGATCTGTTTTCTGGATGGCCACCAAGGCGCCGTAAAAAATGTTCACCGTGGTCAGGATCATGAAGAAGGTGCCCCACATTTTGGCGCCTTCAGGCATCACATAAATCATCTTCAAGCAACCGTAGCCGCCGAGCTTCATCAGCACCCCCGCGTGAAGCATGGAGACCGCCGTAGGAGCTGAAGCGTGGCCGTCTGGCGACCAAGTATGGAAGGGCCACAGCCCGCCCAGGGTGCCGAACCCAAAAAACATCACGGGGAAAAGCCACATCTGGGTGGACACGGGGATTTTGGCCTGGGCGATAACCGAAAAATCGAAGCTATGTTTGCCCGCCTGGAAATAGAGCACCAGGATGCCCACCACGATCAGGGCCGACCCGCCCATGAGCATCAGAGTCAGCTTCATCGCGGAGTATTCCTTCGGCCCGGTCCCCCACAGCCCGATGAGCACATACATGGGCAGCACGGCCACCTCGTAAAACAGGAAGAACAGGAAGAAATCATGCGCGGCGAACACCCCATACACGCCGGTGACCAGCAGCAGCAGGAAGCAGAAAAACTCCTTCACCCGGTGCTCATGCTGCCACGAAGCGAACACTCCGCAGAAAATGACGATCGACGTCAGCAGGATCATCAGGACCGAAATGCCGTCCACGCCCAGGTAATATTGAATCCCCAGCTTGCCCAGCCAGGTGAACCGCTCCTCGTAGCTTAACGACAAACCGGCGCCGGTATTGGGATTGGCGCCCGACCAGCCGATTTTACCCAGGTAATCCAGGCAAAGATAAATGGCGAGCCCCAGATTAATCGCGGTCGCCAGCAGGGCGGTGCGCTTGATCCAGGCGGTTTGCTTTTCCGGCAGCAAGCCAATGACGATGACCGCCAGAAAAGGAATCAAAATAATGGTGGTAAGCAAGCCCATGGTATCAGTCCTGTTTGATGCGCTTCAGAGGTTCACTGCGGTTGAGGAGCTGCAACACAAGTTGCCAGGCAAACATCATGGCCACCAACCCCAGCCCCGTAAACGCGAGTGTCCATCCCATAGTGCCCCCGATCTGCCAGACGATCGCGCCCAGCACTATAGCCCCGGAGATGCTCCAAAACAGGTAAGTTTGCAGGCGGCCGGTGACGGTGCTGCGAACCTTGTTGCCGGCCAGCAGGGTGGTTTGCGCAACCCAATCCATGCTGCCGTCCACCAGGTGGCGGTCAAACCAGGCAAAAGGAGCGCTGATGAAGCGGAAGACGACACTTTTAGTGAAAAACAGGTAAAGCTCATCGACATAGAACTTGTTGTAAACCAGTTTGTGCAGCGGGCCAAAGGCGAAAGCGATTTTGCCCGGGACCCCATTCTGGCGGAAATAGAGCAGAAACGCCAGGGCGATACCCGCCAAGCCCATGCCCGAGGCGGGGCCGGCGATCCACCAATTGATGCCATGGTGTTCCAGATGACCGATGCTCACATAGTGGCTGAAGGGGACAAAGCCAAGGAATACCGAGGGCACCGCCAGCACCATCAGCGGGAAGGTCATCGAAAGGGGGGACTCATGGGCATGCTCAAAACGGTGCATATCCTTCGGATGGCTCCAGAAAGTCATGAAATACAGGCGGAACATGTAAAACGCGGTCAATCCAGCCACCAGCATGGCTACGGCAAAAACCACGTAATGCTCCCCGTGCCAGGCGGCCGCCAGGATTTCATCCTTGGAGAAAAAGCCGGACAAAGGCGGCACCCCGGCGATGGCCAGGCAGGCGATCAGGAAAGTGGCGTGGGTGATGGGCAACGGGCGGCGCAAACCACCCATGTCGCGCATATCGTTGCTATGCACGGCATGGATCACGCTGCCAGCCCCAAGGAACAGCAGAGCTTTGAAGCAGGCATGGGTGGTCAGGTGGAACATGCTGGCGGTGAAGCCCAGCGGATTATCCATCGTGGCCACCCCCAAGGAGAGCATCATGTATCCCAGCTGCGAGAGGGTCGAAAAGGCCAGCACCCGTTTGATATCGAACTGCGTGGTGGCAATCACCGCCGCGAACAACGAGGTGAAGGCGCCAATCGCCATCACGGTCATCAGGCCGGCCTCGGTCGCGGCATACAGGGGGAACAACCGGGCCACCAGGTAAACACCCGCAACCACCATGGTGGCCGCATGGATCAGGGCCGAAACCGGCGTGGGGCCTTCCATGGCGTCCGGCAGCCAGATATGCAGGGGGAACATCGCGCTTTTGCCGGCCGCCCCCGCGTAAACGAGGATGGCGCTCAAGGGCAATACGCTCACCCCGAGCAACGGGAGCCGGGTTTGCTCCAGGTTCTTGATCGTTTCCGGAGCGGTCAGATAAATGAAATCGAATCCCTTCCCGTAATAGCCAATGACCAGCAGGCCCAGCAGGAAGCCGAGATCGGCGAACCGGGTGACAATGAACGCCTTTTTGCAGGCGGCCACCGCCGAAGGCTTGTTCCAGTAAAATCCGATCAACAAAAACGAACTCACGCCAACCAATTCCCAGAAAATGAAGATCTGCAGGATGGAGAAGGACAACACCAATCCGAGCATGGAAAAGGTGAACAGGTTCAGGCAGGCGAAAAAGCGGGGATAGCCCGGATCGCCGTGCATGTAGCCTTGGGAATAGACATGGATGAGGAAGCTGATGGTGGTGACCACCAGGATCAACAGCACCGATATATTATCCACCAGCACGCCCATGTTGCCGACCAGGGTGGGCGAAAACCGCAGCCACTCAAATTTCAAGGGCACCAAAGTGCGGCCTAAATTGGCGGTGAAATACTCCCAGCCAGCGCCCCAACTCAGCACCATGCTGGCGCCGATGGCGAGGATGGCCAGGCTGGAAGCCGGGCGTTCCCCGGATTTCTGCACGAAGAGCCCCACTACCAGGAATCCCAAAAAGGGCAGCAGCGGAACCAGCCACAAATGATCAATGAACCAAAATCCAGTACTCGTCATGGTTTATATCCCCGTTAATTTTTCAAGCTGTCGGCATCCTGGACGTCCAACTGGTTTTTGTGCCGGAACAACGCGATGATGATGGCCAGCGCGATGGCCGCTTCCGCGGCCGCCACGGCGATGATGAAAACCGGGAAAACAGCCCCTCCCACATCGCCCTCGAATAGAAAATGATGGAAAGCCACAAAATTCAAGGCCGCAGCGTTCAAGATCAATTCCACGGACATGAGCATGGCGATCAGGCTGCGGCGCGTGAGCATCCCGTAGAGGCCCAGGCAAAACAGCAAAGCTGAAAAAACCAAATATTGGCTGAGAGTAGGTCCGATCATGGCAATTCCTTTTGGCCGTTCGGCTGGGCGTGGGCCTGGCCGGCGATGGTGATGGCGCCAATCAAGGCGGCCACCAAGACCAGCGAGATGACCTCAAACGGGAGTATGAAGCCGTCTTTTTCCGTGGACAACAAGGCCCGGCCGTAATCCTTCACGGAGGCAGCCTGGGCTTTCTGGGAGACACTGGTGAAGCCGTGCGAATCCAATGCCCAAACAGTGATCCCAAAGAAAATCGCCACCACGAATCCGGCGGAAAGCTTCCGCCACCGGTCCGCTTTTTGAAAGGTCTTTTCGGTGACATCCGCCACCAGCAGGACCACGAAGACAATCAGAACCACGATGCCCCCCACGTAAACCATCACTTGGACCGCCGACAAGAACTGCGCGTCGATAAGCAAATACATACCGGCCACACCGAGCAGCACGGCAATCAAGCCGATGGCACTGCGGAACAGGTTGTGGGCGGCAACGACAAACAGCGCGCTGTAGAGAATGAACGCCGCTAAAATGTAAAAGAATACGCTGGCCATCATACGTTGCCTGGGGGATTAGGGGCTGGTGTACCCGGGTTGGGAACGGGATTCTGAGCTGGAGCCGGGGCGGCCGGAGCCGGGTTGGCTTCCGCCGCCGGTTTATCCCCGGGGGGACGATAATCGGCATTGAGGATTTGCACCAATTGATCCCGGCTGAAGACCGCCGTTTCAAACTGCTGGCTCATGTGCAAGCCATCCGATTTGCACGATTCCACACACAACCCGCAAAGCGTGCAGCGGTCGAAATGGTACTCGTATTTCGTCAGCTTCCATTTCTTGGTGACGGGATCCCGTTCCTTGTCCACGGCGATCGAGCCGTTGGGACACGCTTTGACGCAAATGCCGCAGGCGTTGCAATTGTATTCGCCCGTGCCAGCCTCCTGGGTCAAGGCGATCCGGGTGCGGGAGCGGGGCGGAATGATCAACCGGTCCCGGTTCTCGGGGTATTGCTGGGTGATCACTTTGTCGAAACGCATGAAATAATACAGCGTCAGTGTCATCCCCGACAACAGCCCTTTGATCCCATCGATGCTTTTACGCAAGATATTCATGGACTAGTCCTTGGATTAAAATTTAGTGAAAAAGAAACCCCCAAAAGCGGCCAGCACTGCGCCCACACCCAGGTTGATCAGGGCCAAAGGCATCAGATACTTCCATTCAAACCGCATCAACTGGTCCACCCGCAAACGCGGGAAGGTCCAGCGGAACCACATAACCACGAAAACCAGGGCAAAAACTTTGCCGAAGAACCAAACAAACGGGGGAACCAGATCGAAAATGCCGTTCAGGGCGGTCATGCCGCCAATGTGGAAAGGCATCCACCCCCCAAAGAACACGGTGGCTGAAATCGCGCAGACCAGGAACACGTTGATGAACTCCGCGAGGAAAAACATGGCGAACTTGATGGCCGAATATTCCGTGTGGAACCCGGCGGTAAGCTCGCTCTCACCCTCGACGATATCGAACGGGGTGCGATTGCATTCCGCCGTGGAAGCAATGGTGTAGATGAGGAAGGCTATAATCCCAACGCCATGGGCGCGCCAGATCCACCAGCCATTGCGTTGCGATTCGACGATTTCCTTGAAATCCAGGGTGCCGGCGAAAATCACGATGGCCAGCAGGGCGAGCACCGCCGACAGCTCGTAAGAGATGATCTGCGCCCCAGCCCGCATGGCGCCCAGCAGCGACCATTTGTTGTTGCTGGCCCAGCCGGCCGCCAGGATGCCAAACACTCCGAGCGAGGAGATGCCCAGGATGAAAAGGAGGCCGACATTGAAATTGACCGCCTGGATGCGGGGCGCGAAGGGGATGAAGCTCAAGGAGACGAAGGCCGCCACAAAACAGACCAGCGGGGCCAGGTTGTAAACAAAGCGGTCAACATCCTGCGGCGTGATGCACTCCTTGGTCAGCAGCTTGATCGAGTCCGCCACCGTCTGGAAAATACCGTGCGGCCCCACGCGCATGGGCCCCAGGCGCTGCTGCATATGGGCCGCCACCTTGCGCTCGATATAAATCAGCACCATGGCCAGCACCGAAACGAATCCCGCCAAAACGCCCGCCCCCACCAGCATCTTGACGATTTCCACGAGGAGCGGATTGCCCAAGTGTTGCTGCAGCCAGTTGGTCAGCCACTCGACCATCGAATCGGTTTTATAGATGAAATTGTTCATGGAACGGATGGATCAACGGTCAATGTCCGGCACCACTACGTCGAAGGTGGACAGCACCGTGACGATGTCCGCCACGCGCCAGCCCTTGATGATCTCCGGGAAAGCGGACAGGTTGGAAAAACAGGGGGTCCGGATCTTCACCCGGTAGGGTTTCGGGGAGTCGTTGCCAACCAGGAAAAAGGCGATTTCGCCCCGGGCGGTCTCCCCCCGCGCCATATACCGGCCTTTGGGGATTTTCAGAGTGGGCGGCAGCTTGGTGCGGACCGGCCCTTCCTTGGGCATCTGGTCCAGCGCCTGGGTGATGATCTTGAGGCTCTGGCGCATCTCCTCCAACCGGACGATATAACGAGCCCAGCTATCCCCTTCCGGGGACACCGCGGTGCGGAAATCAAATCGCGGATAAACGCCGTAGGGATGGTTTTTGCGCAGATCGTAATCCACACCGCTGGCGCGCAGCACCGGGCCGGTGCAGCCGTAGGATTTGGCCCGGTCGGCCGGCAGGATCCCCACCCCCTTGGTGCGCTCCTGGATGATGACATTGCCCGAGACGAGCGTTTCGTATTCCTCGATGATCGGCTTGAAATACTCGACGAAACGCCGGGTCTCCCCCTCGAATTCCCCAGTGACATCCTGCGTGACGCCACCCGGGCAGATGTAGTTCATCGTGAGCCGGGAGCCGCAGCTTTTCTCAAAGATATCGTTGATCATCTCCCGATCGCGGAACCCGTAAAGGAAAGGGGTGAACGCGCCCAAGTCCATCCCGAATACCCCCCACCAGAGCTGGTGCGAAGCAATGCGGGTCAGCTCGGACATGATCACGCGCAGGTATTCCGCCCGCTCCGGGACAGCGATGCCCAAGGCCTGCTCCACGGTCATGGACCAAGCCCAGTTGTTCATATGGGCGGATAGATAATCCAGCCGGTCGGTCAAATGGGTGATTTGCACCGCCGTCTGCGCCTCGGTCATCTTTTCGATGCCACGGTGCACATAGCCCAAATGCGGGGTCAATCCCAGCACGGTTTCGCCGGACAATTTGACGATCATCCGCAGGACCCCGTGGGTGGACGGGTGCTGGGGCCCCATGTTGATGAAATAATCCTGGTAGGTCGGGGACTTGGCCTTGGTTTCGGTGGTCGGTGCGCTCATGAAAAACTCGCTTAATAGGGACGCTTGATCACATCATGAACCGTGTCCACGTAATCCTTGCGGAGGGGATATCCCTGCCAGGTGTCGTCCAGCAGGATGCGCCGCAGGTCGGGATGACGGTCGAAGCGGATGCCATACATGTCGTAGATCTCGCGCTCCTGCCAATCAGCGGCCGCCCAAATATCGCTGACCGTCTCAATCCGGGCCACCTCCCGTTTGATATCCGTGACCACGCAGAACTCCTTGTCCTGGCTGAAACGGGTGACCACGTAATTCAACTCAAACCGGTTTTCCGCCGGGTAATCCACGGCCGTGATCAAAATGAGGTAATCGAATCCGGCGGCCCGTAATTGCCGGCAAACCTCCACGATGGTTTCCGAGGCTACCCGGAAGGAGGGAAGCTTCCCGACACTCTCAAGCGCCGCGCCGGGGCCCAGGATATTCAGGATCTCCAACTGAAACGGATCCGGTGCGGCCGGGACAGGCGCTGGGGCCGGAGCCGCAGGCGGAACGGGCTGGTTTGGTGGGGGTGACGCTGCTTCGCTCATCGGTGGTCAAACTCCTTTGCGGGATCCATCACCACGTGTTCGAATGGGAATGGAGGTAAAACATGCGGTTTGCGGGTGGCAACCGACTCGGTCCGGATTTTCTCCTGCAGCTTCATCAGCGCATGGATCAGGCTTTCCGGACGGGGTGGGCACCCAGGCAGATACACATCCACCGGGATCACCCGGTCCACGCCTTTTACCACCGAGTAACTGTCATAATAAAACGGCCCGCCGCTCACCGCGCAGGCGCCCATGGCCAGCACCCATTTGGGCTCGGGGATTTGCTGGTATAGAATCCGCAGACGGGTGGCCATTTTAAAGCAGATCGTCCCCGCCACCACGATCATGTCCGCCTGGCGGGGAGTGGCGCGGGCCACCTCAAAGCCAAACCGCGACCAGTCGTGCCGGGAGGCACCGGTGGACATCATCTCGATGGCACAGCAGCTTGTTCCGAAAGTCAACGGCCAGAGCGAGTTGGAACGTGCCCAATTGAGGAGTGTATCCAGCGTGGTCAGCAGGAATCCACCATCCGGCATGGGCAACCGGTGGCTGGGCAGCAAACCTTCCCCATGCCCGGCGGGAGCGGGTGCGCTTCCGGCAGCAGGGTCTGTGGGATGAGCATGATCTAGTGCCATACGAGATATCCTTTCCGCCAGGCAAACACGAGGCCGAAAACCAAAATCAGCAGGAAAATGGCCCCCTCCACCAAAGCCAGGGTGCCGATCTCACGCAGCACCACGGCCCAAGGGAAGAGGAACAGCACTTCCACTTCAAACACCAAAAACAGCAGGGCGAAAATATAGTAACCCACGTTGAACCGGACCCAGGCGGAGCCGTAGGGCACCTCGCCACATTCATAGGCCGAGTTCTTCACGTTTTCCGGATGATCCGGCGCCAGCAGGCGCGAGAGGAAAAATCCTCCCAGCACAAAGACCACGCCGACCAGGGTCATCACCGCTAAATATAACCAATCCATAAAATGTATCGTTTGGCCGTCCTGAGAACAGCAGGGGCGTAATATGTCACCGACCCCGCATTAGGACAACAGAATTATGAACCTTAATGCGTTTTATTAATATTGATTGAAATACCCCCAACCCTGATAAGGAATAATAATTCCCAGCCGGATTGCACGCTTTTTTTTCAAGCTGTTTCCCGGCAGGCCATCCCGGGGCCTTTTCCTGCAGGCTCACGAGGCAAAATCCGTCCGCCGGGTATTTTGGCCCAAAGACAGCCCAAAACCCGCCTCAACCCAATATGCCTTGCACCACTTCGGCAGGTTCGGTCCCGGTCAGACGCTGGTTCAGACCTTGGTAGGGGAAAGTCAACCGCTGGTGGTTGATGCCCAGGCAGTGAAGTATGGTGGCATTGAGATCCCGGATATGGACCGGATCCTTGACAATGTTATAGGAGAAATCGTCGGTCTCGCCATGGACAACTCCCCCTTTCACACCGCCCCCGGCCATCCACATGGTGAAACAGCGCGGATGATGGTCGCGGCCGTAATTGTCCCGGGCGAGCGCCCCCTGGCAATAGATGGTGCGGCCGAATTCGCCGCCCCAGATGACGAGAGTATCCTGCAGCAAGCCGCGTTGCTTCAGATCCTTGATCAAGGCGGCGGCGGGTTGGTCCATATCCTTGCACTGGAGGGGCAGGTCGCGCGGGAGATCGTTGTGATGGTCCCAATCGCGGTGGAAGATCTGGATGCACCGGACATCGCGTTCCGCCAGGCGGCGGGCCAATAGACAGTTGTAAGCGAAGGAACCAGGTTTGCTTACTTCCGGCCCATACATCTCAATAATGTGTTTGGGCTCCTTGGAAAGATCCACCAGGTCCGGCACCGAGGCCTGCATGCGGAAGGCCATCTCGTATTGGGAAATACGGGCCATGATATCCGGATCCTGCGACTGCTCAAACTCATGCAGGTTCAGGGCGTTGACAGCGGTGAGGAGGCGCCGGCGATTGTCGCGGGTCACGCCGGGAGGATCGGTCAAATACAGGACGGGATCGCCTTTGCCCCGCAGGGCCACACCCTGGTATTCGGCGGGCAGGAATCCCGAGCCCCACAGGCGGGCGAACAAAGCCTGGGCATCCCGCTTGGAGGGCCCCTTGCAGGTCATCACGATATAAGCCGGGAAATCCTTGTTCTCGCTGCCCAAGCCGTAGGCCACCCACGCCCCCAGGCTCGGTTTCCCAGGCAGCTGGAAGCCGGTTTGGATGAAGGTGATGGCCGGGTCATGGTTGATGGCGTCGGTATTGACGGTCTTGATGATGGCGAGATCGTCCACCACCCCGGACAGGTGCGGGAGCAATTCGCTGACCCAGGCGCCGGATTTCCCGTATTGCTTGAATTGATACATCGTCGGCACGATGGGGAACCGGGTCTGGCCTGAGGTCATGGTGGTGAGCCGCTGGCCGTTGCGGATGGACTCCGGCAAATCCTTGTCATATTGATCGGCCATCTTGGGCTTGTAATCCCACATATCGAGCTGGGAGGGAGCCCCGGACATGAACAGGTAGATCACGCGCCTGGCCTTGGGCGCGAAATGCGGCAAGCCGGGCAGCGGCTCGTTGTTGCGCAGGCCACCCGCCAGGAGCTTCTGCGGGCAAAGCGAGGCCAGGGCAGCGGCGCCGACCGACCACAATGAATGGCCCAGGAATTGGCGCCGGCTGAGATGGAAAGGATCGTTGGGATTGAACATGGCAGATCAGTTGTTGGTGATGGTTTCGCTCAGGTTCAGCATGGCATTGGCCACCAAAGTCCAGGCGGCCAATTCCGGCGCCGGGATGGTTTCATCCCAAGCCCCGCCGGGCGATTGGAGCAATTTCCGGGCGGACTCCCCGTGCTGCTGGTATTCGGCCAGGTTGGCCTGGTAAAGGGAGCGGAGGATTTCACACTCCCGCGGATCGGGATGCCGGGCGGTGACCAGCCGGAAGCCAAAGGCCAGGCGCTGATCGAGCGTGCCGCCCCCCTCGCGCCAAATCCGTTGCGCCAGCTTCAAAGCCGCCTCCACATATTGGATGTCGTTGAGCAGCGCCAGGGCTTGCAACGGAGTGTTGGTGCGTTCCCGGCGGACCCGGCAGGATTCGCGCGAAGGAGCGTCGAACGTCACCAACGAAGGCGGCGGAGCGGTCCGCTTCCAAAAGGTGTAAAGCGAGCGCCGGTAAAGCGCCTCGCCGGAATCGGCCTGGTATTTGGCGGTGGTGCTCGTGGGGTAGGCCACGGCCTCCCAGATGCCCTCCGGCTGGTAGGGGCGAACGCCCCGGCCGCCCTGCTTTTCCACCATCAGGCCGCTCACAGCCAGCACGCTGTCGCGGATCACCTCGGCATCCAGGCGATAGCGCGGGCCATGGGCCAGGAGGCGGTTTTCCGGATCCTGAAGCTCAGGCCGCACCCGGGAGGATTGGCGATAGGCAGCCGAAGTAACCAGCAAACGGTGGAGGTGCTTCACATCCCACCCGCTGGCCACAAAATCGGCCGCCAGCCAGTCCAGCAACTCAATATGGCTGGGTGGCTCGCCCTGCGATCCGAAGTTCTCGGTGGTCTTCACCAAGCCGACGCCGAAATGGTTGTGCCAGAACCGGTTCACCGCCACGCGGGCCGTCAGCGGGTGCTGGGGATCCACGAGCCATTGGGCCAGGCCCAACCGGTTGCGGGGAGCGCCCTGGGGCAGACGCGGAAGGATCGAGGGAACCTCGGGGAAAACCTGGCCGCCTTTATTATCGTAGGCGCCGCGGATCAAGATATGGCTCGCCCGTGGCTGTTTGAGTTCGCGGGTGATCAGGCTGCGGGGAATGGAGGCGTCGAGCTGGTCCCGCTCCCGGCGCAGCCCGGCGACTTTCTCATGCAGCGGATCGAACACCGGCCGGGTGCCGGCATAAATATGTTCCAGGAAATGCTCCCGGATCTGCTTCTGCTGCTCGGCGGACCGCTTGGCGGGTTCCTGCTTGATAGCCTGCCGAACCGGGTCCGGCACGCTGGGAGTATTCATTTCCCGCTGCCATTGGTCCCACACCGCCAGGGATTCAAAGGGCTGCCGGGCTTGCGGCAGCCGGGAAACAAGGCCGGCCCGGTCCCAATAAACCGTGCCGCCATGCTGGGTGAAGGCCCAGCCATTGACCATCGCCCCGGGCGCCAAACCAACCTGGCTGGCGTCCACCTCCAACCGGATCCAGCGGCCGGCCTCCGGCATTGATCCCGCCGGGAAACGCCCGGGAGAATTGGTTTTGCCCATTTCAATGAGATCCTCACCCCAAAACGCCCGGTGGTCCCAGCCATCGGAGTTGAACTGCAGCATGACGGCCTTGGGCGGATTCAGGGGATCGAGGTAAACGTAGGCGAACAGTTTATCGCCCTTGCCCACGCGGAGCGGATGCCTGGCCTCAGTGAAGAAATGCTGGGCCGTTTTTTCGGTGGTCTGGGTATGGGCGCAGCCGCCGCTATAAACGGGATGCGAACCGCCCATGGTGAAATTCCAGGCACTTTCATCCTTGGACGGCTGGGCGCCCTCCGGCAGGGAGTCGTCGATCCAGATGAATTCCGTGGGAGCCAGGTTCCGGGCTTCCTGCGGGGTGAAGGCATCCTGATATTCCACCGCGGCCACCCCGGCCCGGATCACCCGTTCCACGTTCTCGATTTGCCGGGCATAGGCGGCCAGTTGCTGCTCCTGCTGGGGCGAGGAGAGCTTCACCACCGGCGGCGGCAGCAAGGCATTGCCATCCATGGGATCCTCATCCAGGTTGTTGAAAAAGGCGTAGAGCTGGTAAAATTCGCGCTGGGGCAGCGGATCGTATTTGTGGTCGTGGCATACAGCGCACCCCGCCGTCAGCCCCATCCACACCGTGGACATGGTTTCCGCGCGGTCCACAGCGTAACGGGCGGCAAATTCCTCGGGGATGGCTCCGCCTTCGCTGGTGGTGACATTGCAGCGGATGAATCCCGTGGCGACCAACTGGTCCCGGGTTGGAGCGGGAAGCAGATCGCCAGCCAGTTGCTCGACCGTGAACCGGTCGAAGGGCTGGTTCTCATTAAAGGCTTTGACCACCCAGTCCCGGTAAGGCCAGATGGATCGTTCGTTGTCCAGGTGCAAGCCGTGGGTGTCGCCGTAGCGCGCGCCATCGAGCCAGAAACGGGCCAGGTGTTCACCGTAGCGGGGAGACCGCAGCAGGCGCTCCACCCAGCGATCATAGGCGTCCGGCGCACGGTCCGCCAGAAACTGGTCCACTTCCGCCGGAGTCGGAGGCAGGCCGGTCAAATCCAGGGTCAGCCGGCGCACCAGCGTTTCGCGGGAAGCCTCCGGCGATGGCTGCAAGCCTTCCTGCTCCAGGCGGGCGAGGATGAAGTGATCCACGACATTGCGCGGCCACGTCTTGTTTTTCACTTCCGGGATGGGTGGGGTGACTGGCGCCACAAACGCCCAATGATCCTGCCACTGGGCCCCCTGCTCGATCCACAGGCGGACTTTGGCGATCTGGGCGGAGGTCAGTTTTTTGCCGGTTTGGGCCGGCGGCATCAAGCCTTTGGCGGCCGCCTGGCTGATCCGCTTGAAAACCGTGCTCTCGTCCGGTTTGCCGGGGACAATGGCAAACCGGCCACCGAGGTCGGCCAACGCTCCCGCTTTCTGGTCCAGACGCAGTTTCGCTTTGCGTTTCGAGGCGTCCGGCCCATGGCAGGTGAAGCAGTTTTCGGACAGGATGGGCCGGATGTTGCGGTTGAATTGCACGGGCGGTTCTCCGGCCTCCATGGGAGCGGTCCAACAGGCCGCCGCCAGCAGCGTCCAACGCCACGCTTTGGGGAGATGCATGCGCTTTTTCATCAAATTTCGCATACATTACACCACCTAACGCGATTTATCAAATCGGGTTATTTACCGGCCTTGGGCCGGGCCGGCTCAGGGCTCCAGCGCCCGGCAAATCTTGCGGAAGTGGTGGCCGTAGATGGAGTAGGTGACGGCGGCAGGCAGGCAGGAGGGGCAGCGGAAAAAAGTCCAGAGGAGCAGCCCCCAATAATGGAAGCGCTCACGGCCTAAAATGCCGAGCCGGAGGCAGGCGTGGCCAAAGGCCAGGAGGTGAACCCACTTGAAGGAGGTGGAGAATTTAGGCCGGCCATATTCGCGCAGGAAAGTACGCACCCGCTGGTAATACGGGCCGGGCGAATAGAGGTAATCCATGAGGTTTTTGTATCCCTTGCGCAGCCATTCCCGATTCATGAGCGGAACAAAATTGCTGGTGCCATCCACGTTGTCGCCGGAAGATTGGCCGAGCAGGCGGCCCTGGCTCTTCAAGCGCTGGAGCAGCTTGGTGCCCGGGAGGGCTTGCAGCAGGCCCACCATGGCAGTGACGATGCCGCTTTTCTGGATGAAATCGATCTGCCGCTGGAAAGTTGAGGGCGTGTCGCTGTCGAAACCGACGATGAAACCGCCTTGAACCTCCAACCCGGCGCGCTGGAGGCGCTTGACATCGGCGACGAGGTCGCGGCCCCGGTTCTGGCGTTTGTTGCACTCCACCAGGCTCGCCTCCTCGGGGGATTCGATGCCGACAAACACCTGGTTGAAGCCCGCCTCGACCATCAGGCGCATCAATTCCTCATCGTCAGCCAGGTTGATGGAAGCCTCGGTGAAAAACTGGGTGCCCGGCCCGCCTTTCTGCCATTGGATCAGGGCGGGCAGCAACTCCTCTTTCAAGACCCGTTTATTGCCGATAAAATTGTCGTCCACGAAAAAGGTGCCGCCGTGCCAGCCCAGCCGCCGGAGGGCATCCAGCTCGGCGATCACCTGGGCGGTGGCCTTGGTGCGCGGCCGATGCCCGAACATGGAGGTGATGTTGCAGAACTCGCAATCAAAGGGGCACCCGCGCGAGAACTGGATGCACATGTTCAGGTATTGCGAAAGATCAGCCAGTTCCCAAAGCGGCACCGGGGTCCGCTCCAGGCTGGGGAACTCCGGGGAGGTATAGACCCGGCGGGGGCAGCCTTGGTCAAAATCCCGCAGGAACTCCGGCAGCGTAACCTCCGCCTCGTTGAGCACAAAATGGTCCACTTCTGGAAACTGCTCGTGCTCCAGGGTGAACAACGGTCCGCCAGCCACGATTATTTTGCCCGCCGCGCGGCAGCGCGCAATCAGCTTCAGGGCGGAATCCCGCTGGGCAATCATCGCGCTGATGAACACCACGCTGGCCCAGCCCAGGTCGGCTTCCCGCAAATCCCGCACGTTGGCGTCCACCAGGCGTTTGCCCCACGCGGGCGGGACCATTGCGGCCACGGTCAACAGGCCCAGCGGCGGCAGGGCCGCCCGCTTGTGGATGAATTTCAGGGCGTGTTTGAAACTCCAAAACGTGTCGGGGAATTCCGGCCATAGGAAGAGCGCATTCATGAAGGTACTTGGGACTTCCTCCGCTGGCGGATCGTCCGCAGGTGGCCAAAGCCGACCAGCCGGCGGGCGGGTTCATCCCAGAGACGGAAGTTGATGGATTTCAAGCTGGAAAAAAGGGTGATGGGTTTGACGGATTGAAAAAGCGGCACCGCATTGTGGCATTTTTCCAGCCGGTAATTGGGAATGCCCGGGCGCAGGTGGTGGACGTGATGGAAACCGATGCTGCCGGTGAACCACTGGAGGATCCGCGGGAGCTTGTAAAAAGAGCTGCCCTGCAGGGCGCCGGTGGCGTAGTCCCACTCCCCATGGCGGGCCCAGTAAACGCCCTCAAACTGGTGCTGCACATAAAAAAGCCAGACCCCGGCCGAACCGGCCACCAGGAGGACTGTGAGCTGCAAAACCAGGTAGGCGGAAAAGCCAAAAAACCAGCCATGGGCAGCGGCCATGGCGAGCAGGGCCAGATTGGTGCCATAAACCGAGAGGCGCTCGCGCCGGCCCGCCTTGGGGACCACCAGCCGCTGCAGGACCAAAAAAAGGACCAACGGCCCCACCCCGAACAACACCACCGGATTCCGCACCAACCGATAGGCAAACCGCTTCCAGCGGCCCGCTTCCAGGTATTCCTGAACGGTCAAAGTCCAGACGTCGCCGGTGCCGCGTTTATCGAGATTCCCCGCGGCGCTATGATGGATGGCGTGTTCCCAACGCCATTGAAAATAGGGCGTGAAGGTCAACACCCCGGCGAGGCAGCCCAGGAGGTCGTTGGCCAGCCGCGACTTGAAAAAGGAACCGTGGCCGCAATCGTGAAAAATGATGAAAATCCGCACATGGAACCCCGCCGCCAGCACCGCGCAAGGCAGGGCGAGCCAAAACGACACCGCGAGGCAGCGATACATGATCCACCAAAGCAGGGCGAAGGGCGCCAGGGTGTTGATGACCTGCCAGGCGCTGCGCAGGGCGGTGGGTGCCTGATAAGGGGCCACCAAGTCACGCCAGGACCGGGGATCAGCCAGGCCAGCGCCATTGGTAAAATCGGGATTACACTTCATGTCTCAGATTTATCGCTTCGGGGAACAGCCAGGCACCGGCCAGGCGGTCTGCCAGCCAG
Source organism: uncultured Verrucomicrobiota bacterium (assembly GCA_964409245.1). Taxonomy (GTDB): domain Bacteria; phylum Verrucomicrobiota; class Verrucomicrobiia; order Limisphaerales; family UBA1319; genus CAIMWS01. Next base: position 64,953 of record CAYPCQ010000001.1, read on the forward strand.
GCCGCGGGATGTGAAGCCCCACATTAACCGCCCAATCTCGCCTGCAAGCCCCGCCGTGTCAATGGGCAACGCCCCCATCCGGCCCCAGGCAATCTCCCGCCCCAACCAGACACGATAACCCCGCCTGCCGCGCGGGCGCCATTGGGGTGTTCACCCCATGCCGTCCGGCGGGGTGCCGCTTTCGATGACGCCCGCCGCGATGGCGTAACGGGTGAGGCCGGCTGTGTCGTGAATATCGAGTTTCCGCATGAGGCGCTGGCGGTGCTTTTCGACAGTTTTAATGCTGATCCCCAATTCGGCTGCGACCTGTTTATTGGGCCTGCCTTCGGCCACCAGCTGGAGCACTTCGACCTCGCGTGAACTGAGGCGCGCCTCCACGCGGCCGGCCCCCTCCTTTGGGGGTGCCTGCGTGGAGCGGCGATGCAGATGGCGGGCAATGGAGGGGCTGAAAAAGGTGTTCCCCTTCTGGACTTCCCGAACCGCTTTGGACAAATCGCGGGCCGACGTTTGCTTGATGAGGTATCCCGCCGCACCGAGGGCGGCAACTTGTTCCACGTAGGCATCATCGCTGTGGGCGGAAAGGATGAGCACGCGCGAGGTGGGATCCGCCTTCAGGATCTGCCGGGTGGCTTCCAATCCGTTGAGGACCGGCATCGCAATGTCCATGACCACCACGTCCGGATGGAGTTTCCGAGCCAGATCCACCGCCCGGCGGCCGGTGGCCGCTTCCCCAGCCACTTCGATGTCGCCATCCGCCTCCAGCAGGACCCGCAGCCCCTCCCGGACAATGGTATGATCTTCCGCCAGCAGGACCGTAATGGGATTCATAATAATAATTCAAAGCCTGATGATCACGGGCGCCGTGGACAACTCCCCCCCCTCGCGGTCGGCCACGCGGCCGCAGGGGATCTGCACGTGGATGGTGGTTCCCCGGCCCGGGATGGATTCCACGCCAAAGGCGCCGCCCACCATCTCGGCCCGCTCGCGCATGCCCAGCAAGCCGAGGCTCTTGCCCTTTTTGGCCTGCAGCACCTGGTCCACATTGAAGGATACACCGTTGTCTTTGATTTCCAGGCGCACCGCGTCCGGCATTTTGTGGATGTTCACTTCCACCCGGGTGGCTTGGGCGTGCTGGGCCACATTCGCGAGCGCGGACTGGACCACCCGGTAAAGGACGGTGCGCCGGGCGCCATTTAACTGTTCCACACCGGCAAAAGCTTTGAAGCGGACACGGAGGCGGGTGCGCTTCACAAAATCCTTGAGGAAGGATCGGATCGAGGCGACCAGCCCCAGGTCATCCAGGACCGCCGGGCGCAATTCGCGGGCAAACTGATGCACGATGTCCACGGATTTTTCGACCAGCCGCTGGGTCTGCGCGATCCGGCGCCGCAGCCCCTCCGGATTGCCCGCCGCCTCCCGGGCCAGGTTTTCCAAATGGACGTTGATGCCCATGAGGGTTTGGGCGATCTCGTCGTGGAGCTCACGGCTGATGCGTTTGCGCTCCTCCTCCTGGGCCTGCAGAATCTGATGCGAGAGATGCCGCAGCTGTTCCTGCAGCTGCAGCGCCTGCTCCAGCAAACGCCCCTGGTGCCGCTCGCTGTGGCGGAGGGCCTCCTCCACCTCCCGCCGGCGGACGATTTCCCGCTGCAGCTCCTCGTTCATGGCCGCCAAAACCCCGATCCGGCTTTGGGCTTCCTCGGCCCGCTTGAGGGCCGAGATGTCCGACACCGCCAGCCGGCATCCCTGGCCCAAACCGTCCGGGGAGGAGGCCGGCACCGCCTGAAGGTCAGCCCATATGGTCTTGCCTTCGGCATTCAGGAGGGCCACCTCACAAACCTGTTTGCCCGGCCCGGCGAAAACTTTTTCCAGGAAACCCTGGCAGGCCGGCTGGCTGGCGGGCGCCACAAAACGGAGCCAGCGCTGGCCGGCCAGCCCGGACCGCTCCACGTTCAGCAGGGCGGCCCCCGTCAGGTTGGCTTTGAGGATGCGGCCCCGCTGATCCAGGGAAAAATAACCCACCGGGGCAAAATCATACAGATCGGTGAACTGATCCAGGGCTGTTTCCAGGTCATTCCGGGCGGCCAGCAGCTCGGAATTCTGCAACTGGAGCTCAACCTGGTGCACCTGTAATTCATGGAGGAGCCGGTGCGGATCAGGCATCGCCGGCAAAATTGACAGGGCCGCGCCTGGTTTGCCCCGGGCCTGGCGCAGCCGGGCTTCTGCCTGTTGGCGCAACCCGCCGCCGCAGGTCGATTGGTTCGGTTTTGGCCGCATAGGATTCTCCGCTCAGGTTCGCCGGTCCACAGCACCCGGGACGCGCCGGAAAATCCCGGAAGCTTTAGCAGCCACCCGTGGCCTCCGGAATCCCAGGGTGCCTTGGCGTTTCACAAGCTATTCATTACCACCTGGCGGCGGCAGCGTCCAGCCCATTGCACCCGGCGCTCAGCCATGGGGTTGCTGCTCTTTCGCCGCCACGCATGCTGGCTTTGAAATCAGCTTATTCCCCCCCCAGCCAGCATCCACCACTGCGGATGCTGGCACACATGCCCAAAACCAAAACTCATGGCATGCGCGCATTGCCAGGGGTTTTCCACCAGGCAATCCGCGTAACGCGCCAGCCCGATGTTCCGGGTCCGGCAAATGGCCGGATCGGGCAGGACTCGCGGGGCGCCGGATGGGCCTCGGGAACCAACCACCGGCGCCTCGCCTCTGGCCGAGGTGGCGCTGGCGCAGCTGGGCGGCATTTCTGCGGCCACGCAGGCATCCATCCCTTCCGCGTGCCGGGCGGCAGTATTTTCCCCATTCATCCTGAATAACTTAACCTTCTGCGGCCGGCCGGGAAGTGGGGTGTTCACCCCATCGGCGGCGGGCGCTAACCACTCCTAAAATACCAGATTCCGATCCGGGCAAGCCTGCGATTAGACAAAAACCGGAATTGGAGTATTTTAGGTCATTTAATGTTTAAATTATATATGCCTAATACTGAAGCAAACTCCGACAATCCGGGTTCCACCCGCCGTTCCTTCCTGAAATCCTTGTCCGTGGCAGCCGCGGCCGCCACCCTGCCGAACCTGCTGGGCGCGGCGGAAAAAAGCGGGAAGGCCAATCCCATCCTGGGCTCCGGCGAATTCCAATACGAGGCCATTCATGATTGGGGCGAACTCCCTGCCAGCATTAAATATGGCAATACCCATGGCGTGTGTGAAGATTCCCAAGGCCGGATTTACATCAAGCACACGGTGGGCGCGGGCAGCGAAAAAGCCGACGCCATCGTGGTCTTCGACGATGCCGGAAAATTCGTCCGCTCCTGGGGCAGCGATTTCAAGGGTGGCGCGCATGGCTTGCACCTGAACCGGGAAGGCGGCGAGGAATTCCTTTACCTGGCGGATCCTTCCCGCGGGCTGGTGAAAAAAACCACCTTGGAAGGAAAAGAAATCATCACCTTGCGGTACCCGGAGGAATCCGGTTTATACAACTCGGCCGGGGAATATCATCCCACCAATGTGGCCACCGCCCCCAATGGCGACCTATACGTGGCGGATGGCTACGGCAAAAGCTGGATCCACCAATATGATTCCCAAGCCCGCTACCTGCGATCATTCGGCGGCCCCGGCAAGGAGCGCGGCCAGACGCTGTGCTCCCACGGTTTGATGGTGGACACCCGGGGCAAGGAACCGCTGCTGGTGGTGGCGGACCGCAGCAACCGGCGCCTGCAATACTTCACCCTGGATGGCCGCCACCTCCGGATGGTCAACCAGGAGTTGCGCGCCCCGTGCCATTTCCATCAACGCCAAGGCGTGCTGCTTATTCCTGACCTCGAATCCCGCGTCACTTTATTCGACGAAAACAACCGCCTGATCGTGCACCTGGGCGATGGCGGCCATTATGGGGAACTGCGCGCCAAATCCCGGGACGCCTTTATTCCCGGCAAGTTTGTGGCTCCCCACAGCGCCTGTTTCGACCACGCCGGCAACATCCTCGTAGTGGAATGGGTGGAGGTGGGACGGGTGACCAAACTGCGGCGGCTCGCCTGACCGGTTTTCGGCCGCCGGGCTGGGCTGGCTTGGGAAATAACCTTTGCCATCTGGCTGGTTCTTTTGGTGGCTGGCGGCGTTTCGCGCTCGTTACAGATCCCAATGGATCTGCTCCTCGCGCGCGCCTTGCCAGCCACCAAAATTCCTGCGCCATACTGGTATGGTTTATTTCCTGACGGCTCCTTAACAGGGGATAGCGGATTGGGAAAACCCGAAATTCGACAGCCCGGAAAAACCGGCTTGGATTGGGCCGGGTATATTTGTTACCATTGAATCTTGCGTGTTGGGCTAAAAAACGATCGGGTTGCCAGATGGCTTTGGCTGGCGTGCCTGCTGGGAGTTTGGGATCTGGGCGCCAATGTGCCTTCATCCAACCAGGACGGCAAAACCTTGCCGCCTGGTTGCCCCTGGAAACTGAACCGGCGACCCAACAAGGTCACGCCCGCCAGTTTCATGGTGGATAACCTGAATCAACTGACGGGTGGCCCCACCAGCCCGTATTATTATGATAGCGACGGGAACCTGGCGGGGCAGGTCAACTATTATGCCTACGGTTATAGCTGCGACGACGAAGATCGGTTGGTGAGCGTGGTTTTCACGGGCATATCCAAGTCGGATAGAAAAAAACGGCCGGTCCCATGGCCTGGGCACGGAACAGCGGTGGACGCCACCCCTGCCCCATAATTGCCGCATTGCGCTCCTGGCGGTTGTTTGCTTTATTAAGCTTGCGTGCAGTTGAACAAGACAATGCGAGGCTTGAATCCGCCTGGCCGCCTGGCCGCCGCGGGTGGGATGCTCGCTTTGTGGCTGGCGGTGATGGTGATATCCAGCTCGCCCACTCTGCACCATTGGTTGCACGACGACTCCCAGAACGGCAAGCATGAATGCCTGGTCACCCTTTTCGCCAAAGGCAGCTTTGTTTCCGAGGCCCCGGCCAGCCTGGTGGGCCTGGTTGATCCCGCCTGTGTGGCCGCTCCGCTGCCCGTCGATTTGAAGTTTGTCTCCCCGCCTGAATTCCGCCTCCCTCCCGGCCGCGCCCCACCCGCCACGCTTTCCTCCCCAAGGGTTGAAAGCTGGAGCGGGTTTTAGGCTCCGGCCCTTCTTCTTTGCTTTTAGCCTATCCTGCAGCCCATTCACGGAGCCTTGAACCGTTCCACGCGCATTTGGCGTGCGTGGACATTTTGAGGAAAACCAATGAATCCAGGAACTATTTATGTGATCACTTCCGCCCTTTGCCTGGGCGCGGCTGCGCTCCCGGCCCAGGAAACCAACCCGTCCAACCAGATCCAGCAGCTGCTGCAGCAAATCCGGCAGCTGCAGGCCACCATCGAACAGGCCGGGCAGCAGCACCGCCAGCAGCTCGAAGCCCTCCGGAAACAAGTGGAGGCGCTGCAGCAAACCCACCTCCCGGCCGCGCCGTTGGCCCCGGAGCCGGCCGCGCCCGCCGGCTCTGCGCCAACCGGTTCAGCCCCGGCCGCCGCGCCGCCTGCCACCGCCGGCGAAAAGAAAGGCTGGTCGCCGGCCGACCCGATCCAGATTGGCAGCGGGCGCGCCTATATGAACATGGGTTTGGTGGGCACCTTCGCCGCCGGTGGCTCAACCGCCAGCAGCATCGAGGGCGGGACGCAATTGGGCGGGCATGATCCGAACCAGAACGGCTTCACCGTGCAAGGGATCGAGGCGAACTTTGCGGGCGCCGTTGACCCCTATTTCCGCGGGAATGCCAACGTGGTGTATGCGATCGATTCCCGTGGCGAATCGTTCCTGGAGCTGGAGGAAGCCTGGCTGGAGACGGTGTCGCTGCCGGCCAACTTGCAGGTGCGGGCCGGCCAATTCCTCACCGACTTCGGCCGGATCAACACGCAGCATCCACACTCCTGGACCTTTGTTGACACCCCGCTGGCCAGCGGGCGCTTCCTGGGCCCGGATGGCCTGCGCAATCCCGGCGCCCGGCTCTCCTGGCTGGCGCCCCTGCCCTTCTACTCGGAATTGTTCCTCGCGGTTCAAAACAGCCAGGGGGAGACGGCCAGCAGCTTCCGCAATGATAATGGAGGGGAACCGATGTTCGGCCGCCCCCTCAGCACGGATGCCGGGAACTCCCTGAGCGGCCTGTTGCTGGCGCCCCGTTATGCGGCCTCCTTCGATCTGTCCGACACCCAGACGTTGCTGGCGGGGGCCTCGGCGGCCTTCGGCCCGAACGGGTCGGGAACCGGCGCCGACACCCAGATTTACGGCGCGGATTTGTTTTGGAAATGGAAACCGGCCAAACACCACGGCGGTTTTCCGTTTGTTTCCTGGCAGACGGAAGCCATGCTGCGGCGGTACCAGGCGGGCGCCACTCCCGCTGGCTCCTATGCGCCAGGCGCCAGCGGCGTTTATCTGCCCGGCGAAACGCTGGCTGATTGGGGCCTGTACTCGCAAATCGCCTGGGGATTCCGGAAAGATTGGGTGGCGGCGCTCCGCGGCGACTATGTGCTGCCCGTGGACAAGGCGGCCTACGAGTGGATCCTTGGTGACGATCCCAACCGCCTTCCGCGCTGGCGGTTTTCACCCAACCTGACGTGGTACCTGAGCGAGTTTTCCAAATTGCGCCTGCAATATAATTACGACGACCGGCAGCAGCTCGGCATCGGCCATTCCGTGTGGCTGCAATTTGAATTCAGCCTGGGCGCCCACGCCGCGCACAAATTCTAAACCGTCCCCCTGATGAATTGAAAAATACCGATTGGAATCAAACCTTATGAAAACGCATCAAATCCTTCTTTCAGCCCTGGCCTGGTTGAGTTTTATGCTCCCGGCCGAGGCCCGGTTGAACGTCGTGGCCACCACCTCGGACTTCGCCGCGCTGGCCAAAGCCATTGGCGGTGACCAGTTGGAGATCACCACCCTGGCGCAGCCCACCGAAGACCCCCATTTCGTGGACGCCAAGCCCAGCCTGATCCTCAAGCTCAACCGCGCGCAGGTCTTGCTCGAAGGCGGCGCCGAGCTGGAGGCTGGCTGGCTGGCGCCGCTGCTGCAGGGGGCGCGCAACCCGCGCCTGGCCGCGGGCGCCCCCGGGCGCATCCGGTGCAACCAGGGCGTTGCGATGCTGGAAGTGCCCGCCCAGCTGGATCGGTCCGAAGGAGACATCCATGCATCGGGCAATCCGCACTACCTGACCGACCCGGCCAACGCCCAAATCGTGGCCAGCCACCTCACGGAGGTCTTTTGCCAGCTCGACCCCAAATCGGCCGCCGCCTACCGCGCCAACCTCAAAACCTTTTCCGGCCTTTTGGCGGCCCGGATGGCTGCGTGGCAAAAGCTGCTGGCCCCGTTCCAGGGCTGCCACGTGGCCGCCTACCACAACTCCTGGCCCTATTTCGCCCGGCGCTTCGGCTTGCAGATCCAGCTGTTCCTCGAACCCAAACCGGGGCTGCCGCCCACTCCGGGCCACCTGGCCGGAATCATCGCGCGGATGAAGGCCGAACAGGCCCGCGTCATCTTTGTGGAACCGTACCTCAACCGCCGGACGGCGGACTCCGTGGCGCGCAGCACCGGAGCCAAAGTCATCGAGGTCGCCTACCTGCCCGGCGGGATCAAGGGCACGGAAAACGACTACCTCAAGCTGATCGACCAGGTGGTCACCTCCCTGGCCCGGGCGCTGGCCGAAACCCGGAATCAGGCCGGCCAAACCGAATAAAAAGGAGCATCCATGGATCTTTTTACCGTGATGAAATGGCCGCTGATCGCCTGCCTGGCGCTGCCGTGGCTGTTGGTGTATATGGGGCTGCATGTGGTCCAGCGGCAGATCATTTTCGTGGACTTGGCGCTGGCCCAGGTGGCGGCCCTGGGCACGTGCGCCGCCCTGCTGGCCGGGTGCGACGTGCATTCCTGGCAGAGCTACCTCTGGTCGGCTGCCTTCACGGTGGCGGGAGCGGTGGTCTTCACCCTCACGCGCACCCGGCATCACCGCGTGCCGCAGGAAGCCCTCATCGGCATTGTCTATGTAGTGGCCGCCGCCGCCGGCATTTTGGCGCTGTCCGGCAGCGCCGGCGGCAAGGAGGAGCTGCAACGCTCCCTCGTGGGGGAATTGCTGGTCGTGCCGCCGGCGGAGGTGCTCCAGACCATCCTCCTCTATGCCCTGGTGGGCGTGGTGCATTACCTCTTTCGCAGGGAATTCATGGCCATCTCCTCCAATCCCGAGGCCGCCGGGCGGAGCGGCCTCGGGGTGCGGCGCTGGGACTTTATCTTTTATGTGCTCTTCGGGTTTGTGGTGACGAGCTTTGTCCACCTGGGCGGGGTGCTGCTGACCTTCTCATATTTGATTGTGCCGGCCATCTGCGCCAACTATCTGGCGGGATCCTGGGGCGCGCGTTTGGCGATTGGCTGGAGCGTGGCCACGGGCGCCAGCCTGCTCGGCCTCTATGTCACCCCCAAGCTGGACCTGCCGATCGGCGCCACCATTGTCTGTGCCCTGGGGGCGGCGCTGGCGCTGACGGTGGCAACCCTGGCGGTCCAGGAAGCGCGCCGGCGGCGGGCGAGATCCGCGAACCCACCTTAAGGTTTCTCCCCCCCTCCGCCGCGGTTGATTACCGGCAGCCTGCCCGGGCAGTGGTGGCCTTGCCTGGTTCAGGCCGCAAGATCGCCCGGGGCGGATGGCTGTATTTGTGGCAGAAATCCAGGTAAAATCCCAACCATTTGCGGTAAGCCGGACGCCAGGAGGCAGAAACACCCGCCCCTTCCATCCGCCGCTCGCACTCGAGGGCGATTGCACTGGGAACCCGAAACCTCAGGTCGCTCGTCGGATAACGCCCCGATTTGGAGTGATATCAGACATCGTCCCCTACCTCCTGACAGGACGGCAAGCAAGTTGGTGAAGGTATAGCATTGCAGACTGAGAAAGGTTGTGTAGGTTCTCCCATTGGTCGCCACGGGAAAAGATAGAACGCTATCAAAATGATCACGATTGCAGACAAAGAGTTGTATAAAGCTTTTCAACGCGAATACCCCAAGGATTTGGCTCGCACCACCGAGGGGGAATCGCCGTCTGAATATGATCTTGATCGCATCGAGGCTGAAAAGTTGGCGGGCAAAAGGTGGGAAGAAATTGAGGCAGCCCTGCTGCAAGAATTCTTCGATATCGGAGCTTGGTTGAACCCTCGAGCATTTTATTATTTTTTCCCTGCGTTCATTAAACAATCGCAGGTTGACATGAAGAAAACGAGCCTCCTGGTGGACTCGCTGATCACCATGCTGGCCGATGGCGGACTGCATTGGGCTGAATCGCTGAAGGATGCGGAATCGGAGCTTTTGAGAGAAAACCCGGAAATCGCGGAGGCCATTGAATCCATCAACGAGACTGAACTCAGCGCTTGGAGGCAGGAGCGGTGGAAGGCGTTCACGGCACCTCAGTGGGCCCTGGTGCGCAAATGGTTAAGCTGGATTGACCAGGACGAGCGATGGCAGGTGGATCGGGATGTTTTGCGGAAGGCCATGATAAACGCTGCGAAGTGGCAGGCGCAGCGAGCTGGTGTTCCGCGCAAAAGGTGAGAAAGATCCAGCGGCGCTCAGGCGGCGCCGGAGCTGTTCCCGGGTCACGCTGGCTGCCAGGAACAGGAGGTGGCTGCGCCGACGGCGGGCAACCACCGCTTGCCGCCGCACTCAATCCAGCGCGGCCGGATCCGTGAATCCGCTTTTATGAGGTCAGTTTCTCATAAGGCCACGTGGCGGCGCCGCCATCCATGACGCGGACGCGCTCGTATCCGGCCCCTTGCAGGATCTTCGCCGCCTCGTAGCCCCGCAGCGATATTTTGCAGAAGGTGATGATCTCCCTGCCTTTGGGCAGCTCATGCAGGCGCGCGCGCAAGGCGCCCAGCGGAATGAGGATTGAGCCGGGCAACCGCTCCTGCTGGTGTTCGGCCGGGCTGCGGACATCCAGGAAAATGAAGTCCTCTTTGGCGTCGAGGCGCTGCTTGACTTCCATGGGCGTGACCCCCACCACTTGCCCATCCAGCTTGTTGCGGGCGACATTGGCGGCGGTGATGATATTGTCCAGCGCGGGGGAGTAAGGAGGCGCGTAGCAAAGATCCACTTTCGACAGCTGGTCCACGGTCATCCCGGCCGTGATCGCCATGGCCGCCACATCCATGCGTTTATCCCCATGGCCAGGGCCCACCGCCTGGGCGCCGAGCAGTTTCCGGCTCGGCGCGTCCACCACCAGTTTCAGCATGATCGGTTTGGCGCCGGGCATGTAGTGGGCGCGATCAGCATCGGGCACAATGACCGTGACGGCCTGGAACCCGGATTGGCGGGCCGCCAACTCCGTCAGCCCGGTGCGCGCCACGCAGAAATCAAACACCTTGCAGACGGTGCTGCCCAACACACCGGGAAACCGGTCATGGCCCCCGCAGATATTGATGGCGGCCACCCGGCCTTGCTTGTTGGCGGTGGAGCCGAGCGGGACGAAACACGGCTGGCCCGTGACCAGATCCAGGCTTTCCACGCAATCGCCAGCGGCATAGATATCCGGATCGGAGGTCTGCATCCGGTCATTCACCTGGAGGCCGCCCGTGGCGCCGATTTGCAGGCCGGCCGCCCGGGCCAAATCCACCTGGGGCCGGACCCCAATGCCGAGGATCACCAAATCCGCCGGCAAACGTCCCTGGCTGGTCAGGACGCCGCTCACCCGGCCTGCCCCCTCGAAGGCGGTGACCTGGGTCCGGGTCAGGACCCGGACCCCGTGGGATTCCAGGTGCCGCTCCACCAGCTGCGCCATTTCCCAATCCAACACCCGCAAAACCTGGGGCAGCGTTTCCACCAGGGTGACGTGGCAGCCGCACTGCACCAGGGCTTCCGTGGTTTCCACACCAATCAATCCCCCACCGATCACGACCACCTCGCGCGCCTGGGTCTGGGATATCAGGGCTTTGATGCCTTCGGCGTCCTGCACCCCATGCAGGGTAAAGATGTTTTCCAGATGCGAGTTGGGGAGCGGGAGCCGGACCGGGTTGGCGCCGGTGGCCAGCACCAGTTTATCGTAGGCGAGCCAAAAGTCGGCGGCTTCGCCATTACGGCGGGCCCGCACGCGCTTTTGCGCGCGGTCGATTTCCAGAGCCTCGGTTTCATTCAAAACCTTCACATTTTTCACCTTCTGGAAGAAGGCCACATCCCGCACGACCCCGATGGGGGTGCTCATCAAATCCTTCGGTTCCTTGACGGTGCCCGCCAAGTAATAGGGCAGGCCACATCCCGCGTAAGAGAGGAACCTGCCTTTTTCCAGAACGGTCACCTCGGCTTCCGGATTCAGGCGCATGATCTTGGCCGCCACTTTTGGGCCGGCCGCCACACCACCAATTACAACCACTTTTAAGGGCATATATTTTCTGTTTGTTTCCAGGTTCGCAGAACCCGGTTTTTCGGCCATTTCCGCCGCTCTCCGCCCGGCAGTGCTGCGCACTTCATCGCCGGTCCTTCCTCCCAGGCAGAGCCGGGAGCGGAGGAAAAGTTACAAAGGAGTTCCCGCCCGCGGTTTGGATTGATCGGTTTGGCAGCCATCAACAGCGCTCCTTTCGCGGCCCCCGGAAGAAACCTCATCCGGGGTGGGATTGGCGCCGCGCGCGCCAGCTCCCCCGGCACTCCTGGCCGCCGCCCGGAATGGAGTGGGATCGGATCCAGAAAAAGCCATCATTTCGGCTCGCCTTTTGCCTCCCCGGCAGCCGGCAGCCAGAGGGTGAAGCAGGTGCGCCCGGGCCGGCTTTCCTGGAGCGCCAGATCCCCGCGGTGGGCGCGGGCAATCTCCCGGGCCAGGCTCAGGCCGAGGCCCATCCCATGCACAATCCGGCTGCGGGCAGCATCCGCCCGGAAGAAACGGTTGAACAGGCGCTTTTGATCCGCGGGGGAGATGCCGGGGCCGCCATTGCAGATGTTCAGCTCGCTCCGGCCATTCCGCGTGCCAAGCTCCACCGTGATCCAGCCGTCTGGCTCATTGTAGCGCAAGCCGTTTTGCAGCAGGTTCAGCACCGCCCGCTGCAACAGCAACGGGTCCGCTTCAATCCAAATGGCGGGTTCCGCGCGCAGCTCCACTTTAATGCCGGTTTCGGCCGCCAGGGCCTCAATGTCCTGCGTCAATTCTTCCAGGGCCGCGCCCAGGTTGATCCGCTCCAGCCTCAAAGGCAACTGGCCGGCGTCAGCCTGGGCCAGGAGCAGGAGGCTGTTCGTGATCGACTTGAGCCGCTGCGTTTCCTCCAGGAGGTTGGCAAAGACTTGTTGTTCCGCGGAGCCGGGCGCCGCCGCTTGCAGCGCGTTCTCCAGCTCGCCTTGCATGATGGACAGCGGGGTTTTCAATTCATGGGAGGCGTCGGCGCTGAAGCGGGTCGCCTGCTGGAAGCTCAGCTCCAGCCGGTCCATCATGCGGTTGAGCACCCGGATCAACCGGGCGACTTCAGGGTCTTCCTCCGAGGCCGGAATCCGGTGGTTCAGCCCGCGCGCGGTGACCCCCTCCGCCACCTGGGCGATGGTCCGCAGCGGGCGGACGGCGTACCCGGCGATCCACCACCCGCCGCCGCCGATGGCGGATAATGCCAGCGGCAGCACCAGCAGGAAGGCCTGGCGCAGGCGGTGCAATTCGGCTTGCAGGTCGGCGATGTTGAGGCCGAGCACCAGCCGGTCGTTTTGGTCCCCGAGAATGCCCAGGCGCCAGGTTGCCTGGGCGGTCCGGACCGATTGGAAACGCGGGGTTTTGGAAAAAACAATCGGGGTGGATCCGCCGCCCCGCATGCGCCCGGAACCCTGCATGGCGCCCCGGCCCATCCCCTTGCCCTCCCCCCAGGGAGGCCGCTTCTGAAAGCCGGGAACGCGTTCCCCCGGCTCCCCGGATATCGCCCGCCCCTCCCCGGCCGCCAGCGCGTTGCCCGGGTTCTCCTCCAGGCGCAAATCCACGGTTTTGGGGTCGAGGTCTTTCGGCCAATGCGGCGATTGATAGCGGATGCTGCCATCCGCGCCGGCCGCCAGCAGGATGAGCTGCTCTTTGCGCTCCTCGCCGAAGATCATCTCAATCACGCTGCTCAGCCGCTCGTAATTCATCCGGCTGCCCATCCACCCGGGATGCCGATAGGCCAGCGTGCGGATCTCCCGGTCCATGGCTTCCAGGCGTTCCTGGTACATCAAATACCAGGCGGTGGCGCCAAACGCCACCAGGACCACCCCTGAGAGCAAGGCCGACAACAGCGCAATGCGCACCCGAAAGGCCAGGGGTTTCATCCGGTCAGCCCTGCCCCTTCATGCGGTAGCCAACCCCGCGGATGGTTTCGATCAGCTTGACCGGCGAGGCGCCATCAATTTTCTTCCGCAGCCGCTGCACATAGACGTCCACCAAATTGGTGCCGGGATCGAAATCGTAATTCCACACCTGCTCGCAGATCTGGACGCGCGTGAAGACGCGGCCGGGGGAGCGTGCCAGTTGCTCCAGCAAGGCAAACTCGCGGGTGGTCAATTCAATCCTCCGCTCGCCCCGCATCACCTCGCGGGTCAGCAGGTTCACCGCGAGGTCTTCGACCACCAGCAGGCTTTGCGGGGCGCCCGTGGTCCGCCGCACCACGGCCTGCAGCCGCGCGATCAGTTCCTCGATAAAAAACGGCTTGGCGATATAGTCGTCGGCGCCGAGGTTCAAGCCTTCCAGCCGCTCGCCCAGCTCGCCCCGCGCGGTCAGCAGAATCACGGGCACGCTCATTTTCCGCTCCCGCAGGTTCCGCAGGATGCTCAGCCCGTCCCGGCCAGGCAGCATGATGTCCAGCACCAGGGCATCGTACGGCCGGGTGGTGGCCAGCAGGTATCCATCGTCCCCGTGGTGCGCCACATCCACCGCGAAACCTTGCGCCTCCAACCCCTTGCGGATGAAGGAGGCGATTTTCTTTTCGTCTTCAATCAGGAGAATTTTCATAGCCGCTGCCTGCCTGGTGGGATGTTAGGGAGGCACGTTGGTGCTGGACAGGAAAAACCTGCGGCACGTTTCACGTTTCATGCCCTCCCGTTTTACCCACCCCTCCCGTTTCACGAAATCCCTATTTGGCCTCACCCTTTATGATGTCGAGTATTTCGTAGGGGCGTGAATACCCATTGTTCACCGCAATTTCCCGCATGGTCACGTTGGTGCCGGCCTTGATGCCTTTGGCTTCCAGCCGTTTCAGGGTGGCCTGCAGATCGAGGCCTTCGTCCGCGCAATACTCCGCCAAAGTCTTGCGGCCCGGCCCGCCCCCGCCTCCGCCTTCGCCTCCGCCTTCGGGACCCCGGCCACGCCCCGCATTGTGGCCAGCCTTTTCACCAGCGGCTGGAGCTTTGCCGGAAGGGGACGCTGTGGGCGCTGCGGTCATGATCTCATAAAGCTGGTGGGCTGAAAGCCCGCTTTGGCTGGCCAGATCCCGCACCACGGTGTTCGTGGCGAAACCTTTAATGCCCCGGGCGTCCAGGCGATTGGACACGATCATCATATTCACCACCGCTTTATCCGCCAGCTCCTGCAGCGTCAGCAATTCGGCGTGCGGGATCGGCGCTCTTTGCCTTGGGGTTTCCCAGCTTTCACGCCAGGATTCGCTATACGCAATCAAGCTGGAAAAGGGGGGCACGTTCGCCCGGGTTCCCGCATAGACGGCGATGGCCAGGACCAAGGCCACGACCCATTCCCATCTTAATTCCACGGCTTCCCCTAAACGGAGGCGGAAATAACCGACCAGCGGCCGCCAGTTGAAAACGAGGTGCAGAATGGCCGCCAGCAGGAACAGGGCGCTGAAAGTAATATGCAGCCCGGCCCAATCGGATTTGCGGAGCCCCAGGAGCGCCCAATTGGTCCAGTTGGCCACCCGTCCAGGTGGGGCCGCAAACAGGATGATCCCGCTTATAAGCAAAACCAGAAAGGCGGAAGTGATGAGCACCGAAGTGAGGGCCCGGAAACGAAATTTCAATCGCCGGTTGACAGGTTGGTTCATATAATCGTTGGCGCAGTTATTCCGATAACACCATGAACAAACCGGCGCCGGTTTATTCCCGGCGCCGTTTTAATTCAATCAGCCAGGCATTTTACTGGCGGCTCGGCTGCGTTTTCTTGGGGGCGGTCTTGGGTGCCTGGGGAGCGGCGCTGGGATTGGCCGGCGTGCCGCCGTTCAGGCAGGCGCCGTCCGCACTGCGTGGGCCGGTCCCGTCCCGCAGCCCCCGGCCCATGCCTTGTCCCCGGCCCATGCCCATGCCCATGCCTTGCCCCCGGCCCGCTCCGTTGCCTGCGCACTGCCCATTGCCCATCCCACAGCCCCGCGGGGTGCCGGTGAGGCACATGCCGCCGCGTTGCTCGATCTGGGCCAGCAGGGCTTCCTCTTTAGCTGTAAGAACTCCGCTCTTGGCCTTGGCCTGCAGATCCGCTACGAGCTTCTGCATTGCGGCCCGGTGTTCGGCCCGTTGTTCAGGAGTCAGGGTTCTTCCGTAACCCGGTTCGTTGCCCAGCGGGCACACCGGAGTGGTGGACTGGGCCGGGAGGATGATGGTGGAACCGCACAGCAGCAGTGCGGCCACGATGGCTTTGGTCAGATTCTTCATAACTTTTGTTTTCGTTGATGTTTTTCTATTTTCTTTTTGAGCGGTGCCCATTGCGCCGTTCCAATTACATCAGACCCTATGAACATGAACCCCAGCCACTGTTTCAGATTACAGTTTTGTAATTCGCTTTCCGGGTTTGTGCCGGCGGCCGGGAACAAAGAGATGAAACCGATGGCCGGATTCGCCTGGCCGGCAGGCCGGTTCACAGGAAAAGCGCCGCCACCGGGCGGAAACCGGAGCGCTCCGTATGGCCGGTGGCTGTCTGCGCGACGCTGATCGGGGGCGGTCACCGGCTTGGCGCTGGCGGCCTAATGGGTGAGGACGATCTCCGGGGAGAGCGGCTTGTCATAGACGGCCATTTCATCGATGGATCCCTCAAAGAAAAAGCTGCCCACCGGATTTTCCGTGGCGCTGCCGCCGCTGCGCTGGTTTGCCTGTCGCTGGTTTGCATTGCCCTGAATCTCAGGCATGGATTATGCTCCAATCCAGCCATACATGGTTTAGCCGTTTTGCGCCTGGTATGAAGCTGAAAGGACTATTAATGCGAAAATGCCCGACGAACCTCCTGCTGATCCTGGCCGGCACGCTTTGGACAATTTGTGTACCCCTGGCTGGCGCCCAGAACCTCACCATCTCCGAGTTCATGGCGATGAACGATTCGGGCCTGAAGGACGAGGACGGCGCGGCCAGCGACTGGCTCGAAATCGTGAACGCCGGCAACGCCGCGGTGAACCTGCAAGGGTGGTTCCTGACCGATGATCCGGCGAACCGCACCCGCTGGGCATTTCCGGCGCGGTCCCTGGGAGCGGGCGCGTACCTCGTGGTCTTCACCTCCGGCAAAAACCGCCGCCCCGCCCAGGGCAACCTGCACACGGATTTCCGGCTGGCCAGCGAAGGGGGATACCTGGCCTTGGTGCGGCCCGATGGGGTCACGGTGCAAAAGGAATTTGCGCCATATCCACGCCAGCGGCCGAATATTTCCTACGGCACCCGGCTGGAGGAAATCAAAACCACCCTGGTGGCAGAGGATGCCCCGGCCCGAATTCTCCTGCCCGAAAACAACGATGCCGGAACCCGCTGGACGGGCGGCCAGGAACCGTTCGACGACCAGGCCTGGCGGCCGGGGCAGAATGGCGCTGGATTCCTGGTTTCGGTCCCGGGGTTCGCCGTGCAGAATTTCAAATCCGCCGCCCTCGTGGAAGACCTGGGCGCGGCCGAGGAAGTCATCGTCACTCCCGCCCTGCAAGCCGGTTTGGCTGTTGAAAATGCGCCGGTCCTGGAATACCTGGGCACCGACGACCCCGGCCATTATTCCCTGAACCGGCCATTCCCCGGCACGGCCGCCGGGCAGGATGTGGATAATTTCGTGATCCTGGCCACCGCCAAAGTAACCATTCCCTCGGCGGGGGACTGGACCTTCGGCGTGTTGAGCGATGACGGTTTCGGCCTGGCGCTCAGCCGGGGCGGCCAGGTGTATGAAATGTCCTACCCAAGCCCGCGCGGGCCTTCGGACTCGCTCCAGACCTTTCAGCTGCCCGCCGCGGGCGGCTACGAATTGCGGCTGGTCTATTATGAGAGCGGGGGTGGATCCGCCCTGGAGCTGTTTGCCGCCCAGGGTTCCTACACCGCCTGGGATGATGCCCACTTCCGCCTGGTCGGCGACACCGCTGCCGGCGGCCTGGCGGTCTCCTCGCCACCGGTCAGCGCGGCCGGTTCGGCCAGCTTCCTGGACTTTATCCATACGGATTTGCGGGACACCATGCCTGCCCAACATTCCACCGCCTGCCTGCGCATCCCTTTCCAGGTGGCGGATGCGGCCGCGATCAAATCCTTGATCCTGGGCGTGCGTTACGACGATGGCTTGGTGGCTTATCTGAATGGCGCCGAAGCGGCCCGGCGCAACGCGCCCAACCCGGCGGCGTTCGATTCGACAGCGCTCACCAACCGGGCGGCCGGGCAGGCCTTGGTGGCGGAGCGCATGCCGCTGGATGCGGCTGTCCTGCGCACCGGCGCCAATATCCTCGCCATCCAGGCTTTGAACGACCGCGTGGACAGCCCGGATTTCCTGATCAGCGCCACCTTGGAGAACGTGCTGATCGCCTCCTCGGTGGAAGGCTATTGCGACCAGCCAACGCCCGGGGCGGCCAACTCGGGCGTGTTTTTCGGTTTCGCGGAGCCGCCGGTTTTCAGCGTGCAGCGCGGCTTCCAGCCGCAGCCATTTGACCTGGCGCTGCAAAGCGCCACCGCCGGGGCCACCCTCCGCTACACCACCAACGGCACGCCCCCCAGCGCCACCAATGGCACGGTTTACTCGGCGCCCCTGCGCATCGCCCGCACCACGGTGGCCCGCGCCGCCGCCTTCAAGGACGGGCATCGCCCCTCCAGCGTGGAAACCCACAGCTACCTGTTCCTGGAAGACATCATCAAGCAGGACAGCGCCGCCACGCTGGCCGCCGGCTTCCCCAGCAGCTGGAATGGCACCGCCCCGGATTACGGCCTGGACAAACGCGTGGCGGGCCAGAACGGCGCCGACAGCTACGGCGGCAAATACGCGCGCACCATCCGGGAAGATCTGTGCAGCATCCCCACCCTGTCCCTGGTGATGGATTTGCAGGAAATGTTCGGCGCCAAGGGCATTTATTCCAACCCGCAAAACCGGGGCGCCGCCTGGGAAAAAGGGGTCTCGGCGGAGCTGTTCCCCCCGGATGGCCCGGCCGGATTCCAGGTGGATGCAGGCCTCAGCATCCAGGGGGGCGCGTTCCGCGGCTTCGGCCTGACCAGGAAAAAATCGTTCCGGCTGCTGTTCAAATCCATTTACGGCCCCGCCCGGCTCCACTATCCATTTTTCGGCCCGGAGGCGGCGGACGAATTCGACAGCCTGACCCTGCGGGCCAATAATAACGATGGCTACCAGTGGGATTCGGCGGCCGGCAAGGCACTCTATATCCGGGACGGCTTCGCCCTGGCCTCGGCGCGCGAGATGGGCATGACCGTCTCCCACAGCTCCTACGTGCACCTGTATATCAATGGTTTTTACTGGGGCTTATACAACCCGGTGGAACGGCCGGACGCCGCCTTTGGCGCGACCTATTTTGACGCCGCCAGGGAGGATTGGGATGCCATCAATTACGATTCGGCCCCCGATGGCAACTACAACGCCTGGAACCGCCTGCTGGCCCTGGCCAACAGCGGCCTCGCCAACCAGACGAATTACTGCCGGATCCAGGGCCGTAATCCCGACGGCTCCCGCAATCCCGGTTATGAAAACCTGCTGGATGTGGACAACCTGATCGACTATATCCTCATAAATATTTACGGCGGCAACGAGGACTGGCCGGGGCGGAATTGGTATGCCGGCCGCAGCCGCACCGGGCTGGACGGCTTCCGGTTTTTCCCCTGGGACACCGAGGCCACCCTCGGCTTGTGGGCCACCTTGAACAGCGACCGCACGAGCGCCAGCGGCGCCGTCGCCACCCCCTACGCCGCCGCCCGCAGCAACGCCGATTTCCGCATGAAATTCGCCGACCATGTCTATAAGCATTTTTACAACGGCGGGGTCTATTACGTGGATCCGGCCAATCCCGCCTGGGATGCCGCGCACCCGGAACGGAACCGCCCTGCGGCGCGGTTCGCGGCCCTGGCCAGCCGGGTGGAGCGCGCCATGGTGGGGGAATCCGCCCGCTGGGGGGATCAGCATGCCTCCACTCCCTACACGCGGGATGAGCATTGGGCCGTGGAAAAAACCAACCTGCTGAAGAACTACTTCCCCAAACGTTCGGCGGTCGTCCTGGACCAATTGCGCCGGGCGGGCCTTTACCCGCGCACCGAGCCGCCCGTTTTCAACCAGCGGGGCGGCCCGGTGCCGGCCGGTTTCCAGCTCAGCCTGGTGGCCACCCAGGGGGTGGTTTACTACACCACCAACGGCAGCGATCCGCGGATGCCGGTTACCGTGAGCGAGTTATCCCGTTCAACCCTGGTGGGCAATCCGGCGCCCCGGCGGGTGTTGATCCCCTCCGCCGCCAATGGTGGGTCCACCCTGGGCGCCGCCTGGCGGGGCGGGGCCGAACCATTCAACGATGCGGCCTGGACTGGCGGGACCGGCGGGGTTGGCTATGATCGCGAGGCCACCTACCTCAGCTATATCCAGACCGATGTGAAAAGCGCGATGGACAATCAAAACACCTCCGCCTTTATCCGCATCCCGTTCGTATGCGACAGCGCCAGCCGCCAAAAGTGGAATTACCTGACCCTCCGGATGCGCTACGATGACGGCTTTGTGGCCTTCCTCAACGGGGTGCAGGTGGCGGCGGCCAATCCGCCCGCCTCCCTGGCGTGGAACTCCGCCGCCGCCGCCCAGAACGCCGACACCGCCGCCGTGCTCTTCGAGGATTTCAAGGTGGACGATTTCCTGCCGGCCCTGAAGAGCGGCGCCAATATCCTGGCCATTCAAGGGCTGAACCTGGGTTTATCCAGCACGGATTTCCTGATCGATCCCGAGCTGGTGGCGGGCGAACGCCAGCAGTCCACCAGCACGAATGCGGCACTCGTTTACTCCCAGCCGCTCGTGCTGAACGATTTCACCATCGTCAAAGCGCGGGTTTTGAATGGCACGGAGTGGAGCGCCTTGAACGAGGCCCGCTTCGTGGTTGGCCAACCGCGGCTGGCGGTGAGCGAATTGCACTATCACCCGGCGGATCCCTCGCCCGCGGAAGTGGCCGCCGGCTACACCAATGCCGATGACTTTGAATACATCGAACTGGCCAATCCCGGCGCCCAAACCTGCGACCTGGAGGGCTTCCGTTTCACCTCGGCCATCAGTTTTGAATTCAGCGGCTCAAAAATCACCACCCTGGCCCCCGGCGGTTTCGTGCTGGTGGTGAAAAACCAGGCCGCCTTTGAAAAACGCTACGGCCCGGGCCGGCCGGTCGCCGGCGAATATTCCGGCCGTTTCGACAACGCGGGCGAACACGTGGTGGCGGTGGACGCTGACGGCCAGGTGGTCATCGACTTCACCTACGGCACCCAGCCGCCGTGGCCCCAGGCGCCCGATGGCCAGGGGCCGTCCCTGGAACCGGTCGATCCGGCCGGGGATCTCAATGCGCCCTCCAACTGGCGGATCAGCGCGCTCCCGGGCGGCTCCCCCGGATTGGCCAATCCCCCGGCCATAACTCTGTCCCAACCGGTGCTGGAGGGCGCGCAATTGCGCTTCCAATTCCCGGGTGTAAAAAATCAGGGTTATACCATTTACGCGCGCGATTCCTGGTCCGGGGATTCCTGGCAGGTATGGAAAAAGGGGGAGGTGCTGGCCTCCGATTCCCCGGTGGAAGTCCGCCTGGAAATACCCAGTGGCGCTCCCACCCGGTTCTTCCGCATCTCGATACCATGATTTGACACCCCGGGCCAGGGGTGGTAAACAGTGGTGCATCCTATGAATAATGTGCGAAGTCTGTTAGGGCTGGGTTTGGCGACACTGGCGATGGCCTCCATGGAGGCCGGAGCCGCCTCCGTGCGGCTGGATGAACTGGACCTGGGGCCCATGAGCAGCGGCTGGGGCCAGCCCCGGAAAAACCAAGCGGTGACCCAAAAGCCGCTGGCCATCGGCAGCCAGGTGTTCGCCAATGGCGTGGGCACCCATGCCGGCAGCGAATGCTGGGTGGCCTTGGACGGGCAGGCGCGCACTTTCTCGGCCAAGGTGGGTGTGGATGCCGCCGCCGGCAGTGACCGCGCCTCCGTGGAGTTCATGCTCCTGGGCAATGATGTGGAGCTTTGGCGCAGCGGGGTCTGCAAGTGGAAGGAAGCCCCCCGCGACTGCCGGGTGAGCCTCGCCGGGATCACCAATCTCCTGCTCGTCGTGACCGATGCCGATGATGGCTCGGGCTGGGACCACGCGGATTGGGCCAATGCGGTTTTTGAATTCGATGGCCAGCCGCCCAAAACCTTCCGGCCTAAATTTTCGCTGGAGGAGCCTTTCCTCCTCACCCCCGCCGCCCCCGCGCAGCCGCGCATCAACGGGCCGAAAGTGTATGGGGTGCGGCCCGGCTCACCGTTCCTCTACCGCATCCCCTGCACCGGGCAGCGTCCGGTGACTTTCAGCGCCCAGGGCCTGCCTGAGGGCCTGGCGCTGGATCCTGCCACGGGCATCATCACCGGCCAGGTGGCCAAGGCGGGCGCCTACCATGCCACCCTGGCCGCCCGGAACGCCCAGGGGCAGGCGCGCCGGGAATTCCGCATTGTGGTGGGCAATACCCTGGCCTTGACCCCCCCCATGGGCTGGAATAGCTGGTATATCCATTACAACCGCGTAACCGACAAGGTGATGCGCCAGGCGGCCGACCAGATGATCGCCACCGGCATGGCGGACTACGGTTACCAATATGTGAACATCGACGATTGCTGGATGGTGAAGGTGAATTCCAAGGATCCCATGATCGGCGGCCCCACGCGCGAGCCCAATGGCCGCCTGCTCTCCAACAAACACTTTCCCGACATGAAGGCCATGACCGGATACATCCATGCCAAAGGGCTCAAAGCCGGCACTTACATTGGCCCGGGCCCCGAAACCTGTGCCGGCTACGAAGCCAGCTATGGCCACGAGGCCCAGGACGCACGCACGTTCGCCGAGTGGGGCTTTGATTTCCTCAAATACGATTGGTGTTCCTATACATCGAAAGCGGGTGGCAACACCCTGGCTCATCTCAAGAAGCCCTACCAGCTCATGTGGGCCGAGCTGCTGAAACTCGACCGCGACATCGTTTTCAACCTCTGCCAGTATGGCATGGGCGAAGTCTGGAAATGGGGCGCCGAGGTGGGCCACTGCTGGCGCACCACCGGCGATCTGGGCCTCGAGAGCGGCGGCGGTTTGCCCGGCTTTTACAAGATCGGCTTCAGCAATGCCGCGCATTGGGATTACGCCAAGCCGGGCGCGTGGAACGATCCGGATTACATTTTGATCGGCTGGGTGGGCAACGCCTCGGGGATGGGCGAGGGCGTTCCCACCAACCTGACACCCAATGAGCAATACTCCTACATGTCCCTCTGGAGCTTGATGGCGGCGCCGCTGATTTTCAGCGGAGATATGGCCAAGCTGGATGACTTCACCCTGAATGTCCTGTGCAACCACGAGGTGATTGAAGTGGACCAGGATGCCCTGGGCAAACAGGCCGTGGTCGTGCGCCGGTCGAAGACGGAGGCGGTGCTGGCCAAGCCCCTGGAGGATGGCACCTGGGCGGTGGGCCTCTTCAACCTTGGGCGCGCCCCGTCCAAGGTGGCCGTGTCCTGGCTGGATGTCAGCCTCAAAGGCAGCCAGAAAGTCCGCGACCTGTGGCGCCAGAAGGACATTGGCACGTTCCAAGACGGTTTTGAATGCGAGGTTCCCCGCCACGGCGTCAGTTTCGTCCGGGTGGGCGCTATCAAACCGTAACCATTCCCCCACTCCGGCCGCGCCCCTCGGCAGGCGCGGCCGGGGGCTGTTGCCTATGAAATGCTTGCCCGCTTTGGCTGCTTTGGTGTTCGCCTGCCTGGCGCATCCAACCCAGGCTCCAGCCGCGGAATCCCTGTTCAAGGAGGAATTCAAAGGCCAAATGCAGCCTGGCTGGACTTGGCTGCGCGAAGACCGCACCGCCTGGCGCCTCACCACCTCCGGTCTGGAAATCCGGGTGCAGCCTGGAAATATGTGGGGTGGGGCCAACGACGCCCGGAATGTGCTCCTGCGCGAGGCCCCGGATTCCGCCCGGGGCCCGGTCGAAGCCACCCTGCGCCTCGAAAATCATCCCACCGGACAGTATGAACAGGTGGATCTGGTCTGGTATTACGACGACAGCAACATGGTGAAGATCGGCCAGGAGATTGTGGATGGCGCCCTCACCGTGGTCATGGGCCGCGAGCAAAACGATCGCTGCCGCACCCTATCCATCAACAAAATCTCCGAGCAGAAAGTCCAGTTGCGCCTCCGGGTGGAAGGCGGACGCATCCGCGGCCAGTTCCGGCCCGGCGATGCCGAAAAATGGTCGGATGCCGGCTCGTGCGACCTGCCCGTCAAAGGCCCGCCCAAAATCAGCCTCCAATGCTACCAGGGGGTGCCGGGCCAGGAGCATTGGGCGAAGTTATCCGAGGTGATCATCCGCCAGTCCTTGGAGTAAGTCCTTCGGCCGGATGCATGCGGAGGGGACCAATCGCGGATTGGTGGGGGAGCTATAAGACCTTGGGGAATTGGGCAGGCGATCCA
The DNA here is from genome assembly GCA_964409245.1 of uncultured Verrucomicrobiota bacterium. Classification (GTDB taxonomy): domain Bacteria; phylum Verrucomicrobiota; class Verrucomicrobiia; order Limisphaerales; family UBA1319; genus CAIMWS01. The sequence continues at coordinate 88,770 of CAYPCQ010000001.1, forward strand.
TCCCGTTGCAGACGCAAACCGGCGGCAGGTAGCCGCCGAGGTAACGAGGCGGATCTGCCGCAACGGCAAATCCATCCGCTGCCATTCGGCCCACGGCCCTTTCTTCTCCATGCTCTCCGCTCCACAATATGGCGGCTGCGCGCGAATGATTGCAATCCACTGGGAGGGAAAAGCGCCGCAGGCCGGCACACTCCATAACCTGGCGGAAACCTCAACGCACCGCCTTCGAGGCGAATGAGGCAGGCGCGCGAGCATTTTCCTTTTCATTTGGTATTTGGCACCATGAGCTTCAAAATCCAAGTTTGACCGGCTTTGTTTTTCATATGGCCAGATCCGTTGGGATTTGTTCTACTGGACGGTATGAACACCCAGCCAGGGAGGACTGAAAGACGTGCCGCACGCGTGGACCTTGCCGGGACCAGGAAGCGCTGTGCCAGGCCCGTCCGGTTCCCCAGCGGAACGGTTTCGCCGGGAGCCTTCACCCTGATTGAATTGCTGGTGGTCATCGCCATCATCGCCATCATCGCCATCCTGGCCAGCCTGTTGCTGCCATCCCTGGCCACGGCCAAAGGCCAGGCCCACCGGATCAAATGCCTCAACAACCTCAAGCAAATGTCCACGATCTGGATCCTGTATTCAGCCGACAACGAGGAACGCCTGGCCCCGAATGGGGACGGTGAAGCGGGGAGCTTTTGGGTATCCGGCAGCTTCCGGTCCAACCCTGCCGATTCCACCAACAGCCTGATCCTGCTGGATCCACGCCGCTCGGTGTTCGTGCCTTACCTCAAGTCACTCAGCTTGTACAAATGCCCCGCGGACCGCTTGGCGGGCACTGGCGGGCAGAAAAAGGCCGTCCGGGTCCGCAGCTATGCGATGAATTCCTACCTGAATTGGACCGGGCCTGCCTGGGAATCCATGCCCAATGCCGGGTTCCGCGTTTTCGGGAAAACCAGCGATGTGAAGGATCCCGGCCCGGCCCGGTTGCTCCTGTTCCAGGAGGTGAACCCGGACAGCATCTGCCGGCCGTGTTTCGGGGTGCGCATGGACGCCGTCAATCCCCCCCGCTTCAGCCATATCCCGGCCAGCTACCACAACCGGTCCGGCAACCACAGCTTCGCCGATGGCCACGCGGATTCGCACCGCTGGGTGGATCCGCGCACCGTCAAGCCGGTCCTGGCAAATTTCCATGCCCACAACGATCCCAGCCTGGGGAATCCCGACCTCCCCTGGATCCAGGAGCGCACCACCCGCGCGGCAAAATGACGGCTCATTATTTGCTTGGCAAAAAATTCCGCTGGGGTCTAATGGGATCAGCTCTTTGAAAAGGGAAACAATCCAGCGATTGTTTCACACGCAAGCCAATGTCAGGGAACCCCGTTTGAATCGGGGGCGGTTGCGCCACTGTAACGAGCTACAGACTCCCATAACCACTGGTCTCAACGGCCGGGAAGGAGGGAGCGCGGTTTTAAGCTCGGAGCCAGGATACCGGTTGGTTTGTGCTCGTCGGATTTCCGGCGGCAGATGGTGGTCGTTCATTGCCCGGCCAAACCCGGAAGGCCGCAAAGGCTGCCGCGGCGGTTTGGCTGCTTGATTCCATGGTGGCGTTTAATTGACCGTGTTTTCTGAAGCAATGGCCTCCACCCGTCCCGCCCGGAATCGCTTCTCCGTCAAAGGGAAGGACGAGGCCAGCCTGCCGGAGTGTATCCGGCGGAACGCGCCTTGGGCCTTCAACTGCCAAACCGGAGTCTGAAGGCATTTTTTTTGCCTGGCCCGGCGGTTGAAATCACGCCCTGAAAGTTGTGCACTGGTCTCGCGAAATTAATAGTGCGGCCGGGTGGGAATATTCCCCCAGCCGTTTTGCGGTTGATCAGGCGTATGTTAAGGAATCATTCAGTAATCTTGCTGGTTTTGGCTGCCGTTCAGGGGTGCCCTGCGCTGCACGGCGCCAATTATGCCAGCTCGGTCGTGGACTATCAGGCTGGCACCCTGCCAGCGTCCGTCGCTTCCTATACCAACTCGGGGGCCGCCTTGGGTGAGCCTTCCCGGGTGACACCGGGGCAATTCGGCGGCCCGGTGGATCCCTTCAACCCGGCTTACCTCAAGAGCCAGTTGGTCTCCGTGGGAGCCAACGGCTCCTTGACGGTCCAGTTCAGCAATCCCGTGCAGAATAATCCAGCCAACCCCTATGGTTTGGATTTTGCAGTCTTCTCCAGCTCCGGTTTTGTCATCGCCAACGGCGATTACACCGGCGGCGGCATCACCGATGGCTCGCTGTTCGGGAATTTGAATGGCCCCTTCCGGATTTCCGCAAGCGCTGATGGCCAGACCTATTATGCCTTGGACCCCGCCAAAACCCCGTCCATCGACGGTTTATTCCCCACCGATGGCCAGGGCGATTTTTCGGCCGCGGTGATCCCCGGTTTAAAAGGTTCCGACTTCGCGGGATTGGATCTGCCAGGCATCCGGGCCAAGTATGCCGGGGCCGGCGGGGGGGCCGGTTTCGACCTTGGCTGGGCCATCGATGCCAGGGGCAACCCGGTGCAGTTGGAGGCCATCCAATATGTGCGCCTGGAGGTTTTGGGTGGCCATGCAGAAATTGACGCCTTTTCCGGGCTCAGCGCGATCCCCGAGCCGGGCTCGTTGGTTTTATTCGGCCTGGGCCTTTCGGTCCTGGTGTGGCAGCTTCGGATCAAAAAGGCGGCTTAACCGTCCTCCTTATGACCCAATCCTGGAATTGGATCTCAGCGTCTTTGCTGGCCGTGACCGCGGGCCTGCTGGCAGGCGCTGAGATCCGCGAGGATTTCAGCCGCAATCCTTTGGCCAATGGATGGAGAACCCATGGCCAGAGCAGCCTGTTCCAATGGGATGCCGCCAGCCAAAGCCTGCAAGTCACTTGGGACAGCTCCCAGACGAACAGTTATTTTTACCATCCGCTCAACACGATCCTGGCCAAAGCCGACGATTTCCAAATCAGCCTCAGTTTGACCTTGGAGCGGGTCACCCCGGGCACCTCCGCCGGCAAGCCGTTCGCGTTTGAGCTGGCCTTTGGTTTTGTCAACCTGGCCGGAGCCACCAGCACTAATTTCCTGCGCGGCACCGGGCGGCAATCGCCCAACCTGGTGGAGCTGGATTACTTCCCGGACACCGGTTTCGGAGCCACCGTTTGGCCCACCGCCATCGACACCAACAGCGTGTTCAATTACTCCGGGGCGGATGATTACACCCTGCTGGAGCTGCCCACCCAGGTGCGCCTGGACATCCGCATGGGCTACCAGGGCCAAACCCACACCTTGACCACGGCGATCACCGCCAATGGCCAATCCCTCGGCCCGGTAAATCCGGTGGTCCTCACCGAAACCTTCAAGGATTTCCGGCTGGATGCCTTTGCCATCTGCAGCTACAGCGATGCCAAGGCCACGGGATCCATCTTCGCCCAGGGCCGCATTGACGACCTCCAGATAGTGGTTCCCGAACCGCCCATCCAGGCTCTGAAGTGCCTGCGCCTGGAACCGGGCTGGGGCGTTGAATTCCAAGGCCTCGGAGACTGGACCTACCAGCTGGAACGATCGGAAAATCTGCGGCTCTGGACCCCGGTGGCCGAAACCCTCCAAGCCGCCCCGGCCCGCGTGCGGCTGGCCGATCCGGCCGCCTCCTCGCCGGCCGCATTTTACCGGGTGAAAGCCGGGCGGCCATAACCATGCGCCGGCATACTCCACAGCCTGCCAGGCTTTTTGCCCCGGGTTTCACCCTGGTGGAACTGCTGGTGGTCATCGCCATCATCGCCATCCTGGCCGCCCTGGTGCTGCCGGTCTTGAACCGGGGCAAACTCAGCAGCCAGCGGATCAAGTGCGCAAACAACCTCCGGCAGCTGGGGCTGGCCGCCCAGATGTATTGGGATGAGCACGATGGCCGCACGTTCCGCTACCGGGGCGCCGCCACCAACGGCGGGGATATTTTCTGGTTCGGGTGGCTGGGCCGCGGGGCTGAATCCACCCGCGCCTTCGACGCCCGCCAAGGCGCCCTCTTCCCCTACCTGGGCGGGCGGGGCATCGAGCTTTGCCCCTCGCTGAATTATGCCCTGCAATCCTTCAAGCTCAAGGCCGCCGGCGCCGCCTATGGCTACGGCTATAATTTGAGCCTGTCAGCCGCTGCCTCCCAGCCCGCCAAAGTGGTCCACCGCTTTCGCCAGCCCGGCGACACCGCCTTTCTGGCCGATTCCGCCCAGGTGAACACCTTCCAATTCCCCGCCTCGCCGGAAAACCCCATGCTGGAGGAATTCTATTATGTGACCACCAATGAACCCACCGCCCATTTCCGGCACGGGCGCCAGGCGAATGTCCTCTTTTGCGATGGCCATGTGGACCGCTCCCCGCCCCTGCCGGACTCCCTCGATTCCCGGCTGCCAGCCCAAGTGATCGGCCTCCTTAAACCGGAGATCCTGCTGCCCGCGGGCAATCCGTGACGGCCCATAAAGCTCCTCCTGGGCGGTGCTTTGGCAGTTGGGGAAAAGTGCAGCCTGATCCTCGCGGGTATCCTGCTTCGATTTTGAAGCCATCAACGGCCGCGATTTCTTGCGAGTGGCTGGGTGCTGGGGAGCAGGGAATGCCTGAAAAAATGGGAATAAACCAGCCACAGGCCAGAAATCCAAAGCGGCGCAGCGGCGCCGCAACCCAAAAGCTCGCGCACCCTCCGAGGCCCGCGTCGCCTCCGGCACCTTGAGGTTTCCGCCAGGTTGGAATTGCCTGCGGCCGGGATGTAACTGCCTGATGCTGGGGCGCGGCAGAATCAAAACCTCCGATATTCCGGTTTCAAAACGTGGGAAGGCCCGGAGGCCAATTGCCGGGGCGAGGCCAAGGACGGGGGGAATTGTCCGATTGGCAGGCCGGTTTTTTCAAGGCGCCTGGGGCGTCTGGCTGGGGGCGGGGCGGCCATCCGCCGCCGCTCCCGGGCCCGGCCGGACCCGCCAGCGGATGCGGTCCCGCAGGTTCAGGGCCGGCGTTTCAAACAGCTCCGTCAGCGCCGCCCCGAGGGCGATGGCAAACAGGGCAAAGACCACAAAATGGGCCGCCAGCTGGCCGGGCGCCCAGGCCACGTGGGCGGCCACCCAGGCCTGGGCCGGGCGGTAGCCCGGCAGCGGCAGCGCCCAGAGGAAAAAGTTCCAAAGGAAGATATTGTAGGACCACCGCCCCACGTGGGAGGCGGCCCGGACCACCACGGTTTTCTCCCACCGCCCGCAACCGTTAAGATAAAGGGTCAGCAGGAGCACGGTGTAGCCGATGGAGAGCAGGGTGAAGCCGCCGATGAACATCCCGGGATGCCCCTGGCCAAAGAAAAACCCGCACGAAACCAGCGCCAGGGAGGCCCCCAAGGCCGCCGCCGGATGCCGCCGCAAAGGCTCCAGGGCGGGGCGGTGATACCGGCAAAGGAACTGGGCCAGCACGCCGTAGGTCAGGCCATCCAGCCGGAAATGGGTCCGGCGGAAATCCTCCACCTGCAGCCCGTGGAAAGCCGCCGCCAGGCGCAGGAGGGGGATGCCGGCCAGGATCACCACGAAGGCCGTGAACAGCGGCCGCCAGGCCCGGCTGTCCCGCGGCTGGCGGGCCGGCCAGAGCCACCACAACAGCAGCGGCATGAGCAGGTAAAAATGCTCCTCCACCGCCAGGCTCCAGGTGGGGCCATTGGGATTGCGGGCCAGGTAATTCTGGGCGAAGAGCAGATGCTCCGCGAGGGACCGCGCCAGGCCGGCCGCCGAGCCGGCCGCCAGCCAGTGCGTGGCGCCGGTGAGGGCCAGCACCGCCAGCAGCAGCCAGTAGGAGGGCAGGATCTTGAACGCCCGGCGGACCCAGAAGCGCGGCAGGTGCAGGCGGCCCGTCTGCTCCAGCTCTTTGAACAGCAGGCCGGAGATGAGGAAGCCGCTGAGGACGAAAAACATGTCCACCCCGGTCCAGCCGATGCTCTTCACGTGCCAATACACGAAGCCGGCCGGGCCGGTCAGCGCGGGCAGCATGGGCACCGTGAACGGCTCCAGGTGGTTGAACAAGACCATGACAATGGCCAGGCCGCGGAGCACATCGAGACTCTGGTTGCGGGGCGGGGCGCCGGCTGGGGAGTGGGAGTGGGACATGGGGGAAAGGGTTTGGTGGCCGCTGGTTATTCTTTTTCCGGGGCAGCATGGCGCCAGGCCAGCCAGGCCCGGAAATTCTGCCACAGGCGGTCCACATCCGGGAGCTCCCCGCGGCCGCGCCCGAACAGACGCCGGGCGGCGTGGCCCAGCAGCTGGCGCACCGAGGCGGCGGGTCCCAGCCAGGCCACCCGCAGGCCATGCCGGGCGGCCATCTGGAACGTGAGCACGGCGAAAATAAAATGGCGGGAGCGGCCGCCCCGCTGGTAGGAAAACGGGAAATCCAGGCGCCGGCAGAGCTTGCCGCGCCGCACCTGCTCCACGGCCCAGGCGCCATCCTCCATCGTGGGCATGGCTTCATCGAAGGGCGCCTGCTCCCAGAGCGAGCGGCGGAACATGCCCATGCTGTTGGAGTAGATGGCGCAGAACTTGAGGCCTTTGGCGCGCAGCTCCGCCCAGTCGATGGCATCGCTGTAAAAGCCGTCGTCATCCCATTTGCCGCTCACGCACGCAGTCGCGGGATCGGCCATGGCGGCCACCATCTTTTCCAGGGTGTCCGGCGCCTGCAGCACCGTGTGGGAGCTCAGTACCAGCCCCAGGTCGGCCGGGCAATGGCGCACGGCGAAATTGACCACCCGGGGGTGCCGGTAAGGCTCGGTCCATTCGATGACCTGGACCCCCGCTTCCCGCAGGAGGCGGGGGGAGTCATCGGTGCTCTGGTTATCGACGCCCAGGATCAGATCCGGCTGCCGGGTCTGGCGGCGCAGCCCTGCCAGCACCCCGGGCAGCGTCGCCGCCGAGTTCTTGAAGCGGATGATCACCCCCACAGTGGGGCGGCGCGGCGCGTTATTTTGAGATGCCATGGCGGAAGCGGAGGGCTGACTCCCAGATCCGGGCCGCCCTCAGGCGGAAGCCGCCAGCCCCTTCGGCAGGGCCGGTGGCGCCCCGTTGGGGCTGGCCGCGGGAGCGGCGGCCACCGGCTGGACCACCCGGGACAGGCACTTGCGCAACCGGGCGCACGGCTTTTCCACCGCCCGATAGATCAAGGCCGATACCCCCCAGGAGGCCAGGAACGCCAGCACCCCCCGCCCCACCAGCCAGGCGATCCGACCGCGCGGGCTGGCCGCAGCGGGAGCCGGCAGCCACTGCAGGAGGCAGGCGATGATGATCGAATGGGTCAGGTAGAAGGAATAGGAGAGCACCCCCAGCCGCCGCATCCAGCTCCAGTTCAGGCCGCGATAAAGCCAGGAATCCGTGCCACGGATAGCGGCAATGAACACCGGGAAGAGCGCCAGGCCCTGGACGGTGTACCGCAAAGTCTCGCGGAAACCAGCGCCGCGGATGGCGAAGCTGGCCCCCAGCAGGACGAGGCCCACCGGCAGGGCGCCATACAGCCAGAACCGCCGGCTGAAACGAGTGGGGTCCAGGACGGGGTTGCCCCAGACGGCCAGCATGCAGCCAAAGAGGAGCGCATCCAGGCGGGTATCGGTGGCGTGGCAGGTGCGGGGGAAATGGTTCGTGGTGGCATCCAGGGGAACGACCTGGAAGCCATAAACCAGCGCCAGCCGCCAGGCCAGCACCCCGGCGCTCAGGAGCAGCAACACCTGGAACTGATGCCGCCGCTGGGGAACCCAGCGCTGCAGCACCATGAACAACAGCGGAAACATGAGGTAAAAATGCTCCTCCACCGACAGCGACCAGAAAACCTCCGTGCCGGGCGGCTGGCCGCCGCCCACGAAAATCTCGTAATAATTGGAAAGATACAGCCCCTGGGCGCCCACCGCCCGCCAGGAGAACTCCCCCTTCAAAGCCCCTGACTGAACCAGCACCACCACCGACAGCAGGATGAGATAAAACGGTGGGAAGATGCGCAACGTCCGCCGCAGGTAAAACTGCCCCAGGCTCACCCGGCCGGTCTGCTCCTGCTCCAGCCGCAGCAGGGTGGTGATCAGGTAACCGCTCAGGAAGAAAAAAACGGTCACCCCAAACAGCCCCGGGAAGAACTTGTGCAGTCCGGCATGGCTCAGGAAAACGATCAATATGGAAACTGCCCTCAGCCCATCCAAGGATGGGATATGAAAAGCTCCCCCGGCGGTGGCATCGCGTTGGCTCATCGTAAAGCGGGTCCGCTCAGGGGCAGACCATGGCTCGGATATTCAATAACATTGCATTTCATTCGGAACCTCCTTCAGCAAAAAATGGGCCACCCAAGGCCGAACCACAAATCTAATTGGTTTTCAGCCGTTTGCATACGGCAAAATGGCTGGCGCGGGAATCCGCGCCATCTGGGTTCTTGCAATGGCACCGGGCACTGCATACCATTTGCGTTGCAATTGCATGACAACCGTATTCATACCCAATGGCACCTCGGCGGGTGAGGAAGACCGATTGAAAAGCCTCGGCTTCCCCGTCCGGATGTACGAAGAGAGCCGTATTGTGGAGCTGACGCACCCCACCTCGGAAGTTGTGTATCTCCTTCCGCCGCAGGCACGGAACGCCGTTCTCTGGCCGCGGCTGCGGGTGCAGCTAGCCCAAGCCAACCGGCTCTACCTGGCGACCATCGGACACATCACGACCGCGGAGGTGGCACGAGTCTTGCGGGATGGCGCGTTCGATGTGCTTTCAACTGAAGACAGCGATGAACGCTGGCGCCATGCAATCATGAGTGCAGCCACGAATCAAAAGCTCTGGGTGCAGCTCTATGGCGGACGCCCGCTATCGGCGGAGGATGTCCTGATCGGCCGTTCGGAGCCGATGCAGCGCTTGCGGCAAACCATTGACCGGCTGGGGCCGACCGATGTGTGCGTGCTGGTGCTGGGCGAATCAGGCGTGGGCAAGGAGCGCGTGGCGTCGGCCCTGCACAAAGCAGGCCACGGGAAAACCTTCGTGGCGCTCAACTGCGCGGCGATCCCCAAGGATTTGCTGGAAGCGGAGCTGTTCGGCGTGGAAAAAGGGGCCTTCACCGGCGCCCTGAAGGCGCGGCCGGGGCTGGTGGAGCAGGCGGATGGCGGAACACTGCTGCTGGATGAAGTAGGCGAGATGGAGCTGGGGGTGCAGCCGAAGCTGTTGCGTTTCCTGGAAACCCGGCGCGCCCGCCGCGTGGGCGGCGAGCAGGAATACAGCGTGAACGTCCGGGTGATCTCGGCCACCAACCGGAACCTCGACGCGGAGATCGCCGGGAAGCGCTTCCGCCCCGACCTTTATTACCGGCTGGCAGAAGTGATCCTGCAGGCCCCGCCTTTGCGCAACCGCCTGGAAGACATCCCCGAGCTGGCCCTGGCTTTCATGCGCAAGGCCAACGAACGGTTCGGCAAGAACTTTGATGCGCTGGAGCCGGAGCTGATCGAAAAATTCCAGCACTACACCTGGCCGGGCAACGTCCGCGAACTCAAGAGCACCATCGACCGCCTGGTGCTGCTGTTCGACGGGCCGATGCTGCGCGAGCCGTGGTGGGAGATCCCGGAATCCCTGCTGGCGAATTCCGGCCCCATGGCGATGCCCTCGCTGGAGCCGCGGGCGGCCTATCCGGGGGACGCGCCCCCCGCCCCGGAGCCATCCCCTGCCCCGCCGGCGTTCACCCCGGGCGGCGCCATCCCGAACACCAAGCAAAAGCTGGCCCTGGCGCGGAAGCTGCTGGCCGAAAGCGACAACAATTACAGCTGGGTGGCGGGCCAGCTCGGCATCAACACCTCCACGCTTTGGCGCTGGCGCAAATCCGGCAAGCTCGATTGAGCGGCCCGGCGGCCCCCCATGAAGGAATTCATCAAAATTTGCGTGGCCTTCTCCGGCTATTTCCTGCTGGCGCCCTACCTCGGGGCCTGGCTCTCGAAAAACCGGACTGCCGAGCGCGTGACGCTCTGCCTGCTGGCCTGCATGCCTTCCTGGTTCCCCAGCAAGCTCACCCTGATGCTGGATTCGGTGGAGTTTTACCGGGGCCACACCAAGGGCTTTGAATTCTCGATCATGGTGTTCGTGGGCATCGCCCTGACCGTCAGCGCCTCCCTCAAGCGCCCGCCCGGCTTCCGGCTGCTGCCGCCGGGCCTCTGGCTCTACCTGGTTTACTGTTTCCTGAGCACCCTGTCGGTCCTCCCGGCGGTGAACAAGGTTTACGCGCTGATGGCGGCCTGGAAGTTCACCACGGCGGTGATGGTGTTCGTGGGGGCGTATCATGGCTTCCAGGACCGGGAAGACCTGAAGTGGGTGGCGCGCACCTTGTGCATAACCCTGATGGTGCAGGCGGTGGTGTGTTTCAAGCTCCGTTTTATTGAAGCCCGGTGGCAGGTCCACGGCTGGTTCGAGCACCAGAACCCGATGTGCATGTGGGCCTATCTCTGCGCGCTGCCGCTGCTGGGCCTGGGCCTGTCCAAGCACGCGGAGCGGAAGGACACCGTGCTGATCCTGGGCGGCCTGGCCGGCACCGCCGCGATGATCCTGCTCTCGGTCTCCCGCGCCGGGCTGGCCGCCTTCGCGATCGGGTCCGCGGGGGTGATGGGCCTGTCCTACCTGCGCGGCCTCTCGGCCAAAAAGGTGGCCTTCACCGGCCTGAGCATCTGCGGCGCGGCGGCGGCGGCCATGCTGGCCATGGACTCCCTGATGGCGCGCATCAACGAAAACGCCTCCCGGGAAAACGAGGAAGACCTGCGCCCCATCCTGAACCGGCAGTCCAAGGCGATGCTCCAGTATTCCCCGTTCGGCATCGGCTGGAACAACTTCGGCGTCGTCAACAGCCTGCCCGACGAGCGCTATGTGATCATCATGATGGACTGGGATGAAAGCCGCGGCTTCCGCATTTACGACGAGAATTACATGGCCTGCCCGCTCACCGAAAGCCTCTACTGGCTGCTGCTGTCGGAGACGGGCTACCCGGGGTTCTTCAGCTACCTGGCCTTCATGGCAGCGCCCCTGTGGTGGTCCGTGCGGGGCCTGATCCGCTTCTGGAACACCGGCCTCGGCAATTTCCTCGGGGGGGTGGTCATCGCCCTGTGCCTGACCTATCTGCACGGCACCGTGGAACGGGTGCTGAGCCAGACCAAAAACCTTTCCATCTGGCTGATTTTCTCCGGGTTCATGGCCCGGGTGGAAGTCTGCCGCCGCCAGGGCCTGAAAGATCTGCCAACCCCCTATTTGAAACCCGCATGAACAAACCGGAACCGAACTACATGCCGCAGCTGGACTCGCTGCGGGCGCTCGCCATCTTCGCCGTGATGATCCACCACTGGGCGCCGGGCCTGCTCGGCTTCGGCCCGTGGGGCGACCTGGGAGTGCGCTGCTTTTTCGTCCTGAGCGGGTTCCTGATCACCGGCATCCTCCTGCGGGCGCGGGCGGCGGTGGACGGCGGCCGCTCGAGCGCGGGCTGGCAATTCCGCCAGTTTTACATCCGCCGGTCGCTGCGCATTTTCCCCATCTATTACCTGACGCTGGCGGTGGGCTCGTTCCTGGGTATTTACGTGCTGCGGCAGAGCCTGTGGTGGCACGCCTTCTACACCTCCAACTTCTACTTCGCCTTCCGCGGCGACTGGCAGGGATGCATCAGCCACTTATGGTCGCTTTCCGTGGAGGAGCAGTTTTACCTCCTCTGGCCCGCCATGATGCTCCTGCTGCCGCGCGCCTGGCTGCCCCGGGTATTTGCCCTCTGCATCGGCGGCGCGGTGGCGGCGCGCGCCATCCTGGCCGCCACCCTGGGGGCGGGACACATTTCGCTGAAGGTGGTGTCCCTCTGCTGCCTGGATTCGCTGGTCACCGGCGCCCTGCTGGCCTGGCTCTGCTCGCCGGCGGGCCGGGCCGTGGTGGCCTCGCCCCCGGAACTGCTGAAGCGGGCCTTCCCGGTGGCCGCCTTGCTGTTTGCCATCCAATGCACGCTGGATTACTTCCTGATCGCCATCCCCGCCCGGGCGATTGTGGGTCCGCTGATCGATGCGGCCTTTTTCGCCACCGTGGTGGGCCTGTGCGCGCACGGCTGCACCGGCCCCGCCGGGCGCCTGCTGGACTCGCGGGTGCTGCAGTATTTCGGCCGGATCAGCTACGGCCTCTACCTTTACCACCTGTTCGCCGATTACGTCGCCGGGATGTTCGCCACCAAATTCAAATTCACCCTGCCCGAGGCGGGCGCCGCCAAATTCGCCCTGCTGTTTGCCATGTCGGTGGCGGCGGCCGCGCTCAGCGCCCGCTTCATCGAGCGGCCCATGAACAACCTGAAGCGCTTTTTCCCGTCCGAAAAAGCCCGGAACGAAGGCGCCAGCCAGGCGCCCCTGCCCGGGAATGCCCCGGCCGCCTCATGAAAACGCGCGTGGAAAACTTTTCCCAAAACGGCGCGGAGCCCCCCATGAGCGCAGCGGAACCAAAACCCCGGAAGAGTGGCCAGGCCCGCCCGCTCCGGGTGCTGCTCCTGGCCGAAGCCGCCAACCCCAAGCTGTTCAGTGTGTCGCTGATCGGCTGGAGCTTCGCGCAGGCCTTGTCCCAGGTGGCGGAGGTCCACCTGGCCGCCGAGCTGCGCAACCGGGAGGATATCCTCGCAGCCGGGCTGGGGCGGCTGCAGTTCACGCCCATCGACAACCGCCGCTGGCAGGGCCTGGCCTGGAAGATCAGCCGGCTGCTGCGGGGCGGCACCACGCTCGGCTGGAGCACTTACACCGCCTTCGCCGCGCTGGCCTACCCGTTTTTTGAGCGGGGGGTCTGGCGCGCTTTCGGCGCGGCCATTGAAAAGGGGGATTTCGACGTGGTGCACCGGGTGATCCCCAATTCCCCGGTGGTGCCCAGCCTGATGGCCGGGCGCTGCGCGCGGGCGGGGGTGCCGTTCGTGCTCGGCCCGCTCAACGGCGGCGTGCCATGGCCGAAGGAATTCCCCGAGCTGCGCCGGGCCGAACGCGAATGGCTGAGCCCGCTGCGCGGCCTGGCGCGGCTCATCCCCGGCTACCACTCCACCCGGGCCAACGCGGCCGTGATCCTGGCCGGCGCCCGCTCCGCCCTGGACGAAATGCCCGCCGCGCACCGCGGCAAATGCCTGCTGCTGTCGGAAAACGCCATCGACCAGGCGCGGTTCCCCCGCCGCGAGCCGCCCCCGCCCACCACGCCCCTGCGGGTGGCGTTCATCGGCCGGCTGGTGCCGCTCAAAGGGGTGGATATGCTGCTGGAAGCCGCCGCCCCGCTCGTGCGGGATGGCCGGCTCAACCTGGATATCATCGGCGACGGCCCCGAACTGCCCCGGCTGAAGCAGCAGGCGGCGGACCAGGGCATCGCCAGCCGGGTGGAATTCCCCGGCTGGGTGGAGCACGCGCAATTGGCCGGCCGCCTGGCCCGCTCGCAGATCCTGGGCTTCCCCAGCGTGCGCGAATTCGGCGGGGGCGTGGTCCTGGAGGCCATGGCCCGCGGCCTGGTGCCGATCGTGGTCAACCACGGCGGCCCCGGCGAGCTGGTCCCGCCGGATGCGGGTTTCGCCCTGCCGCTGCTCCCGCGGCCCGGCCTGGTGGAAAGCTTCCGGGCCACGCTGGCCGGGCTGGTGGAAAGGCCGGGGCAGCTGCGCGCCTTCAGCCTCCGCGCGCAGGACCATGTTTACCGCCATTTCACCTGGGAGGCCAAAGCGCAGAAAATGCTGGAAATCTATGACCGTGTCATTGCGGGAAATACCGGCCGCAGCGCCCCGCCGGACCGTCCCTGACCCCATCGCCATGAGCACCCCCAAAATCATCCTCATCTGCCCCGCGGCCCGCCCCGCCGTCGCCGCCCTGGCGATCAAACAGCCCCTTGTGCTGGCGCCTTTCGCCGGCCTGAGCGTCATCGAACATGCCTTGCACCAGCTGGCCGCCGATGGCGCCAAGGAAATCACCGTCCTGGCCAGCGACCGCCCGGAGGCCATCCGCGCCGCCGCCGGCCGCGGAGAGCAATGGGGAGTGAAGCTCCAAGTGGTGGCCGTGGACCGGGAGCCGGACCCCGTGGCGGCCCGCCAGGCGCAACCCCCGGGCGCGGAGGCGGCCGCTGTCCTCACCCTCGAACGCCTGCCCCAGCTGCCGGATCACCCGCTCTGGGACAGCTACGAGGCCTGGTTCGCCGCCCAGGTCGCGCTCTTGCCGGAGTCCGCCGAAAAGCTCCTGGGCATGCGGGAAATCGCGCCGGAGGTTTACGCCGGCCTGCGCTCCCAGGTGGCCGGCGACGCCCGGCTCCAAGGCCCCTGCTGGATCGGCGCCGGGGTGCGCATTGGCGCCGGCGCGGTCATCGGCCCGGAGGTGATCATCGGGGACGGATCATTTGTGGATGACGGCGCGGAGGTGGCGCACAGCGCCGTGGCCCCGCAAACCTACGTGGGCGCCCACACGGAGCTGCGCCACTCCTTCGCCCAGGGGAACACCCTGCTCAGCCTGCGCTCCGGCTCCCGCACGACGATCACCGACCGGTTTCTCCTCGGCGACCTGGCCAGCGGCGGACGGGCCCCGGCGGAAGCCGGCCCGGGCGAAAAAACCGGCGGCGGCATCCGGGGCCTGCTGGACCGGGGCCGGCGCATCCTGCGCCGGCTGGTGGCCGACCCGGAAGCGGAGGCGAAATCCGCCCCGGCGGACCGGGGGCCGGAAACCCCCGGCACCAAGGATAAATCCCGGCCTGTGGATGATTGACGCGCTTGGATAGCGCGCCTATAAAGGAATGATTATTTATGACAACCAAGCTTGAAGGAACAACGCTGCGGGTTGGTGGCATTGCTGATTTGAACGCCACCAACGCCGCGGGATTCCGGGATGAAACCCGGGCCGCCCTGAACACCGGCACCATCACGCTGGAGGTGGACCTCTCGCAGACCACTTTCCTGGACAGCAGCGGCCTGGGCGCCCTGATCGCCCTGCACAAAACCATGGTGTCGCGCGGCGGGAGCCTGCGCATCATCAAGCCCACCCCCACCGTCCTGCAGATCCTGGAGCTGACCCGCCTGCACCGGGTCTTTGAAATCGTCGAATCCTGAGCGCCCCATGGCCCCATCCCACCGCCCCCCGTTGACAGCCGCCCGGAGCGGGCGCTGACCAAAGCCATCCATCATGGAAACCGTCCGCACCCACCGTCCACCATCCTGCTGTTTTACCCTGCCGTGCGAACTGCGTTCCGCCCGGGAGGCCTGCCGCCGGGTGCGGGATTTCCTGGCGGAATCCGGCCTGCCTGCCTCCGAGCAGGAAGCCTGGGAACTCGCGCTGGCCGAGGCCGTCAACAATGCCGTGCTTTACGCCACCCCGGCGGGCCGTTCCCAGCCGGTGCTCATCGATATGACCGTGGGGGAGGCCTCCGTCGAGGCGCGCGTCACCGACCACACCCCGGGCTTCGACTGGCCGGAGCAGGCGGAGCTGCCCGATGCCGAAACCGAATCAGGCCGCGGAGTGTTCCTCATGCAGCAGCTGACCGATGAGTCGGCCTACCTGCGCAGCCGCCGGGAAAATTGCCTGATCCTGCGCCGCGCCCGCGCCGGGGCTCCGCCTCCCCCCCCACCTTCCTCCATCCCCGGCCTGCAAAAGGACCTGGCTGAAGCCCGCCACACCCTCGACCTGATGACCGAGGAGCTGGCCTCCTCCTATGAGAGCCTCTCCACGATGTTCCGCTTCAGCGCCGAGCTCCACACCGACGGGGTTTCGGATGAGTTCGTGCGCCGCTGGCTCGATCACCTGATCAGCATCACCGAGGCGGACTGGTATATCCTCCGCCTGGCGGGCCGGGATGGCCAGGATCTCCAGACCGCCGCCGCCTCGCTCCCCGGCCGCCGCGGGGAGGCGCTGAGCCTGCGGTCCACCCAAGGCTCGGTGGAGATCCGGTCCGCCACCAAGCGGGTGGATGTCTGGTTCGATCCCCAGGCGCCCCTGCAGGCAGGGGATCCGCTGGCGGAGTTTGGCCCGGATAGCTGCGGCTTTGCCCACCCGCTGTTTGTCAACGACTCGCTCGTGGGGGTGCTGGCCGTGGGGCGCCGCAGCGGCAACCGCCAGTTCGAGGCCGGCCAGTTGAGCGTGATCCAGACCTTCGCCGACTTTCTGGGCATCCAGATCCGCAACCGGCAATTCCACCAGGAACAGGTGCAATCGCGGCTGCTGACCCGCGAGCTGGAAATCGCCTCCACGATCCAGCGTTCCCTGCTGCCCGAGCAGCTGCCGGCCCTGCCGCACATTTCCCTGGCGGGCTTTTACCGCAGCGCGCGCCAGGTGGGCGGCGATTATTACGACGCCCTGCCCACCGGCGACGGCAGCGTCCTGCTGGTGGTGGCCGATGTCATGGGCAAGGGGCTGCCGGCCGCGCTCTTCGCCCTGATGTTCCGCAGCCTGGTCCGGTCCCGGTCCGACCTGGCCCCCCGGCCCGGGGAGTTCATGGCCTGGCTGAACCGCAACCTCTTCCGCGAACTGGACCGCGCGGACATGTTCATCACGGCCCAGCTGGTCTTCGTCGATCATGATCGGGGGGGAATCCTGGTGGCCAGCGCCGGCCACCACCCGTTGCTGGCCGCCCGCGAAGGCGAGGTGCAGGAGGTTTCCGCCAGCGGCGCCCCGCTGGGGGTTCTGGAAAATGAACGATACCAGGAGGCACACTACACCTGCCGGCATGGCGGCCGCGCCCTGATGTTCACGGACGGCCTCGTGGAAGCCCACAACCAGGCCGGGGAGCGGCTGGGCTACGGCCCCGTGAAATCCGCGCTCCTCGCCGGAACCCAGGCCGGCGAATCGAGCGCAGACCTCCAGCGCCGCCTCGTTTCCCTCCTCCTGGATTTCGAGCAAGACAAACTCCCGTTCGATGACACCGCTTTCATTATCATCGCCGACAAAACCTGATCCCTGCCATGAGCAAAAAAATTCTGATCGCCGACGACGAGCCGCACACGCTGCGGGTGGCCGAGCTTAGCCTCAAGAAAGGCGCTTTTCAAATCCTCCTGGCCCGCAACGGGCGGGAGGCCGTGGACCTGGCCATCCGGGAAAAACCCGACCTGGTGGTTCTCGATGTGGTGATGCCCGAGATCGATGGCTTCGCCGCCCTGCGCGAACTCAAAGCCAACCCGGATACCGCCGGCATCCCGGTGATCATGCTCACCGCGCGGGGCCAGGCGGTGGCCCGCGAGGAAGCCGCTCATTCCGGCGCCGCCCTTTACCTCACGAAACCGTTTTCACCCTCCCAGTTATTGGCGGAGGCCAAACGCGCCATGGGTGTGGCCTGATCCGGCACGGTTTATCCCCGGGCTGGGCAACCGCAAATTCTGCCACGGGGTTCCTGGCTTGGCACGCGGCTAGCTTGCTCTCAGCCGCTGATGCTCTGGCAATGGCCATCTAAAACGCAGAAAAGGCTTGGAAAAGCTTGTTTTCCACCGCCTGGCAGTGCTATACCCGGATCAAAATTGGACTGGAACTTATCCAACTTCCCCGATTGTGGATTGCATTCGCAATGTTTGCGCAATGCCGATTCAACCCTTTATATGCCATGAAACCTATCCTCCCTCTTTTCATCATGATCGACGCGATGGGTTGGGAAATCATCCGCAACGATCCGTTCCTGAAGGATATCGCCCCCAACCGCCAGCGGCTGGATTCGGTATTCGGATACAGCAGCACCTGCGTGCCCTCCATCCTCAGCGGGGGCTGGCCGGATGAGCATTACAATTGGTGCTACTTCGTGTATGACCCGGAACATTCGCCATTCCGGTTCCTGCGTCCGTTGCGGTGGCTGCCCAAAGCGCTGACCAGCCGCCGCATTTTCCGCCGGTGGCTCACCAAGTGGGTGAAGTCCCGGTTGAACTACAAGGGATATTTCGACCTCTACAATATCCCGTTCCGGCACATCCACTTATACGATTTCACGGAGAAGAAAAGCCCGCTCCAGCCGGGCGGGATGAACCGCGGCAGCAACATCTTTGACCTGCTGGCCGGGCAGGGCATCCCCTATTTTGTGAGCGATCCCGCGCAGGCCGAGGAGGCCAACCTGGCGGCGCTCACGGAAAAGCTGCGCGCCGGGCAGGTGGATTTCGCCTTCATATACTGGCCGGGCCTGGATGGCCTGCTGCACAGCGTGGGCAACGAGTCGCCCCAGGTTCCGGCCCGGCTGCGGGTTTACGAGCGCTGGATCAAGGATCTGCTGGCCGCCGCGCGCGGGCAATACCGTGAGGTCCGCCTGTATGCCTTCAGCGACCACGGCATGGCCAACTGCAACGAATACCTGGACCTGATGAAGCGCATCGAAGCGCTGCCGCTGCGGATGGAGCAGGATTACGCCGTGGTTTACGATTCCACGATGGCGCGGTTCTGGTTCTTCAACGACCGCGCGCGGGAACTGGTGCTGGATGAGCTGCAACATGTGCCGCAGGGCCGGGTTCTGCTGGACGACGAGCTGGCCCGGCTGCGGACCCGGTTCCCGGACCGCCGTTTTGGCGAGCTGATTTTCCTGGCCAAGGAAGGCGTGCTGATCGTGCCGAGCCACATGGGCGAGCGGCCGATCCGCGCCATGCACGGCTACCACCCCTCCGACCGCCACAGCTACGCCGCCCTGGTCACCAACCAGCGGGAGATACCGGACCGGGTCACCGCCATCCCGCACCTCCATGACCTGATGAAACGCGATGCCCTGCTGGCCAAGGATCTTAATTCCCGCCCCCCCGAAATCACCACTGTATGAACACCGCCGCCGCCACCCCGCTCTGGAAACGCACGCTGCTGTACCAGCTTTGGGACGATTTCCGCACCCGTTGGAGATTCAAATTCACCCTGCCGGGGATCAAGCGGGTCACGCTGGAGGGCATCCAGCTGGAGGTCACGGCGCTTTCGCCGCTGATGAAAAACAACCTGCTGCTGGGCCGCTACGAGGTGCAGGAGCGCAGGCTCGCGCAACACGCCCTCACCGCCGGCGACGCCGTGCTGGAGATCGGCGGGGCCATCGGTTTCATCGGCCTGTTCTGCCAGCTGCGCCTGGGCATCACCCGCTATACCACCGTGGAGGCCAACCCCCACACCGCGGCGCTGCTGCGGAAAAATTACGAGCTGAACGGGCGCTCGCCCGCCCTGTGGAACCTGGCCCTCGCGGGCGAGGACGGGGAGATCACCCTGAACATCGGCGGGGAGTTCTGGGAAAACTCCGTGGTCAAGGCCGCCTCCGGCGGGCAGACGGTGCGCGTCCCCGCGGCGAGCCTGGCCACCCTGGTGGGCCGGCTGGACTACCCGCCCACCGCGCTCATCATGGACATCGAGGGCGCTGAACAATATGTCGATTTCCGGCAGCTGCCCGGGAGCGTGAAGAAGATCATCATGGAGCTGCACCCGCACCTGTCGGGCCACGCCCAAACCTACCGCATCGTCGCCGACCTGGTGAACCTCGGGTTCCAGGTGGATCGCGAAGAGGGTGGCACCTTCCTCTTCCTGCGGCCATGAGCTACGACCAGGTCAAACGCAACATCTGGAGCAACGCCGTTTCCAACTATGTGCGCACGTTCGTGGGCATGGTGGTGGGCCTGGTGACCTTCCGGCTGCTTTACCAGGCGCTCACCCGGGAGCAGTTCGGGTTCTGGTCGCTCCTGTGGAGCGTTTTCGGCTACGGCATCCTGCTCGAGTTCGGCTTCGGCTTCGCGGCGCAAAAGCGCGTGGCGGAGTTCTCCGTGCGGAAGGAGTGGGACAATCTCAGCCGCGTGCTGAGCACGATCCTGTTTTTTTACCTCGGCGTGGCCGCGGTGGTGGTGGTGGCAGTGCTGGCCGGCTCGCACCACATCATCGGCTGGTTCGGGGTGTCCCCTGAGAATACCAGTGAATTCCGCCGGGTGCTGGTGCTGTTTTTCCTGGGCATCGGCCTGGCCTTCCCGGCCGGCATCTTCCCGGAGATCCTGCGCGGCCAGCAGCGGATCCGCCTGGCCAACAACCTCACCACGGTGGCGATGACCCTCCGGCTGGTGCTGATCGCCGTGGCCGTGTGGCGGCACTGGAGCTTTTTCACGATCATGTCGATCGCGCTGGGCTTCGCCCTGGCGCCCGACCTCCTGGCCGCCTTCCTCGCGCTGAAGCACATGCCCCAAGTGCGCCTGAGCCCGCGGCTGATCTCCACCGCCATGCTCGGCCGCACGCTGGGATTCTCCATCTTCGCCTACCTGTCCACCGCCACCAACATCGTGCTCGGCAAGACGGATCAGTTGGTCCTGGGCGCCGCGCTGTCCGTCGCCTCCGTGGCGGTGTATCAAGCCGGGGCCAAGGTGGCGGAGATCTTCGCGCAGTTCACGCGCCAGCTGCAGGACACCCTCTCGCCCGCGGCGGCCCACCTGCACGCCGCCGGGGACCGCGCGGCCCTCCAGGATCTGCTGCTGCAAAGCACCCGGTGGAGCGTGGTGATCGCCACGCCCCTCTACCTCCTCTGCGCCTTCTACCTCACCGAGCTGCTGCGGGTGCTCACCGGCGAGCGCGTCATCGCCCACGAGACCTGGCTGGTGGGCCAGGTGCTGCTGGCCTGGTATTACACCACCATCCTCACCCACAGCGTCTCCAAGCGGATCTTCATGATGACCGGGCACGAGCGCCGGCTCACCTGGCTCGGGCTCGGGGAGGCGGCGGCCAACCTGGGCTTGAGCCTGGCGCTGGTGCTGGGCTACCGGAACGTGGTCTGCGTGGCCCTGGGATCGTTCATCCCCACGCTCTACTTCGGCTGGGTGCATCTCTGGCCCTGGGTGGCGCGGGACGTGGGCCTGGGCGGGTGGGAATTGTTCCAGCGGACGGTCCTGCCGTCCTGGCTGGCCTGCCTGCCGATGCTGGCCCTGCTGGCCCTGCTGGCGGCCGTGCCGGCGCTGCGTTTCCAGAGCCACTGGGCCACCCTCCTGGTGCACGGCCCCGTGGCGGGCCTGGCGGGCCTGGCCGGCGCCTGGGCCTGGGCCTGCACCGAAAAAGAGCGCGGCGGATTCCGGCGGCGGCTCGCCGGGTTGGGGAAACAGCCGGCCGCGGCCTGAGCTTATGAAAGTGGCCCACATCCTCCGCAAATATGATCCGGCCGCCTGGGGCGGCACGGAGACCGCCGTGCTGCGGCTCACCGAAGGCCTGCGCGCCGAAAACATCGATTCGGTCGTCTATTGCCCGCGGTCCAGCGCCGCCCCCGCCCAAGACCCGTTCCAGGCCGCCCGCTGCCCGGTGAAGCGTTACCGGTCGTTCCTGCCCGTGGCGGGGCTTTCCCAGGCCAGCCGGGAGCAGCTGATCGCCTGGGGCGGCAACCTGATGTCCCTCGACCTGCCCGTGCGCCTGCTGGCCGAGCCCGGGCTGGAGGTCATCCACACCCACGCGCTGAACCGCCTGGCGGGCGCGGCCCGGCTGGCCGCCCGGCTGCGGCGCATCCCCCTGGCCATCACCATCCACGGCGGCGCCCTGGATCTGCCCGAAACCGTAAAAGAACGCCTCACCGCCCCCCTGCAGGGAGGCTTTGAGTGGGGCAGGATATTCGGCTTCCTCCTGCGCTCCCGCCAGGTGCTGGCTGAGGCCGATGCGGTGTTCACCTGCAACCCGCGCGAGGCGGATCTCCTCCGCGAAAAGTATCCGCGGCAGCGGGTGGAAGTGGTGACCCACGCCGTCCCCGCCGCCACCTATGAGCGGGACCACCGGGCGGCGGCGCTCCAGGCTTTTCCCCAGCTGGCCGGGCGCGAGCCACTGCTCGTCATGGGCCGGCTTGAGCCAGTGAAGAACCAGGTGTGGCTGGTGGACCAGCTCCCGGAAATCCTCCGGCGCCATCCCCGGGCCCTGGCCGTGCTGGCCGGCTCCACCACAGACCCCGGCTACGAGCAGGAATTGCGGCGGCGGATCGGCGCCACCGTGCCCGCGGGCAGCGTCCTGCTGACCGGCGGGCTGGCCCCGCAATCGCCGGCAGTCATCGGCCTGTTCCAGCTGGCGCGGGCGCTGGCGCTGCCCTCGCTGGCGGAAACCTTCGGGCTGGTGATCATTGAAGCCTGGGCGGCCGGGACGCCCGTGATTTCCACCCGCACCTCCGGGGCGCTCTCCCTGGTGCGGGACGGGGAAAACGGGTGGCTGTTCGACCTGGACCAGCCGGCCGGCTTCCACCAGGCGGTGGCGGCGGCCCTGGCGGGCGGGGCGGCACGCGAACGCATCACCGCCAGCGCCCGGGCGCTGGTGCGCGAACGCTACGACGTGCCGGCGCTGGGCCGCCGCATGCGCTCCCTCTACGGGGAATTGATCGCCGCCCGGAAAAAAGGAGGACGCCCATGAGATATGTCCTGCTGCGGGACGACGACACCAACGCGCTCACGCCACCCGCCTGCCTGGAGCGGCTTTACCGGCCTTTTCTGGACCGCAACCTGCCAGTGAACCTGGCCGCCATCCCGTGCGTAAACACCTCGGCCACGCTGCCCGGCGGGCGGCTCGAGGGCTTCCTCCTGGCCCGCCGGCCGGGCCTGCCGGAGCGCCTGCCGCTGGCGGCCGGCCGGGAGCTGCTGGATTACCTGGCCGCCAACCCGGGCTATGGCCTCCTGCACCATGGCTACGCGCACGATTACCTCGAGTTCGATTCGCCCCGGCGGGCGGAGCTGGCGCAGCGGCTGGAGGACGGCGCCGCCTGTTTCGACCAGGCGGGCCTGCCCCGCCCGGCCACGTTTGTCGGGCCGTACGACCAGATATCGCGCACCGCCTACCGGGAGCTGGCCCGGCGTTTCCGCATCGTCTCCACCGGCTGGTTCGAGCTGCGGCGGCTGCCGTTCCGCTGGTGGCCCCGCTACGCCGCCCGCAAGCTGGCGCGGCGGCGGCATTGGACCGCCGGCGGGCTGTGGCTGCTGAGCCACCCGGGCTGCCTCCTTTCCTACCAGCGGCCCGTGGAGGGCATGCTGGAGCGCATCCAGGCGGCCATCGCCGCCAGCCCGCTCACCGTGCTGGTGACCCACTGGTGGGAATATTTCGCCGGGGGCCAGCCCAACGAGCCGTTCATCGCCGTGCTCCACCAGCTGGCGGAGCGGCTCGCCACCGCGCCGGATATCCGGGTGATTTCCTTCGCCGGGCTGGCCGCCCATCCGCCCACCCTGCCCCAAACCCCATTCGGAGCCTTTTGAAACCATGGCCGATCCGCTGGTCAGCATCATCATGCGCTCGTTCAACGAAGGTTGGGCGCTGCGCGGCACTTTGCCCGCCCTCCAGGCGCAGGATTATCCCCACTGGGAGCTTATCGTCATCGATTCCGGCTCCACGGACGGCTCCCAGGAGCTGCTCCGGGCGGCCCGGCCCGCGCACCTGGTCCAGATCACCCCGGCGGAATACAACCCCAGCCGCGTGATGAACCACGGCCTGCGGCTGGCCCGGTCCGGGTTCGGGATTTTCCTCAACGCCGATGCCACCCCGGTGGACGCCCACTGGCTGCGGCCGCTGGTGGCGGCCCTGCAGGATCCCCGGGTGGCGGCCTGTTTCGGCCGGCAGATCCCGCGCCCGGATTGCGCCGCGGTGTTCGCCTCCGATTACGAGCGCTGCTTCGGGCCGCGGCGCGAATCGGCCCGCTGGGACCATTTCTTCAGCATGGTGAGCAGCGGCCTGCGCAAGGACATTTGGGCCCGGCGCGGCTTCCGGGAGGATCTGCAATACGCCGAGGACGACGAATACACCCGCTGGTGCCGCAATCAGGGCCACCAGGTCGCCTACGTGCCCGAATCCGCCGCCATGCACTCGCACAATTACACCCCCGATCAATCCTGGAAACGGAGCTTCGGCGATGCCCGCGCCATCGGCCAGGCCTGGCAGGGATCCCCCGGCGGATTCAACTGGCCCAAGACCGTCCTGCTCGGCTGGCTCAAAGACCTGCTTTGGGACACCCGCTTCTGCGCCCGCCAGGGCCGGCTCCGGGAGCTCCCGCACGCGGCCCGCATCCGCTGGCGCCAGCGCACCGGCAAGCTGGCGGGCTTCCGCCAGGGCTGGCGGGAGGCCCACGGAGGCGCCGCATGAAGATCCTGGCCCTCACCAACCTCTATCCGCCCCACTACCTGGGCGGCTACGAACTCTGCTGCTCGCAGATCACCGAAGCCCTCCGGCGGCGCGGCCACACGGTGGAGATCCTGACCTCGAACCACCTCACCGGCCAGGCCCCGCACCCGGGCGCCCCGGAGCCGGGCGTTGAGCGCCGGCTGCGCATCCACGGCTATTTCGGCCATCCGTGGCTGGGCATCCGGGCCTTGCGCGCCCTGGAGTTCCACAACCATCAAACGCTCCGCGCCGCCGCCGCCCGCTGCCAGCCGGACCTGGTCCACGTTTGGAACCTCGGCGGCCTCTCGAAATCGCTTTGCCTCACCCTGCAGCGCCTGAACCTGCCGGTGGCTTATCATGTCATGGACCACTGGATCGCCCGCAGCCTGGTGGCGGACGTCTGGCTCGACTGGTGGAACCGCCCGCATCCCCCCCCCGCGGCCCGCCTCCTGCGCGCGTTCTGGACGTGGACGGGCGCCCGGCGCCACTGGTCGCTGCTGGCCCCCACCGACCCGGTGGCTGCCATCCGTTTCCCGCGCCTTTATTTCTGCAGCCGCGCCCTCCGCGAGCTCACCGCCGCCAAGGGCTACGCGGTGGGCCACGGCGAGGTCATTTACGCGCCGGTGAACAGCGAGCGTTTCACCGGCGAGCCCCGGCCGGCCACCCAGCCGCTGGGCAAGCTGCTCTACGTCGGCCGCCTGGCCGAAGACAAAGGGGTGATGACCGCCCTGAAGGCCATGGTGCAGGTGCAAGGCCGGTTCCCCGGCGAATTGTGCATCTACGGCAAGGGGGACGCCGCCTACACCGCCCAGCTGCAGGCGCTGGTGGCGGAGCACCGCCTGCCGGTTTCGTTCCACAGCGCCGGCCCGGACGCCATGCCGGGGGTGTATCGCGCCCACGACGCCCTCCTGTTCACCTCCGAGTGGGAGGAACCCTTTGCCCTGACTCCGCTCGAGGCCATGGCCAGCGGCCTGCCGGTCATCGGCACCACCACCGGCGGCAGCAAGGAATTGCTGCGCCATGGCGTTAACTCGCTGACCTATGCGGCCGGCAACCCGGAGGATCTGGCTCAACGCATCCTGGAGCTGGCTGGCAGCGGCGGCCTCCGCGCCCGGCTCGCCGGCGAAGCCCACACCGAAGTGCGCGCCCGCTTCAGCGAGCCGGTGATTGCCGGCCAGATCGAGGACTACCTGGCCGAAACCCTGCGCCTCGCCCACCGGCCAGCCACACTTTAACCGCCCTTCGGCAGCCAAAACCTGGGCTTGGGTGCCCGCCCCCGGCTGGCTCGGCAGCGGGATTCAGGCCACAGGATTCAGGCAAGGTCTTGCGTGAGGAGCCTTGAGCGGTTAGAACATGATTTGGCATGAAACAAGCTTCATCGCCACTGGCAATGACCGTAAAAACGATGCAAAGGTCCGGAATCCAGCCAGTTTCGCCTTTGAAACTGGGTGAGGGCTGGCTTGCCGCCCCAATCCCGCATCGAAACGGCATTGCAAACGCAATGCGCGATACAAAACCTGAAAACGATGAACCGCGGTTCACTTTGGATGGCAGCGAGGTTCTCGAGCGGCATCTGAGCCGGATTTGCCACCAAGTGCGGGAGGCGGTCCAAGGGGCCATCCCAAGTTCGTGGCTGCAAGGCTTGCTGCTGGGGGGCGGTTACGGGCGGGGCGAAGGGGGGGTGCTGCGGGAGAGCGGCGAGGATAAGCCCTACAACGACTTGGAATTCTATGTGCTGGCCCGCACCCAAAGCGGGTTGGCCGGCCGGAAAATGCGCCGCGCCTTGCACCAAATCGAAGAGCCGCTTTCGCACTCGGCGGGCCTCGAGGTGGAGTTCAAGCTGCTGACGCCGGAGGCCCTGCGGCGCAGCGGGCCGACGATGTTCTATTATGACCTGGTGCGGGGCCACCGCCGGCTGCTGGGCGGGGAGGATTTGCTGGCGGGGTGCGGGCACCACCGGGCGGCGGACCAAATCCCGCTGCACGAGGCGGCGCGCCTGTGGATGAACCGGGCCAGCGGCCTGCTGTTCTCGCTGGAGCGTCTGGGGTGGCCTGAATTCACCAGCGCCGACGCGGATTTTGTGGGCCGGAACCTGGCGAAAGCCCGGCTGGCCTGGGGCGATATTGTGCTGGCGGCGCTGGGCGCCTACCACTGGAGCTGCCGGGAACGGAACCGCCGGCTGCACGCGCTGGCGGCGGCGGATCTGCCTTTCAGCCTGGCGGAAATCCGCCGGCACCATGATGCGGGGGTGGAGTTCAAGCTGCACCCGGTCCGCACGGAAAGCCCCCGCGCGGCGCTGCAGTCAGAGCACCGCGAACTGGCGCAGCTGGGCCTCGCCCTGCTGCTGTGGCTGGAGAACCACCGGCTCGGCACGGCCTTCACCATCGCGCGCGAATACGCCCGCAGCGGGGTGGACAAGTGCCCGGAAACCGCCGGGTGGAAAAACTGGCTGCTCACCGGGCGGGCCCTGGGCCTCGGAGCGGCCCTCGGGCGTGGCGCGTGGCGCTATCCGCGCGGGCGGATGCTCGAGGCCCTGGCCCTGCTGCTGGAGGGGGGCGCCGGAGAAGAGCAGGATCGGGCGTTCCTGCGGCAGCGGCTCCACACCCGGGCCACGGACCTGGCCGGGCTGGTGGCCGCGCACGAAAACCTTTGGCGCCGTTTTGGCTGATCCTATGCGTTTGCTCGTCATTTATCCTTACATTCCCTACCCGGTGGACCGGGGCACTTACCAACGCACCTACCACCTGCTGCGGGCGCTGGCGCGGGACCACGAGGTGGATCTGCTCGCTTTGAGCGAGGCCGGCGAGCGCCTGGAGCAATGGGAGACTTTCGCCCAATTCTGCAAGCGCGTGGAGTTCGTGCCCTTCCACCACCCGGCCTGGCCCCGGCTGTTCCCGGACCGGCTGCTGCACCCGCTGCCCACCACCGTGCGGCACTGGTGGCTGCCCCACATCAACGAAGCCATCCACCGGTTTGCCGAAGGCGCCCCATACGACGCGGTCCACGTCTGCGACATCGTCATGGCCCAGTATTTCATGAACGGCCTCAGCCACCTGCCCCTGGCGGTGGACCGCAGCCGGGTGGACCTGCAGTTCCAGATCGAGCAGCATCGCCATACCGGGCAGGGCCTCCGCGACCGCCTCCTGACCTATGAAAACCTGTCCAAGCTGGCGCGCTTCGAAAAACGCGTCGCCCGGCGGGCTTCGGTAGAGGTGGTCTGCGGCCCCGACGACGAAACCTTCATCCGCTCCCACATCAGCCGGGACATCCCGGTGTTTGTCCTGGCCAACGGCGTGGACCTGGATTATTTCACCCCTGCCGCCAGCGCCGAGCCCCGCTCCGCGGAGCCGGCGTTGCTGTTCTGCGGGACCATGGATTATACGCCCAACGTGGACGCGCTGCGCTGGTTTTTCGGCGGGATGCACGAGGAGCTGCTCCGCCGCGTGCCGGGCCTGCGGGTTTACATTGTCGGGAACTCCCCGCTGCCCGAGGTGGCCGCCTATGCGCAGCGGCCCGGCGTGGTGGTCACCGGCGGGGTGCCGGATGTGCGCCCCTACTACCGCCGCGCCTGGCTGCAGATCGTCCCGCTCCGCATCGGCGGCGGCACCCGGCTCAAGATCCCCGAAAGCATGGCCATGGGCACCCCCGTGGTCTCCACCACCATCGGCGCCCAGGGGCTCGGCCTGCGCCACCAGGAGGAGATCCTGCTGGCCGACCAGCCGGAAGATTTTGTGGCCTGCACCGCCCGGGCCCTGGGGGATGCGGCGCTGCGCGCCCGCCTCGAAACCACCGGCGCCCAAACCGTGCGCGAGCGGCTCTCCTGGCCCATGCTCGGCCGCCAGCTCAGCGAATTCTATGCCCGCCACTTCCAGCCGCAACCTGCTCACTGATTGGTGGAAGCTCCGCCGCGTGCGCTGGCCGCTCCTCGGGCTGCTGACCCTGGGCCTCGCGGCCGGCGTGGCCCTGTCCCGCTCCCGCGCCTCCCTGGTGATCGTCTACAACGCCACCGGCTCGGCCATCCCGGAGCTGACCATCAGCGCCTGCAGCCAGTCCCGCGCCTTCCACGAAGTCGGCGACCGGGAATCCGTCCATCTCAAGCTCGCGCCCCGGGGCGGCGAGAGCGACATCACGGTGGCCACCAACGGCGTGGCCCTGTGGCGCGGCGAATACATCGAACCGGCCGGCGGCTACCGGGTCACCGTCCGGCTTCGCGGCGACGGGCAGGTCGAAACCTCCTCCACCATTTCCTGGTGGCAAACCTGGCTCCGGTGAGCCACGCCACGCCACGCCAACCAACCGAATCCCATGACTACGCTAGAATCAAAACCGGCCGGCGCCTCCGGCGCTGACGATCCCGTTCCCGGCCTGACCCCTGACGGCCCCGGGCCCGGCCCGGCCAGCGCGGCCGCCGGCGGGGCGCCCGCCGCCCAGGAGCCTGCCGCCAAGCCGGCCGGGGACCAGCCGGAGGCCAGCCAGGCCGCCCCGCTGCCGCCGGCCGGCTGGCAGCCCTCGCCCGACCGCGGCGAGCTGCCCATCGCCATCCTGGGGATCCCCTTTGACAACGTCACCACGGCCGAGACCATGGCGCGCATCGGGGCGATGATCGAATCCCGCCGCCCCCATTACGCCGCCACCGCGAACGTGGATTTCGCCGTGCAGGCCATGGAGGACATCGAGCTGCGGCGCATCCTGCTGGAGGCGCACCTGGTGATGGCGGACGGCATGCCGCTGGTCTGGGCCTCCCGCTGGCTGGGCAATCCCCTGCCGGAGCGGGTGACCGGGTCGGACCTGGTGCCGCGCCTGCTGGCCGAGGCGGAGCGGCAGGGCTGGCGGGTGTTTTTCCTCGGCGGCACCGATGCCAGCGTGGCGGCCGCCGCCGCCAACGCCGCCGCCAAACATCCCGGCCTCCAGCTGGTGGGCGCCTACTCACCGCCCTTCAAGCCGCTCATCGAGATGAACCACGAGGACATCCTCACCCGCATCCGGGCGGCACAGCCGGACCTCCTGCTGGTCGCCTTCGGCTGCCCCAAGCAGGAGAAATGGATCAATATGCATTACCGCGCCGCCGGGGTGCCGCTGAGCATCGGGGTGGGCGCCACGATCGACTTCCTCGCCGGCACCGTGTCGCGGGCGCCCCGGTGGATGCAGCGCACCGGCCTGGAATGGATTTACCGGCTCCTCCAGGAGCCGCGCCGGCTCTTCCGCCGTTACGCCACCGGCCTCCGGGTTTTCGGCGCCGGCATCCTCCGGCAATGGTGGCGGCTGCGCGCCGGGAAAGGCCGCGGCGGGGAGGCCAGCGAGGCCACCCTCACGCCGGTCAATGGCGGCGGCCGCCTCCTCCGCGTCTCCGGCCCGTTCGACGCCGCCGCCGTGCGCCGGCACCGGCGCATCTGGGTGGAGGCGCTGGCCGCCGGCACCCAGGTTTTCGCCGATCTCTCCGCGGTCCGGCACATTGACAGCACGGGCGTGGCGCTGCTCACCCGCCTGCAGAAAAACCTGCGCGCCGCGGGCCGGTTCCTGGTGCTGGTGGCGCCCTCCCCGGCCGTGCGGCGGGCCTTGGAAATGATGCGCTTCACCGATTTCCTCCCGGACGAACCCAGCCTGGATGCCGCGCGCGACCTCGCCGCCGGCCGCGCCACCGAGCAATCCGTGGTCCTCGTCAAGGACAGCTGCATCCGGGGCGAGATCATCGCCTGGCAGGGCGAGATTGTGGCGGCCAACGCGGAAGCCGTGTGGCACGCCACCGAAGGCCACCTGCGTTACTGGGCGGGGCGGGCCGGCGTCGTGCGCATCAACCTCGCCCAGGTGCGGTTCATGGACAGCACCGGCGTGGGCCTCATGGTCCGGACCCGGAAATATGGCCGCCTGCACGGCCTGGTGGTGGACTTCACCGAGCCAACTCCGGAGGTGCGCCAGGTGGTCCGCCTGTTGCGCATCGGCGATTACTTCTTCCCCGCCGCCCGGTGAACATCGCCCTCTCCACCTCGGTCATCCAGCGCGGCCAGACTGGCGTGGCCCAGTATGTGTTCGCCCTGGTGAAGGCGCTGCTGCCCCTGGCCACGCACCACGAGATTTGCCTGCTGGTCCTCGAGGAGGATCGGCCGCTGTTCGCCTTCACCGGCGGCCGGCTGCGGCTGGAGCCGGTGCCGGAACGGTTCCGCCCGGCCGCGCGCAACGTGTTTTGGCACCAGGCGGTGCTGCCCCGCTGGCTGCGCAAAAACGGCGTGGATGTCCTCCACGTGCCGAGCTACCGCCGGATGGTCTGGGGCGCCCCGTGCGCCACCGTGGCGACCATCCACGACCTCGCCCCCTTCCACGTGGCGGGCAAATACGACCTGGCCCGCATGTTCTATGGCCGGGTCATCGCCCGCTGGCTGGCCCGGCGGCAGGCGGCCATCATCGCCATCAGCGAAAACACCGCCCGCGACATCCGCCAATTCTTCCAGGTCCCGGAGCCGCGCCTGCGGGTGATCCACAATGGCATCGATCACGCCCGCTTCCACCCGGGCGACCCCGCGGCGGCCAGGGCTTGGGCCACCCGGCAACGCGGCCTGAACCAGCCTTTTTTCCTCTATGTCTCCCGCCTGGAGCACCCCGCCAAGAACCATGTCCGCCTGATCGAGGCCTTCCACCGGTTCAAATCCGCCTCCGGCTCGCCCTGGCTCCTGGCCTTGGGGGGCAGCGACTGGCACGGCGCTGAACAAATCCACGCCGCCGCGGCCGCCTCCCCTTTCGCGCGGGACATCCGGTTCCTCGGGTTCGTGCCGGACGATGATCTGCCCAATCTTTACCGGGCCGCGGAGGTCATGGTTTACCCCTCGCTTTTTGAAGGCTTCGGCTTCCCCCCGGTGGAAGCCATGGCCTGTGGCTGCCCGGTGGTCAGCTCCACCCGCGGCTCCCTCGCGGAGGTGGTGGCCCAGGCGGCGGAAACGGTGGATCCGGAGGATGCCGGCGCCCTGGCCGAAGCCTTGCGCCGGGTGGCGCTCGACGAATCCCGGCGCCGCCAGCTCCGCGCCGCCGGCTTCCTGAATGCGCGCCGGTTCGATTGGAACGAAAACGCCCGCCAAGTCCTGGCCACCTATGAGCAGGCCGGGCGCCACCGGCTTCCATGAACTTTTTACCGCCCAGGGAGCGGTTACCCGGCAAACCCGGACCCGCGGCGCCGCTAAAAAACAATCCACCTCCCCCGCCGCCCGGCGGATCAAGAACCTCCTGATGGCCAGATAACCAACTGCCCGCAAATACCTTGCGCATAAAAGCCCGGCCCGTATAATTAGCCATGCCGCTTGGATACGGCTTGGCTGAATGACTTTTTTTTCATGGATGGGCGGAGTTGGCACGCCAGCAGCGTACCAGCGGGTTGCTGTGCGTAGAAGTATGCCAATGATCCTGGTGAACGCGGGTGGTTTTCCAAAAAGCCTCCCGTTGCCAGCTGCTTTTGTGGAGTTTCACCCCTCGATTGATGTTGCAGACGCAACGCAAAAGCGTTGCGCTCCAATCTTCGGTCTGCTATAGCCTGTATTGACCATGTCCAGATAATGACCAACGGCTCCAACATACCGCCTGCCGCCCCCCCGGCCGGCGAAGCCACCCAGCCCCCGTCCAAGCCGGGAACCTTCGCTTTGCCCTTCGATCCACTGCGGCTGGTGGCGGCCATCATCCGGCGGTGGCATTGGATCTTGATCAGCGGCCTGGTGCCCGCGCTGGCCGGCGGGGTGGCGGGCTACTTCAAGGTGAAACCGGTGTTCACGGCCTCCGCCCAGCTGATGCGGCAGGAAACCACGGACACCTTCCGGGCCTCCCAGCAGGGCGACCCCTTCAAGCCGCGGCAGCTCACGGTGCCCACCCTGGTGAGCCTCATGAAATCCATGGTGCTGCTGCAGCGCGTGAGCGAGCAAACCCTGCCCCGGCTTTCGCCCCGGGCCATCCTGGACGGCCTGACCATCACCCCCGAGCGCAACACGGACCTGATCACCATCGCCTTCAAATCCCTGCGCAGCGGCGAGACGGCGCTCCGGGTGCTGAACGTATATGGGCCGGAGGTGGTGCGGATGACGCGGGACATGCAGGCCCAGGAGGCGATCGACGTGAACAAGCTCCTGAAAAAGCAGCTGGCCAAGGCCGGGGAAGACCTCCGGGCGGTGAACCAGGAGCTGCTGGATTTCGCGCGGGAATCCGGGCTGGTGAGCGTGGACAAGGAAATCGATGCGCAGCTGCACAAGCTGGGCGAATTGGACCTGCGTTACGAGACCATGCGGCTGGAATACGACACCCTGGACTTGAAGATCACCACGCTGGATAAGGAGCTTTCCGAGCATAATCCCCTGGCCGAACGGGCCCGCTCGGCGCGGGAGCTGCTGGCGGAATTGCGCACGAAATACACCGACGCCAATCCCCTGGTGGACGACCAGAAGCTGCGCGTGGAGGAGATTGAAAAGGAGATGGCCCAAACCACCGGACGGCAGACGGGGCCGCCGCGCCAGGGCGAGGGCGGGCTGGCGACCACGTTTTACCAGGAGCTGCTCTCCTTCCGGATGCAGAAAGAGGTGCTGGCGGCGCAGCTGGAAAAGCTGAAGACGGTGCGGGCCGCCGCGGATGAAAAGCTCCGGGTGCTGCCTGAAAAAGGCATGCAATACGCCCGCATCAAGGTGCGCCAGCAAGCCCTGGAAACCGCCCAGGAGCTGCTGTCCAGCCGCCAGCGCGAGGCGCAGCTGCACGAGGAAAACCCCATCCCCTATTACCGGTTCTTCGAAGCCAAGCCCGACCAGATCGAGGCGACCACCCGGGGCAAGAAAGTGCTGATTTTCGCGGCCGCGGGCGGGGGCCTCGGGGCGTTCCTGTGCCTGGTCCTGGCGGCCCTGCTGGAATCGCTGGATGACCGCCTGCTCACCGCGGCGGACGCGCGGCGCGCCACCCGGCTGCCGCTGCTGGCCCGCCTGGGCGACCTGGCTTCCCTGGGGGCGGCGCCGCCGGCGGACTGGGCCTTCCGCACCTGGCTGGCGCTGCAGGGCCGGCTCGCGGACGGGCCGGAGCGCCGCATCGTGTGCGGGCTGGCGGCCGTGCGGGAGGGGCAGGGCTGTTCCACCTGGCTGGAGCTGCTCGGGCGGGCGGCGGCCCAGCGCGAGGGCAGCGTGCTGCTGGTGTCCAACCGGGCCCCGCTCCACGGCGCCACCCTGGAGTTCGGCTCCGCCCTGGAGGCCCCCGAAAAAGTCCAGCCCGCCCCGGGTGAGCCGCTCTGGCTGGTGATCCCCGCCGGGTGGCGCTGGGGCGCCGTCCACCGGAACCAGTGGCGGGCCGCCCTCGAGAACTGGCGCCGCCTGCCCGGCCTGGTCCTCCTGGTGGAGCTGGCGGCCACGGACCAGCCGGACACCCTGCTCCTGGCCGAAAGCCTGCCGCAGCTGATCTGGCTCGTGGGCAGCGGGCTCGCCCGTTCCCGCGAGACCGCCCAGCGCCTGGAGACTTTGCGCCACGCCGGCTGCCACCTGGCCGGGGTGGTGCTGAACCGGTATCGGGGCCTCTTCCCCTGGCTCCCCTTCGACCTATGAAGCCGCTTTCGATCCCCTCCCTGGCCCTGCTGCAGGCCCTCGCCTGGGCCTCCCCCCAGCCCCGGGCGGAAGCGGAGGCGCCGGTCCTCAAAGTGGCGGAAAAGCCCCCGGCCCCGCTCGTCTTCGCCGGCGCCAATGCGCACGCCAAGGCCGCCTGGCAGCAAAAGCTCACCCTCGGGCCGTCCGATGTGGTCAGCTTCACCTTTTACGGCCGGCCCGAGCTGACCCGCAGCGATGTGGCCATCGAGCCGGATGGGCGGATCAGCTACCTGCAGGTCCAGGGTTTCGTGGCGGCCGGCCTCACTCTCGACGAACTCCGGGAGGCGATCAGCGCCGAGCTGGGCAAATTCTACCGGCGCCCGCGCATCATCGTCACCCCCGGCCTGTTCAAGAGCAAAAAATTCTTCGTCCTGGGCAAGGTGGTCAATAAAGGCGCCTTTGTGCTGGACCGCCCGCTGACCATCCTCGAAGCCGTGGCCCAGGCCGGCGGGCTGGAGACCGGCGTGTTCCAGCTCAACACCGTCGAAATGGCCGACCTGCCGCGCAGCTTCCTCATCCGGCAAAACCAGCGGGTGCCCCTGGACTTCGAGAAGCTGTTCCTGCGGGGCGACCTCTCCCAAAACATCCTCCTGGAGCCCAGCGACTACCTCTTTTTCCCTTCGGCGGTGGCCAATGAAATCCACGTGCTGGGCTCGGTGAAGTCGCCGGGCTCCCAGGGCCTCACCAGCGAGACCAGCGTGCTGAGCGCCATCACCCTGGCGGGCGGCTTCACCGAGAAGGCCTACCGGCGGCGGGTGCTCGTGGTGCGCGGCTCCCTCAACCAGCCGCAGCGCTTCATCATCAACGCGGCCGACCTCCTGGCCGGCAAGACCCGGGATTTCCGGCTGGAGCCGCGGGACATCCTTTACGTGGCGGACCATCCCTGGGCGCGCGCCGAAGAATTGGGCGACATGGCGGCCTCCGCCTTCGTGCAAGGCGTGGTCACGGTCTGGACCGGCGGGAACATCGGCCCGTTCATCAAGCAGCCCATCCTGCCCTCTTTGAAATAGCCGCCCGCCATGATGATCCGCCGTCATTATTCCACGCTTTCCCGGACGGCCTGGGCCGCCGCGGCGGCCTTTCTGCTGGCCACCCTGGCGGGCTGCCGCAGCCCCAAGTCCACCTTCACGCCCCGCTCCGGCCCGGAGGCCGGAGGCTCCACGAACTTCGTCACGGTCGCGGAAACCAACCGGATCAACCCGGCGTGGCTGAAACCCTCCCCGGAGCCGTTCCGGCTGGGGCCCGGCGACAAGCTCGAGATCGAGCTGCTCGGGCTGGCGGGAACCCGCACCACCACCTTCCTCTGCCCGGATGGCAAGCTCTACTATGACCTCCTGCCCGGCCTGGAGGTCTGGGGGCTCTCCCTGGCCGAAACCAAGGCGCGGCTCGAGCGCGAGCTGGCGGCCTATTACCAGCGCCCCCAGATTTCCCTCAACCTGCGGGGCGTGGAGAGCAAGCGGGTGTGGGTCCTGGGCCGGCTCAACAAGTGCGGCGTTTACCCGCTGAACGGGCCAATGACCATCCTCGAAGCCATTTCCCAGGCCGGCGGCCTCTACACCGCCCCCGTCTCCGGCACCACCGCCGAGCTGGCCGACCTGAACCACAGCTTCTTCATCCGCCGGGGCGAAGTGCTGCCCGTGAACCTCAAACGGCTGCTCCGCGAAGGGGACATGACCCAGAACATCTACCTGGAGCCGGACGATTTCCTTTACCTGCCCTCCTCGCTCTCCACGGAAATCTACGTGCTGGGCGCGGTCAACCGCCCGGCGCCGCTCGGCTTTTCGGACGACATCAGCCTGGCCTCCGCCATCTCGAAGGCGCTCGGCGTCCAGCCCGGCGCCTACCTCAGCCACGTGGCCATCGTGCGCGGCTCGCTCTCCACGCCGCAGATCGCCATCGTGGATTTCAAGGCCATCATGACCGGCCGCAAGCCCGATGTGCGGCTCGAGCCGCGCGACATTGTTTACGTGCCCACCTCCCCTTACCAAACCCTCGACCGCTACGCCAAGATGATCACCGACTCTTTTGTGCGGGTCATCGCCGCCAACGAAGCCGGCCACGCCGCGGCCCAAAGCTATGAGGGCATCACCCTCACCAATCCCATCCAATAACCATGAACCCTGGCGCACCGCTATGCCATCTAAAAATCAACCACCCCGCGGGGAAAACCCCACCCCTTCCGAAGCCCGCCCCCCGGCGGCCGCCCCCGAAAAACGGGCCGCCACGCACGCGCTGATCATGGAGCGCCTGGAGGCCGCGCAGACCCCCTGGGGCCGCGCGCGCCTGAACGCCCGCGCCCTGTGGAAGAGCCTCTCCTGGCGGGCGGTCGTCAACGCCGCCTTCTTCTTCAAGCGGACCCTGGACATCCTGGTCAGCGCCACGGCGCTGATCCTGCTCGCGCCGGCCTTCCTGGCCATCGCCCTGCTGGTGAAGCTGGATGGCGGCCCCGTCTTCTTCCGCCAGACCCGCATCGGGCGCTATGGGCGGGAGTTCAAAATGCTCAAGTTCCGCTCCATGGTGGTGGATGCCGAGGCAAAGCTGGCCGCCCTGCTGGCCAAAAACGAAAAGGCCTCCGGCGTCACCTTCAAGATGAAGGATGACCCGCGCATCACCCGCATCGGCGGCTTCCTGCGCAAAAGCTCCATGGATGAGCTGCCGCAGTTCTGGAATGTGCTGCGCGGGGAGATGTCGCTGGTGGGGCCCCGCCCGCCCGTCCCGCGGGAGGTGGCGCTCTACACCATGGCGGACCGCCGGCGCCTGGTGGTCAAGCCCGGCATCACCTGCCTCTGGCAGGTGGGCGAGCGCCGCGGAGGGATGTTCGAGATCGGCGACCGCAATGCCATCGATTTCCCGGAGCAGGTGGGTTTGGATGTGCGCTACATCGAAAGCCAGAGCTTTTGGGGCGATATCTGGATCCTCCTCAAAACCATCCCGGCCATTTTGTTCGGCAAGGGGATGTAAGGAGCCGTCAGGAAATAACCTGGTTCTTCTGGTGGCTGGCGGCGGCGCGGGGGATCTCCCCGCGGCGCCCGTCAGGCCGCCGCCCGGCGCTCCGCGATGACCCGCTGGAACATCGCCTCCAGGTCGCGGATATATTGGTCGAAATCATACCGCTCGCTCACCAGCCGGAGGCCGTTTTCCCCCAGCTTTCTCGCCCGGGCTTTGTCGGTCAGGCATTGCTTGAGCCGGGCGGCGAACTGCGGGCGGTCCATCCAGGGCACCAGGAAGCCGTTGTGGCCGTCGAGCAGCCAGTCCTTGATCCCGCCCGCGTCGAACGCCACCACCGGCAGGGCGTAGCGCATCACCTCCAGCCCGATCGTGGCGATCGGCTCCGGCCAGACCGAGCTGATGGCCACCACGCTGCATTCGCGGTAGAAGCTTTTCAGCACCTCCTGGGGCACAAAGCCTTGGAATTTCACCCGCTCCGCCAGGCCGAGCCGCAGGCTCAGCTGCCGGCAATGCGCCAGGTGGTTGCCATCCCCCAGGATCACGCACTCGAACGGGATATCCAGCAGGGCCAGGGCCTCCAGCAGCACGTCCACGCCCTTGCCCCGGATGATCTGCCCGGCATAGAGGATCAGGTTGCGGTCGCTGAAATTGCTCCGGAGCGCGGGGTCCCCCATGCGGGGGACGGGCGCGTGGATCTCGATGCGGGAGGCCTCGAAGCCGTTGCGCAGCAGCTCCTCCTTCATGTATCCGGTCACCACCACCATCCGGTCGAACCGGCGGTTCAGGGCGATCTCGCGCCGTTTTTGCGAGTAGCTCATCCACCGGAGGGGGAAGCCGCCCGCCCGGTTCCTCACCAGGGACGCCAGGCAGGGAAAAATGCAGTATGGGGTGGCCGGCCGGGTGCAGATCCGCCGGGTGAAATAGTTGTATTTATAGCTCCGCAGGCAATAGATGTCGTGGTCGTGCACCATCCGCACCAGCGGCCGGCCGCCCTCGGCCAGCGCCTGGATCACCGTGAGCTCGGCCATTTTGTGCACATATACGGCATCGGGCTGGAATTCCGCCAGCGCCTGGCGCACCCGGGCCGCATTATCCCCCGCGCCGAGGGGGTAGCGGCTCGCGAACACCGCCTCCCAGGCCGGCTCGTTCTTGCCCGTGCCCGGCCCGTGCAGGATGCCCATGGCGTGGCCGCGCCGCCCCAGCTCGGTGGCGGTGATATGCGCGTTGGCCTCCGCCCCGGCCAGGGCGCCAAACCGTTCGTGGACGTATAATATTTTCATATGCCGCTTTCTTCCCGGCCCCGGGGGCGGCCTCCCGAGGACGCCGCGCTCCCGCCTGGCCGGTTCATAAATCATCAAGAATGTCCCAGACGACGGAAAACACCAGCGCCGCCGCCATCAAGGAGAGCACCCCGAACTCCGCGATCAGCACCCGCTTCGACCGCGGCTGGCAGCCCATCAGCAGGAGGCCGTAAACCAGCACCACCGCCAGGTCGATCATCAGGAGCGGATAAAAGCTCACCAGCACCAGATCCCGCAGCCAGATCGGGTAGCCACCTTCATTGCGCCAGAACAGTTCCGTCTCCCGCAGCACCGAGAAGATGACCAGCAGCGGCAGCCCCGCCACCAGCCCGAACAAGGCCAGGGCGGCCCGGGCCAGGAACAAACCGGGCCTATCCGGCTGGTTGCCAAGCAGGGCATCCGCAAACATATTATCCCTTTGGTTATAACCGTCTGGTTGCATGGTTTTCAATTTTTGGCAACGAAACGGATGGCACGGAACAAACCACCCGCTTTTGCGCTCACGCCCGGTCCGCCTTTTCGGCCCCGGATTGCCGCCGCGCCGCCAGCCGCCGCTCCAGCTCCGGCCGCCCGCGCTCCAGTTCCTGTTCCAGGCTGGTGATGACCCCCAGGCTTTCGGCGTCCGCTTCCGCCAGGCTTTCCAGCCGCAGGCCCAGCATCCGCATGCCTTCCAGCCCGAAGATGCCGCAGCTGCCCGCCAGCGCGTGGGCCGCCCGGGCCATCCCCCCTCCGGCCGGCCCGGCCGCCAGCCGGCGCAGTTCCGCCAGCCGCCCCGGCGTATCCCGGAGGAAAGCGGCCAGCAGCTCCTCGGCCGCCTCCACCCCCAGCTCCTGCTCCAATTCATCCAGCTTGGCTTTGAGATGGCCCGCCCCGGCGTCCACTGCGTCCGCTGCGTCCGGGCCGGCGGGGGGGGGGGCGCCGCCCGCCAGGGCGGCCGCCAGC
Organism: uncultured Verrucomicrobiota bacterium; assembly: GCA_964409245.1. Classification (GTDB taxonomy): domain Bacteria; phylum Verrucomicrobiota; class Verrucomicrobiia; order Limisphaerales; family UBA1319; genus CAIMWS01. Next base: position 127,570 of record CAYPCQ010000001.1, read on the forward strand.
TGGTTGAGCTGCACCGGCTTGCTCAGGTATTCGTCCATCCCCGCCGCCAGGCATCGGTCCCGGTCCCCGGCCAGCGCGTTGGCGGTCAGCGCGATGATGCGCACCGCCCGCCGGCCGGCGGGCCGCTCCGCCTCGCGCCGGCGGATCTCGCGGGTGGCCTCGAAACCGTCCAGCTCCGGCATCTGGCAATCCATGAGGATGACGTCGCAGGCCAGCCGCTCCCAGGCCTCCACGGCCTCGAGCCCGTTGCCCGCGAAATCCGCCCGGTGGCCCAGCCGTTCCAGCATCAAGGCCGCCAGGCGGCGGTTGATGTCGTGGTCCTCGGCCACCAGGATGCGCAGGGGGCGCAGCGGGGCGGCGGCCGGGACCGCGGCCGGCGGGGCGGCGTTTTTTGCGGGGGCGGCGGCCGCGATTTCCACCTCCACCTCAAACCAGAACAAGGCTCCGGCGCCCACGGCGCCCGCCACGCCGATGCGCCCCCCCATGGTTTCCACAATGCGTCTGGAGATGGCCAGCCCCAGCCCCGTGCCGCCGGGATGGCGCGCGCCGCTTTGGTGCAGCTGGGTGAAGGATTGGAACAGCCGCTCCTGGTCCTCCGGGCTGATGCCCGGCCCCGTGTCCTGCACCTCAAAACGCAAGCTGGCCCGCCCGGCTTCCTGCGCCAGGCACTCCACGCGCACCGCCACCCCGCCCCGCTCGGTGAACTTGAGCCCGTTGCCCGCCAGGTTCACCAGCACCTGCCGCAGCCGGCCGCCGTCGCAGCGCAGCACCTCCGGCACCGGCGGGGCCACCTCCGCGCGGAGCGCCAGCCCCCGGGCCCCGGCGCGGGGCTGCAGCAGCTCCACCACGCCGGCGATCAACAGGCGCAGATCCAGCGTCTCCAGCTCCAGCCGCACCTGCCCCGCCTCGAGCTTGGAGAAATCGAGGATGTCATTGATGATGCGCAGCAGGGCCTCCCCGCTGTCGCCGATGATGCGGGCGAATTCGGACTGCCGGCCATTCAGGGGCGTTTCGCGCAGGAGGTTCGTCATGCCGATGATCGCGTTCATCGGCGTGCGGATCTCGTGGCTCATCATGGCGAGGAACTCGCTTTTGGCCCGGCTGGCCGTTTCGGCGGCCTCCTTGGCCTCCACCAGGGCCTCCGCCGCCAGCTTCCGCTCCGTGATATCCAGGCAGGAGCCGATATATCCCTCAAACGCTCCCTCCGGCCCGAAGCGCGGGACGCCCGTATCCAGGAGCCAGCGGTAGGCGCCGTCCTGCCGGCGCAGCCGGTATTCCATGGTGAACGGCTGGCGGGCTTCGAAAGCCGTAACGTAGGTGTCCAGGCACCGCTGCACATCCCCGCCGTGGACCCCCTCCGCCCACCCGTTGCCGTATTCCTGCTCGTGGGTGCGCCCGGTGAATTCCAGCCACGGCCGGTTGAAGTAGGTGCAGAGCTTGTCCAGGCCCGCAATCCAGATCAGCACGGGCGCCGAGTCGGCCATCACCCGGAACCGGCTTTCGCTTTCGCTCAAGCGCTCTTTTTCATCCGCCAATTCCGCCGTCCTTTGCCGGACCAGCCCCTCCACCCGGATGCGCTCGGTGGCGAGGCGTGAATAATAGGCCCCCAGCAGCAGCGCCAGGAGGCAGCCCCCGGCCAGCGTCCACCGGTAGCCGCGCGCCAGGTGGCGGGCCGCGAAGGCGGGCGCTGGCGCAAAGGTGAGCCGCCAATCCCGCCCCGCGATTTCCAGGGAGGCGCTGAACCGGGCGCCCGCCAGCGCCGGGCTGAGGCTTCCCCCGGCGGCGCCGGCCGCCTGCCGGTGGAGCAGGCGCTGGGCCGGCGGCGCGGAGAGATCCTCGATCCAGCCCTCCAGATCCTCCGCCGGCAGGATGCGGAAGGCATTGCGCACCAGGTCGCCCGCCCGGAACACGCCGGTCAGGAAGCCGGCCAGCGCCTGGCGCCGCTCCGCCACCGTGGCCGGGCCGGTTGCCCGGGCGTAAACCGGGACAAAAACCAGGAATCCGCTCTGGCTGCCGGTCTCCTGCACCAGGCGGACCGGCCTGGTGGCGATCGCGCGCCCCTCATCGCGCGCTTTTTCCAGGGCCTCCCGGCGGCTGGCATCGGACCCGAGGTCGAAACCGGCCGCGGCTTCATTGCCCTGGGCCGGCTCCATCCAGCAAACGGGGAAATACTCCTCCCGGGCGGCGGCCGGCGCCGCCTGCTGGCGGGCATCGCGCTCCTGGATCCCGAACCCCGGCTGGCCATCGGCCCGGGTGCGGGCTTCAAAAGCGGCCCGTTCGCCGGCGCGCACCCGGGGGATCCAGGAGATGCCCTGGAGCGGGGCGCGCTCGGCCATCGGCCGGGCCAGCCGGGTGAACTCCGCCCGGTTCCGGAAAGTGCCAGGAATCAGATAGCGCGCCATGTCCTCCAGGTCTTCCAGCACCCGGGCCACGGCATGCGAGATGGCCTCCACCCGCGCGGAAGCATGCTCCCGGAGCGCATTGCGGAAGGCCTCGTGGGCATCCCGCCGCATTTCCAGGGCCACCGCCGCCGACAGCGTGGCCACCGCCAGCGCCACCGCCGCCGCCGGCCCCCACCGCAATAATGGATTCACCCCCCAGGCCGGGTCCGCCTGGTTTTGGTCCAGGATTTGCCGCAGGCGGCGATGGCTGTAAAAGCTCAGCAGGACGGCCACGCAGAACATCGCCACCAGGCCGAGGGCCTTGAACCGCTCCTGCGCCACCGCTTCCGCAAAGGGGCCGGCCTCCTCGTCCACCCCCAGCGCCGCCAGCACCTGGCCGCTATGCCGGTCCCGGATCGGGAAGAATCCCGAGACCCAGCTCCCCCAGCGGTCGCCCACCGGCCCCTCGGCCAGCCCGCCGCCCCCCCCCGCCTGGCAGACGCCGATGAAGCCCGGAGTGGCCTCCTCGTAAACCTGGCCCGGGGGCGATTCATCCTTCGCGCCGGGGGGTTCGGAATCGGCCAGCAGCACCACCCGTCCGTTGTGCATCCGCGCCAGATAGACGAACCGGACATTGGGCAGGAATTTCTGCATCGCCTGCAGCTGGTCCTTCAGCCGGCGGTAATGCGGATTTTCCAGGTCCGCCGGGGAGCCGGCGAGGCCGGCGACATGATCCGGGTCCACGGCCGCGGCGCTGCGCCGGGCAAGTTCCACCAGGCGGGCGTATTGCCGGGCCCGCTCGCGGCCGCCCATCCACTCCGCGGCCAGGGCGCTGCCGGCGATCACCGCCGCCAGGAGCACGCCCTGGACGAGATTGAAGGGGAGCCGCCCCGGGCCCGGCCCGGCGGTGGCGGGATCGGTGGCGCGGTGGTGCCGCCACAGGGTGAAGGCCAGGACCACCGCCAGGGATCCGCACAGCACCGGCACGGGAAACCCAAGGCAGCGGAGGAAAACCTCCCGGTTGAGCCAGGTGGCGGGGAAAAACGCCGGCGGCGGCGCACTGAAAGCCTCCCCCAGGGCATAGCACGCCAGGGCCGGCCCCGCCACCCGGAGCCTCCAGTCGGGCGGGTCAGTCCGGCGCCCGGCCCGCCCGATGGCCAGGCCGCCCAGCAGGCCGCCGGGCAATCCCACCAGGAAACCGGCGGCAGCCTGCAGCCCAGCCAGCCCAGCCGCCCCGCCCAGGGCCACCAGCGGCAGCAGGAGCAGGTAAATCCACCGGCCCGGGGTCCGGCCGCCGGTGGCCAGGAACCCCTCCCGGCCAAATTCCGCCAGGAAGATGAAGGATACGATCTTCAAGGCCAGGTTCAGCGCCGCCACCAGGGTGCTGTCGCTCCAGACAGAAGCCGCTAGCACGATCCACTCGTGGGCACCGTGCGCCAGGCCGAACAGGGAGAGCCACCGCCAGGGCAGTGGGGCCGCCAGCGGCGCCCGCCGCCCGGCACAGGCGATCCCCAGCAGCAGGAAGGCCAGGCCGTAGCAGAAGAGGACTACATCCACTCGGGCCGTTAAAGCGTTCGGGGTCATTCGGCGCGGCCTCCGGATGTTTCGCGGACTGCGCCGCCGGCGGCAAAATCAGCCCGCCGGTTCACGATGGGCCGTCCTTCGGCGCCGCGCCGCCGGGTTCCCGGAGCTGCGGGCGGAGGTCTTGGAAGCGCTTTTCCAAGTCTGCGATGAGGCCCGGGAAGGCCTCCCGGGCGCCCGCGCGGGCGGCCTCCTCCAGCCGCAGCCCCTGCTCGCGCATCCCCCCCAGGCCGAAGATGCTGCAGCTGCCCGCCAGCGAATGGGCAGCGCGGGCGAACGGCTCGCGGTCGGGACCGCCGGCCAGGCGGCGCAATTCCACCAGGCGGTCCGGGGTTTCGCGCAGGAAAGAGGCCAGCAGCTCCCGCAGCGCCTCACCCCCCAAATCCTCCTGGAGCATGGCCAGGGAGGCTTCCACCGCCGCCGGTTCGTCCCCCTCCGTCTCCGCCGTAACCAGGGCGGTGGCCGGCGCGGGGGCCGCCCGCTCCGCTTCGTGGAGCGCAGCCGCCAGCTGGTCCGCGCGCAGCGGTTTGCTGAGGTAGCCGTCCATGCCGGCCAGGAGGCAGCGCTCCCGGTCCCCGACCAGCGCGTTGGCGGTCAAGGCAATGATCCGGACCGGCGGCCGCCCGGGATTCCGGGCCGCCTCGCGGAGGCGGATTTCCCGGGTGGCTTCAAAACCGTCCATTTCGGGCATCTGGCAATCCATCAGGATGAGGTCGTAATCGAACTGCTCCCAGGCCTGCACCGCCTCCAGGCCGTTGCCGGCGAAATCGGCGCGGTGGCCGAGCTTTTCCAGCATCAGCGCGGCGAGCCGGCGGTTCGTGTCGTGGTCCTCGGCGACCAGCACGCGCAGGGGCCGGGTGGCGGCCGCCGGCTGGGCGGCGGCCGCGGGATTCCGAGCCGGGGCGGATTCCTCCGCCCACGCCGGATCGGGCTGGGCCTCCAGGGCTTCGATCTCGAACCAGAAGGTCGCTCCGCTGCCGGGGACGCTCTCCACGCCGATGCCGCCGGCCAGCAGATCCACCACGATGCGGTGGGAGATCGCCAGCCCCAGGCCGGTGCCGCCGTGCCGCCGCGCCGTCGTGCCATCCAGCTGGGAGAACGGCTGGAACAGGCGCGCCTGGCCCTCCGGGCTGATGCCGGGGCCGGTGTCGCGCACCTCGAACCGCAGCCGGGCGCGCGCCGCCGCGCGGCCCAGGCAGGTGACCCGCACCTCCACCCCCCCGCGCTCGGTGAACTTGAGCCCGTTGCCGACGAGGTTCAGCAGCACCTGCCGCAGCCGGCCCGCGTCGCTGCACACCGCCTCCGGCACCCCGGGGGCGATGCTGGCGAGCAGCGTCAGGCCCTTGGCCCGCGCCCGGGCCGCCAGCAACTCCAGCACCCCCTCCACCAGCCGGCGCACCGCCATGGTCTCCAGCTCCAGCCGCAGCTTGCCCGCCTCGATCTTGGAGAAATCGAGGATCTCGTTGATGATTTCCAGCAGCGCCTCGCTGCTGCCGGTGATCGTGTCCACAAACTCCTGCTGGCGCTCGGCCAGGGGGGTGTCCCGCAGGAGGTTGGCCATGCCGATGATGGCGTTCATGGGGGTGCGGATCTCGTGGCTCATCATGGCCAGGAATTCGCTCTTGGCCCGGTTGGCCGATTCCGCCGCCTCCTTGGCCTTCCGCAGCTCCTCCTCGGCCCGCTGCCGGATGATGAACTGGCCGATCTGCTGGCCCACCGCGCCGAGCAGCTCCAGCAGCTCCTCGTCCGGCTCCTCGATCTTGTGGCTGAAAAACTCCATCACCCCCCAGAACTCGCCCCCCGCGCGGATGGCAAACCCGAACGCCCCGTGCAAGTTTTCCCGCTCCGCCAGCGGGGCCCGGGGGAAATGGGGGTCGGCCACCACATCCCGGATCCACACGGGCTGGCCGCTGGCCCACACCCGGCCCGGCAGCCCCTGGCCCGGGGCGAACTGCCGCTGGCGGCTGTCCGCGATGAAGCCGGGCGCCCCGGCCTGGGGATCGCTGTAGCTGGCCACACACTGCAACGCGCCCGCCGGCCGGTCGAGGCTCCAGGTGGCCCCCACGCGCCAGGCCAGGTGGTCGCACACCGTCCGGCAGATGAGCCGCATGGCCTCCGCCACCGTGTCGCTCTCGGCCAGGATCCGGGAGACCGCGTACTGCATCGCCAGCCGGCGCTCCGCCAGCTTGCGCCGCGTGATGTCCGTTTCGATGGCCATGAAGTTGGTGATGCGCCCGTGCTCGTCCCGGATGGGCTGCACCTCGATGGCCAGCCAGTAGCGCTGCCCGTGCTTGCCGTAATTGAGGATCTCCTGGCTGAAGCCCTCCCCCCGCGCCAGCCGCTCCCGGATGAACTGGACGGTGGCCGGATCGGTTTCGGGCCCCTGCAAAAAGCGGCCGGGCTTTTTCCCCCGCACCTCCTCCAGCGTGTAGCCGGTGATGCGGACGAATCCCTCGTTCACCCATTCGATCTGGCCGCGGGCATCGGTGAGCACCACGGCGTTATCGGTGCGGGCCGCGATCAGGGCCAGCTTGCGGTGCTCCGCCTCCTGCAGCTGCAGCCGCTCGTTGGCCCCGCGCAGCGCCGACCGCTGCGCCTGCAGTTTGGCCGTGAGTTTCTTCAGGTCGGCCATCGCCATCTTCTGCGCCTGCACCAGCTGCAGCAGGTCCAGCGCGGGGTCGTGGATGGCAAAGTCGCTGAAGGACAGCCCATGCCGGGCCAGATCCTCGGTTTCCGGCAGCCAGGGGGAGCCGATGAAGACGACCCGGTCGGTTTCCGGCCGCAGCGCCAGCATTTGCCCGCGCAGCAGCACCCCGCTCGCCTTTTCCCGGAGCAGGAACAGGAAGTGGGGCAGCCGGGCCATCTGCTCGTAATCGCACGGGGCTTCCGGGCGCAGCGGCTCGAAAAGCTGGTGGAACCTGGCGCCCGGCGCCACCAGCGGGCACAGGCGCGCCAGCGAGCGCCCCCGCCGCACGATCACCCCGTCCGGCCCGAACACAAAATGGAACGGGAAAACCTCCTCGAACGCGGCGGCCGGGAGGTGGATGCCTTCGGTTGGCTGCGGGGTCACCATTCGATCAGGAACGTGTCATGGTCCGCCTCCGGGCCGGCCGCCGGGATCAGCCGGACGTTTTTCACCGGGGTGCGGAACCGCTTGCCCAGGCCTTTCACCAGGCCTTTCACAAAGGGCTGCAGCCCGGTCCGGTGGGAAAAATAATGCAGGTGGAGGGAATTGCCCGTGACGTGGGAAGCCTTGAACCGGGGCGGCTGCAGGCGCGGGAAGATCATCGAGACCCGCGCATGGAAATCGGGGAGATTGGCCAGGAATTCAGCCAGGCTTTTCCCGCCGGCATCCAGGAGATCCCCATAGCCCTCACGGGCGGTCTTCAGCACCCAGTGTTCGCCAAATGCTTCCAGGATCTCGGCCAGCGGCGTCCCGCTCAGCTCGCTGGCCGCCCCGACCAGCTGGTAGGTCATCTGGTCCGGGTAGGCCTCGTTGCTGATAAACACATCGTCGTCCACGCCGGCACGGGTTTTCACCCGCTCCCACATGGCTTCCCCATGCATCGCGCAGACCATATCCTCGACCGCCTTGTTCACCATCCCATACATGGGTCTCGACACTGCCTAAAGCGCCCGCTCCAAGCCAGAACTTTTTGGCGGAAAACGTTGGGCCTGATGACGCTTCCCCGCCACCCCTTCGCCGGCGCCCCGGCCACCAGGGGCGGGGCCATCCCCGCCCACCCCAGTCCGCAGCAAACCATCCGGCCATGGGCCTCTGAGCATGCCCATTTTTGGGAACCGCAAGGGGGGATGTTTTGAACCGGCCGCCCTCAAAAGGGAGGCGTCCGGTTGCCCCCCGGCGCATCTCCGCACCCTGGCCCACGCCTCCCATAGGCGAGGGAATACGCCTTGGGGTGGAAGTTCATCGCGGAAGCCCGGCGCCAACCTGCCCCCACCGCCCGCCAGTGTAAAAAACCTGGCAACTCCATTGGCTGCCAACGGGAAATCGTTCCCGCCACCCGTTTCTGACGCGGCGCTCCCGGCCACCCTTCCAGCTTGACCCCGGGCTGGAGGAGTGTAAGGTAATGATACGGTAAGGAGTTTTGCAATTAGGTGATTTTATGAGTATGAAACGTTTATTTCCCCGGCTGGAGAATGCCCTTTTGATTCTCGCCGGCTTGCTGTGGCTGGCCGGCTCGTCGAGCTTGCGTGCTGAAGATCCTTATATTGAGTCCGTTCGCCTGGAGGATCGGGATGTGCTGGTGTTCGTGAAAATCCCCGCCGGGGTCACCAAGGTGACCCTGGAGAGCCGCACCCGGGTGCTGGCGGGGGCCTGGACCCCCGTGGCGGTCCAGCGCGCCGGCGGACGGGCGGGAACGCTGACCTTCCGCCTGCGCCGGTCGGTCAACCTGGAGATGCTGCGCATCCGCACCGACACCTCCGAGCCGCTGCCGGCCTTTTTCTACCAGGGCACCAACACGTTCACCGGTTCGCCCGGCGCAAGCGTCGGCGCGGAATACACCTACCTGAGGGACGCCACCTCCACCACGCCCAGCGCCAACGGATCGTCCGAAACCGCCACCCGTACCGTGGTGGAGTCGGATATCTGGAACATCACCGGGAAAACCCTTTATTTCTTCAACCAATACCGCGGCCTGCAGGTGCTCGACCTGGCCAATCCGAATGTGCCGGTCCTGCAAGGAACCCTGAAACTGCCGGCCGCCGGCGAGCAGATGTATGTTTTGCGCGACGGGATGGTGATCCTGCTGGCGCGCGACAGCTGCAACTATTACGGCGCCGGCAGCGAAAGCCGCGTGCTGCTGGTGGGGGTGACCAACGGCGTGCCGGGCGTGGCGGCCAGCCTGCCGGTCAGCGGGTATATCCAGGAAAGCCGCCTGGTGGGGACCGCCCTCTATGTGGCCTCCCAAACTTACCGCCAGACCACCACCACCCCCGATCCCAAAGGGGGCGCCGAACCGGTGACCTCCACCGTATGGGAATGGGGCACCGTGGTGACCTCGTTCGACCTGGCTGATCCCTACCAGCCGGTGGCCAAATCCCGGCTCTGGTTCGCCGGCTGGGGCAACGTGGTCTCGGCCACGGATCGTTTCCTCTTTGTGGTGAATAACGACACGGCCAACTACTACGCCTCCAACATCCGCTGCGTGGACATCTCCGACCCCGCCGGGACGATGAAAGAGCTGGCCACCATCCGCACTGCGGGGCAGGTTCCGGACAAATTCAAAATGAACGTGAACGGCGAGGTGTTCACCGCCATTTCCCAGGCTTGGGACGCCACCCGCCGCTGGGTGACCACCCTGGAGACCTTTTCGCTGGCCATCCCCACCGCCCCGCAAAAGCTCGGCAAGCTGGAGCTGGCCGCGGGCGAGCAGCTGCACGCCACCCGGTTCGACGGGGACAAGGTTTACGTGGTCACTTTCTTCCGGGTGGATCCGCTGTGGGTGGTGGATCTTTCCAACCCGGCCAAGCCGCAGATCAAAGGCGAGCTGCAGGTGCCCGGGTGGTCCACCTACATCCAGCCGCTGGGCAACCGGCTCGTGACCATCGGCATCGACAACTCCAATAGCTGGCGCACCGCCGTGTCCCTGTTCGATGTCACCGACCCGGCCAAGCCTTCCCTGGTGAGCAAGGTGCCCCTGGGCGAAAGCTATTCCTGGAGCGAGGCGAATTACGATGAGAAAGCCTTCAGCGTCCTGCCGGAATCCGGTTTGGTCCTGGTGCCTTACCAAGGCTATTCGTCCAACGGCTACGCCTCCCGGGTGCAGCTGATCGATCTCAGCCTCGAAGACCTCAGCACCAACGCCCTGAAGGCCCGGGGCACCATCGAGCACCAGTTCCAACCCCGCCGCGCGACGGTTTTTGAAAAGAACATCCTGTCCGTCTCCGGCAAGGAGCTGCTCAGCGTGGACGCCGCCGACCGGGATCGTCCGCTGGTGCGCTCCACCCTCGAGCTGGCCTGGCCGGTGAGCAAGCTGGCCGTGCAGGGCGATTATGTGATCGAGGTGGCCGACGGCAACTCCTCCTGGTGGTATAACGGGGATCAAAAGCCGATCCTCCGCGTGGTTTCCAGCCAGGACACCTCCTCGGTGCTGGGTGAGCTGGCCTTGGAGAACGGGCTGCCGATCATCGGCGCCACCTCCGCCCCCGGCCGCCTTTACCTCGCCCAGGGTGGCGGCCAATATTTCCCATACTACTTGAGCAACGGCCCCGGCGGGCAGACGGATACCAACCCTCCGCCCCTGGTGCTGACCGTCGTGGATTTGTCACAGCTGCCCAAGCTCTCGATCCTCGGCCAGGAATCAGTGCCCCAGACCAACAACCTTTGGGTTTCCTCGCTGCAGGCCGTCTGGCCCAAGCCGGGAGTGCTGACCTTTTCCGGCGGCGGCGGCGGCTACCGGTTCTGGGGGCCGATGCTGGATGTGGTGGGCGGTATCGGTGGCCGGGGCTTCTATTATCCCTGGTATGGCGGCGGCGGCAGCGGGCAGTTTTTCACCTTTGATGTCACGGCGGCCAAACCGAAGTTTCTGTCGCAGCTGGATTTGACCACCAACAATTGGTGGAGCTTCAGCCAGGCCTTCACCGCGGAGGGGCTGATCTACGTGAGCCACCAGGCGAGCGAATTTTTGGAAGGCGTCAAATCCGCCTACCAGACGACGGTGGCGGATACCAAGGTGGATCCCGAAACCGGAAAAATCATCACCAACAGCGTGGTTACCGGCACGTGGGTGACCAAGTATTACCTGGATGTCGTGGATTTCAGCGATCCCGCCGCCCCGACTCCCCGCAAGCCGGTCAACATCCCCGGCGTCCTGAAGGGCCTCTCGCACCAGGGCGCGCTGGTCTATACGATGGGCCCGCACTGGGCGCCCGACATGACCACCGACTGGTCCGAGTGGCTGGATGCCGGAGCCTATAATGGCGTGGCGGTGTCGCTGGTCGGTTCCCTGGCCTTGCCCAAGGAATACCCGCACCCGTTGTGGATGGCCGAGGGGCTGGCCATCGTGGGCCGCCCGAGCACCACGACGGAAAAATTGAGCAGCGTGGAGACCTGGAAAATGGCGGATACGGGCAAATTCACCCAGCTGGGCGCCTGGTTCCAAGCCAGCCAGGCCAATGACTTCCGGACCTTTGGCGGCCTCCTGGCCGTGCAGAACACGGACAGCAGCTACCGGCTGCTCGACTGGTCCAACCCCGCCGCCCTTAAATTGATCGGCGGCAATGAATCCGAAGGCTGCATCTGGGGCAGCTTCGGGGATTCCGCCGGCGACCTGGCCCGGGGGCTGTGGGTTCCCGCCAGCGATTATGGCGTCCTGTTTGTGCCCGTGAACAAATAATCCGCGCCCGCGCCTACGCGGGCCAGGGCATGATGCAATCCCGCTGGTGGAGACCTGCCACCAGCGGGATTTCGTTGAGCGCGATGCAGAACGGCACATCGGCGCATAATTCCGGGTTGGCCAGCAACCGCCTGGCGTTGCGCGCCTGGGCCACCGCCCCGGCCAGGTCGTGGCGGCCCTGGTTGAAAAGCTGCCGCGCCATGCGGGCCGCATCCGACACCTGCTCCTCCGCAAACAGATCCCCCACCGCATCCGCCAGCGCCCCCGCCGCCAGCACATCCTCCAGGGCGGTTTGCTCGAAAGTGCCGCCGCACACCAGGATCAGCTGCTCCGGCGCCCTTTGGCGCAGCCAGCCCGCCGTGGCCGCCAGGTTCAGGAACGAGGCGATCAGCACCGCCCCGGCGCCCGCGCAGGCGCGCAAGGCCCGGGTTCCGTTCGTGGTGGTCATCACAATCGTCCGCCCCCGCACCCGTTCCGGCACAAATTCCCGGGGCGAATTGCCCAGGTGGAAATCCACCCCGCCGGTCTGGCTGGCGCGGATCCGCAAGCCTTGGCGTTCCCCGGCCAGCAGCACTTCCGGGCGCTGGCGGTAAACCGCGAGCGCCTCGGGGATTTCCGCGACCGGCACGATGGCGGTGGCCCCCGCCCGCAAGGCGGCCAGCATGGAGCTGGTGGCCCGCAGGACATCGAAAACCACGCACACGGCAAGGCTCAGATCCCGGGTGCTCAAAGCCTCGAAATCCGCCGGGGTGAAAGTTGCTTCCAGGGTTGGTATCATATCAGGATTGAGTGCGCAGATAATGGAAAAGGTATTGCTGGGCATAGCCCGCGTGCGGCCCGAAATACCCGGCGGCAAACTCCTGCAGCCGGCGTGCCGAAACCCGGCGGTCCGGGAAATAATGCCTGCCCAGGCCCCGGGCGATCCAGACATCGATGGGGAACGCCGCGGGCATCCCAAAGGCGAACAGCAAAACACACCCGGCAATTTTTTCGCCCACCCCGGGCAGCTGCACCAATTGCTCCCGGGCCTGCGCCAGGGGCAGCCCGCCCAGGCGGCCAAAGGCCGCGCCGTGTTCCGCCACCCAGCGGGCGGTTTCCCGCAGGTAGGGCGCCCGGAATCCCAGCTTGCACTCCCGCAGCTCCTTTTCCGGACAGGCCGCCAGCCGGGCGGCGGTGGGAAAGGCGTTCATCGGTTCCGTCCCGGGTGGCACGGCCAGCGGATCCCCATGCCGGCGGCAGAGCAGCTCCACCATCTGCCGGATCTGGACGATCTGTTTCGTGGAGGATAGCAGAAAGGACGCCAGGCATTCCCACGGATCCTGCCGCAGCAGCCGCAATCCCCGGCAGGCCGCGATCGCCCGGCGCATCAAATCATCGGCAGGAAAAGAATCCAGGATGCTTCCCAGCCGGACCTCCACTTGCAGGTAATCGGCCAGCCAATCCCAGCCGGGCACGGGCACCGCGGTGCTGGCCTCCAGGCGTTGCGGCCCCGCCTGGAGCCTCACCCAGCGGCCGCCCACGGCGCCCTCCCAAGCCTCCCCGTGGCGGCGCCAGCGGAAGGCCTGGCCCGAGTCCAGGGTGTAATCCAGGTGGTAATCCTGCACCAGGAAGACCGCGGCAGAACTTGGGGCTGGGCTGGCGGCGGCGGCCGTTTTTTTCAACTTGGCCGGGATCAGAAAGTGACCAGGGAACGGAGCGGCAAGCCGGCCAGCTTCGAGCGCCCGGCCAGGAATCCCAGCTCCACCAGGAAGGCCACCTCCAGGATCCGGCCACCCGCTTTGTGCAGCAGATCGACCGCTGCTTTGGCGGTGCCGCCCGTGGCCAGCAGGTCATCGATCAGCAGCACGCGGGCGCCGGGCTGGATGGCATCCACATGGATGGCGATGGTGTTGGAGCCATATTCCAGGTCATAGCTTTGCTCGTAGGCCTTAAAGGGGAGCTTGCCTTTTTTGCGGATCGGTATGAATCCCGCCTGGAGCTTCAACGCCGCCGCCGCCGCGAAAATGAATCCGCGCGCATCGATGCCTGCCACCGCGTCCACCGTGCCTGGCTGATGGTCCCCGATGAGCAGGTCGATGCACCCGGCGAACAGCCATGGATCGGCCAGCACCGGGGTGATGTCTTTGAACTGGATTCCCGGCTTGGGGAAATCCGGCACGTTGCGGATGGCGCCGGCGATGTCGGCGGCCGTTACAGGGTTTGCTGTCATGGATTAAGGGTTTCCTTTTTGCGTGTTACTGGGCCGTCAAATCCAGCCGGGCGATCCCGCTCCCGGCCGTCACTTCTGGATGGCTTCGAGCTTCTGGATCATGCGGCGCAACTTGCTGAGCGCGATATTCTGGATCTGCCGGACCCGCTCGCGGGTCACCCCGAATTTTTCGCCCACTTCCTCCAGGGTTTTCTCTGCGCCGCCGTCCAGCCCGAACCGGTAACGCAGGATCGTGGCCTCGCGCGGATCGAGCGTCTTGACCATCTCCTGCAGCATCTTGGTGATGGTCTTGTCCTCGAGTTCTTCGTAGGGCGTGTCGGCGTTTTCGTCTTCCACGATCTCGGCGAAGTTGTTCGATTCGTCGTCGCCAATCGGGGCATCCAGCGAAGCCGGGCGGATGGCGGCGGTGCGCAGCTGGGACACCCGGGAGGCGGTCATCCCCAGCTCCTCGGCCAGCTCCTGGTCGGTCGGCTCCCGGCCCAGCTCCTCCTGCAGCTTCATCGTCATGCGGCGCATCTTGCTGATCTTGTCCACCAGATGCACCGGCAGGCGAATCGTCTTGGACTGGTTGGCCAGGGCCCGCTTGATCGATTGTTTGATCCACCACGCGCCGTAGGTGGATAATTTGCCGCCCTTGGCCGGGTCAAACCGCTCCACCGCTTTCATCAGCCCGATATTCCCTTCGCTGATCAGATCGAGCAGCGGCAGACCGAGGCCTTCATAATCGTGGGCGATTTTGACCACCAGCCGCAGGTTCGCCTTGATCATCAACTCGCGGGCCTTTTTGTCCCCCTTCTTGATCCGCCCCGCCAGTTCCACCTCCTCGTACGGCTTCAGCAGCGCCACCTGGCCGATTTCCCTCAAGTAAAGCTTGATGGCGGTGTCCCCGTCGTAACTTCCCCGGTCCGGCACCGGCGCGCGCACCGGGGCGTCATCGTCTTTGACGCTGCGGGCGGCCGCCTCCAGCTCCTTCTCATCCGGCTCCGCCATCGCCTCCGGGCTGGGATCCACCTCTTCCCCGCCGGCGCCAGCCTCGGCCTCCGCCGGTGAAGCGGAATCGGGCTCCGGTTTGGCAGGCTTGGGAATCCGGGCTTTCCGGCCCCGGGCTACTGAACTCTTTTTTGCCACCATATCCGCTAAAAGTGGTAATGGAACCACCTATCTCAGGCAAGCAAATAAACCATTTATCCTACCGGATGAGTCGTTATTGCGGTCTGCCCCACCGGTGGATCCTTTTGAGGGCCATCAGGATGGGTAATATCCAATTTCACCTCCACTTTTGACTTTCCCGGCGGATGCGCGATATTCCTGCATGACGAAATCAGTCTTGATGGCGGCCAGTCTGATGCTGGCCTCGTTAACCTCAACTCCTGCTATGACCAACCTCTGGGACATTCCCTTGAACGATATCGACGGCAAAGCAACCTCCTTGCGGGCGTTTGAAGGCAAGGTGGTGCTGGTGGTGAATGTGGCCTCGCAGTGCGGGCTGACGCCCCAGTATGCGCAGCTGGAATCCGTTTACCGCAAATATAAGGGCCAAGGGCTGGTGGTGGCCGGCTTCCCGTGCAACGATTTCGCCGGGCAGGAACCCGGCTCCAATGCCGAAATCAAACAGTTTTGCTCCTCCAAATTCCAGGTGTCTTTCCCTTTATTTGACAAGCTCCACGTGAAAGGCGCCGGACAACATCCTCTTTACCAGGCGTTGACCGGCAAGCAGGCCCCCTTCCCCGGGGATGTGAAATGGAATTTTGGCAAATTCCTGGTCAGCCGCCAGGGGACGATCTTGAAACGGTTTGAGCCGGCCATCAAACCGGATGCCCCGGAAGTGATCCAGGCCATCGAATCCGCCCTCAAAGCCAAAGCGGAATAAGGCTTCCGGTTCCTGCCCAGCCTCGGGGTCAGCGGCCAAGCGACAGACCAAAAGCGTCCGCCAGCATCCTTGGGCTGATGGCTGCGGCTCAGGGAAACGTGATCATGGCCTTGACCACCCCATTGGCGTAGCCGCTGACGAGTTCAAATGCGGCTTGGGCTTGGCCGCACCCGAAGTGATGCGTCACCAGGAAATCGGCCTGGATTTTCCCCGCTGCCAGCAAGTCCACCACCTCCGGCACGCAGCGGTTTTGGCGCCGCACGTTGACCAGGGTGATTTCCTTGCGGCGCAGCAGATCAATCGGCAGGGATATCCGGTCCGAGCGGGGAATGCCGATCAGCATCAGCCGCCCCCCCGGCTTGAGCAGATCGATCGCCTGCTCCATCGCCTCCGGCTGGCCGGCGCATTCAAAGACGATATCCAGTCCCGCCGGCTCGCGGGCCAGGATATCCGGCGCCACATCCTCGCGGCCGGGGATCCCCACCCAGGCAGCTCCCGCCTGCGCGGCCAGCCTGGTGCGATGCTCGAGCAGGTCCGTCACGAACAGGCGGCGGGCGCCCAGATGGCGCGCGCAGAGCAAAACGCTCAACCCGATGGGGCCGGCGCCCAAAATCCCCACTGCCATCCCCATTGCCGGGGCCGGGCCGAGGCCCGCCTGCCGGACGGCATAAAGGGCGATGGACAGCGGCTCGCAAAGCACCGCCTGGTCCAGCGTCATCGCGGGGGGGATCGGGTAAAGGCATTCTTCCGGCATCACCAGGAATTCCGAAAGGCAGCCCGGCGCCTCCCCCGGGCACCCCAGGAAGCGCAGCCGCCGGCAGGTGTTTTCCCGCCCGGTCCGGCACTGGTCGCATTGGTGGCAGCTGATGGCCGGATCGACGGCCACCCGGTCCCCGGCCCGGATCCGGCCTGCCTCCGGCCCGGTCCGCAGCACGGTGGCTGCACACTCGTGCCCGAGGATAAAAGGGAACTGCACCGCCCGCGGCCCGATGCACCCATCCTCGAAATAATGGATGTCCGATCCGCATACGCCCACCCGCTCCATTTTCAGCAGCACCTCACGGCCGCAAGGCGCGGGGGGATCGGGCACTTCCAGGCCCTCCACCTTCCGCAACCGGGTCAGCGCCTGCGCTTTCATTTGTCCCTTTTAAGCAGGTAGGTGGCCATGGCTTCGAGGGCGGCGGCCTGGCCTTGGAACTGCCGCAGGGCGGCAAAAGCCCGGTCCGTCAGCTGCCCGGCGAGGGCCTGGGATTTGGCCAGGCCGACCATGGCCGGGTAGGTCGCCTTCCGGGCGGCCACATCCTTGCCGGCGGTTTTGCCTAGCTGCTCGCTGGTTTGGGTCACGTCCAGGATGTCATCGATGATCTGGAAAGCCAGGCCGACATTATGGCCGAAATCGGTGAGCGCCTGCAGCTGGGCCGGGGTGCAGTTGGCGCTCATGCCGCCCAGCCGCACCGCGCAGCACAGCAGCGCCGAGGTCTTGCACTCGTGGATGTATTTCAGCTGGGCCAGGGGAATGCTTTTGCCCTCGGCTTCCAAGTCCGCCACCTGGCCGGCAATCAGCTTTTGGGATCCGGACGCCTGGGCCAGCTCCTGGACCAGCTCCCGGATGGAATACCGGGCGGCGGCCGGGGCCTGGGCCAGAATGGCGAACGCCGCCGTCAGCAGGGCGTCCCCCGCCAGGATGGCGATGCCTTCGCCAAAGACCTTGTGGTTGGTGGGCTTGCCCCGCCGGAAATCGTCATTGTCCATGGCGGGCAGGTCGTCGTGGATCAAGGAATAGGTGTGGATGCACTCCACCGCGCACGCTGCGTGCAAGGCATCCTGCCGGGCGCCGCCGCAGGCTTCGGCGGCCGCCAGGCACAGGGCCGGGCGCATCCGCTTGCCGCCCGCGTAAAGGGAGTAGCGCATGGCTTGGTGGATGGTCGGTGGCTTGGCCGCCGCCCGCGGCAGCAGGCGGTCCAGCCCGCGATCCACCAGCCGGCAGACCTGCTCCAGGTATTGGCCCAAATCCAGCCCCGCTTTGTTGTCACCCGCGTTTTGTTTTTTGTTGCCTGGCATATCCGTATCCAAAGTTTTCTGAGACTTGCACGATAAACCACCGGCATGCAAGCTTCTTTCGACGGCCATTCAAGCCTTGCCGCCCCCCCTCCAGGCCGGTAACCTGACCAGATATGATGGACGATAAAATGCCCCCGATGATGGCCAATCCGCCTCCCCCACCCTATTATATGCATCCCATCCGCCAGGGCCGCGGCTGGAAATACTTTGCCTTGTTTCTGCTTTTCATTCTGGTCTCGATCATGGGTTTGAACTTCCTCCTCTTCCTGGCGGGCGGCAGCACCCTGCACTCCGGCACCCGTTTCCAGGAAGTCATGGTGGAAGACCAGGGTTCGGAAAATAAAATCGCCGTCATCAAGGTCGAGGGCATGATCACCGGCGCCGTGCTGGACGGCGTGCACGACCTGGTGGCCCTCATCCGCGACCAGCTGAAGATCGCCAAACGGGATACCGCCGTGAAAGCCGTCCTGCTGAAGGTGGATTCCCCCGGCGGCGAAGTCATGGCTTCCGATGAAATCCACAACCTCATCCAAACCTTCCAGGCCGACTCCGGCAAGCCGGTCATCGCCTCCATGGGCAGCCTCGCGGCCTCCGGCGGCTATTATGTGAGCGCGCCCTGCCGCTGGATTGTCGCCAATGAGCTGACCATCACCGGCAGCGTCGGCGTGATCATGCAGGGCTATAATTACCGGGGCCTCATGGACAAGGTGGGCGTCCGCCCGCAGACCTACAAGAGCGGCAAGTTCAAGGACATGCTCAGCGGCTCCAAGAGCGAAAACGAGATTCTCCCCGAGGAAAAGCTGATGGTGCAGGCCCTGATCGACCAGACTTATTCCCGGTTCACGAACATCGTCGTCAAAGGCCGCGCGGAGGCCGCCAAGGCTAATAAAGAAAAGGGCCGCGCCCTCAGCCCCGAGTGGAGCCAGTTCGTGGATGGCCGGGTTTTTTCAGGCAAAGAGGCCTATGAGCGCGGCTTTGTGGACCAGGTGGGCAACTTTGAAGCCGCGGTGGCGGCCGCCCGGGATCTGGCCAGGATCGGCTCCGCCAACCTGGTGCGCTATGAAGTCCCCTTCGACCTGATGAGCGTCATGCGGCTGCTGGGCAAAACGGACACCGGAAAATCGGTCAAGCTCGACCTGGGCCTGGACCTGCCCCGCATCTGGCCGGGACGCATGTATTTCCTGGCCCCCAGCCTCTGGGAATAAGGCGCCATGAAATCGCTGCTCATTTTCCTGGCCGCCCTGGCGGCGCTCCTGGTGGGATTCGTGCTGGTGCTGTGGCTGCGCGCCCCGGGTTCTTTCAGCCCGGAACCGCTGCCCGTGCCCAATGGCTACACGAATCTGCTGCAGGCCGCCAAAGGGCTCGTGGGGGAAACTCCGGGCGGCGATTCCACCAACTGGCCCGCCATCCAGTATTACACGGATAAAAACCAGCCCCACCTCCGGCAGGCCCGGGCCGCCCTCGAACAATCCTTTCAGGTTCCCCTGGAAAGCACCGAAATCTACCTCGCCCTCCACCTCCCGGAAATCAGCCGGCTCAAGGCCGCCGCGCAAGCCCTGGCCCTGCAGGGGAGGCTGGCCAGCCATGAAAACCGCTGGCTGGAGGCCGCCTCCAATTATGTCGATATCGTCCGGCTCGGATACAAAATGTCTGAAGGCGGAGTCATCATCGACAAAATGGTGGGCCTGGCGTGCGAAGCCATCGGCTTGGGGCTGCTCGAGCAGTGGCTCCCCGCCGCCCCCATCAAGGGCGGGCTGGGGCCGCTCCTGGCGGCTCTGGAATCTGCCAGCACCAATGGCCAGGCGCAGGTGGAGTCGGTGATCCGGCGCGAAAAGGTCTTCGCCGCCGAGGTTTACGGCTGGCGCGGCCGGCTGGTCTCGATGATGAATCACCGGGCCTTGCAGGACGCCATCGACCGCACCCGCCAAAAATCCCTGCAAACGGAGCTGCGCAAGCGCCGGCTCCTGCTCCGGCTCGCCCAGCACGCCTTTGCCTTGGAGCGTGGCCAGCCGCCCGCCTCCGCGGCGGACCTCGTCCCCGCCTGCCTGCAGGCCATCCCGCGGGATCCCGAAACCGGGAAACCCCTGGAACTCAGCCGGTAATTCCCCCCCGGGCGCTTCAGGCGAAATAGCCCAGCTCGCGCAGCGACACGAAATCGTTCGCCCGCTCCTGGGTGCGGTTCCCCAGGATGATGTGGTCCAGCACTTCAATCTTCAGCAGCTGGCCAGCCCGGATCAAATCCCGCGTCACCTTGATATCCGCCTCGGACGGGGTGGGATCGCCGCTGGGGTGGTTGTGGACCAGGATGACCGCGGCGGCGCTGCCCACAATGGCCGGCCGGAACACTTCCCGCGGGTGAATGAGGATGGTATCCAGCGTGCCTTCCGAGATTTTGGCCACGGAAATCAGCCGCCGCCGGGTATTCACCAGGACCACCCGGAACTGCTCCACCCCCGCCAGGCGGCTCTCCTCGCGCACCAGGCTCGCCACGGCATCGGGTGCGTCCAGAAGCGGCATCTCCCGCTTGATCTCCCGGGCCATGCGCCTGGCCAGGGTGAAAGCGGCCATCAAAGTCACCGCCTTGTCGCGCCCCAATCCCTTGCAGAGCAGCTCCTGCCAGCTGGCCCGCGCCAGATCCTCCAGGCTGGCATGTTTCGCCAGCAGCTTCTGGGCGAGGTCCATCACCGATTCCCCCTGCGTGCCGGTGCGCAGCAGGATGGCCACCAGCTCCGCCGTGCTCAAGGCGTCGGCCCCATGGGCCACCAACCGCTCCCGGGGCCGTTCCCCCTGCGGCATGTCTTTGATCTTCAGTGTGGCCATGCGCCAATTCCTTTCCCTTGCTGCCCGGCAGCGGTTGCCCCATCCGGGCCGCGCTCCATCCCGCGCCTTTCCCCTGCCCGCACGACCGCTCCCCCATGGATCGGCAGTGCGCCCGCGGCCTCCCGGATGCAGTTCCGAATCCTAAACCAGGAATCCCTCGCCACGCAATGCCTGTTTCCGGCCTGGACCAACCACGCTGCGCCATCCGGGAATGACGGATTGCCCCCGGCCGCGGACCGGCGAAGCCTTGACATCGCTCCGTTTTTGTGTAACTTTATCTTATGGTCCAGTTCACGAATAATAATGCAACCCGCCTCGAAACCAGGGCGAAAGGCGGGTATTCCCGGCCCGCTGCGGGGCGGTTGGGCCACCACCGGGCGCGCCGCTGCCTGGCGTGGATGTTCCTGCTGGGCGCCGGTGGCCTGCTGGCCGGGTTGGCCGCCTGCCCCCTCCTGCTCATGTCCCGGATTCAGCGGGAATCCGGGTTGATGGCCACCAACCGGCTCGCCGAGCTGGCCGCTTGCGCCACCGTGCAAGGCCAGCTCAAGGAGGAATTCCTGCAGGCCCTCCAGGCGGCCAGTGCGGATGCTCCCGCCGCCCGGGAGCCACACCAGCGGCTGGCGGAAAAATTGGACGCCACCGTGGCCATGGAGCTGCAGCAGTTGATGGGCAGCTTGAGCGATCCGGCGCTTCGCCGCCAGGACCGCGATCTTTGGGGCCGTTTCCGTGCTTATTCCCTCCAACAGCGGCAATTATTCGATTTGCTTGGCCGGAATCGCACCGCGGAGTCCCTCGCCTTGGCCCACGGACCGCTGCTGGGCCAGCACACGGCCCTGGCGGGCCAACTCGAACAGATCATGGCCGGAATCTCCCTCCACATCCGGGACCAGAGCGCCCGCATCCGGCATTGGAGTGGCTTATCCCAAATAATGCAGGCCGCGCTCACCGTGGTGTGCCTCAGTTCCGGTTTGCTGGCCGCCCTGTTCGTATTCCTCGCCTTCCTGCAGGCGGGCAGGCGGCCAGCTGAAACCTCCCGCGCGGGCTGATTCCCCGCCGGGAACGTGTCGGCGGAACCCCTTTCGCTCCCAGGTCCATCCGCGGGAGGTCTGTCATGGACAATTGAGCGGGGGGCGTTATGATCGGTGCCATGATCTTGGAAGACCATCTTGGCGATATCATTGGCAAGAGCCGGCAGGCCCTGAAGCTCTCGCCGGAAACCGTGGCGCGGATAGCGGGCATTTCCGTGATGGACCTGGCGTCGTTGGAGACCTCCGGCCAGTTCAACAAGCGCCCGGATTTTTTGGCGCTCGGGGATTGCCTCGAACTCGACGGCCGCAAGCTGGCCGCGCTGGCGGAGGGCTGGCAGCCCGCTCCCGTGGATCTTTCCCTGTGGCGCGAGCTGCGGCAGATTGCCACCATCCAATCCGGTTACGCCGTGAACAGTTACCTGGTCTGGGACGAGGTGTCCCGGGAAGCCGCCCTGTTCGACACCGGCTGGGAGATCGCGCCCGTGTTATCCCTGGTGGCGGAAAACCGGCTCGAATTGAAACACCTGTTCATCACCCACTCCCACGATGACCATAACGGCGGGATCAACGCCCTCCGGGAAAAATCCCCCAAAATCCGCATCCACACCGGATCCCGGCAGTCGCCCGTCGAGCAGCGCAACCGCGCCAACGATTTCATCCACCTCGGCAGCCTGCGGATCACCCACCGCGAAACCCCCGGCCATAGCGAGGATGGGGTCACCTATATCGTCGGCAACTTCCCGGAGGACGCCCCCCATGTGGCCATTGTGGGCGACGCCCTCTTTGCCGGCTCCATCGGGCGCGGCTTCCAGTCCTTTGACCTCCTGCGCCAGAAAGTGCGGGAGCAGATCCTCAGCCTGCCCCCGGCCACCCTGGTCTGCCCCGGCCACGGCCCTTTGACCACCGTGGCCCAGGAACTGGCCCATAATCCATTCTTCAAATAGCCCAGGCTCCCACACTGGCCCATGGCAAACCTCAGAACCCGGCATCTTCCCCAGCGATATGAAACGTGATTCGAATTCCCCGGCTTACGACTTCAGCCTTTTAACCGAGGATGATCTGCATCTTTTCAACGAGGGTTCTCATTTCCGCATCTACGAAAAACTGGGGGCCCACCCGGCCACCCGGGAAGGCGTGCCCGGGGTTTACTTCGCGGTTTGGGCCCCCAACGCCCGCCAGGTGTCCGTGATGGGCGCTTTCAACAAATGGCATAAAACCACCCTCCAGCTCCACCCGCGCGGCGCTTCCGGCATTTGGGAGGGATTTGTCCCCCAGGTCAAACCCGGGGACACCTATAAATACCACATCGTCTCCCGTTTCCACGGCTACCGGGTGGACAAGGCCGATCCGGTGGGTTTCCGGCATGAAAACCCGCCCGAAACCGCGTCGGTCGTCTGGGGTCTGGACTACCAATGGAACGACCAGCCATGGATGCAGAAGCGCCACCTGCACAATAAGCTGGGCGCCCCCAAATCCATCTACGAAGTCCATCTCGGTTCCTGGATGCGGGTGGCCGAAGACCGTTTCCGCTCGCTGCATTACCACGAGATCGCCCCCAAGCTGGCCGCCTAC
Source organism: uncultured Verrucomicrobiota bacterium (assembly GCA_964409245.1). Taxonomy (GTDB): domain Bacteria; phylum Verrucomicrobiota; class Verrucomicrobiia; order Limisphaerales; family UBA1319; genus CAIMWS01. The sequence continues at coordinate 150,450 of CAYPCQ010000001.1, forward strand.
GTCAAGGATCTCGGCTACACCCACGTCGAATTCCTGCCCGTCATGGAGCATCCTTTCTTCGGCTCCTGGGGCTACCAGACCACCGGCTTTTTTGCCCCCTCCTCCCGCTACGGGTCGCCCCAGGATTTCATGCACCTGGTGAACACCCTCCACCAGCATGGCATCGGCGTGATCCTGGACTGGGTGCCCTCCCATTTCCCGGGGGACGAACACGGCCTGGCCTTTTTTGACGGCACCCACCTTTTCGAGCACCAGGACCGCCGCCAGGGCTACCACCCGGATTGGAACAGCTTTATTTTCAATTACGGCCGCCACGAGGTGGTCAGCTTCATCATCAGCAGCGCCATGTTCTGGCTGGACAAATTCCACATCGATGGCCTGCGCGTGGACGCCGTGGCCTCCATGCTCTACCTCGATTATTCCCGGCGGCAGGGCGAGTGGGTGCCCAACCCCTACGGCGGCAAGGAAAACCTCGACGCCATCGCCTTCCTCCGCCGCTTCAACGAAGCCGTTTACCAGGAGTTCCCCGATGTCCAGACCGTCGCGGAGGAATCCACCGCCTGGCCCATGGTTTCCCGGCCCCTGTATGTGGGCGGCCTCGGTTTCGGCCTCAAATGGGACATGGGCTGGATGCACGACGTCCTCAGCTATTTATCCCGCGACTCCGTCCACCGGAAATACCATCACCACGAGCTCACCTTCCGCGGCCTCTACGCTTTCACCGAGAATTACGTCCTGCCCCTGTCCCATGACGAGGTCGTCTATGGCAAAGGCTCCCTGATCGGCAAAATGCCGGGCGACGACTGGCAAAAGTTCGCCAACCTGCGCCTGCTCCTGGGCATGATGTTCGGCCAGCCGGGCAAAAAACTGCTCTTCATGGGCGGCGAGTTCGGCCAGTGGCGCGAATGGAACCACGACTCCAGCCTGGATTGGAACCTGCTCCAATACCCCATGCATGCCAGCCTCCAGAAATGGGTGCGCGACCTGAACCACATTTACGCCGCCCAGCCCGCCCTGTATGAGCTGGACCATTCGCCCGAAGGCTTTTATTGGGTCGATTGCAGCGACGCCGAGGAAAGCACCATCTGCTGGGTCCGCAAGGGCAAGTCCATCGAGGACCAGATCCTGGTGGTCTGCAACTGCACCCCGGTTCCGCGCCCGAACCGGCGCGTGGGCGTCCCCTGCGGCGGGTTCTGGGCGGAAATCCTCAACAGCGACGCCGCGGTTTACGGAGGCAGCGGCATGGGCAACATGGGGGGCGTGCAGGCCGAAACCTGGGGCTGGCACGGCCAGCCCAACTGCCTGACCATCACGCTGCCCCCGCTGGCCGCCGTGTTCTTCAAATACCAGCCCGCCAAGGTGTGACCGGGCGCGGGCACCCTGTTTGCGTTCCCGGCTGATCCCCGGGAAATTATGGCGCCCGCACCAAAAAGCGCGCGCCCAAGGCCGGGCGCCCGGCGGACGCAAAATCCCCCCGCCAGGTGAGCCAGCCATCCCGGATTTCCGCACCGGGAGCCACCTGGAGTTCAGCCTCAAATTGCTGGCGCGCCATCGGCTCCAGGCTGGCCACCCATTGCCCCGGAGTGAGGGTCCAGCCAACGGGCAGATCCCCTGCGCGCACCGTCCCCTCAACCCTGGCTGGACCGAAATTATAAGCGCATAAGGATAGCTTGACAGGCTCCGCCGCCGCCACGCGATAACCGTAGCTTTCCGACCACGGCCGGTCTTCCAGCCGGATTTTCCGCGCGCGGGGCAGCACCAGTTGCAGCACCACCGGGGAGGCCTCCACCTCCGGCCGGAACACCGGATGCAGGGGCGGCTCCAGCGGCAGGCGGAGCGCCTGCCCGGGCGGCAGCAGGATGAACACCGGGCGGGACAAACCACCGGCCAGCCCGCCTGGCTGCGCCCGGCCGAGGCAATCGTAAACCGTCTGCACCTGCAGCTCCGCCGGCAGCTGGAAGGGGACGCTGATCTGGCCGCGCTCCGGCCAATCGGCTTCCCGCTCGGCCCACGCCACCAGCACATCCTGCTCCTGGCCGTCCGGCCAGGCGCGGAAAGCGGCCAGGAAGGCGTCCTGGGCCGGCCGCCAAAGCCCCAAGGGGCGGGCCCCCGCCAGCAACCTCCCCACCGCCGCCAGCGCCGGGTAAGCCGGGCGGGGGGTGAAATCCTGCCGCAGCAATCCGAACTGCACCCCGTTGGGCTCATGGTAGTGGCCGAGGATGAAATGGAAATGCCGGCTGGCGCCCGCCTGCAGGCTCAGCGCGTAGGATTCCGCCATGAACCACGCCTTCAGCCGTTCGTCCCGCGGGGCCAGGTCATACCAGGGCGGCTGGTTCTGGTGCTTCGCGCCGCGGTCGCTTTCGGTGATCCAGATCGGCCGGCCCCCGGCGGCGAGCCGGGCTGGCCCCCACAAGCCGGCGTAGCCATGGGGCCAGTCATAAGTGTGGATGTTGTAGGTGTCGAAATACGGCCAGGCCTCGTTGAGCGCCACGCCCCGGGCCTGCTGCCCGGAGGGCACCGCCGCCAGGGCGTTCCAGCCCACCACCAGGCGGCCCGGGCTTTGCTTGAATCCGAGCCAGGCAGCCTTCTGCCAGGAACACATTTCATCCATCGTGTGCCCGCCGAAAGAGGCCACGTTGGCTTCGTTCCACGGCTCCCAGGCCTGCACCGTTCCCGCATAGCGCCGCCCCATTTCCCGGGCGAATCCGAAAACATGGCGCAAATCCCGGGCGAAATGGCCGCCCGGCTCCCCGGGTTCCCGGGCCCAGGGGGGCGTGTCGTGGAACACCTGCAACACCTCCAGCCCGGCCTGGTTTTGCGCGGCCGCGGCGCGGTCATACAGCGTGTTCGTGGCGAACCGCCCGGCCGCGGGCTGCGCCGCTCCCCAGCGCAGCCGGTCGCGCACCCCGTTCACTCCCGCCAGCGCCGCCAGGCTGGCCAGCGTGGACTGCTCCCGCTCATCTTTGGCGAACCACGAGGTGGCCGAGTCCACGCAGATCGGCGAATCCGCCGGCACAGCGGCTTTCAGCCGCGCCAGCACCGCCGCCGTGGTCCAGCCAGCCGGCTTCCCATCCGCCTGTTTGAAGTCGATCCGGTACCAGCCGATCCCCGGATGGCCCAGCGGCAGCTCCCCCCGGGGCGAACCCGCCATCACCCGGCCGGACGCCACCGTTTTCCCTTCGAAATTGGTGGCCACCCAATCCAGGGCGCCCTCCGGCAATTCGGCTGGCAGCGCCACCTTCACCATTTCCCCCTCCAGGTAAATATTCCCCGGATGCCCCGCCAGCGCCGCCGGAATGGTGCGCACCACGGGCGGGCTGCCGGCACTCCGCCCCCGCGGGTAAAGCCCCTGGCGGATCAAGGCGGGATTATCGCTGATGATCCCATCCACCCCCAGCTGGATCAGCTCCCGGGCCAGCGCCGGATCGTTGATCGTGTAAACCCACACCCGGCATCCCCGCGCATGGGCCAGGGCCACGCTCCCGGCCGTCACCTGCCGGTTCCACACAATCAGCTGCGCGCCCAAGCCGCCAATTTCCGCGATGAAAGCGGCCGACAAAACTTTCTCCGCCGCCTCCAGCTTCCGCCCATCCTTCGCCGCGGGCGGCCCCAAAGCGCCGAGCACCAGGCCCGGCTCCAGTTCATGGCATTGCTTCACGAAGGCCCAGTCGAAGGATTGCACCACCACCCGGTCCACCACCTGGCGTGCCCGCAGGCAGCCCAGCAGCACCGCCGCCTCCCCCCCTTTGCGCTCGATGAGCGTCACCGATCCCTGCTGAATCACCGCCAGCGCCTCCTCCAGCCGGGACAGCCGCACTCCGGCGAAGGCCGGTTTGAACCAGGCCCCCGCATCCAGTTCCGCCAGCTCAGCCATGGTTTTGCTCGAAACCGCCAGCTGGCTGCCCCCCCAGCGCCGGACCGCATCAGTCGTGCGGTCCAAAGTGCCATCGTGGATCACCGCCAGCTGCCCGTCCTTGGTTTGATGAAAATCCAGCTCCACCAGATCGGCTCCGGCGGCCAGGGCCATGCGGAACGACGGCAGGGTATTCTCCGGCGCCTCCTGGCAAAAGCCGCGGTGGCCGATCACCAGCGGCCGCGCCTGGCCCACCAGCTCCCGCGCCGCGCTGCCGCCGGGCGCGGGTTCCCCGGCTCCTCCCCGGGCTGCTTCAAGGTTCCCAAACATGCCCACCCACAGGTTCACCAATATGACCGCCAGACTGCTTCGTATCATGAGCCGCAGATTGCCTCAAACCCACGCGCCTGAACAGGCCGAAGTAATCCCGCCTTTCCCAGGCTCCCCGCGCCTGGCCCCCGCGCCATTGCCCATGCCGCAAAATCAACGCGACCGTGGAACCTGAGCATCTCCCTGGCTGGAGCTGACCAGATCCAGCGCGTCCCAGGACCACCAGCCTTCGCCTTTGACACGGACTTCCAAGATGTTCTTTCCTGGCCGCAAATCTTTCGCCGGAATCGAAAACTCCAGCGTGGCCGGGAACGCCAAATGGGCCGGATCGATGCGCTGAATCCCCAAGCCCAACGGAAGTGATCCTGCCATCGGCTGGCCGTTGATCGTCACCACCACCTTGGCTGGCGTTTTCTCCGATTGGTCGGCCGTGTGAATTCGCAGGCGGGCCGGGCGCTCAGCCTGCGCCTGGCTCACTGTAAACTCGAAGCACAGGACCCCCTTCCCATCGGCTAGATACCACACCTGGGCCGGGTCGGGACGCGGCCCCTTGGCGTGAGTGAGGGCAGCTCCGGTGGCTGCACCTGGATTGGAGCAGCCCGCGAATTCACGGCACATCGCGTCCCGCCGCCCCAGCGCGAGCAGCACGCCTGGTCCAGGCTCGATCACACGCTCGTCCACGTTCCAGGCGCCGATCCGCCAACCCGTTTGCGCCAGGCTTAATCCGCCTTTCGGCTGGCGGGGCGCCCGGATCGTTATGGTTCGTGATTCCCCCGGAGGGATGAAGCAATGGTTGCCTTCGATGAACAGGTCGGTCCGATACTCGATCAGCGAATGCGGTTCACAGAAAAGTGCCGTCATCGAACCGCGGTTCATCGCTACCAACTCCAGGATCTCCTGATCGCCTTCGAGGTGCGCCGGCCGCGCCTTCGCTTCCAGAGTCGTTCGGGTGACAGGCCGGGGGGCGAGTCCGCCGCCAAAGGTGATCTGCGGGAATCCCCCTTCGGCATGGGCGGCGGGCGCATAAACCTCAAACTCGTCCAGGCAGACCGCCGCCGGATTGACCGTCGCCCGCACCCATTTCGCCTGTACCGGCGCCACCTCGACCTGCATGGTCTCCGCCGGCCGGCAGCCTGGCAAGGAGGAGAGGCCTTGACGTTCGAAGATCGGCTGCCATCGCGTGCCATCGACGGAGATTTCGAGTTTCAGTGAGTCCAGCCCACGGTCAGCGAAGGCGCCGGTGCGATCGCGGCCCAGCCGAAAGCGGCCAATGGAATAGACCTTGGCCATCTCGATGGTGAGCGCAGCACCCGCCACCCCGCCAATCCAACTGTTGGAATTCCCGTAGCGGCCGTCGTTGAGTCCCTTGGCACGATGCATTTCGAATCCGGGCAATTCCGCGGTTGCGGCCGCCGGAGCGGCGCCGTTGCCCACCCACGCCAGGTTCAGTGGGCTGCGCGGATCTGGCGCCCTCACGGCGGTGTCCTGCGTATCGTTTAGATCCGGGAGTCCGCTGCGCAGCAGACCGGAGAATGGGCCTTGCACCGAAGCGGCGCCGAACAGGTGCAGGCGCTCCACCAACGGCCCGCCGCGGGCGTCGCTCAAACCCAGTTCCACAAATACCGGTCCCAGTGCGGTCTCAGGTGGCGGGCGCAACGTGAGGGTTTCCAGCCGCCTTACGCCCTGCGGCTCGATCGAATCCACAACCCCCTGGCCCTGCGCAAACACGGTGCCGCGCCGGTCGCGGGCCTTCCAATGCCAGCGGAGCTGGCGCGCGGTGGCCGGCGCATCGCTGGCCAGGAATAGCTGGGCCGGAATACCTTGGGCCGGATCATAGAGCAGCGAAGGATATTTCAGGCTCAGGCTCAACGGCGCCAGCGCTTGTTGGGCAAAATAGTAGTTCATCAATGGCCGGCCGTCGTAGTCCACCATATAGCTGCCAGCACCATTGGGCCATGGCTCGTTATAGTTCCATGACATAAAGCCTCCGCCCAGCGCCGGCCCCTTGCGGCGCAAGGCATCCATGGCATAGCGCAGGCCTTCGGCGCCGAGGAATTGGCCCGCCGGAATGAGTTGCTCCAAGCCTGCCAAGGGGCCAAACAGCCGCTCGGTGATTTCCTTGTGCAGCCAGTTCTCCTTGAACACCGCCCCCCAAAAGACATTCTTGCGGATGAGGACCGGATCGTCGTAGTTGGTCAGCGGCCATTGGGATGCGGGAGGGATGGTTCGCTGCCATACTTCCCAGTTCGCCGGGGAGTGCGTGCCGAATTCGCTGATGCGCATCTCGACGCTCGTGTCATACCGCTGATACAAGTTCCGGTTTCCGGCCCCGAGCCAGGAGAGCCAGGGCGCAGGTTCGGTGTGATAGACGTAGGTGTAGCTGCCGTGTGATCCGGAGCCTTGGGCCGGCTCGGTCGCGCGGAAGATGCGCCCGTCCTCGTGGCGCACCACCCGCTCCAGGAACTGCAATGCCGGATGCTGGTCGCCGTTCTTCCAGGGCATCTCGTTGCCACCGGACCACTCGACGAGGCTCGGGTGGTTGCGCACCTGCCTGACGATGTTGATCGCAGTCGTTTGGAGATTGGAAAGCATCACCTCATTGGTCTCCGGCAAATTGTTGGCCAGCGGGAACTCTTGCAGGAGCATGATCCCCAACTCGTCGGCCCGATCATACATGATCTCCGAAAGAATGACTCCACCGCCCCACAGCCGCAGACAATTGATTCCGGCAGCATGGGCCAGTTCTAGCAGCCGCGGCCCGCGCGCATTCAAACGCCCGAACAGGCTGTCCGGCGGGAGCAGGTTCGAACCCATCTGGCGCACCGGACGCCCATTGACGACCAGCTTCAATGGATTGATGAAATCGGCCGGCGTGCCTGGCGTTTGTTCCCAGCGAATCTCCCGCATCCCAAATCGAGTCGCGCGCTGATCCGAAACGATGGCCGGCGAACCATCGATATTGCCGGCCAGGGCCAAGGTTGATTCCAGCTCATAAAGCGGTTGCCCCCCCTGCCCATTGGGCCACCACAAATCAGGATTCGCGACCGCCAGCTCGGTATGGATTTCGTTTCGCCCCTTCTTCAGCCCGGCGTTTACGACGGCCCTTGCGCAAATGAGGGATTCATTCAGCCGCCGCACACAGAAAACCGCCTGCGCGCGCATTGGGGCGGCGCTATCCACTTCGAGCGTGGTTTTGACTGTGGCCCTGCGATAGTTGTCGCCCAGCGGTGTTTGTACGCGCACCCATTCGATCCGCGCCGGCCCGCTGGTTTCGAGCCTCACGTCCTTCCATATGCCCAGCGTATAAACAGCCACCGCCCAATCCCAAGCATGGTTGGTTGGGCTTTTCAGTTCCTTGAGCCGTTTGAGAACCGCGCTTACGGCGTGGCCCACATTCGGTCCGCCAGGCGCCTCCGCCTCGCGCACGGCTGTGCGTAATTCCTCCGGCATCCGGGCAATCCGGACCGCCAGCCGATTCACCTGGCCGGGTTGGAGGGCTTGGCTGACGTCGAACCAGAACCGCTTGTACATGCCGGCGTTCGTTCCAATCCTTTGGCCGTTGAGGAAGATTTCGCATTCATGGTCCACCCCATCGAACACCAGCGTTGCCCGCTGGCCGGCGAAGGTGGCGGGCACGGCGACATCGGTGCGATACCACCAGTCCCGTTCAGCCACCTCGTGCAGGCGCGCATCGCCCAATCCGTACCACAAGGGTTTCAACCGGTGCGCTGCCTCGAGGTCGGCCTGGATATTCCCCGGCACGGTGGCGGGAATCCAGCCCGGTGCCATTACATGGGCCTTCGGCATACCGTGTTCGACACCCTGGCCATCGGCATCTTCGTGGATCCACCAATTCGTGCCCGAGAGCCGGAGTTCATCCTTGGCCTCTCCCGCCAGGGCGGGGGCTATTCCAAAACAACCCAGGCACAGGACCAGGAAATTAAGGAGCAGGAACCTCATTGTGGCCTCCCGGGCTGGATCACTAACTCTTTGGACCCGGCGCCTCCAGCCGGTGAGGAGCGGCCCGCACTTCCCAGCGGTTGGGCAACCTCAGCCGAATTCCAGGCTTTGGCCCGCAGGCGCAAGGGACGGGCTTGGCCGGTGGCGTGTGCCGGCTCGGGAACGGCCACGGCAAGCTCGCGCGTGCCTCCAGCCAGGAGGGTGAAGTAGTTGTCGCTGATGTGGCCTGCCAGCGGATCGCTGGCGTCGGTGTCCAGCGCGACAAAGAGCGCCGGCACCTGGCCGCGATTCCGCACCGTCACCCGATAGTCTGAGGTGGCCTCGCTTCCGGGATGAACCGACAAATCCAGTTCGGTGGCCGGTGCGGTGAGCAGCGGCCGCAAGCAGCCACGTGGCCCACCCGGCTCCGAGGTCACCGGTTTCGGTCCGCGGACGGCGCTGGTGTTGGCGGCGGTTAGTTTGCCGGCCGGCAGCAGGTCCGCTTCATAGACTTCGATTTCATCCAGGCGGGCGCCGGGGCTCCCGGTGATGGCCAGGCGCACCCAGCGAGCCTGAATCGGCGGAAAGTCGAACGTCTTGCAGCCTGCCAGCGGCTCTCCGCTGTGGGTGGCGAGCGTCCTCCAGGCCGCAGCCTCTGTGTCTTCGTGATACTCGGTTGCCGCCAGGATCCGCAACTCCCGGATGCCGCGGTCCCTGAATTTCAGAGTATGGTCGTTGCCCACGCATACGCTGGAGATGGTGTAAACCGCGCCCAAGTCAATTTGGGCCCAAGCCGGGCTTTGCCCGGCAATCCAACTCGCCTCGTTGCCGTACCAGCCATCGTTCAGGTGCGCCACCTGGTGGATGGCGTAACCGGCGAGGACGGAGGACGCAGCGGCTTTCGCCCCCGGCAGGAGGGCCAGGTTGCGGCGGCCTTCAGGGGAAAGAGCGGGCGCCTGCAGTTCCGCCGATCCTTCCGCCGTTTCCTGGGTGCCAACGCCGAACGTGTAAGTTTGCGCCGACAGTTCCCCGCCTTGGGCATCACACAACGTGAGTTGGACCAGCACCACGCTGCCTGCGGATTCCTGCGGCAGTTTCAGATTGAAGGTTCCCACACGGCTGGCCGCCTCCGGGGCAAGATCGAATCGCCATTGCTCCCGGGCCTGCTCGCGCCCGCGAATATCCACCGCCACCGCCGTCAACTGGCAGCGCGGCAAAAGGTTTGTCCGATCGCTGACGGCAAAGAGCTTGAGCGGAAAGGGAACCTCCGCCTGGCAGGCCAGCGAATCATATTCGGCGCTCACATCCACCGGCGCATAGGCATTGCGCGTGTAGTAATAGGCCATCTTGGGCCGGCCGTAATACTCCACCACGCAGCCATGGGCGGCATTGGGCCAGGGTTCGTTGTAGGTCCAGAAGGCGCAGGCGCTGCGGTGCCATTGCTGGCGGCGCATCGACTGGTTGGCATAGCGCAACCCTTCCGCCTGCACAAATTGGCTGGCCCGCACCGTGGTTTCGAGGCCGGGCAGTTCGCCAAACAGGTGGCGATACTGCGCCGAGCCCATCCAATTATCGGGGCCATAGGCCCCAAATGCCTTGTGCCAGACCCAGTACGGGTCGGACGCCCGGATGGGCCAGAGCTGCTCCGCGGGCATGATGCGCTGCAGGGTCTCGACGGAGGCGGCGCCGCTGCAGCCATATTCGGTCCACTCGAGGGGATTGTCCGGTCCGGCCGTCAAGGGCAGCCCCGTGTTATAAGTTCGATAATGCTGGATGCCCTCGTAGCCATGCGGGCCGTGCCGCTGTGCGATGCACTCGGGATCGGGATCGTGGTAGGGCCGCGTGGGGTCAATCTCGTTGCAGATCCTGCGCAATTGCGCCATCTGGCGGCTGTTCCCGGCGTTGCGATACCATTCATTGCCCCCGCCGTAGCGGACGATCGAGGGGTGATTCATCAACAGCGGCAGAATCTGCCGCACTTCCTGCCCGGTGATGGCCAGGGCGGCATCGGTTTCCGGCAGGCGCACGCCGCCGTTGGGAAACTCCTGGAACAGCATGATGCCGTAGCGGTCGCATAAATCGAAGAACTCGGGCTTGTCGATCAATCCGCCGCCCCAGACGCGGAACAGATTGAAGTTGGCCCGCGCCGCCAGGCTGATCAGGTGCTCGAAAAACGGCGGGCGCGGGCGGCCGTAGAGCAGATCGCACGGAATCCAGTTGCCGCCCCGCGCGAAGATGCGGCGGCCGTTGATCTGGATCAGGTACTTGCGCTCGGGCAGAGGCTGCGGCAGACGGTGGGTCACGGCCTGGCCGGTATCGTAATCGAGGTAGTCAACGCTGCCGGCGGCCTCCGGATTCTGAAGCATCTTCAGGTCGCGGATGCCAAAGGTAACCGCCGCCTGGTCCATTACCTTGGTTCCGTCTGGGGCCTGGATGGAGGTTTCCAGTTCATAAAGATGCTGCTGGCCGTAGCCATTGGGCCACCACAGGCGCGGGTGGGGAACTTCCATCGAGAAAGTGAGCTGTTGTTCACCGGCGCCGAGGGTGGCCTTCTGGTATGCAAGCACGGGTTGGTCGGGCGCGGTCAGGCATCGCACATGATAGCGGATTTGCGCCGCGCCGCCCTCGCCGCGCCGCAGGTCCAGCCGGATATTCAACCTGGCCCGTTCATAAGGCGGCTCAAGCTGGGGCAGCACGATCGGGCTGGCGAGACAGACGCCATCCGAGGCCATCAGCCGCACATCCTTCCAGATGCCCATGGTGACGATCTTGGCCCCCCAGTCCCAGCCGGCGCTGGTCATGCACTTCCAATAGGGATAGGCCGGGCGCATGGCTCCCATCACCGTCCATTCGCCGGCCCCGGCAGCAATGGCATCCCGCACCGCTGCCGGAGCCGGATGGATCAGCACGGCCAGAATGTTTTCCTCATTGCTTCGCAACCGGCCGCTGACCTCGAACTCAAAGGGGGTGAATTGGCCTTCGTGCCTGCCAAGCAGCTGGCCGTTGAGCCAGACATCCGTCTGATAGTCCACTCCGTCAAAGCGCAGCCGCACCGTTTTATCCCGCCACGCGGCCGGGGTGAGGAAGCGCTTGCGGTACCACCATTCCTTCCCGGCGACCCAGCCATTTTTCTGGCTGTTCAGGCCGTAGTAAATGGGAGGGATTTTGCCGGCGCGTTCCAAGTCCCAATGCACATCTCCCGGCACGATGGCGGCGCTGGCTTCGGCTGCCGGATAACCTTCGGCAAAAGCCCGGCATGCCTGGCCTTGGCCGGGTTCGAGGGGGGCGATTTGCCAATCGCCGCCCGCCAGCGAGATTACACGGGCAGACTCGTTCACCACCGGCGCCGCAGCGTGTGCGGCAGGTTCAACCCCGGTCGCAAGCGACAGCCATGCTGCCACCATGATGAGTGATCGGGCGCGGCCAGGTTGGATCAGGGCCGCCATCAATTGCGTTCTTGGGTATTTCATGGGTTCATCTTCGGTGGTGTGGCTGGGATGCCATGGATTCCACATGCTTGGGTCCGGCTCAGGCTTCGCCGCCGGCGGTGGGCCATGGGCACTGGTCACAGCGGGCATTGGCATGATCGCAGAAATCGCGCACGATCTGCAGCAAACCTTGCTGCTCGGCGGCTGTCCGGATCGGGAATTGCGCGGCGAACATCCGCTGGCGGGCCAGGCGCAAAACCGCGTTATCATCCCCTTTGGGCCACGCCAGAAAACGTTCTTCAGCCACCTTCAAGAGGGATTGGTTCCGGCCGGTTTTCGCACGGATCCAGAACCAGGGCAGGATCACGTTGATGGCGAGGTCCGTGTTCCGGGAACTCCCCAACAGAGGTTGCGGCTGGGGCAGCCGGACAGACCGCAGCGTCCAATGCCATCCCCAGAAGGCATCCTCGGCGGGCTGCAGGATTTCCGCCAGGGAATCAGCCAATTCCTGGCTGGCCAGCCGGCGCGTAAACCAATCCTCCAGCTTTTGGATCAAACCGCACTGGCCCAGCCACCAGGCGGCGAGGGCCAGCCGGCGCGTGGGGTGGTTGGCGGGACGCAAGCCTTGGAAGTTCCACATTCCCTTCGGCAAAATGGCTTCCCCCCAGTGGCTTCGCTCGCGCCACCAGCAATCCCACAAAGTCCGCAAGTAGGTTTTTCCCGGCGCATGATCCCGGGCGCCAGGCAATTCTCCGGGCAAAAGCCCGCTCAGGCCCAGCAGGCGGGCCTGCCAAACCAAGCCATCGGCCGGCTGGCCGGGATTTTCGAAACACGGCTTGAGGGTGGCGGCGAGCCGCTGCATGGGCCAGGCGTTTTGCCGGTAACCCAACCCCCGGAACAAACCTTCCCACAAGGCTTGATCCCAGCCAGTCTGCCGTGAGCGGGCTTCCATTTGGCGCGCTTTGGCCTCCAGCCTGACTTGGGCGGCTTGCCGCAGCAGGCCACGAGCCGCCACCTCGGGTAAATTCCTCCAGGTTTGGCGGCAGCGGCCGGCGGCCTCCGGCGGCCATTCCTGGGCCGCTTCGCTGCCCAGCCAAAGCTGCAGTTCCTCCAAGGGCGCGTCGAGGCATCCTTTGAGGGGCAGCACCGGCATTCCCGCCGCCGCCGCCGATCCGGCCTCCCAAACCACATGTAAAATCACCTGGGCGTACGCCGGATTGACATGGTGGCGGTGGGTGCGCCAATTGGACGCCAGCAAATCGATCTCGATATCGCCGGTTTGGGGCGCGGCATTTTCCAGCTGGATAATGGCCCGGTGGAAATCCGGACCCGCGCTCCGGTTGGGGAACCCGGGATGCAGAATCCGCACCCCTCTTCCATCCGGTGTCCGCAATTGGTCCGCCAGCAGGCGCTGGTGATGCCAAACCGCCTGCAGCAGGCGCTCCGGGGGGAATCCGGCGGGGATTCCCTCATGCAAACGCCCGGGAGCCAGCAGATGGCCACGGCGCCATTCGTCATAAACCATGGGTGGGAAGGGATGCATTGCGCCTCCCAGCTTCCCGATGCCGGATCCAGAGTCAAGCCCGAAAACGGCCCGGGATTATCGTTAAATTAACAACCGCATGGCCGGGGTTGAACAATCCCCCGGCAATTTGATCCAATAATCCAAAAGAGTTCTGGATATGCCCGGTTTAAAATGCCTTAATACCCTCCGGTTTGGGTCATGAGCGATGACGTAATGATTGAAGTATCGAATCTCACCAAACGTTACGCGGGACACACAGCTATTGAGAATCTTTCGTTCGGCGTGAAGCGGGGTGAGATTGTCGGGTTTTTGGGCCCGAATGGCGCTGGCAAAAGCACCACGATGAGAATTCTGGCCTGCTACCAGCCTGCCACCTCCGGCACGGCCAAGGTGGCGGGGTTCGACGTCTTTACCCAATCCCGGGAAGTCCGCAAGCGGATCGGTTACATGCCGGAAAACAATCCGCTCTACATCGACATGCGGGTGCGGGAATACTTGAAGTTCCGGGCCCGGTTGAAGGGTTTGAGCTGGCGGCGCAGCCGCCACCGGGTGGATGTGGTGATCGAACAATGTGGCCTGACGGGGGTCAGCAAAAAAATCATCGGCCACCTCTCGATGGGCTACCGCCAGCGGGTGGGCCTGGCGGACGCCTTGGTGCATGAGCCGGAGTTGATCATCCTGGATGAGCCAACGCTGGGGCTCGATCCCAACCAAATAAGGCAGGTGCGGCAATTGATCAAAAGCCTGGGCGGAGCGCACACGGTCTTGATTTCCACCCACATCCTGCCGGAGGTCGAAATGACGTGCAACCAAGTGCTGATCATCCACGAAGGCCGCATCCTGGCCTCAGACGCCCCCGCCAATCTGCAAAACCGGCTGACCCGGCAGGGGCTGATCACGGCTGAAATCGCCGCCCCGCTGCCCGAGCTCAAGCGCCGGCTGGAGGCTTTGGATGAGGTGGAGCAGGTGGCCATCGCCCCCTCCGATCAGAATTATTTCCATTGCACACTCACCTCCCGATCCCAGACGGATCTGCGCCTGGCCATTTTCGGCCTGGTGCAGCAGGAGGGCTGGCAACTGCGGGAATTGTCCCGCTCCCGCCCCACGCTCGAGGACGTGTTTGTGCATATCACCCGGCCGGAGAAATTAGAGGAGGGATACTGATGGCTGCCACGCTGGCTTTGATCCGCCGTGAACTCTCGACTTACTTCAGCTCCTTCACGGGCTACATCACCATCAGCCTGGTGCTGTTCCTCGTGGGGCTTTCGTTCACGGACCTGCTGCTGCGGTTGAACCAGGGGGAACCCACCGATGTGCCGGTGACGGAGATGTTTTATCAATCCTGGTATTTCTGGCTGATTTTATTGCTGGCCTCCCCGGTGGTCACCATGCGCACCTTTGCGGCGGAAAAAGCCCTGGGCACTTTTGAAACCCTGGTGACCACCCCCATCTCCGATCTGCAGCTGGTGCTGGCGAAATTCTTAAGCTCGCTGGTTTTCCACCTGGTCCTGTGGCTGCCGCTGATTTTATGTGTCGGGGTGGTCCGGCATTTCGCCAACGATCGCAGCTCGTTCGATGTGGGCATGGTGGCCAGCACCTATTTGGGCGTTTTACTGCTGGGCTGCGTTTACATGTCGATCGGCTGCTTTGCCTCCTCCCTGACCCGCAGCCAGATCGTCGCCAGCATGATCAGCTTCGCCCTCGGCATGGCCATGTTCCTGCTGGGGTTCAAATCCTCTTACGCGCCACAGCAAGCCGACCGGCTGGATGGCTTTTTCAGCCATATCTCCATGGTGGAGCACATGCAGGATTTTGTCCGGGGCGTCGTGGATTCCCGGCAGGTGTTTTTCTACCTGAGCGTGACCGTCTTTTTTTTGTTCTTAACCCACAAAGTGGTGGAAAGCCGCCGTTGGAGGTGACATGAGCGCAGTTCCCCCCAGTTTCACCTCCTCCCGCCGCTGGTCGATCGGCTTCCAGGTAGCCTTGGCGGCCGTGGCGGCGCTGGCGATCCTCGTGATGACGAATTACCTGGCCGCCCGCCATTACCGGCGCTGGGTTTGGACGCAAACCAATCCGAACCAATTGACCTCCATCACCTTGAGCTTGCTGCAGTCGCTTGCCAGCCAGTCCAACCAGGTCAAAGTGGTGGTTTTATTCGATAAACACGATCCCTGGGGCTTGTACAGCTCGGTTTCCAGCTTGCTTAAGGAATATCAATTGGCCTGCCCCAGCCTCAAGGTGGAATACGTGGATTACGAGCGCAATCCCAAGGATGCGGTATTGATCAAAGAGCGCTACAAGCTATCTTTCCCGGGGGACGGTTTTTTTAAGAACATGGTCATTTTTGACGCTGGCAGCCGCATCAAAACGGTTTACGAAAAAGAGCTTTTCGACATGGATCTTTCGAATGTGCTCCAAGGCCAAAGCAAGGAGGTCAAACGCACCAATTTCAAAGGCGAATTGATGTTTACCTCCGCCTTGATCAACGTGACCGAAAACCGGCGCTTTAAAATCCTCATGGTCCAGGGGCGGGGCGAACACAATCCAATGGCCGATGATCCCGTGGTCGGCTACGCGAAATTCGGGACGCTGATGAAGCAGATGAACCTGGATTGGGAGACCATTTCCCTCAGCGACCGGGAAATCCCCACTAATTGCAATTTGCTGATCATTGCCGGTTCCCAGAAACGGTATGAACCCAGGGAATTGGAAAAGATCGACAAATACTTGAACCAGGGCGGCCGGTTGTTCCTGCTTTTCAATTATATGTGCCTGCCGCGCACCGGGCTGGAAAGCCTGGCCGCCAATTGGGGGGTGCGGGTCGGCGCCGATGTGGTTCTGAACATGAAGCCGGGCACCACCGCCCAGGAGTCCAGCACCAAGGAGGAAATCATCATCACCAATTTTCCCGCCTCCAGCCACCCGATCGTCAAGCCCTTGCTGCGGGGCGAGCGTTTGCACCTGCTGCTGCCGCGCACCATCGAGCAGCAGCCCGGCATGGGTTCCGGAGATGCGCCGAAAGTGGAAGTCCTGGCGGCCTCCGGAGCGAACAGCGTGGCGGTGACCGATTTCCGCGACGGGGCCGCCAACCCGGATCCCTTCCGGGACCGTTCCGGCCCCATCCCGCTCCTGGTCGCGGTGGAAAAAGGCGCCCTCCAGGGAATCCAATCCGACCAGGGCTCCACCCGGATGGTGGTAGCGGGGGATTCGCTTTTCCTGGGCAACCTGTTGCTGGATTCACTGGCCAACCGGGACTTCGCGGTCCTGGCGGTCAATTGGCTGCTGGATCGCTCCCGGTTGATGGGCGGGATCGGCCCCCGCCCGGTTCAGGAATACCGCATCCTGATGAGCCGTTCGCAAATGCTGGCTGTGGAGTGGATTCTCATGGCGGCCTTGCCTGGCGCGGTGATGTTCATCGGCTTGCTGGTCTGGCTGCGGCGCCGCAGTTGAGGAGGATGTCCTGGTGATAAGTATCTGACATGAATCCGACACGAAATTGGCTGATGGTGGTTCTGGCAGTGGGGCTGTTCGCCTATATTTTCTTTTTCGAACGCCATCCGCAGCTGGGTTCCGGACAGGCCGGCCCCTCCCGGCTGTTCCCCGGCTTCAAGCGCGATTCCGCGACCTCCATCCGGGTCATCCTGGCGTCCAAGCAGGTGATTGTGGCGGATCGAACCGACGAAGGCTGGATGCTGCAGCAGCCCGTGAGTTGCCCGGCGCATTCATCCCGCATCGATGGGTTCCTGGATATTTTGGGGCAGCTCAATCGGCAATCGCAAATCACCGCCCACGAAATGCTGAGCAGCAAACAGCCCATGAGCGCTTTCGGGCTGGATCCGCCGCGGGCCAAAGTGTTCATCCAGCAGGCCCGGCAATCCCTGGAATTGAGCATCGGTGGCCGCACCCCGGTGGGCAACCACGTGTATGTGCAGCTGATTGGATCTGATGGGATTTTTTTCACGGATACGGAATTTCTCGACCGCCTGCCCAATTCGGTGGATGACTGGCGGGATCCGTTTTTCCTGCCGCTTAAGAAAAAGGCCTTTAACCGCCTCACGGTTGAGTCTGGCAACAACCTGCTGGAACTGCTGCAGGATCCGGAAACCCGCCGCTGGCAGATCCCCCTGACCAAAACGCAGGCCGCCCGGGCCAACCAGCGGAAGCTGGAAGCCCTGCTCAAGGAACTTCAGATGTGGCAGATCCAATCCTTCCTGCCCGCCGAGCCCGCCAGCGAGCTGGAGCTGGCGGGTTTGAACCATCCCGGGCTGGTTTTGAAATTCAGCCAGGGGACCAACGAGGTGCTGGCCGCCCAGTTCGGCAACAGCCCCTCGAACAACCCGGCGCTGGTTTTTGCCCGGTGCCCGCCCAAAGGCCAGGTGGTATTGGTGCCCACCGGGCCGTTCGAGGCTTTGCGCCGGCCGTTTGCCGAGTTCCGCGAGACCCGCCTGATCTCGGAACCTCTGGCCGCCTTCCAGCAAATCGAAGTGCAGGCGGATGAAAATTTCGTGGTGCAGAAACGCCAGGATGGCCCTTGGATCCAATGCGGCGGCAAATCGGCGCCGGCGGATCCGGAGTTGCTGACCTGGTTCCTGGATGGCTTGGCCAGCCTGGAGATAGCCGATTTTGTGCAGGACATGGTCCCGGATTTTACCGGCTACGGTTTCGCCGCTCCCACCCGCCGGTATTCCGTCACCGTGGCCCAAACCAACGCCACCGGGGTGGTCACCAACAAAATGGTGCGGGTGGACTTCGGCACCAACCTGGCGGACAAAGTCTTCACCCGGCTTTGGGGTGAAAACTCCATCTACACCGTGCGCACGCCGGCGCTAAGCCGGCTGCCGGTGGAATCCTTCCGCCTCCTCGACCGGCAGCTCTGGGATTTCTCCACCAACCAGGTTAAAACCTTCGCCATCCAGTTGGGCGCCGAGTCGGTTAAATTCACCCGCAACCCGGCCGGGCAATGGTCGCTCGGCTTGTCCCCGAAACCCTTGGAAGCCCCCTTGACCAATATCCTCGAGGAAGCCATCTACCGTTTTGGCAAATTAAGGGCCGAAGCCTGGACGGTGCGCGGGGACGCCTGGCTGCCGCAGCTAGGCTTTAAAGCCACGGATCACCGCCTCCTCTTTGAGGTGGAGCAAGGGGGCAAACCGCAGATTTATGCCTTGGACCTGGGTTCGCAAGCACCGTCCAAAAACTTTTATGCGGCCGTGGTGCGGGACGGACAGCCGCTGATCTTCGAGCTGAAGCTTTCCGTTTACCAGCTTTACCTGGAATTGCTCCGCAGCCTGTCCGGAAAGCCAGCGTCAGGTTAATCCTTCGTGAATCCGCCATCGAGCCCAACTCCGCCGCGGTCCAAAACGAGAGAGCTTGGGCGGCGTCTGTTCCGCCTGCTGAAATTCGCGGCGGTGGCGCTGGCCCTCTGCCTGGCAGGGCTGTTCCTTTACCTCCGCGCCTTTGGCCTGCCGGAGTACTGCAAAAAACTGATCCTCACTGAATTAAAAAGCCACGGCTTCAATCTCGAGGTGAAGACCTTGAAACTCGGCTGGAACGGACAGATCATCGCCAAACAATTCGGCACGGACCCCGGGGATCCCTCCGCCTTCCGGTGGGCCATCAACCGGGCGGAAATCCAGGTGGGCTGGGGCAGCTTGCTGGCCTTGAATCCCAAGGTGCATTCGGTCTTTGTGCGCGAGGCCCACGTGGAATGGCCGGTCAGCACCAACCAGGATTGGGCCATGCCCGCCTTGAACCTGAACCGGGCCAGCTTCCGGTTGCTGTTTGAAGGCCAGCAACGCTGGATCCTCACTAATTTCACCGCCCGCCTGTGGAATCTGCCCGTCGAGATCAACGGCATCCTGACCCACCCTGAACATTTGGGCACCGGCCGCAAAGGCCCCCGGACCAACCAGGTTGCGTCCCTTTGGCTGGGCTACCTGGAGAATCTCAGGCAAATGGTGGAAAAAAGCCAGCTGGACTCCAAGCCCAGCCTTGCCTTGGACTTCAATTTCAATGCCCGCGACCCCGCCGCTTCCAGCGGCGCCTTCGCGATTCGGGAAGCCAGCGGCACTTGCCGGGGATTCAATTTCAACGGTTTGACCTTGCGGGCCAGCTACCAGCCGCCCGCCAATGCGGCGGGGAGTGCCACCCTCCAACTGGCAGCCCAACTGAAAACCATCGCCCGGGGCGCTTTCCGGGCAACGGGCCTGGTCCTGGAAGGCAACGCCACCAACCTCGCCAGCGCTGGCCAGGCGGCCTTGCGGCTGCGGGCACAGACCGTGGCCAATTTGAACCCCTCCGATCTGGCCGCTGGCAAGCCGGCCCGCTCCCGCCCTTGGACCGCTGGAGGCAATGATTGGCAGGTGGCCGTCAGCGTGTCCGGCAAAACCTGGGCTGATTGGGCCAAGGCCTGGCCGGATCAGCTCACCTGGCAACTGGCGGCCAGCGATTCTTCGGTCGCCTTCAATGATCCGGTACGAGTCATTCAATCCGGCCGGCTTGCAATGGCCGGCAGCGCCACGAATTCAACCCCCGGCGGGCGGCTGCAGGCCTCCCTGAATTACTCCATCCGGGATCTGCGCTCCCCGTGGCTTTCCGGCCGCAGCTTCGATGGCACGAATCGCCTGGCCGCCGCCCTGCCGCCATGGTTCCCAGGCCTTCAAAGCGCCACGAACCGCCTTGAGAATGCCGCCGGCCAGGCCATGGAGCGCTGGCTCCGGACGGTGGCTTTGACCAATCAAACCCTGGTTTTCGGTTTGGATACCCCGGCGGGAGCCGGGCAGCAGGCGAATCTTGAATTCCGGATGGCTCCCCGCCAGGCCACCCTGCTTTATCCCACCAACCCGATCGCCGGTTTCTGGACCAACCTGGCGCCTTACACTTTGGAATGGGATTTCAACATGAGGGAATTCGAGGCCCGCCGACCCGGCCCGCCGACCCAACCTGCCCCCCGGACGGCCCCCCCCGATTACCTGCCGATACATAACTTGCAACTGGCCGGCTCCTGGGGTGACGGCCAAGTGGACATCCACCGGCTCTTCGCCGAGGTGGCCGATGGCGAAGTGGATCTCCGCTGCAATCTCGACGTCGAATACCGCCGGGCCCGGGCCGAGGGCCGGGTCACGTGCGACGTCCCCCAACTCGGCCCCTTGTTCGGCACCAATACCCAAGCCTGGCTGAAACAATTCAGCTGGCTGACCCCGCCGGAAATTAATGTTGAGGCCTCCATTACCCTGCCTCCGTGGCATCGCCTCGGCCAGAAGGCGGCCTGGCAGGATGAAGCCATGCCATCCTTTTTCCTCAGCGGATTCCTGAACACATCCAACGCCGCTTTTCGCGGAGCCTCCATGTCCTCGGCAAGCCTGCGTTTTATCTCCTACGATGGCTTTTGGCACCTGGAGGAGCTGTCGGCTCAAAATCCCCGCGGAAACCTGGTTTTGACCTACTGCAGCGACAGCGGTCCGGATGACTACACCTGGGCTTGGCGGAGCGAAATGGATCCCGGGGCGGCCCTGCTCCTGGCCACCGACAGCCAGCGGGAATTTTTAAGCCGCTTCGACTGGAGCCAGCCACCCCAAGTCCAGGGGTGTCTTACCGATCAGTGGCGCTCGGAGTCCCCACCCCTGTTTGAAGTCAAAGTCCAGGCTGGGAATTTCCGCTATCAAGGCCAGGAGGTGCGCGAATTGCATGCCACCATCCTGCGGACCGCCAGCCAATTTGCAGTGCTGAATGCCGCCGTGCACATGCCGGACGATGAAATCCTAATTGATCAGATCCGCTACAGTTTCACCAATAATTTCTTGCGGGCCAATGATATCACTTTCCGCAAACAATTCTTCGACCAGATCTCCGCCTGGCTGAAGGATGACGAGACCGGCCTGGCCGCCACTAATATCCAAGTCCTGTGCGAGGGCCGCCCGGTCAAAATGGAAGGCTTGCGTTATGATAAGATCCTGAAACAACTCCATATGACCAACGGCTTGACGCAAGCCTGGCCACCCAACGTGGCGGCCGCGATCGGCCCCAAAACCGCGCAGTCCGTCGAGCCTTACCGATTCCCTTCCAATCAGCCGCCAGACATCAAGGTTAATGGTTTTTTAACGGTGCCCGGCCCCTATCCCTGTGCGCTCGAGTTCCAGGTGGATGGCGGGCCGTTCAGCTTCAGCAAGTTCAACCTGGATCAGGTGAGCGGCCGGGTGGGCTGGACCAACGAAACCATGCGCATCGGCAATTTTACCGGATCCTTTTATGGCGGCAGCCTTACCGGGGGGCTCACCGCCGATTTCAGCGTGCCCAAGGGATCGGATCTGGATTTCTTCCTGGCCGTGGAAAACTCGGAGATCCGGGATATCCTGAGCGATCTATCCATCGCCACGAACAAGGTTTCGGGCAAGCTCGATCTGGTTTTGACCAACGCCCACGCCAATGCCACCGACTGGAACAGCTGGCAGGGCAATGGCCGCATCACCCTGCGGAACTCCGCGCTCGGGATGATGCTCCTGGCCCGGGCGGTGACGCTCGCCAAGAACCCCAACGAGAATGCCACCGCCGCCTTTGCCATCACCAATTCCGTGGTGCGCAGCGATAATTTGAAAATCCACCTCCCCACCGTCCGCATCGCCGGCTCCGGCGAGGTTCATATCCTCGGCACCAACTTGAATGCCCG
The DNA here is from genome assembly GCA_964409245.1 of uncultured Verrucomicrobiota bacterium. Lineage (GTDB taxonomy): Bacteria > Verrucomicrobiota > Verrucomicrobiia > Limisphaerales > UBA1319 > CAIMWS01. The sequence continues at coordinate 172,187 of CAYPCQ010000001.1, forward strand.
CATCGAGGCTTATGTGTTGCGCGACACCTGGGTGTTTGGCCAGGTCGTGAGTGTCCTGTTTTCCCCGATCACCAAAGCCTTCGTTTATCGTTTATCCGGCTCCGTGAACAAGCTCGACATCAAAAGCGAGTCGATTTACCTGGCGCCCGTCAATGCGGTCAAAGGCATGTTCGGCCGCGAAAAGGAACCGCCTCGCAAAAAAAATGGGGACTCCCCGCTGCCAGATCCGCCACCCGCCACCCATCAACCACCCGTCCTGCCGCCGCGAACCGAATCCAAGCCTTGACTTCCTCCGGGATCCTCCTGGGCGGGATTCGCGATCTGGATTTCGCATCCCTCCTTCAAATTGGCCGCAAGCTTGATCCGGATCAAGGAAATCAGCCCGGCCGGGTGATAAGGTGTGCCTTATAAGATATCAAGAAAGGCTTATAACATGAATAAATCCATCGAGAAATTAATGAGCGAGCATCGCCTGATCGAGCAGGTTCTCGGATCCCTGGCCACTTTCCTGGAAAAATTGGGCGCCAATCCGGATTTGCCGCGGGAACACCTGGCTCAATTCGCCGGTTTTTTCCGGAATTTTGCCGACCGCTGCCACCACGGCAAGGAGGAGGACCGCCTCTTCGCCAAAATGAACGTTTTCGGCTTTCCGCGCGAATTCGGCCCCATCAGCGTGATGCTGTTGGAGCATTCCGCAGGGCGCTGCCAGGTGCGCGCGCTGGCGGAAATCGGGGCCAGCCAAGGACCGCTGACGGCTTGGGAAATCACCCAGGCCCGGGAACATGGTGATGAATTCATCACCCTGTTGCTGGGGCACATCCAGAAAGAGGACCAAATCCTGTATCCCATGGCGCAGCAGGCCATCCCCGCCCATGAATTTGACCAGTTGGATGCGGCCTGTGAAACCTTTGAACGGGAGGAAATCGGCTCCAGCGAAATCGCCAAATGGACCGCCCTGGCGGGCGCGCTGATCGCCATTTACCCGCCGGACACTGATCGCATCCGTGCCGGTGCCGCCTGCACCGGCTGCCACGGGCACAGTTAAAGGGGCAATTTCCATGCCCCGCCCAGCCTAAACATTCAGGAAATCCACATTGACGTCGGCCGTAGTGCGCTTGCCATTCGAAGCCACTAAAGTGATCGCCTGGCGGCTGGCATCCGGTTCGATCGCCACCACGCGCTCAAAGCCCGCCGGCAGGAACGCGATGCCCATGATGTAGGGCACGTCCAACGGTTTGCGGGCGTTTAGTTTGAGACAGGTTTCAAAACCTTTTTCCGAGAGCGGATTGGGCTTGGCCGATTCGGCCAGGCCGAGATGGAAGTTCGCGGTCACATCCTCCAATCCCATCCGGTTGGTGTGCCGGCCGTTCCAAGGCGGATAATGGCGGCCGCCATTGGAAATCCAGAACACGGTATTGCGCAGGATTTTGGGATTGCGCAGGGCAAACCACGCAAAGCGCTCCTGGGGGAAGACGACGGCGGTCCAGGCCAGCTGCAGCTGGCTGTCGGCCACCATCATCACCAAGTCTTCAAATCCGCGCCGTGCGGGATAACGGGTAAGGTCGGTGGTTTCCCCGTTCATCAAAGGCACTTTTTCCAGCGACGAAAACTCGGCGCCAGCCTGGAGGCTGTTATATCCGCGGTTCTCCGGCAACTCGAATGCCTGCGGAAATACCTGGGCATAGGTGAACGGGCTTACGGAGACCAGCCCGCTGCCGGGGCGGTCCGGGAAATGCAGCATGGCATGATGCCCCAGGTTCATCGGCCCGCTCATGCCGGAGAGGGTGTGGAGCGAGTAAACCACGTTTTGGCCATCCACCAAGGTGATCTTTTTATCCACCTGCCCCGGGCGCACCGTCGTTTTCAAGCTCACGTGCAAGGTGGTGGCCTTGGCATCCGTCGCGAGCGATTCAAACACCCATTTGCCATTGGCTGTCTCCCCGTGCGCCGGGTGCTTTTCCCCTCGGAAAGCAGTGCCATTGCCGCCAAAAGGCGCGCAGAAAAAGTCCCCCCGCAAGGCCTGCAGGATGGGCGGCAGGGAGGCATCCGGTTTTTCCTCCGCCCACGGCGCCACCGAGTAGGGCTGGATTTTTTTATCACTGCGATCGAAAACCACCGGGCCGAGATGCCCACCCATTTCCGTCACCCAAGCTTCCACGTTTTGGGACCGGATTGGCCAGGAAACCTGGCCCTGGACTTTGCGTTTGACCAGCGGGGATGCTTTATTAGCTTTCATTGGCCCCACCTTAGCAGTCCGCCTTTTCCCAATCAACTTGGATTTGCAGCCCGCCACCCGCGTTTTCCCGGATTTGCCTTCATCAAAACATCCCCTATGATATCCCCGATGAAACGTAAAGGGATGGTGTTTATGGTGGGTGCCGGATCGGGCGATCCGGGTCTTTTCACCCTGCGCGGCCTGGAGCTGCTGAAACAGGCCGACCTGGTGATTTGCCACCGGCTGGCGGCGCGCGAGTTGTTGCGCCATGCGAAAGCATCCGCCGGTGTGGCCTGGGCGGAGACCGCACCAGACCTGTATGCCAAAGCCGCCGCCGCCGCCCGGGAGGGCCAGTCCGTGGTCTGCCTGGTGGGCGATCTTTCGCTGCTGGACTCCACCCAGGCGCTGGCCGCCGGCGTTCTCGGCGGCGCGGCGGTGGAGGTGGTTCCCGGAGTGTCCGTGACCGAGGCCGCGCCAGGCTATGCGGGCATCCCGTTATTGGCGGCCGGCCGGCTTTCCGGCTATGCCGTGGTATCCATCCCACCGGGCGGCGGTGCGGGATCGGGGGGGGAGGATTGGCGGCGCTTGGGGGAACTCCCGGGCAGCCTGGTGGTGCGGCTGGCCGCGGCGCAAATTGGCGCCACCGCTAATCACCTGGCCAGCCTGGGCCGGCCGGTGGACACGCCCGCGGCGCTCATCATCGAGGGCGCCACCTGTGGCCAGCGCGTCATCCAGGGCACCCTCGCCACGGTGGGAACCTCCGCCACCGCCTTCCGGGGCGGCCTGCCCGTGCTGCTGGTGGTGGGGGAAGCAGTGGGTTTGCGCGCCACCCCCTCCTGGTTCGAGCGGCGCCCGCTCTTCGGGCAGCGCATTGTAGTCACCCGCGCCCGGGAACAAGCGGCCCAGCTGGCCGCGCCGCTGCTGGCCAAAGGGGCCCAGGTGCTGGAGATCCCCTGCATCAAGTTCGGCCCGCCGGCTGAACGCCGGCCGATCATCGACGCCCTGGCCGGCTTGAATGCCTATGATTGGATTGTGTTTACCAGCGCCACGGGCGTGGCCCGGTTTTTCGAGATGTTTTTCCAGGGCTTCCAGGATATGCGGGATATCGGCGGGGTGAAGATCGCCGCGGTGGGGCCCGCCACCGCCGCCCGCTTGAAGGAGCTGCATTTGCAGGTGGACGCCATGCCCAAGGAGTATGTCGCCTCCCAAATCACCGCCGCCATGAGCGAGCTGGAGAGCCTCGAAAACCGCGCCATCCTCCTGCTGCGGGCCGAGGTCGCCAACCCGGAACTGCCCAATAAACTGGCCGAGCTGGGGGCGATTGTCGATGACGTCGCCTGCTACCAAACCCTGCCCGAGACGGAGGATCCCGATGGCGCCGCCGGAAAATTCCTCGAGGCCGGGGCGGATTGGATCACCTTCACCAGCGGGTCCACGGTCGCCAATTTCCATGCCCGGTTCAATCTCCCTCGAATCCTTCGCCAATTCCCCGGTCTCCGCCTGGCCTCGATCGGCCCGGAAACCACCAAGGTGATCGCCTCCCTGGGCTTGGAACCAGCCGTGGAAGCCCAGCCACATACCATGGATGGCTTGGTCGAAGTTGTGGAAAAAGCCGTCCTCCTCCAAGCCGGCCAAGGGGCCGGCATTTCCTGAAAGGCGGCCGGGTGGGCGAATCTTTTGTGGTCCTGAGCGCAGTGCTGCCGGTATTTTGCATCATCGGCCTGGGCGGGCTTTTGCGCCGCGCCAACTGGCTGACGGAGGAGGCTGACCGCAGCATCCTGCGGGTCACCATCAACGTGCTGGTGCCCTTCCTGATCCTTGATTCCACCTTGGGCAACCAAGCCTTGCACCAGCTGGGCAACCTCCTGCTCGCTCCCCTGGCCGGGATCACCACCGCCCTGGCCGGCTTTTTCCTGGCCCACCAAGCCGCCTCCCTGGCGGGGCTGCGGGAAGCCCGCCAGCGGCGCACTTTTGCCCTGGCCGCCGGGCTGTATAATTACGGTTATGTGCCGATCCCCCTGGCCCTCATGCTTTACGGGCAGGAAACGGTCGGCGTGCTGTTCGTGCACAATGTGGGGGTGGAAGTCGCCTTGTGGACCGCCGGCCTGGCGCTGCTCAAAGGGGCCCCGCCTGGCCGGGAATGGCACCGCATTTTCAACCTGCCCCTCCTGGCCATCGTCGTCGGCCAGGCTCTGAACTTGTCGGGCGGCGATCAGCTCGTGCCGCAGTTCATGCTGAGTATTTTTAAAATGCTCGGCCAGTGTGCCATCCCCATGGGCATGATCCTGATCGGGGCCACCATTGCCGATGAAATCCACGAGTTCCATTCCCAGGCGGCCTGGCGGACCATGGGGGTGGCCTGTCTTCTGCGGCAGCTGATCCTGCCAGCCTTTTTTCTGTTGCTAGCCCGCTGGCTGCCCTGCTCGCTCGAGCTGAAGCGGGTGATCCTGCTGCAGGCCGCCATGCCGGCCGCAGTCTTTCCGGTGGTGATGGCCAAACATTATGATGGCGATACCGCCACTGCCTTGCGCGTGGTCATCAGCTCCTCAGCCCTAAGCCTGGTCACCACCCCGCTCTGGATTCGTCTGGGAACCCACTTTTTATTCTGATCCGGTTTCATGCCAAGCGGCGTTCAAGATGGGATTCAGGCGCGCAGGAATTTGGACCTCTGGCGAGACGAGAGCGAGAGCATATCCATTGCGATCTGTGACGCGCGAACCACGAAGCCAGAGGTTCAAAGAACCAGCGAATTAGCCTCATTTTGGACGCAACTTGGAATCAATAGGTGCAGGCCACCTCGATCACCTGGCCGCAGGAACACTGAATCCGGATCAACGATATCCGGTCCCCCTCTTTTTCGACGGAAATCTGCGGCGGCCCTTTGTGGTCGGCCCCGGCATGGATCCCCCCGGAGGCAGCCGCCTGGCGCAGCAAGGGTTGGGGCACGCTGGCGGGCTTGGAGACCGCGTTCGCCGGGTTGGCGGCCGGGGGCGCCACCGGAACAAAGGTGGCTTTGCTGACGGTGGGAAAAGTTGCGGGACGCAGGGGGCTAAAATTACCAGCCATAGTCAAGCACCAGCTTTCAGTTTGAGCAATACCGTCACCCGCCGGTTGATTTCATCCTCTGGTTTTGTGATGGTTTCCAGATCTGGGGATGGCATGGGGATGGTGTCCGCATACCCGGAGACTTTGCCGATTTGAATGGGTAAAACCCCATGCAGTTCAAATTTGCGCCGGGCGGCATTGGCGCGATCCGCCGTCAATTCCCATGGGCCGTAATTGGTTCCGTTTGCCGTGTTGGCTCCGCTGGCCGCGGATTTGGGGGCCTTTTTTTCCGTATGGCCCTCCAATTGGACGGTGCAATTGGTGTACTTGGCCACCACCCAGGAAAGGGTTGAGAACACCCAGTTCCCATACTCGGTGAATTCAAATGAATCCGGTTTGAAAACCGGTTTTTTCGTCTTGTCGAAAATATTGATGGAAATGCCGTCCGCACGCAAATCAAGCCTCAGGGACTCGGCGGTTTCCTCATTTGACGGCAGGCTTTGCCGCAGATCCTGGTGGATGCGCCGGAGCGCGTTCAACTCCACCACGGAAGAAAACTGGAAGTTGCCGCGCTCGGTGGCCATCGACGGGGTTTTCTCGGGGGGCATGATGCCCGAGCTGGTCGGGGGGCCTATGGAGGGGAAGGGATTCCGGAAGGCGCGTTCGACGGCCTCCTTGATCTTGGTGTCCTGCGCGGTGATCCATAGCACGAGGAACAGGGCCATCATGGCGGTCACAAAATCCGCATAGGCCACTTTCCAGGCGCCGCCGTGATGTCCTTTGCCGCCGCCCATTACTTTTTGACTGGAGTGCTGAGTGCTTTGAGCATGGCCTCCAACTCCTCCGCGCTGGGCCGCACATCGCTGCCGAGTCCGCGCCGCGAGACTTCCACCGCCATGATGGGCGCCATGCCATTGGCAAAGCCCACCACCGAGGCCGCTATACACCGGGTATAGGCCATCTCCGACGCATTGACAAATTCGATATTCACCGCCAGGGGGTTGAGGAATCCGTAGGATATGAAAATCCCCAGGAATGTGCCCACCAGCGCCGCGGCAACGTGCTCGCCAATTTTTTCGATCGGCCCGCTGATGGAGGCCATGGTGATGACGATGCCCAGCACCGCCGCCACAATCCCAAACCCGGGCATGGCATCGGCCGTTTTGGAGAGCACGCTGATCGGGGCGTGGTGCTCCTCCTCCATGCTCTCCATCTCCGCTTCCATCAGCATCTTGAGCTGGTCCGGCTTGATTTTCCCATCGATGATCGGGCGCAGGCCGTTGCACAGGAATTCCACCGCGTGGTGATTGTGCAGGAACGTCGGGTATTTGCTGAAAATGCTGCTGGTTTTGGGATTCATTACATGCTCCTCCAAGGCGATCATCCCATTGCGGCGGCCCAGCAGGAATAGTTCATACAAGGCTTTGAGCAATTCCTGGTAGGAGGTCTTGTTGTAGGGCGATCCCTTGAGGGCCAGGATGATTTTTTTCACCATGTCCAGCAGCACCTTTTTGGGGGACATGATGATCAGCGAGCCAAGCGCGGCCCCGCCGATGACGATGAATTCGGAAACCTGGATGAGGGCTTTGACGTTGCCGCCAGCTTCCATGAAGCCTCCGACTACGGAGACCATCACGATAATGGCGCCAATGATGATGACCATAAATGACGTCTGCCAGGGGGGATCAAATCGCCGATTTCGAATCCAATTTGCTGATATACGCCTTGATGGCTAAAATCGCCTGGGCGTGGATCTGGCAGATGCGTGACTCCGTCAAACCATACGCCTCCGCGATTTCCCGCAGCCGCAAACCTTCAAAATAGTAAAGCGCCAGCACCTTGCGCTGCATCTCCGGCAACTGCTCCAGCCGGTCAGAGATCAAACGGGTCAACTCGTGCCGATCCGCCGCTTCCATGGGATTTTCCTGCGACTGGTCCGCCACCGTTTCATAACGGTTCGGGCCATCGTCCGATTCGCCCTGCTGCGCGGTATCCAGGCAGACGAAGGAAGCCGGCCGGATCTCATCCAGCAGCTGTTGATACTCCCCCATGGAAATTTTCAAAGCCTTGGCCATCTCCGTTTCTGAGGGGATTCGCCCGAGCTTTTGCTCCAGTTCCTGCATGGCGGCCTGCACGCGGCGGGCCTTGGTATGGATCGAACGGGGCACCCAGTCCAGCCGGCGGAGCTCGTCGAAAACCGCCCCGCGGATGCGCACCCGGGCGTAGGTCTCCAGCGAGGTGCCAGTGCTCGGATCGTAATTCCGGACCGCATTGAGCAGCCCGACGAGCCCGGCGCTATACAAATCCTGGCTATCAACGTGCGCCGGGAGGGTCATTGCGATCCGCCCCACAATCGTTTTGACCAGATGCATGTTGTTCTGGATCAATTCGTTTTCGGCGGCACTGCCGGGTGGCAGGGGTTGATACCGTTGTTTGAGTTTCTTCGCCGCCGCTATGGCGTCGGCTGATCCAGGGGAGTTTGGTGTGAAAACTGGCATAGGTCATCAAGATTTATAGGATGCCGGTTGAGACTGTTCTTTTTCCTCGGCCTCGGCCGCTGCCTTGGCCTTTTCGTCCAGGATTTGTTTCCATCCATCCAACCAAATCCGGCCCCACCACCGCAAGAGAATGCCTGCCACATAGGCGGCCACGCTGGCCCGCCACAGGACGGAGGGCCAGGCGCAACCTTGGGCCAGCGCCACCGCGCTGCCCAAAGCAAACCCAAGAACTCCGCCTAGAACCATAAGCAATCTCATACATAAACCGCTGGCAGACTTGATAGCACAACCTTTGCCAACCTGCGAACATAAATTGCTTTTTCCGGCAACTCATTGGTAATCAACGTTAATAGGCCGGCAGCAGCATTTCCGCCTTCGCCGCTGAAAACTGACCCGGAATATTTTGCCCAGCACTGAGGAAGCGGACCCTGTAATTTGTTCCCAATACAAAATTCCAGATTTTACCCCAGCGGTTCTCCTCATCCAGATGCGTGAAGATCAAATCCGTGATGGGCATGCACTCGAAAGCGCGGATCTGCGCCAAAAGCAGCGGCACTTCGTAAGCCGCATTCAGGACCAGGTGGAATTGGCTGTCCGGCAGGCTCCCAAACTGATCCGCCACGTGTTTCATGCTGGCCGCATCGGTCCAATTGGCCCCCGGCACATCCACCAGCACGATATCCTCGCCGGGCGGCTCCATGCCCAGGGATCTTTCCAATGGCACCCGCAGCATATCGCAGTAAACATTAAGGACTTCCGCCGTGTTCGCGGTCAAGGCATCGAAGCGCCAAACCCGCGCCGATTTGCCCTCCATCATCACCAGGTTGACCAGCCATTTGCACAAACTGGTCGTTTTGCCACTGCCCGGAGGTCCGACGAGGATGTGGATCTGGGATTCATGGCTGCCAGCCGCCGCCTGCCGGTGCTGCCAAACCTGCCGCAGCCAGCCTTGGGCCAGCCGCAATTCTTCGTTCACCGCCTCCGGCGAATGCTCCCCGTGGGTGGCACGGAGTTGATCCACCACCTTCTGCGCGTAGCGAGGCAATAGGCCCACGCTTTCCAATACCGGCCCGATGCGCCAATGGCCATATTCACGATTCGAGCCTTGGCTGGAGGTATTATAGGTGGCATTGGGGAACTGGGCGCCGGCCCCGTGGAAACTCTCGATATCCGTCAGCGAAAAAGTGCTGGCCGCCGGCCGGTGGGGAATCCCGGCCGAGGCCGCCAAATCCGGCTCGGCAGCCGGGTGGGCAACCGCTGGGGCCGCTCCCCCAGCCTGGCCAGCCGGTTCGGATTCCTCCGGCATATAGGCCAGGACTTCGATGCGCGGCTTTTGCCATAAACGCGACAGCCCCCCTCCCGCCACCTGGCGGACGCTTAAAACCACCGCGTTCGGGCCCATCTGGGTCCGGATCTGCGCCACCGCATCCGCTGCGGAATCCGCCACAAACGGAACCACTTTCATAGCTCGCAGGCGGCGGAAATCCACCCTGGCCGGCGGCGTTGATTAATTCGAACCATGGAGCGGGAAGATACCTTATGCGACCGCCGTTGTCGCCTGGCAAAAGTGGGCGGTTTTATTTTGCTGATAGGCTGGGTTACCCATGGGATTCATCGCGCCGGCTCCGGCGTAGTCCAACAACCGCAGATGGTCGAAAATCGCCCGCCGGATCAAGGAGCGCGCGAACGTTGCCCAAGACGAGCCGGTGCCCGGATCATAATGGCGCACGGCTTTGGCCAGGCCGGCCAAGGCCGCCCGGTATAAAGCTCGCAGATCCGCATCCGCAGGCAAATTGATGGCCGCCCGCCCAACCATGGTTTTGACCAGGGGCAGGTTTCCAGCCACCCATTCACTCTCTATCGAATCTCCACTTGGGAAATTCCCATGATCCATCCGCGCGGGTGGCTGGATCCAGTTGGTAAAACCCCTGGCCTGCGCAGCGGTTGTTTCTGGCAGGTTCGCTTCCGTTGTTAGCTCTGTTGTCATTGGCTATTGTCTGGTTAAGCAAAACTGTTGCCAACGAGCGAAAAAACTGCGCTTAGAGAAAAATTGCCCAGGAAACGATGGAAAACAGGTCTTTTTGGCGGTAAATACCTGACATTGAAGAGAATGTGAGCCGAGGATGATCGCGCAGGCGATCGGGATAGGCAAAAATTTCCCGGCTTTAATTTTCAGGGAAAGCAATGCTCGCCACGCTCTGTACCTGCACCCGGGGAGGGATCTCGTTATAGGCAAGGATGGCGAAATCCGCAAAAGTATTTTCCAGGAAGCGGCGCAGGGCCAGGCGGATATGCGGTGAGCAAATCAGGACTGGGGATTGCCCGGCTGAAAGCATTTGCTGGATCACTTTGGATAGCCGTTCAACCAAGTAACGGGCCAGTTTCGGATCCATGATGAGGGCAATCTCGGTGGGAGTTTGGCGGATGCCTTGCGCAAGCTGCTGTTCCAACCGGGGATCCAGAGTGATCGCTGGCACCTGGCCTTGTTCGTTCTGATACGGTTTGGCGATGTATTGGCTCACAGCTTTCCGGGCCCATTCGGATAACTCATCCGCATTCTTGGTCAGCGGCGCATAATCACTCACCTTTTCCAGGATTCCGGCCAGATTGCGAATCGGAACCCCCTCGACCAGAAGGTTTTGCAGAATTCTCTGGATCTGGCCTACGTTCAGCAGGCCGGGCACCAGCTCATTTACCACCGTGGGGTGCGTCTGCTTCAAATTATCCAGCAGGGCTTGCACGTCCTGGCGGCTGAGGATCTCATGGGCCCGGCGGCGGATGGTTTCCGAGAGGTGCGTGACGAGAATCGATGCCGCATCCACCACGGTAAAGCCGTTGAGTTCCGCATGCTTCCGTTCGTTTTCAGTGATCCAGGTGGCGGGCAGCTGGAACACCGGTTCCACGGTGGGGATGCCCTTCAGCGCCACCTTGCTGTTGGTGGCGTTCATCGCCAGCCAGTAGCCCGACATCAGCTCCCCTTGCGCCACCACGTTTCCTTTGACCAGGAAGCGGTATTCATTGGCGGGGATCTGCAAATTATCGCGCAGCCGGATCGGGGGGATGATCACTCCCATGTCCTGGGCAAAAGTCCGCCTCACACCGGTGATTCGCTCCAGCAGATCCCCCCCTTTGCGGGTATCGGCAAGACTGACCAGGCCGTATCCCAGCTCGATCTGCAGCGGATCCAGGCTCAAAAGGCTTTCGAGTTTATCCTGCTTGGGCGCGGCGGCAGCGGCGCCGGGCTGGCCGGGGGCGGCGGAAGCTCCCCCCGCTGCGGCGCCAGCCATGGCTGGCACCGGCTCCAGCTGCGACAAAGTCCCCGGCCCGTATTTATTGAGCGTATAGGCCACTATGCCAGCGGCGGTGGCCAGGAACAAAAACGGGATGGTGGGCAGGCCGGGCATAAAGGCCATGATCCCCAGCATGCCGCACAAAATCGCCATGGCGCGCGGGTAAAGCAGGAGCTGCTTGCCCAGTTCCTGGCCGAGGCTGTTCTTGGACGAAGCCCGGGTGACCAGGATGCCGGCGGCCGTCGAAACGATCAGCGCCGGGATTTGCGACACCAGCCCATCCCCAATCGACAGCAAGGTGTATATCTGTAGCGCTTCCGTGAGGGATTTGCCTCGCTGCAGGATGCCGATAGCGAAGCCGCCCACCACATTGATCAGGGTGATCAATATGGCCGCGATGGCATCCCCGCGCACGAACTTGCTCGCGCCGTCCATGGCCCCGTAGAAATCCGCTTCAGATTCCACCGATTTCCGGCGGGTGCGGGCTTCCGCTTCATTAATGACACCGGCATTCAACTCCGCATCGATGGCCATCTGCTTGCCGGGCAACGCATCCAGGGTGAACCGGGCCGCCACTTCGGCGATGCGCCCTGCCCCCTTGGTGATGACCACGAAATTGATCAGCACCAGGATCAGGAAAATCACCGCCCCCACCACATAATTGCCCCGCACCACGAAATTGCCGAAGGCTTCGATGATATGGCCCGCGTTCCCATCCAGCAGGATCAGCCGGGTGGTGGCCACGTTCAAAGACAGCCGGTACAAAGTAATGAACAGGAGCAAGGTCGGGAAACCGGAAAAATCCGCCGGCTCCTTCACATACAGGATCACCAGCAAAATCAGCAGCGAAATGGCGATGCTCAGGGCCAGCAGGATGTCCAGGATGAACGGTTTGACCGGCAGGATGAGCAGCAGCATGGTGCCGAACAAACCGATGACGAGCCAAAGGTCGCCAAATTTGGAGAAAAAGCCAAATTTTGATCGGTTCATTCGTTATTTACTGGTTCCTAAACACCACGGTTTTCGTCTTTTTCAGGACACCTGGTTGCCCTGAGTGTAATATTTATACCGGTTCACGCGGTAAACCCAGGCCAGGATTTCCGCCACCGCCACAAAGAACTGAGCAGGAACCTCGCCACCCACGCGGCCATATTTATAGATCATTCGCGCCAGCGGCTTGTTTTCCACCACCGGCACCTGGTGTTGCCCGGCTAACTCCTTGATTTTGAGCGCGTGCAGCCGGGAGCCTTTGGCGACCACTTGGGGCGCTTTCATGGTTTTGGAATCATAGCGCAGCGCCACCGCCAGATGCGTCGGATTCGTCACAACCACATCAGCCTTAGGCACTTCCAATAGGGTTTTCCGGAAGCTTATCGACCGCCGCCGCCGTTTTTGAGCGGAGCGCACATGCGGATTGGCCTCGCTGCCCTTCATTTCCTCCTTTACTTCCTCCTTGGTCATCATCATTTCCTTGTGATGTTTCCACCACTGGTAGCCGTAATCGATCGCCGCCAAAAAAACCAGGACCAGCGTGATCCGCAGGAATACTTTCAAGGACGATTCTGCCAGGAACCCGGCAATTCTTGCCACATCCACCGTCTGGAAAAAGACCGGATCCGACAGCAGCTTCCGGAACTCCCCGTAGATGACAAAAATAATGACCGCCAGCTTGAGGCACGCCAGGGACGTGGCCACCGCCGACTGCATCGAGAACAGCCGCTGAAAACCCTGCGCCGGATCCAAACGATCCCAATTCGGGGTGAGCGCTTCCGAGGCGGTCTGGAAGCGGCTCTGGATGCACCCGGCTATCAGGCCACCCAGCATGATCGCAAAAACGATCGGCCCGACACACTGCGCCACCGTCAAAGCCGCATTGATGCTCTGCCCGGGCAGGAGGTTGATGGACACCTGCCATTCGTTCAGGTGGCCGAAGATGCCGCTCATCGTCAGCGTGAGATGCTTCCAAGTCTCCCGGCCGAATAAAATGAACGCCAGCGCCGCCGCCAGAAAAACAAAGACCGTCTGGACCTCAGGGCTGCGCGGGATGGAGCCTCTCTTGATGGCATCATCCAGCTTGCGCTGTGTCGGTTGCTCTGTTTTTTCAGCAAATTGCTCGCTCATGAATCCGGCCCCAACGGGCCTCAACTCGTTAATCCGCCGAACCACAAAGCAAGTTCCGAGCCAAATGTATTTGACAGCCATCGAGGCCTCCTGGCTTGCGGCGCATGGAGGTCAACGCCAGTTTTTGGAGTACCCTGATATACGCCGCTTTCACTTCCCAACCGATTTTGGAATCACTGCGGCACAGTCCCCCTATTGCGAGGCAGAAAGCAGCAAAGAAACCGAAGCCGGAGGACAGGAAAAGCCGCGAGCGCGGAGCGGACCGTTGGTTCGCGTAACGAACCTTTGGCGGCAGCCAGGGATTTTAACCCACGGTTGGGGGCCGGCCAAACGCCCAACGCGGCGGCACGGCGCCTGAGTTTGATCCCATGCGCCCGGGATAGGCCTCGAGCCAGGGGTGCCTTGGTGCGCGGGCTTTTTCAAAGCCTGCCGCGCCTGCAAAAACATCATCCACGGAAAGGGAACCCGCATTCCGAGCCCCAATGGAGCGGCGATAAAACCGTTGCTGGGCATCGCCGTGGGTTTCGCACCAGCCAGCCCATTTTCAAGCCCTGAAAGGGCGGGATCACCCTGCCTGCCCTGTCCATTTTGTGCCTTTGCGTTCTTTCGTGGCCAGGCCCCTTTCCCTCCGGCAAACCAGGCAAAAACACAACGCCGGGGCTCCAGCCGGCAGACGTTGATAACCTTGCTGTGGATCGGGATTCCATCCTCAGGATATAGCGCGTCCAAGCCCCATAATCCGCCAGCCTTTCCCCCGCTGCTGACTGATTGACCGGCGAACACGTCCGCTGCAAAGGCTGGCCTGTGCCAGCGTAAACCTGCCCGCACCGCTCGCTGCGGGCCCCCCTCCGTTAGTGGTTCCAAAAGGTGAGCGTTGTTCCCACGAGAATCAGGGCGGTTTTCTACAGGCTACCCTGGCCCTCTCTATAAGCCGTGCCCAGGCAATTGGCGCAGCCGCGCCGGCTGGAACTTTTTGCGCAAGATATTCTTCATTGGCCGCTGATCCCGATGAGATCGGAATTCGCGGCTCACTGCTCGTCCTGCGCAAAAACCGGCAGCGCAATCACTTCCAGCCCCACTGCCCGAACCCAACCAAGGCTCACGCCTGGGCAAAAAAAGAACCCGGCCGGGCCGGGCTCCTGAGGGGGATGGAAAATATGGATTACAGGCTGTCGCCAAAATCCGCGCGGAACTTGGCCACGAGCTTGGCGGGCCAGGGGCTGGTGGGCTCCAGCTTGCCACCGAAGAAGCGCAGGACGGGCGGTTCCTCGTAGAACTTCAAGCCGCCAACCAGCTCCCGGTTCCGGTAGAGCCAGTTCAAGCGGTCGGTGGCATACATCACCTGGGAAAGCGTAAACACCCGGCGCGGCATGGCCAGCCGGAGCAGCTCAACGTCCGCCAGCACGTCGTTGCCGCTGGCGTCGCGCACGCTGGAGATGGTGCCGCGCTCCATGCCCCGGACGCCGGAGATCAGGAAATAGGCCGCGGCGAGCGCACCGGCGGGATATTCCTTCTGGGGCACGTGGGCCAGGAACTGGCCGGCGTCGATATGCACGCCCAAACCGCCGGCGGGGGTCACCACTGGCACGCCCAGTTTTTCCAGCTCGTTGACCATGTATTTGATGAAGGAAGGGGACTGGGAGATGACGGTTTCATCGAGCGTTTCGATCAAGCCGATGGCCATGGCCTCCACTTCGCGGATGGACATGCCGCCGTAGGTGTAAAAGCCTTCATAGAGCGGCACGAGATCCCGCATTTTCTTGTGGATCTCCTCGTTGTTCGTGCAGATGCCGCCGCCGCGGGTGGAGCTGACCTTGCGGCTGGAGAAATAGGTCACATCGACCAGGCCGAGCATCTCATGCAGGATCTCCTTGATGGACTTGTTCTTGAACTCCACCTCACGCTGCTTGATGAAATAAGCGTTTTCACCAATCAAGCTGGCGTCCAGCACGATCATGATGCCGTGTTCGCTGGCGACCTTGCGCACCTCGCGCATGTTGGCGATGGAGAACGGCTGCCCGCCGATCAGGTTGGTGGACGCTTCCAGCCGGATGTAGGCCACTTTGTCGGCTCCGTAACGCTTGATGATGTCCTTGAGCTTGGCGATATCGAGGTTGCCCTTGAAGGGATGGCTGCTTTTGATCTTCAAGGCTTCGTCGGTGTAAATCTCAAAAATGGTGCCGCCGTTGATCTCGATGTGGGCCTTGGTGGTGGTGAAATGGTAATTCATCGGCACGACATCGCCCTGCTTGATGAAGGTCTGGGAGATGATGTTTTCGGCGGCGCGGCCCTGGTGCACCGGCAGGAAATACTTGCAGTTGAAGGTTTCCAAGATCGCCTCTTCCAGGCGCATGTAACTTTGCGATCCGGCGTAGGCATCGTCTGCCCGCAGCATCGAGGACACCTGGTTATCGCTCATGGCGTTGGTGCCGCTATCGGTGAGCATGTCCAGGAACACGGTCTTGGTGGTGAGCAGGAACGTATTGAAACCGCCTTCGACGATCGCCTTGAGCCGCTCCTCGATGGGGATGAGGTTCAGCTTTTGCACAATACGCACCTTGTGCAGTTCCAAGGGGATCTCTTGGCCGCTGAAAAACTTCACACACTGACTCTTATTATTTTCCATAATATTGCACTTAATACTTAATTTTTACACCGCTGGAAACTGCGATTTCACAACCGGCAGACAAGGCAGCCTTGGAATCGGCACAATTTCTGAACGCGCAAGCTAAATTAATGGCCGGCAAAGATCAAGGAGGATTCAAAGGCTGGCCACCGGCGGCAGGGGGAATGGCCAACCGGCAAACCAAGGCCTGATTTCCTGACGGGGTGCCTTGCGTAAAAAGATTTGGTTTTGACAAACCCATGGCCATTGGGCATAATCCGAGGCTATGAGCCTTACGCAGGGTTATGATTACGATGTCGCTATTCTAGGCGCGGGCAGCGCGGGATACGCGGCGGCCAGAATGGTCGCCGCCGCCGGTTTGCGTGCCGCGGTCCTGGAAGGCGGGGAACACGTGGGCGGCCTGTGCATCCTGAGAGGATGCATGCCCACCAAGGCATTGCTCTACGCGGCGGAGGTGCTCCACTTGATGAAGCAAGGCCCCACCTGGGGCCTGCACGCCTCGCAGGTGGGCTTCGATCTATCCCGGGTGATGGCGCGCAAGGACCAGCAGATCCGGGAATTCGCCGAGTACCGGCGCCAGCAGCTCAACGATGGCAAGTTCAAATTCATCCGCGCGGCGGGCCAGTTTCTCGATGACCATAACCTGGCGCTATCAAACGGCGACCGCCTCAGCGCCAAGTATTTGCTGATTGGAACCGGATCCGTATCCGCCACCCCGACTCTGCCGCATTTGGAGGAGATGGGATACCTGACCAGTGATAGCGCGCTTTCGCTGACCAAGCTGCCCAAGTCGCTGATTGTGCTGGGCGGCGGCCCGGTGGCGGTCGAATTCGCCCAGCTTTTCTGCCGGCTGAATGTCAAGGTGACACTCATCCAGCGCAGTGAGCATATACTCCGGCATTTCGATCCGGAAGCGGCGGCCGTGGTGGAGAAGGTCTTCCGCCGGGAGGGCATGACGGTATTCACCGACACGAAGCTGAAGGAGGCCTGGCGGGAAGGCAGCATGAAAGGGATTTCCTTCCTGCACCAGGGGCAGACGGTGCGGGTGGCCGCCGAGGAGATTCTTTATGCCTTGGGCCGGGCGCCCAACACGGCCGGGCTGGCCCTGGACAAAGCAGGGGTATTCATGGAAAACGGGCGCATCCTGGCCAACACGGAGATGCAAACCACCGCCAACCACATCTATGCGGCGGGCGATTGCACCGGCCCGTACGAGATTGTGCACGTGGCCATCCAGCAGGGGGAAACCGCCGCCTATAACATCATCCACCGCGGCAAGAAAAAGAGCATGGATTACCGCCTGCTATGCCAGGTGGTGTTCACCGATCCCCAAGTGGCCACGGTGGGCCTGACGGAGAACGAAGCAAAAGCCCGGAATATTGCCTTCCGCGCGGCGAGCTATCCTTTCGACGACCATGGCAAATCCCTGATCATGGAAGCCAAGGATGGCTTCGTAAAACTGCTGGCCTGCCCCAATACCGGGGTCATCCTGGGCGGGAGCGTGGTGGGGCCGCAGGGCGGGGAGTTGATCCACGAAATTGTCGTGGGCATGCACAAGCAGATGACCGTGCACGAACTGGCCCGCACCCCGCATTTCCATCCCACCCTGGCTGAAATCTGGACTTACCCGGCGGAAGAATTGGCTGATCAAATCCCCATCAAGGCCGCCGGCAGCCGGAAAAAAGCCGCCTGACGGCCATCACCGCAGCGGGATCGCCCAACTGCCGGCCACCAGGGAGGCATCCACAGGTTTAACATGCTGGGTGACGGCCTCGCAAGCCGCCGCCGCCGGCCCGGCAAAGGGAATGACGATGAGATCCGCCGCCGCGCCGGGGCTGATCTCCCCAATCTCACCCGCACGATTCAAGGCTTTGGCGCCGTTCACGGTAGCCATGTGAACCGCCACTTCCGGGGGCAGGCCGGGATTGGCGGTGCACCAGGCCTGAAGCTCCGAAAACATGCTTAATTGAGGGGGAGCACCAACTGGCGGAGCCACCGAGGCCAGGCTGTCCGTCCCCAGGCAAACGTTCAATCCGGCCTGCACCAATGGCTGGCGCGGGAAACGCTCATGGCGGAAATAGGCATGGCTGCGGGGGCAATGGACAATGTGCACTCCGTGGCGCGCCAGGATCTCAGCATCCCCATCCCACAAGTAGTTGACATGCACCGCCAGGCAATCCGGACCCAGGATGCCCTGACGTTCCAGATGCTGGACCGGTGACCCCAGGCCACAGTCTCCGGGAGTCCGCTGCGCTTTGAGCCAGGCCCAGAGCGGCCCTTGCTGATACATGAACATCTCAAATTCCGCGCGCGATTCGGCCAGATGGATGGTCAAGGGCCAGCGCCGTTCCCGGGCCAGCCGGCCACAGGTTTTCAGCAAATCCGCGGTGGTGGAATAGGGGGCATGGGGGGAGAGGCCGATGCTCCACAAGGCAGTTTCGGGGTGGTTTAAGCGATTCAACAATTCCCGCACCAGCGTTTCCGGATCGATCCCCGGGCGTATCCCAATGACCTCCAGGAACGACCGGACACGCAGGGGAACCTGGTGGCAAACCAACGGCACAAGTTCCGGCAAGGCTTCGATATCCGCCACGGCAGTGGTTCCCGAGGCCACCAGCATGCGTGCCCCGTGCAGCCAGGAGTTCACGAATTCCTCCTGGCTCCAGCCCCCTTTCAAGGCGGTAATGGCCTTGATCCAATCCACGAAGTTCCCAGGGTAAGGAAGCATGCCCGCCATATCGGTGTAATCCAGATGGCAATGCGCATTGATCAATCCGGGCAGCAGCAATCTTTCGCCCAGATCGAACACTTCATCACTGGCTGAGTGACGGCCATCCCATGGACTTACAGCCGCGATCTTCCCATCCCGGATTTCCACCATGCCATTTTCGATCAGGGGCTGGGTCAGGGGCAAAACCGTGCGGGCTCGCAAAATCATAGCGGGTATCAAAATAAAAAACCACCGCCAGGCACTTTAAGAAGGAGTATATCCCCCCGGGTGTGCCTGAACCGTGTCCAGGCCATTGGATCGGTCGTTCGGGCTTGATCTTTTTAGGCAAGACATTCGTCATTCGCCACTTACAGGCCTGTTCAAGAGACGCTTGAGGAATACTCCTCGCCTTACGCAAAAAACTACGGCGCAATCACTTCCATCCAAACTTCAAGAACATGGTCGAGGGGGGACCACCCCCCGGGTAAAAGCGGAGCGTTGGACGAAAATGCCAACTGTTCGGATTCAGCCTATTCTACATCAAGGGGAGTCTCTTGCCGTTCTATTTTGCTGCGGGCGCCCAATTTATGTTTGCGTGCTTTATCTTTGTTCTGGCGTTTGCGTATTTGCTGCTCGATCTTTTTCATCACCAGGTCGATGGCCGAATACAGATCGGTTTCGGAATCCTCGGCATAAAGATCAGGACCCGGCACCGAAATGCGAACCGAGCAATTGAACTGCTTGTCGCTTACCCGCGTATGGTCGTGTTCCACGGTAACCCGGGCATCTATGGCGTCGGCATCGATATGTTCCAGTTTCTGGATTTTATCGAAGATGTGGGTTTCGATGGCATCGCTAAGTTTGACGTTATGCGCGGAGAGAACAAGTTTCATAAGTAGTTCGTATAAAACAGGATGGAATGATCCGATGATTTCGGGGAAACGCCTGGTTTCCCGTTTTTGGAGGAAAACAGTGATAGCGGAGGGATAATTGGTTTGGCGGTGGTGAAATAGGGGATTCCACTTCCGCTAGAATGCCAGTTTTTGCGATTTTGGGAGCATTTTGCCCTCGCTCCCAGGTCTGCTGGTAAATTACCCTTCAAGTTCACTCGTATGATGGCGGTGGATCCCGCAGTGGGTCACTTCGCCCATCTGCTTAACAACTAAGCCCTAAACCCGCTTTTTTCAAGCGGCTTTCGAATTATTTGCGATCCGGGCGGCCGGGTTAAACCTGGTCCGGGATCTCAAACGGTTTGCGGTATTCGCGTTTCAGCCAGGCATTGGCCTTTTCGGCAAACTCACCAGTGAACTGTTCCCGGGGAGCATCCATGGTCAAAGCGGCGCCCAAGGTGGCGGCAGGGCCTGAAATATCCACCTGATTCGCTTTCAAATGCTCCACACACCGGCCAAAACCTTCCGCCAGCGGCGGCTGGCCTTTAATCCG
The DNA here is from genome assembly GCA_964409245.1 of uncultured Verrucomicrobiota bacterium. Taxonomy (GTDB): domain Bacteria; phylum Verrucomicrobiota; class Verrucomicrobiia; order Limisphaerales; family UBA1319; genus CAIMWS01. The sequence continues at coordinate 192,135 of CAYPCQ010000001.1, forward strand.
TTCCAGGATTTCCTCACGGCGCTGCGCCTGGCCGGTGCGAAAGCTGATATTGGCCATGTGGCACAGGGCGCTGGAAAGGTGACAGACCTCGATGTCGGCGTTGAGGTCGCTCACCTTGCGGCTCCGCACGGCTTTCAAGAAATTCGCCTGGTGATCCCGCCCGCCGGGCCCGGCGAATTGTTTGATTTTCTTGCCGTTCCGGTCAAAGACCGAGCCGCCCCCGGCTCCGCCTGCGAAATAGCCGTCCTCGCATTCGATGACTACTCCTACCCGCACTCCCTTGAAGTTGTCCATCGACTCGCCTTCTTCCTCCCTGGCCATGGGCAATCCGCGCACCTCAAACAAGATGGGCACTGGCTGGTAATCGAAATACGCCAGCTGGGTGTTGGGGGTTTCTCCGTCGTCCACGTAGCCAAACCGCCCCCCCAGGCAGGCCACCCTGGGCGGCAAGCCGGCCTGGCCGGCGGCCCAGCGGCACATATCCATTTCATGGATGCCCTGGTTGCCGATATCCCCGTTGCCCGTCAGCCACGCCCAATGCCAATCATAATGCAGGCTTTTGCGCATCAAGGGGGCCGTCGGGGCCGGGCCGGACCATAAATTGTAATCCACCGTGGCGGGGATTGGCTGGGCCTCCTGGACCTTGCCGATGCTCTTGCGGCGTTTATAGCAAAAGCCGCGCACTAATTTCATTCTGCCCAGGCTGCCCGCGCGCACATAGGCAAACGCCTCCGCCAGAGCCGGATCCGTGCGGCTTTGGGTGCCCGCTTGCACGATCCGGTGGTATTTGCGCGCGGCCTCGATCATTTTGCGGCCTTCCCAGATCTCGTGCGAGACCGGCTTCTCCACGTAAACATCCTTTCCGGCCTGGCAGGACCATACGGTGACCAACGCGTGCCAGTGGTTGGGTGTGGCGGTGACCACGGCGTCGATATCATTGCGCTCCAGCAGTTTCCGCAGGTCGAGATACCCATCGGCCCGGATCCCTTCCTTTTCCAATTTGCCCTTCGCCGCCGCCAGCACCGAGCGATCCGCATCGCACAACGCCACAATGCGCGCGTCCGGAAGCTTCTTGAAGGTGGCAACGTGGTCCGCCCCTTTGCCTCCCACCCCCACTACGGCGATGCGGATCGCCTCGTTGGCGCCGGCCACCTGGGCCAGCACGGATTGTGGGATTACCGCGGCCGCTCCAACGGTCAGGGAGGCTCCCCGCAAAAAAACGCGTCTTGAGATCGGTGTCATGGGTTCTCTTTTACAGGTTCCCCGGGCAAAGCCAAGCCGCAAAATTGGTCTTCCCGGGCGCGCCCCATCAAACCCGGTTTGCGGCAATAATCCAGTGGCGCCGGCGGGCGGCCCTTGGTTGCCGGTTGACAAGCGGGCTGCGCCCCATTACACAATGGACATCAATTAAATATGCAAACCATTCTGCTTGGCCCGATTGATTACGCCATCCTGGTCGTTTATTTTGCGTTCGTCCTGGGGATCGGATGGGCGCTGAAGCGATACATGAAGACCAGTTCGGATTTCTTCCTGTCCGGCCGGTCGATCCCAGCCTGGGTCTGCGGCCTGGCCTTCCTTTCCGCCAACTTGGGCGCCCAGGAGGTGATCGGCATGGCCGCCTCCGGCGCGAAGTATGGCATCATGACGAGCCATTTCTATTGGGTGGGCGCCATCCCCGCCATGGTCTTTGTGGGCATTTTTATGATGCCCTTTTATTATGGGTCCAAGGCCCGTTCGGTGCCCGAATACCTCAAGCTGCGGTTCGACGAAAAAACGCGCGCCTTCAACGCCATCTCGTTCGCGGTGATGACGGTTTTTTCCTCGGGCATATCGATGCACGTCCTGGCCCGGCTGCTGGAGCAGATCCTCGGTTTCGAGTATAACATGTGCATCTGGGTGTCGGCCACCATCGTGCTGGTCTATATTTTCCTGGGCGGCTTGACCTCCGCCATCTACAACGAAGTGCTCCAGTTCTTCATGATCGTGCTGGGGTTTTTCCCCCTCGTCATGATCGGCCTGAAACAGGCCGGCGGGTGGGGTTCGCTGGTCAAAACCTTGAGCACCGTGGCCACTGATCCCGGAAACCCAGCCGGCCGGGCGCTTTCTTCCGGGGCTTGGACGGAATCCTGGCAGCACATGGCCGATCCCATGGCCAATCCCATGGGGGTGGAGTGGTTTGGCATGGTCATGGGCCTGGGCTTCGTGCTCTCCTTCGGGTACTGGTGCACGGATTTCCTGGTGGTCCAGCGGGCCATGGCGGCCAATTCCATGTCCGCCGCGCGCCGCACCCCGCTGATCGCGGCGGTGCCCAAGATGATCTTCCCGCTGCTGGTGATCCTGCCGGGCATGCTGGCCATCGCCTTGCATTACAATTTTGACCAGACCAAGTTCCGGATCCCCTGCGATCCCAAGGCCCTCGCGGAGAAAGCCGCTTTGGACCAGCTGCATTTGGTGGGGGTGGATGCCAAACAATTCACCGAGGCGCAGAAAAAGCAGCTGGCGGAGACCCGGCAGGACATCCAGTCCAAAATCGAAACCAAGAAGATGGACGATCCTTTGAAGGCCGTCGTGGCGAAATGGGAGGCGGAGATCGGCAAAAACGACAAACAGCACCTGGATTACAACATGGTGATCCCCGCCCTGCTTCAATATTATCTGCCGTCCGGCCTGCTGGGGCTGTGCCTGACCGCCTTGATGGCCTCCTTCATGTCCGGCATGGCGGGCAACGTGACCGCGTTCAACACGGTGTGGACCTACGACATCTACCAAAGCTATATCCGGCCCGGCCAGCCGGACCGCCATTACCTGCACATGGGCCACATCATCACCGTGGTGGGCATCGTGATCAGCGTGGCCTGCGCCTATGTGGCCAAGGGCTTCAACAACATCATGGATATGCTCCAGCTGGTGTTCGGATTCGTTAACGCCCCGCTGTTCGCCACCTTCCTGCTGGGGATGTTCTGGAAAAGAGCCACCGGCCACGGCGCTTTCTGGGGCCTGGTGGCCGGCACGGTGGCCGCCGCCCTGCACCATGGGCTCACACTCCCGGTGGGCGCCGCCGTGGGCATCAAAGGCGGATGGCTGATTGGCGAAGCCGCCAAAGCCTGCCACGTTTACCCCGTGGACATGGCCCAAAACTTCTGGGCGGCCATCTATGCGTGGACCTCCTGCTTTGTGGTCACCATCGTGGTGTCCCTCATCACCCGCCAGAGCAAAACCGACGAGGAGCTTCGCGGGCTGGTCTATTCCCTGACCCCGAAACAAAAAGAGGCAGGGGTGCCCTGGTTCAAGCAACCGGCCGCCTTGGGCGTGGTGGTCATGCTGGTTGCCCTCGTTTTAAACATCATTTTCTGGTAAGCAAGGAGACGTGCCAATGAATCTTGACGTAAGATATCCGATCGGTCTTTTGTTCTCGGTGGTGGGGGTGATGATGGCGGTTTTCGGGCTGATCTCCGATCCCGCCATTTACCAGCGCTCGCTGGGCGTGAATGTGAACTTGTGGTGGGGCCTGGTGCTGCTCGTCTTTGGCCTCCTCATGCTCTTCCTGGCCTGGCGCGGCGGGCAATCGCCGGATAAAAAACCGTAGCGGTTTTTCGGCGGGAGGCGCCCCTGGCGCCCCGCAAGGGGGTGGTGGCCGGAATGCCTTTGCGAGCCAGCGGCGGGTTTTGCCAGGAACCGTGGGAATATCCGGTGCTGACCGGGCGGGCGGTCCTGGCCCGTAGAAAACCATCCTGCAATTGACCTCTGAGCGCTCCCACTTTTTGGAACCGGAATGGGGAATGTTTTGAACCTGCCACCCTCAAAAGGGGGCGGCCTGCTTCCCTGGCCATCCCCTCCCAGAGGAGAGAGAAAACGCCTTGGGAGGGAAGATTATCGCGGAGGCAAAGCGCAAACCTGCCTGTACCGCCCACCGCGGATTCCCTCACCCCGCTGGCGGGGAGAGGGTCAGGGTGAGGGGACGTCCTACGGCCCTCGGTGTTCCTCAAAAACACGGCCGGTGACGACTCCAAAAAGTGAACCTGGTTTGAACTTGGAAATTGGGGCAATTCCTACGGGCTAGAGCCATTGGGATGGGGCATTGCCGAAATCAAACATGAGTTCGATTGAACCCAGTGGAGTATAGGTGTAAAGTCGGTGTCAAGACAACAATTTCATGGATTCAACTTTTTTGTTTGCTTCGTTGATATGAGGTTCCATTGGCGCCGGGTATTTCATCTACGGCCGCCGGCAACAATCCGTTGCTCCGTTGATGGGAGGGGTGCTGATGATCGGCGCGTCATATCTCGCCAGATCCATTCTGGAAATGTCGCTCGCCTGCATCGGGTTGATGACCGCCGTGTACTTGAATTCCAAACACGGTTGGTGATGGCACGAAGGCCTGGTCTGTAGGCCAATTCCCTGAATCCACATCCACCTGGATGCCGGGCGGCACCCGGGGCCGGGAGGTGATATTGCCCGCATGCCTGCGGGCCGCTGCGGCGAAGGATTTGCTGGGCGGGGGCGTCAGTTTTGCGCCGGACGCCGTTTTAGCCCCCCGTGCCAGTGAGCGCGAACAAGATCCTGGCTTCTCAACGAAGCCGCCGGCCACCCTCCAGGTGGCGGCGCACGAATTCAACCGCCCCCGGCGTGGCCGACCAGTGTTTCCCGCACTTCTTCCAGTAGCCGAAAGCCTGGCCTTCGCTCCCGATGCCCACCCTCTCCTCGCTGTAGTCCGGCGGCTGACGGTGCGTGGTCTTGGTTAATTCCTTGGCGACCAAAGGCAGGCACTTGATGGCCAGCTTCAGAGCCGGCGCTGCCTCCTGGTCTTTCCCGAGCTGGATCAGGGCCAGAACCCGTCCGTAAAGTGTTTGTTCGAGACCGTCGCCGGGATATTGGTTGCAGACCTTCAGAACGTCCTCCGGCCGCTGGAGTTCGAAACCACACTCAACCAGCAAGGCGCGCACACCCTGGTTGTCGTTCGGATTGAGGGCCACCAGGTTTTCAAACACCTCCCGGGCTTTTTCGGTTTCGCCCTGCCTCAGCAGGGACAGGCCGTGCCCGTGGTAAATCCGCAGGAACGGCCGGTTTTCGACGAAGCCCCATTCCAGCCGGTCCTCCTTCATCGAGAAATGCGCGGGGAAGAGCTTCAAGGCAAATTCGATGCCCTGCCTCCATACCTCCCCGGCCTTGTCCAGCTTGCCTTCCCAGTGCCACGTCAATGCCAGGTGATGGTAGGCATCCAGGAATTCCGGGTAATCTTTGATCAGCCGGCGGAACTGCGCTTTGGCGGTCCGGGCGTCGGAGCGCATGCCATCGATGGCGTTGTGCAACAAGTCGTTCACCTCCATGGTCAGCCGGGGATAATCGAAAATCCACTCGTGCGGCTGGATCTGTTTCACGATGATGATGCCGCAGGGTTTCTGTTTCTGGCTCAAATTGCGCATGGCAAGGGTGTAGCGGCGACGGACAGCGGAGTCAATAGTTGGAATCACAACCCCGCGGTTTGGCGGGCGATATTACGGGGTCCGCGGCCGGTTTATTGGCCGTTTGCTTAACGGCCCGCAGGCTGGCGGGGCGCCTGCGAAATAGTTTTCAGACTGGCCGGCTGCGTGGCGGGACAGCGGCCGCCACCTATCGTGCTGCCTGAGCCGAACAGGGTTTGCCCTGGCGCGCTTTTGCCCGTAGTCTGCTGGCGGAGTTTATTTATGCCGGGTGGCTGGTGTTGGATAATGCCGGAGAAAACGCACGATGATTAAAACGCTGTTCACGAAAATATCGCCCGCGCTGATCGTCAAGGAAGCCAAGGCGGGCGGCGCCCATTCCCAGCGGGAAGGGGATGTCCTTTTCGGACAGGTTTGCGCGTTGCCGGCGGCGGAAGCGCTGGCCCGGATGCGGACCACCGAGCGCGGCCTTGCGTCCGGCCAGGTGGCGGAGCTGCAGAGCCAATGCGGGTCCAACGAAATCGGCGCCCGCCACCAGGCCGGCGCCCTGCGGGAGTTGCTGCAGCGTTTCCGCAATCCGCTGGTGGTGCAGCTGGTGGTCATCGCCGTGGTGGCCTTGCTGGTGGGCGATCTCCGTTCCGCGATCGTGGTGGGGGGGATGGTTTTTCTCAGCGTCGTTTTGGCGCACGTCCAGGAGGCCCGGTCCAGCCGGGCGGTGGAAAAGCTGCGGGAAATGGTCCAGAGCAGCGTGGTGGTGATCCGCGAGGGCACGGAAACCGAGGTGGATTTCACCCAGCTGGTGCCCGGGGACATCGTGGTGCTCCACGCCGGATCGATCATCCCGGCGGATCTGCGGCTGATCAGCGCCAAGGATTTTTTTGTTTCCCAGGCCACCCTCACCGGGGAGTCCATGCCAGTGGAGAAAAGTGCCGAGCCGGCCGCCGCCAGCGGCCGGGGCAACCTGGAGCTGGCCAACGCCTGTTTCCAAGGGAGCAACGTGCTCAGCGGATCGGCCCGCGGCGTGGTGGTGCTGACCGGATCCCGGACTTATTTTGGGGCCATCTCCACCCGCCTGCAGGGCAGCCATGCCCAGACCAGCTTCGACCGCGGGGTGGCCGGTTTCACCTGGCTGATGATGCGGTTCATGGTGGTCATGGTCAGCGCGGTGTTCCTGATCGTCGGCCTGACCAAGGGGAACTGGCTGGAGGCCCTGCTTTTCGGCCTGGCGGTGGCGGTGGGCTTGACCCCGGAAATGCTGCCCATGATTGTCACCGTCAACCTTTCCAACGGGGCTTTGGCCATGTCCCGCAAGAAGGTGATCGTCAAACGGCTGAACGCCATCCAAAACTTCGGCGCCATCGACATCCTCTGCTCCGACAAAACCGGGACGCTCACCCAGGACCGGGTGGTGCTCGAACGCTACGTGGATGTGACGAACCGCGAGAACGAGGATGTGCTGCGTTACGCCTACATGAACAGCTATTACCAGACCGGCCTGCGCAACCTCCTGGACCGGGCCATCCTGGCGCACACGGATCTCGACGTGGAGCGCACCTGCCGCAAAGTCGATGAGATCCCGTTCGATTTCCAGCGGCGCCGCATGTCGGTGGTGATCGATTATGAGGGCGCGCACGTGCTCATCTGCAAAGGCGCGGTGGAGGAGACCTTCAAAGCCTGCGACCGCTACCAGGTGGATGACGAAATCAACCCGCTGATCGACGTTTTGAAGAACGACCTCCTGGAAGAATACACCGAGCTGAGCCGGGATGGTTACCGGGTGCTGGCCATCGCCTACAAGGAGTTCCCCAAGGAAAAGCAGACTTTCTCGGTGGCCGACGAAACCGAATTGATCCTCCTGGGATACATCGCCTTTTTCGATCCCCCCAAGGACTCCGCGGCCGAGGCCATCCGCCTGCTGCGCAACGTGGGCGTGGAAGTGAAGATCCTCACCGGGGACAACGCCATGGTCACCCGCAAGGTGTGCCAGGAGGTGGGACTGGATGCCGGCCAGATCAAAACGGGTGACCAACTGGCTGGCTTGAGCGCGGACCAATTGGCCGACCTGGCGGAGCAAACCACCGTCTTCGCCCGCCTGGCCCCCGCCCAAAAAGAGGAGATCATCCAGGCCCTCCAAAAGCGCGGCCACGTGGTGGGATTCATGGGGGATGGCATCAACGACGCGCCGTCACTCAAGGCGGCCGATGTGGGCATCTCGGTGGATTCGGCGGTGGATGTGGCCAAGGAATCGGCGGACATCGTGCTGATGGAGAAAAGCCTGCTGGTGCTGGAGGCGGGGATCATTGAGGGCCGGAAGGTGTTCAACAACATCCTGAAATACATCCGCATGGGGGCCAGCTCCAATTTCGGCAACATGTTCAGCGTGGTGGGCGGCAGCTTTTTCCTGCCTTTCCTGCCCATGGCGCCGCTGCAAATCCTCATCAATAACCTGCTCTACGACTTTTCCCAAGTGGGCATACCCACCGACCGTGTGGACGAAGAGTATCTGCAGGCCCCCCGCAAGTGGAACATCGCCAACATCAAGAAATTCATGATGATGATCGGCCCGGTAAGTTCCATTTTCGATTATGCCACCTTCCTGCTCCTGTGGTTTGTTTTCCATTGCCAGGTTTATAGCGGAGCGGGGGCCACCGCGGCGGACAAGACCTATTACGAGCATTTATTCCACACCGGCTGGTTCGTCGAATCCCTGCTCACTCAAACTTTGATCGTGCACATCATCCGCACCCGCAAAATCCCCTTCCTCCAGAGCCGGGCCAGCCCCGGGCTGATGGCCACCACGCTGGTGGTCATGGCGTTGGGAGCCTGGCTGCCCTATTCGCCGTTCGCTTCTTTCCTGGGGCTGGTTCCTTTGCCGGGGCGGTTTTGGCTCTGGATCGCGGGGTTCCTGGCCGCGTATGCGTTCTTGACCCACCACATCAAGGTCTGGTTCCATCGCCGCTACGGAATGGACTAAGATGAAGACCTTGCTCAATGCGCTCAAAGATGGCCGGCTGATCGAGCTGCCTGAAAACAACAAGGATAAGGCTTTGCAGATTCTCGCCAGCCTCATCGAGGCCATTCCCGATCTCAAAGCCGGCTCGCAGGTGGTCGAATCCGTGCTGGCCCGCGAGCGCGACGCCAACACCGCGCTGGGCATGGGCTGGGCCTGCCCCCACGCCCGGACCGCCAACGAGGGGGATCTCTTATGCGCCGTGGGCTGGAGCCCGGCGGGCATCGATTATGGCGCCCCGGATGGCCAGCCGGTGCGCGTGGTGGTGATGTATTACGTGCCGGATGCCCAGAAAAACGCCTACCTCAAGGAAATCTCCGGCCTGGTGCGGGTGCTGCGCAAGCCGGACAGCCGCCAGGAGCTGGAGTCCGCCCGGGATCTCGATGGCATCCGCAACAAGCTGCTGGACATCATCGGCGCGGCCATGGAGACGGATGTGCCCGAGGCCCGCGCCCGGATGGTCCGGCTCGAGGCCCGGCACGCGGCTGCCTCCGCCGGGACGGCCTGGCCCACCCAGATCGTTCCCTTTTCGGTCATCCTGGCCCCCGGCCGGAATCCGCTGGTTTTGGCCCAGGACCGCGATCTGCTCCACGACCTGGAAGCCTCCCTGGACTGGGCGGCGTTGCTGCCCAAGCAGGCCCAGCTGGACGTGGGCGGATACCGGATTGTGAGCCGGGCCTCGCAAGCCTACCAACTGGAGCGGGTGCTTTACGATTGCCTGGCGCTGCGGCTGCCCGCCAATCCCGCGCCGCCCCCCGCCAGCCTCCCCAAGAAGTGAGGCGCCCATCCGGGCGGGGGGAGGAAGGAATCCAGCCAGACAGGCCAGATCGAAAAATTGTCTTCTGTGTGGCGCCACCTTTTCCCGCCGCGGCGGTTGGACGCCTGGCACCCGAAGCCGGGTGGGAGATCCCGGAGGGGAAGGAAGCCGGAGTGGGGGCATGGATGCCTGGCATGATCCATGCTGATTATTCAAAAACAGGATGGATTTTTCCGGAGTGAAAGCCTAGGATTTTGGTATGGCAGAAAAGAAAAAACATGAAATCCCGGCTGCGTGGCGGGAGCTTTATGAGAAGGGCTTGGCGGCAATGCAGAGCCAGAACCTGGATTACGCGCTCACCCTCTTCTGCAAGGTATTGGAGAAGGAGCCGGGTTTTTTCGATTGCCGGGAGGCCCTGCGGGTGGCCCAGCATAAGAAAGCGGGGGCGGGGACGGGTTTCTTCAAACGGGCCTTCGGCAAGGCCACCAGCACGGGGCCGCTGCTGGCCAAGGCACAGTATTCCCTGCGCTCGAATCCGCTGGAGGCCATCAACATACTGGAGCAGGCGCTCAATAATGACGCACAAAGCGTGATGGCGCACAAGCACCTGGCGGAGGCGGCGCTGGCGGCGGGCCTGCCGAAAACGGCCGTGCTCTCGCTGGAAATCGCGATCAAGCAATCCCCCAAGGACCGCCTGCTATCCATCCGGCTGGCGGAGGCGCTCACGGCGGCGGGGCAGATCGCGCGGGCGGAAAAAATTTATTCCGAGCTGCTGCGCGCCAACCCCTCCGACCACGAGATTGCCCAGGCGGTGAAGGATCTATCCGCCCGGCGGACGATGTCCGAGGGCGGTTACGACGCGCTGGAGGGCGGGCAAGGCTCCTACCGGGACATCCTGAAAAACGAGCAGGAGGCCGTGGCCTTGGAGCAAGCCCAGCGCGAGGTGAAGACGGAGGATGTGGCGGGCAACTTGATCCGCGAATATGAATCCCAGCTGAAGCAGGAGCCCGGGAATGTGAAATTGCTGCGCACCCTGGGCGATTTGTACGACCAAAAAAACGATTCCGACCGGGCGCTGGATTACTACCACCGGGCGCTGGCGGCCGGGCAGGGGGCCGATCCCGGGGTGGAAAAAACCATCGGGGAGGTGAGGCTCAAGAAAATCAAACGGGCGATGGCGGCGCTGGACCCGGCCGCGCCGGATTACCAGGACCAGTTGAGCCGGCTGGAGGCCGAGCACCGGGAGTTCCGCATTGCGGAATGCAAACAGCGGGTGGACAAATACCCCACCGACCTGCTGCTGCGGTTTGAGATGGGCCAGGTTTACCTGGAGGCCGGCAAGCTGAACGAGGCCATCCAGGAATTCCAGAAGGCGCAGGCCAATCCGCACAAGCGGGTGGCGTCCATGTATTGCCTGGGGCAATGCTTTGCCCAGCGCAAAATGCTGGATCTGGCCGCCCGCACCTTCCAAAACGCCATCAAGGAAAAAGAAGGTTTTGACGACGAGAAAAAGGAGATCATCTACGCGCTGGGCTGTGTGCTGGAGCAGATGAAGAAAACCGACCTGGCGATCGAGCAGTTCAAGCTGATCTACGAGATCGATATCGGCTACCAAGATGTGGCGGCCAAGGTGGACGCCTATTATTCCACCCAAGGCTGACCCGGCACTCCGCCGCGGGCCGGGGCCGGATCACCACTCGCCCGTGCGGAGGAATTGGTCGATGGCTTTGGCGGCCTGGCGCCCGGCCCCCATGGCCAGGATGACCGTGGCGCCACCGGTGACGATATCGCCGCCGGCGAACACGCCGCGCTTGGACGTTTTCATCGAGCCTGAATCGACCGTGATATAGCCATTCTTGTTCGTGCTCAAATCAGGCGTGGTGGATTGGACCAGCGGATTGCCGCGGTTCCCCACCGCAATCACCACCATGTGCAAAGGAAGCTCAAACTCCGACCCCGCCACCACCACCGGACGCCGGCGCCCGGAGGCATCCGGCTCGCCCAGCTCCATTTTCTGGAAGCGGCCAGCCCGGAGGCGGCCGCGTTCGTCGCCCAGGAATTCCACCGGGTTGGTGAGCATCAGGAACTGGATGCCCTCTTCCCGGGCGTGCTTGATCTCCTCGGCGCGGGCGGGCATCTCCTTCTCGGAGCGGCGGTAGATCAGGTAGGCATTCCTGGCGCCCAGGCGCAGGCCGGTGCGGATGGCATCCAAAGCCGTGTTGCCTCCGCCGACCACGGCCACCTCCTTGTCCCGGCAGTCGTAAACCGGCTGGTCGAACTCGGGGAAACGGTAGGCCTTCATGAGGTTGACGCGCGTGAGGAATTCGTTGGCCGAATAGACGCCGCACAAATTCTCCCCGGGCACATTCAGGAAATTGGGCAGCCCGGCCCCGGTGGCCACGAGCACCGCCTGGTAGCCTTCCTGCTGCAGCAGTTCATCCACCGTCACGGTCCGGCCCACGACCACGTTGGTTTTGAATTCCACCCCCATGCGGGCCAGGTTGTCCACCTCCTCGCGGACGATCTGCTTGGGCAGCCGGAATTCGGGGATGCCATAAACCAGCACGCCGCCCACTTCATGCAGGGCCTCGAAAACCGTCACGGCATGCCCCTTTTGAATGAGATCCCCGGCCGCGCTCAGGGCCGTGGGCCCGCTGCCCACGATGGCCACTTTTTTGCCGGTGGGCGCCGGGATCGCGGGCAGGCCCACCTGCCCGGCCTGGCGTTCGTAATCGGCGATGAACCGCTCCAGCCACCCGATGGCCACCGGCTCCCCTTTTTTGCCCACAATGCACACCCCCTCGCACTGTTCCTCCTGGGGGCAGACCCGGCCCGTGACGGCCGGCAGCACGTTGTCCTCGCGCATTTTGGCGGCGGCCTCCAGGAATTTGCCTTGCGCCACCAAGTCCAGGAAATCGCGGACCTTGACCCCGACCGGGCAGCCGGCCAGGCAATGCTGGTTGCCGCACTGGAGGCAGCGGCTGGCCTCGGTTTGGGCCTCCGCCGCCTGCATGCCCAGGTTCACTTCCAGGAAATTATGCCTGCGGGCCTGGCTATCCTGCTCCGGCATGTGCTGCCGGTGGATTTTCATGCGCTCTTTGGGGCTCAGGGGATTGCTCATGGGCGGTGGGTGGCTGAAAGTTCAGGGTGTTGGGCGGCCAGCTTGCATTCCTCGGGCGGGCAAGCCTTGGGCGGCGGCTGGGATTGGCAGGCCGCCAGGGACTGCGCCTCCAGCTCGCGATACATGTTATTGCGGGAGGTGAGGACGCCGAAGTCCACCTGGTGGGCATCGAATTCGGGCCCGTCCACGCAGGCAAACAGGGCCTTGTTGCCCACCACCACCCGGCAGCCGCCGCACATCCCGGTGCCATCCACCATGATGGGATTCAGGCTGACCATGGTCTTGATCCCATGCGGCCGGGTGGCTTCCGCCACCGCCCGCATCATGGGGATGGGGCCGATGGCCAGGACAAAATCGGGCTTTCGGCCCGCCTGGATCAGGCCTTTGAGCTTGTCCGTGACGAAACCTTTTTCCGCGTAGGAACCGTCGTCGGTGGTGATGTAGGTCTCATCGCTCACGGCCCGCATCTCGTTTTCCAGGATGACCAGGTTTTTGCTGCGCGCGCCCACGATGGAGATCACATGGTTGCCGGCCTCCTTCAAGGCTTTGACGGTGGGATAGGCGATGGCGGTGCCCAAGCCGCCGCCGATGACCACCGCGGTCCCATATTTATGGACCTCCGAGGGCTGGCCCAAAGGCCCTACCACGTCGCAGATGGAATCGCCGTCCTCCAGGGAGTTGAGCAGGCGGGTGGTTTTGCCCACCCCTTGCACAATGATGACGATGGTGCCAGCGGCGGCATCCGAGTCGGCAATCGTCAGCGGAATCCGCTCCCCCTGGGCATGAATCCGGAGGATGACAAATTGCCCGGCCCGCCGCTTCCGGGCGATGAGCGGAGCCTCCAGCCGGAACCATTTGACATCCGGCGCCAAAAATTTCGCTTCGATTATCTTATGCATAACCAGGTCCAATCCGGGCATTTCCAAGGACGTTCTCTGGTATGGCTGCGGCCCCCGCGGGCCCGCGCCACCCCTGGCAATCACACCCGGGCTTGCGCGGCGAAGTATAAGTCGATCCGGTTTCCAGAGGCAACGGGATTATGGGGCCGGGTCATTAGTATAAGCCCGGTTCATCTTAAGCATGCATCAGGAGGGAACCGCTGGGCCAAGGCCGCGAATCCGGTCCCCCCGCAGTAACTGGAACCAGAAAGCCGAACCGCCCCGGGCGCGGGCCAAAGGCAGCCCGCACCCCGGGGCGGTTGGAAACCGAAAGCGGCGCGGATCAACGCACCTTGGCCATCAGCAAGGGGATCAATTCCTCAATCTTGACCCGGGTCTGGCGCATCGAATCCCTCTCCCGCAGGGTGACGGTGCCGAGCAGTTCGGATTTTTCGCCCAAGGTATCGAAATCAATGGTGACGCCGAAAGGCGTGCCCGCCTCGTCCTGGCGGCGGTAGCGGCGGCCGATGGCGCCGGATTCATCGTAAAAGACCGTCATATGCGGCCGCAGGAGGTCGCGCACTTCCAGGGCTTTTTTCACCAGCTCGGGCCGGTTTTTGAGCAGCGGGAAGATCCCCACCTTGATGGGCGCCACGCGCGGATGGAATTTCATGACGGTGCGCACTTCGGATTTGCCCTGCTCGTCGGTGACCGTCTCCTCCACGTAGGCATTGCAGATCAGGGCCAGGACCAGGCGGTCCACCCCGGCGCTCGGCTCGATCACATGCGGCACATAGCGGGCCTTGGTTTCCTCGTCGAAGTATTCCATCGGCTTGCCGCTGAATTTCTGGTGCTGCGAAAGGTCGAAGTCCCCGCGCGCGGCGATGCCTTCCAGCTCCTGGGTGCCAAACGGGAACTTGTACAGGATATCGACCGTGGCCTTGGCGTAATGGGCCAGCTCCTCTTTCTTCTGCCAGTAGAGGTCGAGCGAATCGCGGCTGAGGCCGATGCTTTCATACCAGCTGATCCGCTCATCCAACCAGTGCTGGTGCCATTCCTTCCAGCCCCACTGGGCCTGGGGATTCTCGGCGCTGGCCGGCGATTTTTGGGCAATTTCGTCCGGCTTGATGAAGAACTCGCACTCCATCTGCTCGAACTCCCGCGAGCGGAAGGTGAAATTGCGCGGGTTGATTTCGTTGCGGAAGGCCTTGCCGATCTGGCAGATGCCGAAGGGCACTTTCTGGCGGCTCACATCCAGCACGTTCTTGAACTGCGCAAAAATGGCCTGGGCCGTCTCCGGGCGCAGGTAGGCCACGTTGTCCTGGCTCTCCACCGGGCCCACATACGTCTTGAACATCAGGTTGAACGGCCGGGGCTCCGTCAGGAGGCTGCCGTTTTCCGGGTTGTAGCGGATGGTGTCGGACACCACCTCGGTGCGCTCCTCGAGCAAGGCCGGGTTGGGCACGCCGCGCTGCTGGTAGAATTGCCGCGCCACTTTGCGGGCGTAATCGGGGTGCCGGTCGGTGCGGATCAGCACGGAGTAGGCCTCCGGGCAATCCTTGCCGGCCGCCTCGTCGCGGGCGCCGGTGTAGTAATAAACCGTGCCGCTTTGCGGATCGACCTGGTCGGCGCGGAACCGCTTTTTGGTGAGCAGGCAATCCACCATGGGATCGCTGAAAGTGCTCGTGTGCCCGCTGGCTTCCCAGATCTTCGGGTGCATGATGATGCTGGCATCCAGCCCCACCACATCATCCCGCTCCTGGGTCAGGCGGCGCCACCAGAGATCCTTGACGTTGCGCTTCAGCTCCGCCCCCAGCGGGCCGTAGTCCCAAAAACCATTGATGCCGCCGTAAATTTCCGACGATTGAAAAACAAAACCGCGCCGTTTGCAGAGGGAGACAATTTTCTCCATCCGCTCGTTTACTTTTGGTTCCTTAACATCAGCCATAAAGCGGACAATCTCCGGCAATGCCCTGGGCCTGTCAAGCCAGCGGTTCAAGCGTGGAAAAGTCCCACCGGGTGTTTCACAAAGGAGGGGCTCGAGAGCTTTGCAGGCCAACACCCACCAAGCTTGGTTAATGGGAAGGGAGGGGGGTGATGGAGGCGGCAGGTCCGCCGCAATAGTTTGGCAACTGGCCGCAACCCCCTTGGGGGATTCTTCGCCGATGAGGTGAAGACGAACCCAGACGATGGAAAAAATGAACGATTCCAGTCCGAAGGACGGTGGATCAAATATGGATAGGAGGGACCAAAAGCATACGGCTTTCCAGTTCGTGTTCCCTTTCAGTATGGGCCTGACCACCGGCTCTCCACGGTTCCAATGGAGCTCAGGTGGCCGCCCCGGCTTTCGCCTCCGGCTGCCGTTTCCGACGGCCCACTGGTGGCTGTGTGGCTGATTCCAGGCGCGGTTTTCCGCGTGTCAGCGTGCACAGTCTCGTTAAAGGCACTACGCTGACCCTTCTGGGTTGGCTCCAGCCCCATCACCGCCTGCACGTTCCTGCCCCCCCTTGGCTCCACAATCATTACTCGCTTCCCAGCTACTACGAGGGCTTTGACGCCGACGGGACATTTCACCTCCCACCGTCGTTCCCTGATTCATGTCACTTGACCTTCCGACCATGCTGTCTCCAATCACCTGTTGGCCGCCGCCGGTCGCGTTCCCCGGCCATTATGAGGGGCCAGTCCTCAAAAGACTGACCCTGACGCTAATTTCCGTGGTCCAAAGGCGCCTCAATCAAAATGGGGTGGACTTGAGCCTGGCCAGCATGATGGAATCGCTGGGCGGGATTCGCATGGTGCTGCTGGTTTACCCGTTGCAGCCCGGCGAACACAAGCCCCGCCACCTGCCTGACGGCGGTGGACGCCCAACAGAAAAACCTCTTCAAGCTCCTCCAGTTGGACCGTTTCCAGCGCCGTTACGGTCAAGTCCTGGTTCCCTATCGAATCCGCCGGTTGAGCTGCCTTATCAATTATGACTGACATTTTGGCGCTAAATTGAGTTATTTTTGCGTCACAGATAGCCCCGCTCT
>CAYPCQ010000002.1:0-163040 GCA_964409245.1 uncultured Verrucomicrobiota bacterium
GCGAAAAACTGCCCGGTGGCCAGGATCCAACCGGTCCCGCTTCGGGTTCGTACCGTGTGGACCGCGGCGGTGGTTGGTACGGCCACGCGATTTACTGCCGGGCGGCGAACCGCTACAGCAACAACCCGGCCGACAGGGACTACGGCATGGGGTTCCGCCCTGCCTTGGCCTCAAGTCAGTGAGCAACGGAAGGAGCGGAGCGGCTATTGGCCGGTGGCGCCGATGAAGCAAGCAAAGAGCCAGCGCCGGGGCTTGATTTCGCCGGAGCCGAAAAAATCCTGGAACTTTTGCTTGAACCGGAACTGCTATTACCCTAGTCTGACCGTTCTGAGCGAGGGGCCTCGGAGCCTGATGCCTGGATGAGGACGAAAGAGATTCACTTTCCCGCTTGCCAAGGGGAAAGTGAGTGTCTATATTTCGCACCCTTTTGATGAGAGATTGATTTTATGCGACACGCTAGAGCGATAAAAACACGGAAAGCGGTGGCCAAACGGTTCAAGATAACCGCCACTGGCAAAGTCATGCGCACGCGCGCGGGCAAACGCCATCTATTGGCCGGCAAAAGCCCCAAACGCCGCCGCAGCCTGGGCACCTCCAAAGTGGCGGATGCCACGGACACCTACCGCGTGACCCAGAATCTGCCGTTCAGCCACTAATATTACACCCAGCAGGAGAGACCCGATATGCGCGCCACAAATGCCCCAGCTTCACGCACCCGCCGCAAACGCATGCTTCACGCCGCCAAGGGCTTCCGCATGCGGCGTTCAAAACTTTACCGGTATGCGTCCGACGCGGTCGATCACGGCCGCCAGTATGCGTTCCGGGACCGCAAAACCCGCAAGCGCGACTTCCGCGCCTTGTGGCAGGTGCGCATCAACGCCGCTGTGCGCGCTCTGGGGATGACCTACAGCCGGTTCATCGAGGGCCTGAAATCCGCCAAGGTGGAGCTGGACCGCAAGATCCTGGCGGACATCGCGGCGGTGGATAACGCCGCGTTTATCGAGGTGGTTCAGGTCGCCCGGACGGCCCTCGGGGCCAAGACCGCCAAGGCGTGATCCGCCGGCTCACGAGGCAGCGCCAATTCCATTTTATAGTCAGCGGGCGACCGATTGGGGACGCCCGCTTTTTTTTGCCTTGAACCCATTGGAAAACAAAAAGTTATAAGATTTATGGCCACTTTTCTGGAGCAAGTCGAAACGATCCGCCAGACCGCCCTGGCCGAGCTGGGCCAGGCCGCCGACCTGGCAGCGCTGGAACAGGCGCGGGTGAACCACCTGGGCGCCAACGGCCAGTTCACCTCCCTGATGAAGCAGCTGGGGGCTTTGCCCAAGGAGGAAAAACCGGCGGCCGGCAAGCTGATCAACCAGGCCAAGGTGGAGCTGGAGAAAATCCTGGGCGAAAAACGGGCCGACCTGGAGTTCAAAGCCTCCCTGCCGAAGGAGCCAACCGATTTCACGCTGCCCGGGCGGCGGCGGACGCTGGGCAAGCTCCACCCGCTGACCCAGGTGACCGAGGACATCGTTCGCAGTTTCCGGAAGCTCGGCTTCGTGGTGGCGGATGGCCCGGAGATCGAGGATGAATACCACTGCTTCGACGCTTTGAACACGCCGGCGGATCATCCGGCCCGCGACACCCAGGACACATTTTACCTGGCGGCCCCGGCAGCCGCGCCGAATGCCGCGCCCGGCGCCCCGAAGCGCCAGCTGCTGCGGACGCATACCTCCTCGGTGCAGATCCGCGTGATGAAAAACCAGGCGCCGCCGGTGCGGATCATCGTGCCGGGGCGGGTTTACCGGCGCGACAACGCGGATGCCACCCACAACCCCACGTTCCACCAGATCGAGGGGCTTTACGTGGATCAGAACGTGACCGTGGGGGATCTGAAGGGCACGGTGGATTTCGTGTTCCGGGAGCTGCTGGGGGCGGATGTGAAGCTGCGGTTCCGGCCGCATTATTTCTCCTACACGGAGCCGAGCTACGAGATCGATTTCACCAGCCCCCTGGTGCGGAAGATGGGCAAGGATTGGCTGGAGATCGCCGGGTGCGGCATGGTGCATCCCCAGGTGTTTGAAAACGTGGGCTATGATCCCGAGGTGTGGACCGGCTGGGCCTTCGGCTTCGGCATCGAGCGGATCGCGATGATCCGCTACGGCATCAACGACATCCGCCTCTTCTACGAGAACGACGTCCGCTTCCTGAAACAATTTTAACCGGCGCCCGGGCTGAAAAAGGATTCTAAAAGAAAGATTTTGCCATGAAAGTGACTCTGAACTGGCTCAAGAATTACGTGGATTTCGACTGGTCGCCCGAGGAACTCAAGGAGCGCCTGACCCTGCTCGGCCTGGAGGTCGAGGGGATGGGGAAGATCGGGGGCGATTTTGAGGGCGTGGTGGTGGCCCAGGTGATCACCTGTGAGAAACACCCCAACGCCGACAAGCTCACCGTCTGCCGGGTCAACGACGGCCAGGGCGAGCGGCAGATCGTGTGCGGGGCGAAGAATTTCCAGGCCGGGGACAAAGTGCCGCTGGCGCTGCCGGGCTGCACGCTGGCCGGGCCGGCCGGATCGCCGCCCTTTACGATCAAGGTGGGGAAGATCCGGGGGGTGGATTCCTACGGCATGATGTGCTCGCCCAAGGAGCTGGGGCTGGCGGAGGATGCCTCCGGCCTGATGCTCCTGCCGGCCGACGCCCAGGTGGGCCAGGGGTTCGCGGCCTTCCTGGGCCGGGCGGGCAACGATGTGGTATATGACCTGGAGGTGACCCCCAACCGCCCCGATCTGAACAGCGTGATCGGCATCGCGCGGGAGATCAGCGCCCTCACCGGCAATCCGCTCAAACTGCCCGGGATCACGCTGCCGGCGGGGACCGGGCGGGTCCAGGAGGCGGTGGGAGTGCGCATTGAAGACGAAGAAGCGTGCCCGCGCTACACCGCCCGGCTGATCCGGGGCGTGAAGGTGGGGCCCAGCCCGGATTGGCTGAAGCAGACCCTGGAAAAGGTGGGCCTGCGGAGCATCAGCAACGTGGTGGATGTGACCAATTACGTGATGCTCGAGTGCGGGCAGCCGCTGCACGCTTTCGATTACCATCTGCTCCAGCCCAAGGCGGCCCAGGCGCTGCCCACCATCGTGATCCGCCGGGCCGGAGAGGGGGAAAAGTTCACGACGCTGGACAACCAGGAGCGCCAGCTGACCGGCCAGATGTTGGTGATCGCGGACGAATGCCGGGCCATCGCGCTGGCGGGGGTCATGGGGGGCCAGAACAGCGAGATCAATGAAAAGACGGTGGATGTGCTGCTGGAAAGCGCCGCTTTCAAGCCGCAATCCATCCGGGCCACCGCGAAGAAACTGGAGCTGCGGTCCGACGCCTCCTACCGGTTCGAGCGGGGCAGCGACATCGGGATCTGCGATTGGGCCAGCCAGCGGGCGGCCCAGCTCATCCTGGAAACGGCGGGCGGCCAATTGGCGGAGGGGGTGGTGGATGCCTTCCCGCGGCCGCCGCAAAACAAGGAAATCACCCTGCGCTATGCCCGGACGGACCAGCTCCTGGGGGTGGCGATCCCGGCGGCGGAACAGGCCGGCTACCTGCGGAAGCTGGAGCTGGCGGTGGTGCGCGAGGAGGCGGCCAGCGTGACCGTGCGCGTGCCGGCCTGGCGGGTGGACCTGAAGCGGGAGGCGGATTTGATCGAGGAAGTCGGCCGCCTGTATGGGGTGGATAAAATCCCCTCCACCGCGCCCAAGTGCTCGGCGGGCGCCAACGAATTTGACGCCGTCCATGACCAATACGCCGGGGTGCGCCGATGGCTGGCCGGCCTGGGCCTGGACGAAACCCAGGGCCAGACGCTGCTGCCGGAAACCGGCGCCCGGCTGGCGGGCAAGGATCTGGTGTGCCTGCAGAACCCGCTGAGCAGCGACATGAACGTGCTGCGCCCCAGCCTGCTGCCCGGGCTGCTGGATGCGCTGCAGCGCAACCTCAACCGCAAGAATGGGGATCTGGCCCTCTTCGAGCTGGGCCGGGTGTTCCTGCCCGGCGCCCATGGCCCGCGCGAAGGCCGCCGCCTGGCCCTGGCCCTGACCGGCAACCGCAGCCCGCTCTTTTGGACGGGCACGGAGCGCGAGGCCCGGCTGGACCTCCACGATCTGAAGGGCCTCATCGAGGAATTCTTCGAGCAGGCCGGCCTCCGGGGCGTGAACTACGTGCGCCGCGCCGAGCCCACCAGCCTGTACCTTGAATCCGCCGAAATCCAGCTCGGGAAATACCTGCTGGGCGAGCTGGGCCTGTTGCAGCCGGCCCTGGCCCGCAAGCTGGATCTGCGGGACAGCGGGTTGCTGGCGGAGCTGGATCTGGATCTGCTGCTGGCCCGGCGGAATCCCGAAAAAAGCTTCAAGGCCCTGCCGGCCTTCCCGAGCATCCGCCGGGATGTGGCGATGCTGGTGCCGGAAGCAGTCACCCACGACGCGGTGCTCAAGCTGGTCAAGCAGGCCCGGCTCCAAACCCTGGAAACCGTGAGCCTGTTCGACGTGTTCCGGGGCCAGAATGTGCCGGCCGGCCAGAAAAGCCTCGCCTACGCGTTCATTTACCGCCACGCGGAGCGCACCTTGACCGACCAGGAGGTGAACGAGGCCCACAACCGCCTGGTGGAACAGTTCAAGCAGCAGCTCCAGGCCACCGTGCGGGAATAGCCCCGCGGGGATGGGGGGCAGCCGGCGCCACGGTGGCCTCGGCGGGGATTGGGGGCCAGAAGTGGGCCTTGTCATTTCGATCATTTTGGATTAAGTTATCTTAAGACCAATGAACACCGCGGAACAACGGCGCCGCGAACGGGGTCCGGGGGGTGGCCCGCACCGGATGGCGCGGGCTGCCGGGCCGTGTCGGCCGGGCGCCAGGCGGTTTCAGCCTGGAGGTGGCTTATGATGATGACCGAACAAGCACTGGAGCGCTGCAAAAGCTTTATCGATTGCCAGATCAAGGCAACGCAGGGTTCCGCCGCCGGGGCCAGGCGGGCGGTGGAGCGGCCCATGGTGACCCTTTCCCGCCAGACCGGATCCGGAGCCAGGACGACCGCCGGGCACCTGGCCAGCTATCTCAACGAACACCTGCCGCCCGCCCATTGCTCGTGGACGGTGTTCGACCGCAACCTGGTGGAGAAGGTGCTGGAAGACCATCACCTGCCGAACCACCTGGCCCGGTTCATGACGGAGGAAAAAACCTCCGAAATCGACCACGCCGTGCGGGAAATGCTGGGGGGGCAGCCCTCCCTGTGGGATCTGGTCCATTACACGGCGGAAACCATCCTGCGGCTGGCGCACCTGGGCAATGTGATCCTGGTGGGCCGCGGCGCGGTGGTCATCACCCGGGGGTTGAGCAACGCCTTCCACGTCCGCTTGGTGGCCTCGCTGGAAAAACGCATCCTGCGGACCCGGGAGAACTATTCGCTGACCCAGCATGAGGCCACCGAATTCGTGCGCAAGGAGGACCACCAGCGGGAGCGTTATCTGCAGAAGGTCTTCGGCAAGGAAATCGAGGATCCCCTGCTCTATCACCTCACCATCAACACCGACCTGGTCCCCTGCGAGGAGGCCGCCGGGATGATCGGCCAGGCGGTGATCCGGCGGGCCCAGCCATGAACGGCCGGGAACGGATGGCGGCGGCCATGCGCGGCGGGCGGGCGGACCGCGTGCCGGTGATGTGCCAGCTGGCGCTGGGGCACTATTTCCTGCACGGCGGGCTGCCGCCCCACCGGGTTTGGTTCACCAGCGAAGGTTTTGCGGAGGTTCTGGTCAAACTCCAGCAGCGATACCGGTTCGATGGCATCCTGATCAATCTGCCTGGCCGGCCACCCGGGGTGCTGGATGATCTGGCCAGGGTGGAGGCCAGCCCGGAGGGGGAACGGCTCACCTGGAAGAATGGCGACACCACCTGGTTCCCCCCGGATGACAGCCCCCATCATTACCCGGCCCGCGCCGATCTCCCCCTGCGGGCGGATTTCGATTCCCTGGACCCGGACCACCTGGAAAACATCAACCGGCTGCCCGGCTATGCGTGGGGTGTTTACCATGTCCCCTGGGTGGCGGGCCTGGAGGAAGGCGGCCCGCTGGCCCCGCTGCCGGATTACTTCGGCCGGACCATCGGCCTGGTGAAAGCCGCGGCGGGCGAAGAGGTTTCGGTGCATGGCGAGGTGTTTTCCCCGTTCACGCACCTGATGGAGCTGCTCGGCTACGAGGCGGCCATGATCGGGCTGGCCACCGACCCCGCCAAGGTGCACGCCTTGCTGGACCGGCTGGCCGGGGCCAGCGTGGCCTGGGGCCTCGCGCAGGCGCGGTTGGGCGTGGACGCCGTCCTGATCTCCTCCGCCTTCGCCGGGGGTGCGTTCCTGTCCCCCGCCCGCTACCGGGAATTCATCATCCCCTATGAGCGGCGGGTGGCGGAGGCGGTCAAGGCCGCGGGCGTGCCGGTTTACACGCACACCTGCGGGCGGCTGGTGGATCGCCTGGAGCTGCTGGCCGAGACGGGCACCCAGGGCGTGGACACCCTGGACCCGGCGCCGCTGGGCAATGTGGACCTGGCGGACGCCAAACACCGCATCGGCGGCCGGCTGTTCATCAAGGGCAACCTGAACGCCGTGGAAATGCTCGCCAGCCGGACGCCGGAGGAAATCGAGGCGCAGGTGCTGGACCGCCTGCGGGCGGGCATGCCCGGCGGCGGCTACATCCTCAGCACTGCCTGCTCCGTGGCGCCCCGGGTGGAGCCTTGGAAGCTGGAGCTGCTCACCCCCCTGGCCGAAAAATACGGGCGCTACGAAACCGCCGGGCCATAACCCCCGGAACGTCCGGCGCGCCCGGAGCGTGGATCAGGCTGGTGCGCCGGGTCGGGGGATTCGGCGCACTACAGAGCCCGGTGCGCCCGGAACGCCCGGAGCGTGGATCAGGCCGCGGCCGGCACCCGGCCCAAAGGCAGGACCGTGCGGCCATACACTTCGTTGAGCACCTGGGCGAGCCCGGTGTAGATGGCTGAGAGGCCGCATACCACCCCCTCCCACCCCGTGAAATGTTTGAAAGCGGGCCCCGCCTGGGAGTAGTCCCCCCAGGCCAGGAGGAAAAACAGGATCGTCAGCGAGCCGAAGACGAACTGCAGCGCGCGGTTCAGCCGCAGGGTGCCGATGAACATGACCGCCGTGAACAGGCCCCACATCCCCAGGTAGGCGGCCTTGGCGCAATCGTCCGGCGCGGCCCCCAACCCCATTTTGGGCAGCGTGAGCAGGCCCACCAAGGTCAGCCAAAACAAGCCGTAAGAAGTGAAGGCCGTGGCGCCGAAAGTGTTGTTCTTCTTCCACTCCATGATACCCACGATGATTTGGCCCAGGCCCCCGTAAAATATCCCCATGGCGAGGATCATGGTGTTGAGTTCATACCAGCCGGCGTTGTGCAGGTTCAAAAGCACGGTGGTCATGCCGAAGCCCAATAATCCCAGCGGAGCCGGATTGGCCGTGGTGTCCTTGATTTGTGTCGTTTGGTTCCCAGTCATATTTTTTTGCCCGTTTTATAATGCCCGCCGATGGATAACGAACGACAGGCACCGGGATAATGCCCGCTCAATCCGCCCGTGGCAATGAAATCACGATAAGCATGATTAATGCGCCAGCAGTTTCCCCTGGACGGGTTGCGGGGAGCAGGGAATGTCTGAAATAAGGGGCAAAACCAAGGATTGCGCGGAATACACCGAAAAGGGAAAACTGAAACCGCGGAGGAACCAAACGTTGTTCATTTTTCTGTCCGCCCGTTTTTATGCGCCTATGGCGCCTATTATTCGTGGCCATTCCCTGTTCCCTCCGGGAATCCTGAATAGATTCTGCAGTAAACCCCCAATCCGCGGCCAATCCCTGTGGGATTCTTTGGGGCGAACCCACGCTCCCCATCCCCCCCGGCGAACCAACGTGCCGTCCTGGCACAGAAGATTACGATTTAGCACGATTTTTCCAGGCGGTGGTATCCTGAACCCGTTCCGATCCGGTTTATCCGCGTAGCTGAAGCCTTGCGCCCGCCGGAAAAGCGCCGCGGGCCGGCGCACTCCAAAACCTGGCGGAAACCCGAACGCGCCGGATGCCATGCAGGCCAAGGAGTGCGCGCGAGCTTTTGGATTGCGGCGCGGCGGCGCCGCTTTGGATTTATCTTCCGTGTAAGGCATAGGTTTACCCCCCGTGGTTGGGTCTCCCCTCCGGGAATCCCTTCGGGATTCTTTGGGGCGAAACCACGCTCCCCATTCCCCCGGCGAACCAGCCGGTTGGCCATTCCATCCGTCCCGTCCTGGCACAGAAGATTACGATTTATTACGATTTTTCCAGGAGGGGGTATCCTAAATCCGGTCCCAATCCGGATTAACCTCGTAGCTGAAGCCTTGCGCCCGCCGGAAAAGCGCCGCGGGCCGGCGCACTCCAAAACCTGGCGGATGCCCGCACGCGCCGGATGCCATGCGGGCCAGGGAGCGCGCGCGAGCTTTTGGAGTGCGTGCGCGGCTGCGCCGCTTTGGATTTTTCCCGGAAAGTAATCGGTGTAATGATACGGTTCATCCCCTTTTTTTGGCCCTTGCGCGGCTCGGCCCCTCTTTATTCCGGGTGGTTCCCTCCTCATTTCGGGGCTTGCCCCTTGGCGCCTGGCACCGCAGCGGGAGCGGCGAAGTTATGAAAGCCAATTGACGGCGTGCTGAATTGGGCTTAATTAAGATGCGTCGGAAGTGAGTGCTTATCGGCCGGTTACCCGGCACCCACCTGCGGAGGAATGTTCCATCCCGGTTAGTGGCAGTTAAGCTGAGCAGACGATAAACCATCATATATGAACGTGGCATTGATTGTGAAAAAGATACGAAATGTTCGCCATCCAGCCGGTCGGCTGGGCCTGGGCCTGGCTGTGGCATGCATCATTGGCCTGTTGGGCAACGCGGCCCGGGTGCAAGGGCAAACCGCGCCCACCGTCCAAATCCAATTGGACCGTTCGGCCGGCAAAACTGCCAAGGTGACGGTGAACACGCCGGGCGCCAGCGGCAACTGCGAGGTGCAATACGCCCCCAGCCTGGCCACCCCCATCCAGTGGCTGACCCTTACCAACCTGTTGATTTCCGGCAATTCACAGGTGGTTTCGGATCCGGTTCCCGCATCCGGCAACCGGGTTTACCGGGCTTTGGTGAAACCTTCGAGCGGCACGGCGCCGGCCATCACGGTTCAACCCGCTGATGTCGGCATCAACGCAGGCGAGGCCGCCACTTTCTCGGTCACCGCCACCGGCACCTCGCCCATGACCTACAATTGGCGGTTCGCGGGAAGAAACCTGGCCGACGACAGCCGGATCACCGGCTCGGGCACCAGCACGCTGACGATCAGCGGTATTCAGCTTTTTGACGCGGGCGGTTACCAGGCGGTGGTTTCCAATGCCTTCGGCTATATCACCAGCCGGGTGGCGGTGTTAAGCGTCACCATGGTGACTAACAACCCCGGCGCCCCCATCGACCTGGATGCCAACAAGTGGGTTTGGATTCCGGCCGGCAGCTTCGCCATGGGCAGCCCGAACTCCGAGGCGGATCGCTATGACGATGAGAACCCCATCACCCAGGTGAGCATCACCAATGGTTTTTGGATCGCCAAAAAAGAGGTCACCCAGGCGGAATACCAGGCGGCGATGGGGAACAACCCCAGCTGGTACAAGAGCAATGCCAACAATCCGGTGGAGCAAGTCAGCTGGCATGACGCGACCAATTATTGCGCCAAGCTGAACGAATTGGGGC
This sequence comes from uncultured Verrucomicrobiota bacterium, assembly GCA_964409245.1. GTDB lineage: Bacteria > Verrucomicrobiota > Verrucomicrobiia > Limisphaerales > UBA1319 > CAIMWS01. The sequence goes on from CAYPCQ010000002.1 coordinate 9,771, forward strand.
GGGCTGACCGGTCCCTGCCGCGCGGTTTTGCCTACCGCCTGCCCACGGAAGCCGAATGGGAATATGCCGCCCGCGCCGGGACCACCACGCGGTTCAGCTTTGGCGATGACGCGAGCTACAGCCTGCTGGCCGGCTATGGATGGTTTTCCGTCAATGGCGCCGACACCACTCACCCGGTGGCCTCCAAACAGCCCAATCCCTGGAACATCAACGACATGTATGGCAACGTCTGGGAATGGTGCATGGATTGGTATGGCGCCTATCCCGGCGGCGCGATGAATAATCCCCGGGGTCCGCAGACGGGCACCCTGCGGGTTTTCCGGGGTGGAAGCTATAACAGCCCGGGTGGCGATTGCCGCTCCGCGGTCCGCAATTTTGTGTCACCCGATGAAGCCTACGCGGATATCGGCATCCGTATCGTGCTGGCTCCGGAACCGCCTCCTCCTCCGGGCGGCGGTGGTTGATCAGCCTTCACAGCCATGGCTGAAAGAATTCTTCTAGGCATTGAGGGCGGTGGCACACGAACCACCGCTCTTTTTCTTGGCCCGCAAGGCTCCGTCCGGGAGCGGCGGGAGCTGGGCACTGGCAATTTGCGCCTGCTGACGGAAGCCGGGCTGGCGGCCTTGTTCAGGGACATCGCCAGCGGAGGCCCCCGCCCGGCGGCGGTGGGGATCGGGCTGGCGGGCGTCCGCACCGAATCGGACCGCCAGCTGGTCCGCCAAACCGCCGCGCAAATCTGGCCGGGCATCCCTTGCCTGGCGACGAACGATCTGGAGATCGCCCTGGCCGCCGTGGATGGCCCGGTCCCGGCCTCCCAGCGGGTGCTCATCTTGAGCGGCACGGGATCCTGTTGCTTTGGCCAAGCCGAGGGTGAGGAAGGGATAAAAGTGGGTGGCTGGGGCCACTTGCTGGGGGACCGCGGCAGCGGCTACGATATCGGCATCTCCAGCCTGCGCTCGGTGATCGACTTTTTCGACCATAAACGCCAATGGCCCGCCTTGGGAGCCACCCTTTTGCGGATGCTGCTCCTGAATCAACCGGAGGATCTGATCGCCTGGGTGCAAGCCGCCAGCAAGGCCGAGATCGCCGCTTTGGCTCCCGGTATTTTTTCCGCCTGGAGCGCGGGGGATCCCTTGGCCCGGTCCATCATCCAGCAGGCCGCCGGCCGCCTGGCAGCGGATGCCATGGCCTGCGCCGGCCACCTCTGCGCGCGGAAGAAACTGCCCGTGCTGTTCGTCTCCGCGGGGGCGGTTTTGTTGAAGCAGCCGGCCTTTGATCAACTGGTCCGGCGCCAGATCCGCAAAGAGTGGCCCGGGGCGCGTTTCCTGCGGCTGGAAAAAGAAGGGGCCTGGGGAGCGGCGGTCCTGGCCGAAACCCTGCTGGGCATCGGCCAAGGCCCAACGCCAGCCAGGGAAGCCCCGGCTGAGCCAGCCGATTCCCCAAAAGCAGCGGCGGCGCCGCCAGGCTTGGACCTCACCCAATCACCCACCGAGCAGCGCAATCCCCGGTCGCTGCGGCTGGACCGCATGTCCATTGCCAGCGCGGTGGAATTGATGCTGTCTGAAGACGCCTCCATCACCACCTCCATCGGCCGGGAAAAGCCCAAGATCGTTCGTGCGATTGGCTGGATAGCCCGGGCCTTCAAGCAAGGCGGGCGGCTTTTTTATGCGGGTGCGGGCACCAGCGGCCGCCTGGGGGTGCTGGATGCCAGCGAGTGCCCGCCCACCTTCGGCAGCGATCCCGACCTGGTCCAGGGCATCATGGCGGGCGGTTTCCAGGCTTTGTGGAATTCCATCGAAGGCGCGGAAGATGACGCCGATGGCGGATCGCAGGCCATCCGCAGCCGCCTGGTGCGCGCGGGAGACCTGGTGGCGGGCATCGCCGCCAGCGGGCGCACCCCGTTTGTCTGGGGCGCCCTGCGGGAGGCGGCGCGGCGCGGCGCGCGCACAGTGCTCCTGGCTTTCAATCCCTCGCTGGTCCTTCCCCGCGATTTCCGCCCGGATTTGGTGATCGCCCCCAACCTGGGCCCGGAAGTCCTGACCGGCTCCACCCGTTTGAAGGCGGGCACGGCCACCAAGCTCATTCTGAACATGTTCACCACGCTGGCGATGGTCCGCACCGGCAAAGTGATCAGCAACCTGATGATCGACCTGCGGCCCACCAATGTGAAGCTGCAGGACCGGGCCGCCCGCATTGTCCTCCAGCTGGCTGGCTGTGATTACGAGATGGCCCGCCGTGCGCTCGAAAAAAACGATTGGAACATCAAGCAGGCCTTACGTTCCATCCGGAGGTGAGGGATATGCAATATTGGATCATCAAGCAGGAGCCGGCGGCCTATGCCTGGGACACTTTGTGCAGGGAAAAAACCACGCAGTGGACGGGCGTCCGCAATTTTCAGGCGCGCAACCATCTGCGGGCCATGCAAAAAGGCGATTACGCCCTTTTTTACCATAGCGGGGATGAGAAACAATTGGTGGGCCTCACCTGCGTCCGGCAGGAGGCTTTCCCGGATCCCACCGCTGCGGAAGGCGATTGGTCTGCCGTGGAAGTCCAGGCGCTCAAACCGTTGACCAAGCCGCTGACCCTGGCGCAAATGAAGGCCGATCCCCGACTGGCCACCATGGCGTTGGTGAAGCAATCGCGCTTGTCCGTCTGTCCCCTCTCGGAAGCCCAATTCAAATTGATTCTGGAATTGTCAGGGACCAAGCTCTGACTTCCCTGGCCCGCCTGCGCTGAGTGCCGGAAAACAGGTTTGTCAACCGGGCAGGAGCGGAAAAGTCCAGCCCATGAATACCATTAAAAGTGTCCGTGCGGGCTGGGTTCATGGCCTGGCCTGCCTATGGCTGGCGGGGCGGGTGGAAGCCCAGGTTTTTATCTGTTATCGGGCCTATCGGCTGTATTCCTCAAATGGCTGGTTTTGAGTGCCCGCAGACACTCCATCGACCTGAGTGTGTCCCGGGGTGGGACGAGGATTTCTGCCATCTGGCTTGGCCTCCTGCGATCCATCCTCCTGGCGCCTGCTCCCGTCCCAGCCTGCAGAATCGCCTCAACCCCTGCGGGCTGCTGGAACAATTTATCCGAGCGCTATTGCCCGGTTGCGGATCAGGCCAAACGGTTCCCCGGCGGACGCCCGAATCCAGCGGGCTTTGGTCTCGCCCAGCTTGGTTTCGATGATGGCTTGAAAGGCGTTCTGCAAGGCTCCATCGGCCGGGTTCTCCATGAATTCCCCGAGTTGGGGCTGCGAAGAGAGCGGCACGGCGAATAGACGGTGGAATTACCTCTGGTTTCGGCACGGCTTCTGTTGGTCCCTGATGGAGTTGGTGCTGCATGAGGAGCGCGTGGCCGCATCCGGCGGGGCAACTCTCCACCCCTCAACCGGCGCGTCACGCCCCGGCGTCCGGCAAATCCCACCCCACCGCTTCTGCCAGGTGCGCGGCGAACGACGGCACGCTCTTGCCCAGCAACGCCAAGTGTTGTTCCGGCGTCCGCTTCCGCTTCCGCGCAATCTCTTCCAACCGCGCGACCACCACTCCGGCATTCAGCGAATACAGCGTGATGAGGCAGTCCGCCGGATGGCACGCGCACACGTCCCATGGCTTCAGCGCCTCAGGTGGAAAGTGCTTCAGGTTGCTGGTCACGATCAAATCCGCGTGGCCACGAATGGCCGTGGCCAGCACATGCCGGTCCTCTTCGTGGTTGCCGCACGCCGCCACCAGCGATTCCTGCACCGCCACCAGCGCTTCGGGAAACGCCGACTCCACCGCCTCGCGCCACGACTTCGACAACCCTTCCGGCCAGCCCAGTTTGCACGTTTGGGTGCGCTGAACTTCGTCCAGGATTTCCCGGTTCCACACCGGCTGATACAGCCGGGGTGTCTCTGCCAGCGTCAGGAACAAATCGCACAGGCCGAAGTTGGCCAGCACGCAGGCATCCAGCACCAGCCGGAAATTCACGTTCATTGCCCTGGAGTTCCTTTTTCATACAGCCCGGCTGCCTCCACCTTGCGGCGCAAATCATCCAGGGCCGCCCGGCGATGGCTGTCCCGCTGGCGCTGATACTCCATCAGGTCTTTCAGATACACCCGGCGGTGCGTGCCCACCTTGTGGTGCGGAATGGCATCCTTCTCCAGCAAATCCACCACGAACGGGCGCGAAACACCGAGGAACTCAGCGGCGGCCTGGGTGGTCATGCTCTCGGTCTCTGGCAGGAGCACCACTGCCTTGCCCTCGCGCATGGTCCGCACCACTCGCACCAGCAGGTGAAAGATGGGCTCCGGCAACTCCAGGCGCACCCCTTCCCGCCCTACGAGCGCGGGCCTTTCATCTGCCTGCACGGCCTCGCTCAGACGATCCAATTCACGCAACTGCCGCGGCGTCAACGCCGACGGGTCAAACCGGTTTTCGGTCATCTTCATGGTTCCAATCTACCACCCACCACAACAGAAAGCAACGAAATATTCGCAATATACGAAACCACCTCCGGCCCCACCAAAATGGCGCCGTCGTCCGGGGGCGGCCGCCGGGCAATCTCGGCTGCGGGTATTGCCAACGTTCCGCCACGCGGTCCCCGTTTTCGCTCGGATCTGCTGATGACGCTAACGATAAACTGGCCTTCATTTTAGGCTTGTTCCCGCTCGCCTTTTCGGCCAAACATTCCCTCACCCTCAGTTGAGAAATAAAAAAGATCCACTCTGACCCGCGGAATTCCGGACAAGCGCTCCGAAAACAGGCTTGTCAACTGATCAGGAGCTGGAAAGATCAGCCCATGAATACCATTAAAAGTGTCCGGGCGGGCTGGTTTCATGGCTTGGCCTGCCTATGGCTGGCCGGGCTGGGGATGGGCATGGCCAACCAAACTGCCGGCGCGGCCGCCTGGGATCCCGAGGCGCCGGATTATGCCGGGCGCAGCGGCCACACCCTATACGTTTCCAAACTGGGCGATGACTCGGATGGATCCAGCTGGCAAAAAGGTTTCCACACCATCCAGGCCGCCCTCTCGGCCATTCCCGATGGCCGCGGAGGCCACCGGGTCATCATCCGCCCGGACACCTACGCGGAAGCCAATTTGTTCCCCGCTTTCAAAGGCGCCGCCGGCGCTTACAACCTCCTGGTTGGGGATCATGATGGCCGCTTGGGATCGGGCGGGCGGGGCTGGGTGGTGATCGACTCCGGCGCCCCCCTGTCCGTGGTGCGCACCAACCCCAATGCCGCCACTGGCAACCCAACTTTCATGGTTCTGACCAATGGCCAGCCGGAGTTGGAAACCGGGCTGAAAAGTGTGGATTGGTGGGGGCCATGGCGCTGCGACCCCGGCTTTTCAGGCGCCATCTGGGACCGGTGGATTTACCGCCATCTGTATTGCACCGGGTCCGAGGGCGGCATCGGCTGGGATATGTCCTGCGAAAAGGGGGCGGAGTTTTCGGCCTTGGTGGAGGATTGTGTGGGCATCGGACGCTTCGCCGGCGGGTGCGTCATCGCCCATAAACCGCGCGCGGCGGAGCCGGTATTATTCCGGAAATGCTATTTCATGAACCTGGATTGGTGGGGCGATGCGGCCGGAGTTTACGTGCGCGGGGAAAGCCCGGCCATGCCGGATTCCCCCCACGCGGTGTTCGAGGACTGCACCATCGCCGGGCCGGATAATGCCCTGCAGGCGGGCTATCCCGGGGTGGATGAATTATTCACCCGCGTGAAATTCACCAACTGCCGCCTGATCGTCCTGAATTTCTCCCAACCCCAAGGCACACCCAGCTCGGGCATCATTTGCTGCGGATGTAAAAATGGCCGGCAACTGCACCTTGATTTCACCGATTGCACGCTGCTGGGATTCAAGGTGTTTGGCACCCGTGCGGGAACCGTTTCCTACACCACCTCGGGCAGCAATTCCGTTTACGTCCAATACCGGCAGCCGGCTCCGGCGGGATTCGAGCGGCTGCGTTTTTGGCCGGTGGAAACCTTCAATGACTTGGTGGGGCCACGCTTCCAGGTTCCCGGCTCCGCCAAACCGGGCACGGGGCTGATCAAACTGCCGTTCAATTTTGGGCCGGGCGTCATGGAAAACTCCCCGGTCCAATTCCGGAACCAAACCTTGCTCGTTTACAATCGCCGCGATGACACCAAGAACAAAACGGACGATTACACCAAGAGCATGTTCCTGCTGGTGCAGGATCTGGCCACGGGCAATGAGCTGGCGCGTTTTGGGGAAGGCCACTCCTTCGCCTCCGCCCTCGTCAACGGCAATGAACTGAATGTTTTTGCCAGCCAGGGCAGCAACCGGGATTGGTTCCAAAGCCTCCACCGCTTCCGCAGCACCGACCTCACCAACTGGGTCCGGGAGCCGGCGATTGCACGCGAAGGGGAGGAGCACCTCTTTAATTGCTCGGTGTGCCGCGACGACCAAGGCTGGCTCATGGCCTATGAGTCCAGCCTGCCGGTGCAATTCTGCTTCAAGTTCGCCCGGTCCCGGGATCTCTCCCAGTGGGCCAAAATCCCCGGCTTGGTGTTTTCAGGGATCAACCGCGAATACAGCGCCTGCCCGGTGATCCGTTATTTCAAGCCCTATTATTACGTCATTTACCTGCATGGCTCGCTGCCCGGCCATCCCGGCTGGATATCCTACCTGGCCCGTTCCAAGGATCTGGCCAGCTGGCAGTTAAGCCCCCTCAATCCCATTTTGGAGGCGGCGCCAGGCGAGGGCTGCAATAACTCCGACGTGGACCTTTTTGAATATGAAGGCCGCACTTATCTGACTTATGCCACGGGGGACCAAGCCACCTGGGGCACCATCCGCATGGCCATGTATCCGGGCCCAATGGAAACCTTCTTCCGGAATTGCTTTCCGGCAGGTTTGCCCATGATCACCGCCACCGCCCGGACGGGCAAATAACAGCCGCCGGCGTCAGGGCAATAAAATGGCCCGGTAAAAGCGCATTTTACCCGCGGGCGGCACCTCATCCACGAGGCACATTTCACCCAGGGCCGATTGGTTTTCACCCTGGCTGGCAAAGCCCGCGGTGAAGCTGAACGGCGTCGAGGCCACTTCATGCCAGGCGAGGAGATCGGTTGAATATTCAACCCGGCATTGGCGGCCAGGCGGACCGTTCACATGGATTTGATATTCCGTGGAGGATATGGGAACGGCCGAACGGACGATCACCGGCGTGGGAACAGCCTCCTCGATGCGGAAGAACCGGCGGCCAAAATTGGAGGCAGGCCCCACATTGACGTCCATCGTCATATCCAGCAAGTTGGTGGCCACGATCGGAAACCATTGTATATAATCGTAAGAACCGGCCAAAATAAATTCATGCCAGCCCGGGCCGTTCAAGGTTATTTGCACCGATCCATTGGTATCCAGCCGCAGCGGCTCCAGCAGCCAGGGGGTGTCAGCCAAAAGCCGTGTCCGGTAAAAGCGGACCTCATTGGCGTCGGCCAGAAGATCGTTTATCTCCACCGGCTTGCCCCGGAAGGAAACCAATTTAAAGTTGGTCCAATTGGTTTCATCCAGGGATGATTCCACCATTCCAGCCCGGAAATTGGGGCCGTTCATTTTCAACCGGACCTGCCGCCCATTTATTTCCTTTTCCATGGTCACATCCGGCTCCGGCCCGGCAAAAACGCGCATCGCGAAATTGGCCACCGGACTTCCGCCAAAAGTTTGCGGCAAAAACCCGGCCTCCGGAACGTTGACCCAGAAATCATCAAAGCTCGAACCTGCCACCGGCGGACCGAAATGGGACAGGCCAGCCCGGTTGCCAAAGACATGCGTCAGGCCAAACCACTCTACCGTCCAGGTGAAGCGGTCGGGCACCTCAACGTCCAGGTTGGTTACCGTCAGCACGTTGTATCCGGAACCGATGTGCAGCTTTTCGCTTTCATACAGCATGGTTTTGGGGGCGGGAATTGTGATTTCATTCTGGGTGTATTCCCCGTCATTTTTATAGATGCGGACCTTCACATATTCGTTCCCGGTCGGTTGGAAATCCCCATAATATTGGAATTGCAATCCCGTTACGTGGCGGGCCTGCCCGGCCAGGAGGATGTCGTCCCCATATTCAAATCGGCGGGGATGAAACATATAATAGTCGTTGCGCACGTTGTCGTACACGATCTCCCCCTGAAGCTGGCTCCCCAGGAAAAACAGGGCGAGTAAATACGGCAGCCTTTTAGCCAGGGAGTTCGATCCCTTGCACCCGGCAAACCAACGAAATCCATTTGTGTCTTTGGACATACTACTGTTCAATATAAGGTTTGATGGGAGATTGGCGACGCGCCCGGCGATTGTCAAACCGCATCCTTCAAGATTGGCGCAACGGATGGGAATTCCCTGGGCTTTATCGATTTAGCTCAGCTTTTGAATAACCGCACCAAAATGTCTCCCGCCCGCTGGATATCCCGGCCGGAAACCATCAAATGCGTCACCAGCCTGATCTGGTCCGGCCCGATCGCCAGGGCGCGCACCCCCAGGGCTTGGAGCCTTTCCACCTGTCCGGCGGCGGGCTGCTTGGGGCAACGGAAAATCACCATATTGGTCTCTACCGTGGCGGGGTTCAGTTCCACCCCCGGGCAGTTGGCCAGCCTGGCTGCTAATTGCTGCGCGTGCGCATGATCTTCGGCCAATCGTTCCCGGTGATGATCCAAAGCGTGCAGGGCGCCAGCGGCGAGGATTCCCGCCTGGCGCATGCCGCCGCCAAATTGTTTCCGGAATCGCCGGGCACGCTGGATCCAGGCCGCATCTCCGGCCAGCGCCGATCCGGCGGGCGCCCCCAAGCCCTTGGAAAAACAGACGCTGACCGAGTCGAAAAGCCGGGCATAGGCCTTTTCCGAATTCCCGCTGGCCATGGCGGCGTTCCACAGCCGGGCCCCATCCAGGTGGGTGCGCAAGCCGTGCTGGCGGGCGGTTTTGGTCACGGCGGAAACCTGGGCCAAGGGCCAGACACTGCCGCCGCCACGATTATGGGTGTTTTCCAGGCAAACCAGCCGGGTGGGCGGAAAATGGAGATTGGCCGGACGCAGCGCCGACAACAGATCCTCCGCGGTAAAAATGCCCCGCTGGCCGTTAAGGAGCCTGCACTGCACACCCGCCAGCGCGGCGGGGCTGCCGCACTCGTAATAATATATGTGGGCATTGGCCTCCACGGCTATTTCGTCTCCCGGCTCGGTATGCGCCCGAATGGCGATCTGGTTGGCCATGGTGCCCGAGGGCACGAATAGCGCGGCTTCCTTGCCGAGGATTTCAGCCGTGCGGGCTTCCAGCAGATTCACCGTGGGATCTTCCCCAAAAACGTCGTCCCCCACCTCGGCGGAAGCCATGCACCGCCGCATGGCCGGGGTGGGTAACGTGATGGTATCGCTGCGCAAATCGATGATTTTTTGAGCCATGGGATCATTTTGAAGGGAACTGCCGGGCCGTGCAAGCCCGGGCTGCCCGCGGCATTGGAAAATCCAATTAATGCTTTGCGCGGCGGGCGGCAGCGGCTATTGGTTGTGCTGATATGGCGGTCGGAAGGAATAAAATCATAGGGCTTGGCTCGGCAATCGCCTTGACGCTGGCGGCTTGGTTCGCTTTTAAGGCGTCTTTGCCCGCCCGGGTGGAGCTTATCTGCCCCCAATTGCGGGAGACGGTGGAACTGGTGATTGGCAGCGGCAAACTCCGCGCCGAACGCCAAAGCGAGGCTGGCTTTGAAGTGGCTGGCCAGGTGGAGCAGGTATTGGTGCGGGAAGGTGATTCAGTGGCCCGCGGCGCAACCCTCGCCGTTTTACACCAGGCCGAAGTGCAAAAGCTGCTCGATCAGGTTCGCAATGCGGCTCAAGCTGCGCGGGAAGATTCCGCCCGCGCGGGAGTGGTGGTGCAGGACGCCGTCACCAACCTGGCCAGAGCCCGGACGCTTTTCTCCCAGCACATCAATTCCCAAGCCGATTTGGACTCGGCGCGGACGGCGCGCGCCACGGCGGAAGCCAGCGAGTTGACCGCTGCCGCCCGCCTGCGGGAAGCGGAAGCCTTGGTTCAAGTGACCGAACAACAGGCCGCCAAACGGCGGTTGCAGGCGCCGTTTGATGGCCTGGTCATCAAACGGTGGATCGAGCCTGGCCAAAGCCTCAGTGCCGCCCAGGCCGCCCTGACCATCGCGGAATCCGGCCGGCCGGAAATTTACATGGAGACCGATGAAAACAACTTGCGGAAATTGCAGGTGGGGCAAAGAGCGGCCATCATTGCTCCGGCCTATCGGGACCAGCCTTTTTTTGCCCGGCTAACCCGCATCGGGCCGGGAGTGGATTATGAGCGGGGAGTGGTCGGCTTGCGCTTCAAGCCGGAGGCCGTGCCGGCTTTTGCCCTCATGAACATGACGGTGGATGTGAATGTTGAAGTGTCGCGCCATGCCAATGCCCTGAGCGTTCCGCTGGGCAGTTTGTTGGAAACCGATGGCTCCGCGGCCGTTTACGTGGCTGACGAAGGCCGGGCCAGGCTGCAAACCATTAAAATCCTCGGAAAGGGCAAGGAATGGGCCAGCGTAGAGGGCATCCGCTCCAACTCCCTTGTCGTGGTTCATGCGCTGAATGTCAAACCCGGCCAGCGGCTTAAACCCGCAGTTCTCCCCCCGGCTGGATCCTGAACCTTGTCCCGGCCGCTGGCTCAGTCGTGCTGGCTGGGCCTTTTTGTGCAAGACATTTGTCGCTCGCCGCTGATCCCGATCAGATCGGAACCTGCGGCATCCTCCTCGCCTTGCCCACCAATCGGCGGCGCAACCACTTCCCTCCCCAATCAATGCAGGGAACCGGCGGAGCAGGTTTACGGCCTGAATTGTGCCCTCCTTTTCTGCGGTTTGGCGGCAGAGTGGCCGTGGTCAACGGTCTACGCCAATGATCCGGTTGGAAATTCAGCAAAAACCGAAGCGCGGGGCGGATTTTCGGAAGCCATCGCCGCGAATTCCCGCTGGCCATAATTTTTCATTTGCGGCAAACCCGCCCCGGAGACCTTTCAGCCGGCGGTTATTGGGTCTGATGGGTTATTGCAATCCAATGCACCGGAATGGTTTATACCCACATTCAGCCACCCTTGTTCCCCCTTACCTTGATTTCCCCTTTTTCACTTTTGCCTGCCATTGACAGCGGAATACAGTTCGTTATGATGTGTTTGTTTTATGGCGCGTTCGTCTATCAGTTAGGACACGGCCCTCTCAAGGCTGAAAGACGGGTGCGATTCCCGTACGCGCTACCAAACAACATATTAAATACACGAAAAAGGCCATGGGGCCGTTCCAAATCATCTTTAATCCGACTAGTTCCGCCGAGTTGGCGCGAATGCCCAAGGATCATCAATTACATATCCTCGGCGAATTTCGGGGAGTTCCCACTGAGTTAATGAAAGATGATCCGGCCCGTTTTGGCAGATTGGAGCGGAATGGGAAAATCCTCCACCGTTTCCGGCTTGGAGATTACCGCATTTACTTTGAACGGCATGAATTGGGCTTGGTTGTCCATCGCATCCTTAGCCGGAACACTCTCAAAGACTTTCTTTATCGCTCCAACCTCCCTTTGCGGGAGGACGAAGCCTTGCAGGAAAACCCCAAGTTTTGGGAGTTGATCGAAGCCGCCAAGAATAGCCCCTGTTAAATCGTGATAATTGACTGCGCTTGAAAGATTTTGGCGTTTTTTTCCCGAGCGGTTTGCCACTTCATCTCAAGCATCTAACTCAAGCCATTGATTACCAGTATTTTATGCCGCCTTCAGAAGCCCAGAAGATTTCCTCAGAAAAAAATAAATTCTGTTTGACTCCAACCCCTCCTTGTGGGTAGATTAGGACCAGCAATTGGGATAGAACTGGTTTAGAAACATTCGAGTATGAAAATTAATAGATTACATAAAATTACTGCCCTGATCGCAGCACTGGTAACTTTGGCTGTCGCATCCGCCAATGCTCTGACAGATGCTCAAATTGCTTCTGTGAAAAAAGCATTCAATAATGTGCCAGTTCCTGAGATCGCCGCAAAAGCCGCCAAACTAGTCGCCCAGACGCCGGCTTCCGATAAGCAGGAGGTTGCTGTGTTGATCATCAAGACAGTGGCCGCAAGCAACCCTGCGGTGCTGGTCTCCGTGGTTTCCTCCATTTCGGCGGTTGCCCCTGAGATCGCGCCTGCGGTCTCCGCGAGCGCCGCTTCGCTAGCCTCGGATTATGCCGAAGCGATCACGATCGCGGCGGTCAAAGCAGCTCCTCGCTACGCTCAACAGATTGGCACTTCTGTTTCCGCCAGCGCGCCGCAAGCGGCCGCCAAGGTTACGGAAGCCGTTCGTGTCACTGAGAAGAGCGCGTCCACTCCCAGCGCTAGCGGTGGCATCCGGATCACTCCTGGTGTTGGACGCGGTATCGTTTACACTCCTCCGTTGGCTCCGTCATCGGCGGGAACTTCCACCACGGGCTTTGATCAGAACCGCTATAAAGTCGGTAACTAAGCGTGGGTGTTGAAAGGTTTTAAATTACCTGTCCCTTACTGGGGGCAGGTTTTTTTTTGCCGTGATTATAATTGCCCCCTGCGGCTCAGAGGCATCCAACCAGCAACCTTAAATGCTCATTCAAGCTGAAATCGCTTGAATAAATCCACCGCCTCAGGCGGAATAGGGCATTGTGCAAAAGGGTGGTGCAAAGATGGTGCCAAGCAAGCCTATATGACTCTGGCCGACATTTTGAGTGCAGATCAAATTATCATCGATTTGCAGGCCGCTGATCGATGGGAAGCCATCGACGAGCTGTTGGCCAAATTGGTATCCTGCAACAAAATCAAACCTGAGCACCGGGCTTCAATTGCGGCCGTGGTTAAAAAACGCGAATCCTCCATGAGCACCGGAATTGGTCTGGGCATCGGCATTCCCCATGCATCAACGGAGCTGATCCCGGAAGTAGTGGGCGCCATGGGGCGATCCCGGCGGGGAGTCAGCTTTGAAGCCCTGGATAATCAACCGGTCAATCTGGTTTTACTATTCCTGGTTCCCCAGGGCCAGTTCCAGAAGCATCTGCACACTTTGGCCGGGATTGCCCGGCTTATGCACAATAAAGATTTCCGCCAGGCTCTGGAAAACGCCACCGATCCCGCATCGATGTTTGAAGTGATCACCTCCTTTGCGGCCCGGAAATAACCAGCCTGGCCGGTTCTTGGTTCTTAGTTCCCAGCACCATTTTTTACCTGTGATTCATCAGCATATTGAAAAACAATTACGGCTGGCGGTAGCCTCAATCGATCCGCCGGTAGCTCCCCAAAGCATTCAAGTGGTCATCTGCCAGGAATCCCAATTTGGGGATTACATGACTAATTCCCTGATGGGAATCGCCCGCCAAAGAAAGCTCAATCCCCGTCAGTTTGCCACTGAAATCAAGGCCCGGTTGGAGCTTCACGATTGGTGCGAAAGCATCGACGTCGCCGGCGCGGGATTCCTGAATTTCCGGCTCAAACCGGAAGCCATCGGCCAGGTGCTGCGGCAGGCCATCGCCAGCGGGGATTCCCTTTTTGAAAAAGCCATTCACCCCAAGACCTATGTGGTGGATTTCAGCTCTCCTAATGTTGCCAAAGCCATGCATGTGGGGCATATCCGTTCCACCATCCTGGGTGATTGCCTGGCTCGAATCCTCAAATTGCTCGGCCACAAAGTCATAACCGACAACCACTTGGGAGATTGGGGCACGCAGTTTGGGAAATTAATCCTGGGCTGGAAAACCCAGTTGAACAGTGACCAATTGGCGGCCGACCCCATCTCCGAAATGGAGCGGATTTACAAATCCCTGAACGCCGCGTGCGATGCCGATCCTGCCCTCTATGAAGGCGCCAAGCGCGAACTGGCCTGCTTGCAGGCAGGGGATGAAACAAACCTCGCCATTTGGAGGCGCATGATTTCCCTTTCGCAAAAACAGTTCGATCAAATCTATTCCCGCTTGGGCATTGTTTTCGATCACACCTTTGGCGAAAGTTTCTACAATGGGCGTTTGAAGAGTTTGGTCACGGATTTCACAAGCTCAGGCTTGGCGCACGAGCATGAAGGCGCCGTGAAAATCTTTTTTGATGACCTGCCGGAATTAAAGGATCACCCGGCGGTGATTCAGAAAAACGATGGGGCCGCCACTTATACCACCACGGATCTGGCCACCTTGGAATACCGGCTTCAACAATGGCATCCCGATGAGATCATCTATGTCACCGATGGGCGCCAGCAATTGCATTTCAAGGAAGTTTTTACCGCCTTCCAGCGCTGGCTGCCTGCCAGCCAGATCAAGCTCAACCATGTCTGGTTTGGTTCGATCCTCGGGGAAGATGGCAAACCCTTTAAAACCCGCTCGGGTGAGGTGGTGAAATTGTCTGAACTATTGAACGAAGCTGAGGAACGCGCGCAAAAGGTGGTGGCCGAAAAAAATCCCAATTTGGACCAAGCCACCCAAAAAGAAATTGCCCGGGTGGTGGGGATCGGAGCGGTGAAGTATGCGGATTTATTGCCCAACCGCCAAAGTGATTACGTTTTCAGCTGGGACAAGATGCTTTCCTTCAACGGCAATACCGCGCCTTACCTGTTGTATGCTTATACGCGGGTCCGCAGCATATTTCGCAAACTGGCCGAAACCGGTGAAGCGTTTGAATCCACGTCCATGCCGGAAAAATCCACCTTTGAAGCCCCTGAAGAAATCAAACTGGCGAAGCATTTATTGAATTTCGGGTTCGCCTTGCAAGCCGTCGTCGCTGATTGGAGGCCGAACTTGTTGTGCAACTATCTTTATGACCTGGCCGGTTTCTTCGCCAGGTTTTGGGAAGCCTGCCCGGTGCTGAAAGCAGAACCACCGATGCGCCAAACGAGGCTGGGGCTTTGTGCCTTGACCGGCCAGGTGTTGAAACAGGGCTTGGAGGCTTTGGGGCTGGAAACTACTGACAAAATGTAAGCGCCGCCGGCTCCTTGGGCTGGGTTATCCTCCTTTAAAGGGCAATGAAGCTTACCCTCGTCAGGCAAACCACGTGCTGGGTTCCCACCTGGAAAGGATGGCTGCTGCTGGCCGCCTTTTGTTTCGCCTCAAGCTGCCTGCTGGTGCTCAACCTGCATCCATTCCTGTCCCCCAACCGCCCCATTGCCGCTGCCACCCTGGTCATTGAGTCGTGGATGGCGGATTACGGCCTGGAACAAACAGCCGCCTACCTGCGGACCAACCAATGTCAATTGGTGGTCCTGACCGGTGGCCCGTTGGATGCCGGATCCTATTTATCCGAATTCAAGACCTTTCCTGAAGTAACCGCCCAATCGCTTAAGAAACTCGGCGTCCCGGAGAACCTCCTGCGGGTGGTCCCCTCCCCGCCGGCCCGGCGTGATCGCACCTACGAGGCGGCTTTGGCTTTAAAAAGCTGGCTTAAAACCAATGCCCCCACCGTGCACACCTTGAACTTGGTTTCCATCGGACCTCATGCACGCCGTTCCCAATACCTCTTCCAAAAAGCCTTGGGAAGGGATTTCTCAGTCGGCATTCTGGCTTGGGAAGATACCGAATACGATGCCCGGAAATGGTGGCAATACAGCAAAGGCTTCCGCTTGGTTTTGGATGAAACGATCGCCTACCTTTACGCTCGTTTCTGGTTCCATCCGCAGCCCGCGGAATAGCAGCCCTTCCCAGGCTGGTTTCGCGGCCTGCAGATCGATCATAAAAAAGACTTAGCAATTCGTGGCGTTTGCCGTTAGAATGGCGCTGAAACGTATGTGCCATGCCCGAACGAGTGCAAAATAATGATCCGTTTCGTGCTGTTTCGCAAAATGAGTCCGAACGGGTGGCGTGCTTGCGGAGTTACGGCATCCTGGATACTCCGCCAGAGCGTGCTTTTGATGAATTAAGCCGACTGGCGGGCCAGATTTGCCAGGCTCCCATGGCGGCGGTGGCTTTGCTGGATGAAAACCGGGTCTGGTTTAAATCCCGGATCGGCATCGCGGAGCCGGAAATCCCGCGGCAGAACTCCATTTGCCAGGAGCTTGCCAGCCAGACCGGCATTTTAATTATCCCCGACATTTTGGCCGATCCGCAGTGGGCGGAAAACCCGCTGGCCCGCAGTGATCCCAACCTTCGCTTTTACGCCGGGATACCTTTGATCAATGCCAGCGGTTTTGCCTTGGGTTCCTTCTGTGTGATGGACCGGAAGCCGCGCGCTTTGGATGCCAGCCAGGCGGAGGGGTTGGCTATTTTAAGCCGCCAGGTGATGACCCAGCTGGAGTTGCGGAAAGGACTCTCTGAATTATCCCGCACCCTGGCTGACCAAAAACGGATCGAAAGCGCATTACAGGATTCCGAGACCTTTTATCATTCCCTGGTGGAAACCATCCCCCAAAACATTTTCCGCAAGGATCTGGCGGGCCGCTTCACTTTTGCCAACCGGCGCTTTTGCACCGGCTTGGGCCGGACCATGGAAGAAATCATCGGCAAAACCGATTTTGACTTCTTCCCCAAGGAAATGGCTTTGAAATATAAACGGGACGACCAGCGCATTATTTCCACCCGCCAATGCCTCGACACGGTGGAGGCACACCAAACGCAAGGCGGCGAGAAAATCCACGTGCATGTCGTCAAAACCCCGATTTTGGACGCTCAAGGCGATGTCATCGGCATCCAGGGCATCTTTTGGGATGTTACCGAGCGCAAAAGAATCGAAGCCGCTTTGGCTTTTGAACGCGACCTGATGCGCACCCTCCTGGAGAATTGCCCGGATAGCATTTACTTCAAGGATGCCCAGTCCCGGTTTATCAAATGCAGCAGTTCTTTGGCGATGCGGTTTCAATTGGACGATCCGGAGCTGGTGGTCGGCAAAACGGATTCCGATTTCTTCACGGGCGAGCATGCGCAACCCGCCTTGGAGGATGAGCAACAGATCATTCGCACGGGCCAGCCCATCATCGATAAACCGGAACGTGAAACCTGGGCGAGCGGCACCGAAACTTGGGCTCTGACCAGTAAAATGCCGATCCGCAACAAGGACAACGTCATCATCGGCACCTTCGGCATTTCCAAAGATATAACCGCCTTGAAAAGAGCGCAGGATGACCTGCAAATAGCCCGCGATGCCGCCCTGGAATCCGCCCGCCTGAAATCCGAATTCCTGGCCAACATGAGCCACGAAATCCGGACGCCCATGAATGCTCTGATCGGCATGAGCGAAATGCTCCTGAATACCGGACTCACCGCCGAACAGCGCGAATTTGCCGAAACCGCCAGATCCAGCGCGGAAGCGCTCCTGGCCATCATCAACGACATCCTGGACTTCTCCAAGATCGAGGCGGGCAAACTGGTGGTGGAATGCATCGATTTCCAACTGGCGCAAATGGTGGAGGAAGCGGTGGAATTCGTGGCCAATCGCGCCCGGAACAAAGGTCTCGAATTGGCCTCCTGGACGCATCCGGATCTGCCCTCCCGACTGCGCGGCGATCCCAACCGGATCCGCCAGATCCTGGTAAATTTCCTCAGTAATGCGGTTAAATTCACGCATGCTGGTGAAATCATTCTGCGGGTGGTGCTGGAGTCCAAATCCACCGGGGGATATGTCCTCAATTTCAATGTTCAAGACACGGGAATCGGCATTTCAGAGGAGGCGCAAACACGTATTTTCCAGCCGTTTGTCCAGGCTGATGGTTCCACCACCCGCCGCTACGGAGGCACCGGCTTGGGCTTGGCGATTTGCCGTCAACTGGCTGAGTTAATGAACGGAGAAGTGGGCCTGCAGAGCGCCCCCCAACAAGGGTCCACTTTCTGGCTGACCGTTCCGTTGCTGGAAGCGGAATCGCCTGACCAGCGCGATTCCCTTTCGCTGGCCCAGGAAAACCTGCATGGCTTGCGGGTTTTGATCGTCGATGATAACGCCACCCACCGCCAGATTGTAAACCAGCAAACCCGGTCGTGGGGCATGCGCAACGCCGAAGCTGCGAGCGGGCCGGAAGCCATCGAAAAACTGCGCGGCGCAGCGGCCCAAGGCGATCCTTTCCAAGTCATGATCCTGGATCAAAACATGCCCGTGATGGACGGCCTCACGGTGGCGCTCACAGCCAGGGGGGATCCTGCCATTAGCCGAACCCGCACGCTGATCATGACTTCGCTCGGGGATAAACCCGATGCCACCCTCCTGAAGCTCGCCAACATTGGAGCCTGGCTCGTCAAGCCGGTCAAACAATCCCGCCTGTTTGATTCCTTGGTATCGCTTATCGAAAACCAGGATCTCCAAAAATCGGAATCTCCGCCCCCTCCCTGCGCTTCCTCCCTGGCCGCACAGGAAATAAAGCGGCTCCCCGCCCCGCGATCAATCCGGATCCTGCTGGCCGAGGATAATCCCGTGAACCAAAGGGTTGCCCTGCTGCAATTGCGCAAGCTCGGTTATTCGGCAGAGGTCGCCAACGATGGCCGCCAGGCTTTGGATGCCATGTGCCGGAAGCCTTTTGATGTGGTATTGCTGGATTGCCAAATGCCGGAATTGGATGGTTACGAAGTAGCCTCAAAATTCCGCGAACACCAAGGTGCCCAAGGCGCCCCGCCACCCCGTCGTTGCTATGTGATCGCCCTCACCGCGCATGCCTTGGAGGGGGACCGTGAAAAATGCCTGGCCGCGGGAATGGATGATTATCTCACCAAGCCGGTTCAAATGGGCAACTTGGACGCGGCCCTGGAACGAGCTGGAAAATGGCTCGCCCAAACCGGCATTAATGATGGTGGCCAGCGGCCTCCGGGGATGGCCCCCTCCCCCTTGAGCGGGCTGGCCGCTTTGTCAGATTCAGATCACCCGGAATCAATTTGCGAGCTGTTCGACGTTTTCCTTCAGGATGGCCAGAGCCGGCTTCAGCAGCTGGCCAAATCCATGGGCCCGGCGGACGCCAAGGTTTTCATCAATAGCGCCCATTCCTTCAAAGGCAGTTCGTCCAACATTGGCGCGCTGCAGCTGGCAGCCTTTTGCGCCCAATTGGAAAAACAGGCCAAGGCAGGCCAATGGGATCTTACGGGCCCCACCTTGGAACAAGTGGAAAAAGAATTCAGCCTGGTGGCAGCCCTTCTGCTTCAGGAAAAGCACCGCCTTTTGGCGCTCGCCAGCACCGGCCCTGCCAAACCATGATCTGTTGCATATTATGAATCCTCCATCAGCTCAGCTTTTGTTGATTGATGACACTCCAGAAATCAGTGCTGCGGTCCAAAGCGCCCTCTATGGGGACGATATCCAATTGCTCTACGCGGACAGCGGCAGTGCCGGTCTCCATATCGCCAGCGAAAACCGCATCGATCTCATCCTGTTGGATATTTGGATGCCCGACTTCGATGGTTTTTCCACCCTGCAGCAAATCCGGCTCAATCCCGAACTGGCGGCCGTGCCGGTGATCATGCTGAGCGGTCTGGACGAGCTGGAAGACAAGGTCCGATGCTTTGAGCTGGGAGCCACTGATTACCTGGTAAAGCCGTTTGAATACGCAGAACTCAAGGCCCGCATCAAGGCCGCCCTGCGCACCAAACAACTTCAGGACCAGCTGAACCGTTCCTGGGCCGACCTGGAGCAGGCCCGGCAGGCTACGGAAGCCGCCACCCAGGCCACCAAAGCCAAATCCGAGTTTCTGGCCAATATGAGCCATGAAATCCGCACCCCCATGAACGGGGTCATCGCGATGACCAGTTTATTGCTGCAGACCGGCCTGACCGAGGAGCAGCGCGACATCGTGGAAACCATTCGTTCCAGCGGCGATGCCTTGCTGAATATCATCAACGAAATCCTCGATCTTTCCAAAATAGAAGCTGGGAAGCTGGAGCTGGAAAACCGCCCCTTTGAATTGCGCTCCTGCGTAGAGGAAGTGTTGGATGTGCTGGCCACCAAAACCGGAGAAAAGGGGGTGGACCTTTCCTACCTGATCCAATCGGAAGTCCCGGCGGGCATCATTGGCGACCCCAACCGCCTGCGGCAGATTTTACTCAATCTGGTCGGCAACTCGGTCAAATTCACCCATGCCGGCGAAATCGCCATCCGCGTCCAGTTGGGTGATTTGAAAATGGCCGGCGCGGCCAAGGACGGCCACGCCGCCCCGGATGGGATGGCGGCGTTGCCCTTTGGAGCTTATGTGCTGCACTTCGTCGTGCGCGATACCGGCATTGGAATTCCTGTTGAAAAGATCCCGCGCCTGTTCAAATCCTTCAGCCAGGCCGATGCCACAACCTCCGGGCAGTTTGGTGGCACAGGCCTTGGGCTGGCGATCAGCAAAAAACTGGCCGAACTCATGGGCGGGAATATGTGGGTTGAATCAGTGGTCAACGAGGGATCCACTTTCCATTTCTCGATCGTTTGCCTGGAGAGCAAAGATTGGGAAGGCGCCAGGCAACCATCCCCATCCCACCGGTTGGAAGATTTAAAATTGCTGGTGATCGATGATTGCCCCTCCGTTCGCGAATTCATCCTGGAGCAAGGCCGCAGCTGGAAAATCCAATGTTGGGAGGCTGCTAATGCCGCTCAAGGCCTGGAGATATTGCGCAAAAACCCGTGCGACCTGGTTTTGGTGGATCAACGGATGGCCGAAACCAACCTCTCCAAACTGGCCAGCGACATTTTGCGCCTGTGCCAGCCCAAGTTTCCCGGCCTGATATTGCTCACCCTCAAATGCGCCCAGGATGCAACGCCCGTACCAGGGCAAAACTTTTTCCCGACGGTGCTGGCGCAACCGATTAAATCAACCAGCCTCCAAACTTCTTTTCTCAAAGCGTTGGAAGTCAGATCCCCTCAAAAAATTACGGTTCCAACCTCCCGCCCCGCCGCCGCTTCAGCTTCCCCACCCGCCAGCCACCAATTAGCCAATCGGCTGCCGATGAACATGCTGGTGGTGGACGACAACGTGATCAACCAAAAGGTTCTGCTTAGCCTGCTGCAGAGGATGGGTTACTCCGCGGCGGTGGCCAACAATGGCCTTGAAGCCTTGGAAGCCGTCCAGAACAAAACCTACGATTTGGTTTTCATGGATGTCCAAATGCCCCAGATGGATGGGCTGGAAGCCACTCTGCGCATCCGCAAGCTGGAGCGCGACAATCCGGATCGTCCAAAAATCCTCATCATCGCCTTGACTGCCCGCACGATGCCGGGCGATCGGGAACGATGCCTGGATTCCGGGATGGACGATTTCCTCAGCAAACCGGTTCGCACGGAAGCGCTGCAGGGAATTCTGGAAGCTTGGGGGGGGAAACTCAAACCCTCCGGACTCCCGTCTGCCGAGCCCCCATCGCCCCTGGCCGCAGACCTCTCCGCCTATGCCTTTGCCGATACGGGTGGCCATAAACCGGACGAGGAAGATCCCCTGGTGGACATGGAGCGTTTGATGGATTTTTGCGGCGGCGATCGGGAAAACATGCGCGACCTGGTGCAATTGTACCTTTCCCAAACGCAAAACAACATCGGCAGCCTGAAAGCCGCCCACGCCGCGGGCAATACCTTGGATGTGCAACAGCTGGCGCATAAAACCTGTGGCTCCAGCGCCACCTGTGGCATGACCCGTATCGCGAAGGTCTTCAAGGACTTGGAAATACGGGCAATTTCTGGCGACCTGGCTGAGGCCATGGTGTATTTTGAACGAATCGAAAAGGACTTTAAGGAATTGAGGAGTTTTCTAGCTGGTCAAAACCTGGTTGGCTAACTTATATTTTCAATCGAGTCCGCCGTATCGGGTATGATGAAGATTCTGATAATTGAAGACGATCCAATCATTGCTAATATTTATCGCAGCAGGTTGGAAAAGGAAGGGTTTCAGGTGGAGATCGCCTCTGACGGACAAACTGGATTTTACCGGGTTCATGAATTGCATCCGGATGCCATTCTGCTGGATCTGATGCTGCCTAAAATCGATGGCATCCAGATTTTGCGCAAGGTGCGTGCGCAAAAACTATTTCAAGGCATTCCTATCATTGTCTTCACCAATGCCTACGTGCCGAATATGATCCAGGAGGCCAACGATGCCGGGGCTACCCAGGTCTTCAATAAAGCGGCCCTGACTCCCCGGCAGATTGTAGAAGCCATTAACAATTCCTTGTATCCCAGCGTGCGCGGAACCGCCCCGGCCCCGGCCAATCCGCTACCCGCCACAGGCCATGGAACATCATTGCCCCCAGTTTCGCCCTTGGGTAGAACACCGCTGCCCGCTACGACCCCGCTCCCCAATGCTACCATCCCCTTTAGCGTGCCTTCCATGCCCGCCGGGCCTTCGCGTCCCCCCCTGCCCGCGGTAAATCCCATCCAGATTGCCCCGCCCGTGGAGCCGCCCAGGAAGGTTCCTGCTGGCAGCCAGCAAAGCGCGGCGGATGACTCCGGTTTTCAGAGTGATTTGATGAACACCTTTCTGAAAACCGCCCCGGAGGTGCTGGCCAGTTTGCGCAAATTGCTGCACGAATTCCTCAAGAACACCAATGACATCGCGATGCGTCAGCAGCAATTATTTGAGCTATATCGCAAAGTGCATGCCATTACCGGCAATGCCGCCATTGTCGGTTTGCAGAATATTTCCCAATTGAGCTCCGCCCTCGAAGCCCTGCTGAAGGAGCTCTATGAAAAACCTAAAAATATAACGGCTTCCACCCGCCGGTCGGTGGCCCATTCCATCGATTTTTTATGCGTATTATTTGATCGCGGAACCGGGCCCAGCGTGCTGGATAACCCACCCATTGCGATTCTTGTGGTTGATGACGAGATTATTTCCCGGCGCGCCGTCCTTTACGCCTTGGAAAAAGCCCAGCTCAAAGCCGAAAGCCTGGAGGATCCCATCCAGGCCCTGCCCATGGTTGCCAAGAAACATTATGATTTGGTCATTCTGGATGTTGATATGCCCGGCATGAATGGCTTCGAGCTTTGTGCCAAGCTTCGCACCCACCCTCTCAACCAAAACACCCCGGTGGTTTTCGTCACCAATATGTCTGATTTCGAAAGCCGGGCCCGGTCGAGCTTGAGTGGAGGCAATGACCTGATCGCCAAGCCATTCCTGTTCATTGAATTGACCGTCAAGGCGCTGTCCTATGTCCTGAAAAATCGCCTGGGCCTGATAAAAGTTTGATCCATCGGTTTTTCCAATTTGGTCCAAAAACTGCTTTTCAGTGTTGAAAAATCCGCCGTATTGGGAAACAATGCGGATGGTGCAGTTGATTTTCCATGTTCGTCGAGTCCAGCCGCTCATGAACGAAATTCGATCGAGCCTGTCCCCGGCCCGGTGCCGATGGATTTCATGCCTTTCGGGCGGGAATTCATTGGCCTGT
The DNA here is from genome assembly GCA_964409245.1 of uncultured Verrucomicrobiota bacterium. Classification (GTDB taxonomy): domain Bacteria; phylum Verrucomicrobiota; class Verrucomicrobiia; order Limisphaerales; family UBA1319; genus CAIMWS01. Next base: position 33,018 of record CAYPCQ010000002.1, read on the forward strand.
TTCTCCCCTCAAATGCCTGAGCGCGCCGGCGTATGAGAAACCCTTTGGTTGAAAATCCTGCGGTTCCCACCGAAACCGATAAAACCCCACTGCCCGGGGAGATCGACCAATCCTTGCTGGCTGAGGCCTACCGGGAATTGGTAAAAGCCCAATTAAAACCGGTCCTTTTCACCAGTGGTTTGCTGTTTGGCCTGTTTGCAGCGCTGCAGTATTTCTACCAGCCAGCTTCCGCTCAACTGGCGGTCATTACCTCCATCACGTTCCTGATTATCGGTTTGATTTTGCACTGGGTGCAACTGCCTTCCTGGTTGGCGCATCCTCTGGCGGGCTTTGCCGCCGGCCTGATCTTGCTGAACTGCCTGCTGGCCTTTCACATCTCCCAATCTCCCGCCGCCAGCATTTACCTGGCCCTGCTGATGGTTGGTGTGGGCTGCTTTTTTGTGTCGGTTTACTGGCTCACCTCCTTCATCTTGTTTTCGCTTTCCGCCTGGCTTTATTTTGCGGTTAAAGCTCCCGACCTTGCCCCTTGGCTCAATTTCGGCTTGGGCCTTTTCCTGGCGGCAATCCTCGCGCTTTTCGTGTTTTGGGTGCGGCTGACCACCTACCGCCGCCAGTTCATAATGAGCTATGATGAGCAATTCCGCCGGCAGCACGCCAATTCCGCCGTCCACGAAGCCAAGCTCACCCAGCACCGTTTTCGCCTGCTCTCTAAAGCCACTTTTGAAGGCATCGCCATCCACCGCGGCCGGTCTATTTTGGATGTCAATGATTCCATTTGCGGCATGTTCGATTACCGGGAACACGAGCTGGTGGGCAAAAAGGTGCTGGATTTATTCAACGAGGAATCGCGGCGAACCATCTCCGAAAGCATCTGGCTGGGGAATTTCCAGGCCTTCGAAGCCATCGGCCGGCGAAAAAACGGCGCCGAATTCCCGGTGGAAGTTTTCAATCGCACCCTGGTGGGTCAGGAAGACGGGGTTTTCGTGGCGGCCATCCGGGACATCACGGAGCGCAAAGCCGCTGAACACACGCTGGCCCTGGAAAAACAGCGTCTGGAAATCCAATACCGGCGTCAATCCGCTTTGGCTAACATTGAGCTGGCGATCGATCAACCCAATGAATTATTCCCCGTCCTGGATCGCATCGTGCAAACCGCCACCGCCCACCTGCCGGCTTCCCTCGGCACCTGCATCTACTTGTGGGAATCCTCCTCGGAGGAATTCCTGATTGGCGCCACCACCGTTTCCGGCCAGGAACCGCTCTCCGTGGTTCCCCAGGAACAATGCCAGGCGGGCAGCCTGATCCGCTGGATTTTTGAAAACAAAGAATCCATACTGGTCTCCAACGTGGCCTCGGATGCTTTGGGCATAAAAGTCATGTTCCCCGGTTATGGCATCCAGGCTTACGCGGGTTTCCCCCTCGTCAGTGAAGACCGCATGATGGGTGTGTTCCTCGTCCTCGATTCCCAATCGCGCAATTTCAAGCCGGAAGAGTTGGATTTCCTGAACACCTTGACCAGCCGCGCCAGCGTGGTGGTGGCCAAAGTCCAGCTCTATGAGCGGCTGCGCATGACCAACCAGTTGCTCGAGCAGCAAAGCGCCTTCCTCCAGAAAAACAACGATCAGCTCGCCCGTGCCAAGGAAGCTGCCGAAGCTTTCACCCGGGTGCTGCAACAACAGCAGGAAGCGCTGGAGCAAAAACAGGCCGAATTGGAGCGGATCAACCAGGAATTGGGCCGCGCCAAGGAAGCCGCCGACCAGGCCAGCCAGGCCAAATCCGAGTTCCTGGCCAATATCAGCCACGAATTGCGCACCCCCATGAATGGCATCCTCGGCATGTCCAACTTGCTGCTCTCCACCGACCTTTCCGAGGAACAGCATTCTTACATCGACACGCTCAACGCCAGTGCTGAAGGCTTGTTAAACACCATCAACGACGTGCTGGATTTCTCCCAGATCGATACCGGGAAACTGGAGCTTCAATCCCGCAACTTTGATCTTCGCCAGGCGATTGAAGCGGTCATCAAAGAAATGCAGCCCAAAGCGCACGCCAGGAACCTCGGCCTTTTTTCCACCGTTGGTGAAAACCTGCCATCCATGGTGGGTGGCGACCTGGACCGCTTCCGGCAAATCCTCAACAACCTGGTCGATAACGCGATCAAGTTCACCGACCATGGCGAGGTTTCCCTTTCCGCTGCTTTGGAAGGGGAAACTGACCGCTTCTTCCGGGTGAGTTTTAATGTTCGGGACACCGGCATCGGAATTGCCCCCGAAAACGTCGCCAGGCTCTTTCAGGCATTCAGCCAGGTGGACGGTTCAAACACCCGCCGCTACGGCGGCACGGGCTTGGGCCTGGCCATCGTTAAAAACCTGGTCCAGCTAATGCAAGGTGAAATCAACGTGAAAAGCCAGCCCGGCCAGGGCTCGGAATTCATCTTCACCGTCCTGCTGGAAAAACCCGCCTCCCACACCTAAACCCGCTGGCCGGCGCCGGTTTTCGCCGCTGCTGGCCCGTCGTCCGCTGGCCGCTTTTAGGAAAAATGGCCTTGAATCGGATGGTTATGGCTGGATAATCCCCATCGGTTGCATTAATGGAAGAACAGCTTTCAAACGCCCGGTGTAACGATGACCTGCCGCCCTGTCTTTCGGTGGTAACGCCGGTCTTTAATGAAGCCTCCACCATCGACCGCGTCCTGCGCCTGGTTCTGGCCCAGCGCCCCGTGAAGGAAGTGATCATTGTGGATGACGCCTCCACCGACCAAAGCGGCGCCATCCTCAAGCAATGGGCGGCCCGCGAACCACGCATCAAATTTTTCCAGCACGAACACAACCAGGGCAAAGGCGCGGCTTTGCGGTTGGGGATTTCGAAGGCCTCCTCCTCCATCGTCATTGTGCAGGACGCCGACCTGGAATACGACCCCAGCGAATACTTTCAATTGCTCAAGCCGATTTTAATGGGCAAAGCCGACGTGGTTTTTGGCTCCCGTTTCGCCGCCTTCGGCCCCCGCCGGGTGCTTTATTTCTGGCATGCCGTCGGCAACAAGTTCCTCACCACGCTATCCAACATGGCCACGAACTTGAATTTGACCGACATGGAAACTTGCTACAAGGCCTTCCGGCGCGAAATCATTCAAAAAATCCCCTTGGAGGAGAACCGTTTCGGTTTTGAACCAGAAATAACCGCCAAAGTCAGCCGGGTAAACGCCCGCATTTACGAGGTTCCCATCTCCTACAACGGCCGGACCTATGCAGAAGGGAAAAAGATCGGCTGGCGTGACGGGATACGGGCCTTATGGTGCATTATTAAATATAATTTCCTCAAAAAAATCCCCGGGGCCTAAACCGCTTTTCCGGCCTTTTTCGGCCAACCGGTGGAATCCCTCGCAAAATAAATTAAAAGTATCTTGCATTAAGATCCTTGGTCGCTTACCTTGCGACACTGAGTTGAATCGCGGGGTGGAGCAGCCCGGTAGCTCGTCAGGCTCATAACCTGAAGGTCACAGGTTCAAATCCTGTCCCCGCAACCAACTTCCTTCCAGTCAGTCATCCCGGCAGCAACAACTTGCGTTAGCTGGCTTGGGGATTTTCATATTCCTATCGCAATCCACCGTGTTCACAGCCGCCGGGCCAAAAAGTTGACGGCAAAAATGGATTTCCCCAATCCGGATGGGGCATGGAGCCGATGGGCTTGCGCCAGCGGCAGATCCGCCTCGTTACCTCGGCGGCTACCAGCTCCCGGTTTGCGCCTGCAACAGAAGCATTCGTCCGCCCAGAGCACTCATTCCCCTGCTCTGCTTTTTGGGCCCGCACCGTCCGCTGACGGTTCCTAAAAGCAAGCGTTGTTCCCAACAAAATCAGCGTGATTTTCTACAGACTGCATCCTTCCTGGTTACCGCTGCGCCGGGGAGAGCTTGATGGTCCAGGCGTGGGCGCCGGGCGGCTGGGTGCGCGCGGCGGCCGGGATGGCGATGACGCCCCCTTCGCCGGGCGGCAGCACGCCGTGGCCCAGCAGCTCCACGCGGCCGGCTTTGGCGAGGAGTTCCACCGGGATCGCCACTGTTTCGGGCAGGCCCGCGCCATCGTTTTTGGCGAGCACAATCGCATAGACGGTGCCGTCGCGTTTGCCGGTGAACACGCAGCCGCCCCGTTCATAAGGCGGGACCGGGCGGGTGGCATAGATGGCCTCGCCGTTGAGCCGGAGCCAGGCGCCCATCTCCTTGAGCCGGGCATACACCACGGGATCAAATTCCCCCGTGGCGTCGGGGCCGATCCCCACCAGGTAGTTGCCGTTGCGGGCCACGATGCGGCAGAGGTTGCGGATCAAGGTGCCGGCGCTTTTGAAATCGTCATTGGGCTTGTAGGGCCAGGCGGTGCCCATCGTCATGCAGGTTTCCCACGGGTAGGGCAGGAAGTGGTCCGGGATCTCCCCTTCGGGCGTCACGTAATTCTCGTTGATCCCGCGCACGGTGCGGTCCACTACGATCAGGCCCGGCTGGTGGGTGCGGGCCAGGGCGGCCAGGCCGTCCATATCGATGTCCGCCCCCGGCGGGCGCACGCTGCCGCCGTCGAGCCAGAGCACCTCCTGCGGGCCATAGCCGGACATAAGCTCGGCGATCTGCTTCCAGGTGAAATCCTTGAACCGGGCCCACTGGGCGGGGCTTTGGCGGGGGTCGTAGTTGGGGCCCTGGCCGCTGCCCGGGCCCAGCTCGGGCTTCCAGTAACCCGGGCTGTGCCAGTCCGATTTGGAGAAGTAAATGCCGGTGATCAACCCCCGCTCGCGGAACGCCGCGCTGATCTGTTTGATGGTGTCGGCCCGGGGATCGGCATGGAAAGGGCACCGCCCGCCGGTGATCTTGTAATCCGTGGTGGCGGTGTCCCACATGCAGAAGCCGTCGTGGTGCTTGGCCATGCTCAGCACATACTTCACGCCGGCATCGCGCGCCGCATCGGCCCACTTGCCGGGCGTGAACCGGACCGGGTTGAAGGTGGTGGCGAGGTTTTCATACTCCTTCACGTAGGCGCGGTCATCCAGCCTGGCGTAGCGCTCCGGGCGGTGGTTCCACGGGTGGCGGGTGGTCACCAGGCTCCAGGATTCCACGATGCCCCACTGGCTGTAGGTGCCCCAGGTGATGAGCAGGCCCAGCTTTTGATCCTGCCAGCTGGCCAGCTTCTTCAGCACCAGCGGATCCTTCGGCGGCGTCCATTCCTTGCTCGCGGTGAAGGCGCCATAAATGCCGGTTCCCTCCGCGGCCGCCATCACGGAGTGGGCACAGCAGATGGCCAATAAAATCAGGATGCGTTTCATATGTGTCAGATGCGGGGGAGTATGGGGCAAATGCCGCCCCGGGTCAAAGGAATCGCTCCGCGGACGAGGAATCAGCCTCGCCGCGCGCGGCGCAGTGGACGGCCGGGGTAGGATGTAGTGGGTGGGCCGCCACGGCCGGCCGGCGTTTCGGATCCGCTCTGCCATCCCCGTCAAAAGGGAATCCTGATCCAGGGCGCCACCAGGCGCCCCAGCAGATCCAGTGCGCAGAGCAGCCAAAACAACGCCGCCATGCCGGCCAAAACGGCCACGCAGCGATCCCCCCAATGCTGGTTCCGCTGCAGCTGGAGCCGGAGCCACCAAAACCCGGGCGCCAGCGCGAACAGGATCGCCAGCCCGGATCGCCAGGGGTGATTGGGCACGGGGACGATCACCAGCAGGGGAAGGCCAAAAAAGAGGAGCAGATTCAACGCCACGGTGGCGGTGGCGGAAGTCTTCCACCGCGGCTCGCCTATCCATCGGCGAAAAGGACCGGATCGGATCATGGGGTGAGCGCTCTAATGGCCATCAAGCACCGGGGCCAGGTTGCCCGATGGGTTCAGCGGCGGCGGCAGGTTTTCCAAACGCAGCCTCATAAGGTGAAGCATAACCAGCCAGCCAAACATCTAAAAGGACGAATTGGGGCGTATTTTTCCGATTCCGTGCCCTGGCGTGCCCGCCTGCTGCGGGTGGGCCAAACACTTTCGAGCCAGTGAATTAACTTGCAGGTTGAATATTTACTTGCAGGTTCAATATGAATCCTGCAAGTTAACTTGGAAGTATGCAGGCACTACCGAATCAACCCAGGCTTTCGCAGCGCCACCAAGCGGTGGAGGCCAGGCCTGGCAGTGTGTCGATTGCAGTGAAGTTTGGCGTGGATGCCTTGCGCACCCTTCGCACAAGCCTCATGCAGGTGGCCTATGCAGTCATGGAAGGCCCCGCTTCGCACGGTTACGTCGTTCTCGTTGATTCACCCATCACCAAGGAACGGTTATGCCATGAATGGGCGCGTGCGGCCACGGTGCTGCGCGATGATGTTCTGGACCGGCTCACCATCTGTTTGCTGGAAAAGGATCGAATGATTGGCATTCCGCACGATTTAGCCCCGGCAACTCAGCGGATGCTGGCGGCGGCGGCGGATGCGAAGCGGGCCGGCAAGAGCCATATCGTGCGCACGGATTATTCCTTCGTCATCCTCAAGGTTTTGCTCCACCAATGGTTGATATCGGGGGATCCGGTTACCATGCAATGGCTGGCCCATACGGCGGGATGTTCCTACCCGGCGGTGGCTCGCGCGCTGCGGCCATTGGGCAGCTTGCTGGAGCGCCAATCGGATCGCCGGGTGGCTCTGCGCTGGTTTCCCAAGGAAGAATTTGCACGGTTGCTCGCCCTTTCCGGCCGCGCCCGTTCCACAACCCGGTTTGCGGACCAATCGAACGTGGCTCGTTCTCCTGAATCCCATGTCCGCCGCCTGGAAAAACTGGCTCCAGCGGGTCTGGCAATTGGGGGCGTCCTTGGGGCAAAAACCTACTTTCCAGATCTCAATCTCGTTGGAACACCGCGCCTTGATCTTTCGGTTCATTGCCCCGGCCACCAAATGAATCTGGATTTCATGGAAAAACTCGATCCGGCTCTAAAGCCCGTGGCCGATCCGCTGACACAAGCCCATGTCGTGGTTCATGCAGTCCGCCACGCCGATCCGCAGTTCATGCCTCGCCTGGGCGGCCTTGCCTGGGCCGATCCGGTGGAATGCCTTCTGGATCTCCATGAGGACAGGCTGACCCTGCAGGCGTCGCAATTCCTGGAAGCCTTGGAAAATAATCGCCCCTTGAAAGCATGAAATCTGGAAATCGGGAGGTCTCACCCGGAAAAGCAATGGCCGAAGTGGCCGCCGCCGTGCCAATCGAGGTGCATCGCAACCTCATTGTCATTGGCAGCCTGGCGGCGGCTTACTGGTTGTTCCACGGCGATGAATCCATGGGCGTGCGCACCAAGGATATAGACTGCGTTCTATCGCCGCAAATATCCGCCGTGGAGAACGGCCGTGCGGTTGCAGAATAACTGATCCAGGCTGGATGGCGGCCCAAGTTCACTGGGAAAATAACCGCGCCAGGAAAGGCCTCCGATCCGGAGGACAAGCTCCCCGCAGTGCGTCTTTATCCTCCCCGCGGTGGTGAATGGTTCGTTGAGTTGCTCACGGAACCGGCACATGAAAACCAAACCCATTTGGTGTGGACCCGTTTGCCGCTCACATCCGGTGAATTTTACGCCCTCCCGAGTTTCCCGTTTACGGGTTTGGCCGTGTTCGATGCTCAATCCACTGGGGCTGGAATTCGTTGTGCCACGCCGGACATGATGGCACTTGCCCACCGCCTTGAGCATCGGCTGTTCAAAGATGATGCCATCGAAGGCACGGACTTTTTTGGCCATCCTCATAAACGCCGATGCAAGGATCTCGGCCGGGTTTTGGCGATTGCCGCATTGACCCCGGAGGTGGTGATCGAGGAACATTGGCCGGAACGTTGGGAAACAGCACTGCGTCATTGCTTTCCCCGGCGCTGCCATGCGCTTGCTTCCACCGCCGGAGACGGATTGCGCAAGCTCCTCAAGAGTGGTGAGGATTTGCAGGAAGCCGCCTTTCTTTGCGGAAAGTCCATTCTCTCCCGACGCAACATGACCGCAGACCAACTCATTTCATCGGCCAAAGGCTGCTTCTCTTTGCGATCGAACCGCTGGAAAAACTCTTCAAATGACATCCCCGCAACGCGCAAGCATTGAAGCCACAAAACGGACCAGCCTATCCGGCGCCAAAATTACCGGCGGGCGGGATCACTGGCCGTTCTTGATGTTTTCCAGCTCGGCCCAGCGCGCATAAAGGCGGTCCAAGGCCTGTCTGGCGGCGTCCATCTCGGCGACCAAGGCGGCGGTGCGGGGGCCGTTCTGCTGCTGGTGGAAATCCGGGCTGGAGAAAAGGGCTTCCAGGCGGGCGACGGTGGCTTCCTCGGCCTCGATCAGGGACTCGATTTTCTCCAGCTCGCGGGCTTCGTTCCAAGTCAGCTTGCGGGGGCGGCTGGCTTTGGTGGGGGCCGGGCCGGCGTTTTTTTCGGCCGTGGCCGGTTTGCGGATTTCGGGCGGGGGCTGGGCCGCGGCGGCGCGGGCTTTTTTCTCCAGGTAATAATCGTAATCGCCCACGCTGTGGAACACGCGGCCCCCGCCCTCGAACACCAGCAGGCCGGTGCACACGCGGTTGAGGAAATAGCGGTCGTGGCTCACCACGAGCACGCAGCCGGTGAAGGCCAGCAGGGTTTCCTCCAGCACGCGCAAGGTGGGCAGATCCAGGTCATTGGTGGGCTCGTCCATCACCAGGAAATTGCCGCCGTTTTTCAGGATGCGGGCCAGCAGCAGCCGGCTGCGCTCGCCGCCGGAGAGGTGTTTGACCTTCGAGCTGATGCGCTCGTCGGAGAACAGGAACCGTTTCAGGTAGGAGCGCAGGGAGATCCGGCCGTCGCCGAAAATGACGAATTCCGAGCCATCGGCGATTTCCTGCAGGACGGTGTTTTCCTCGTTGAGCTGGCAGCGGCCTTGATCGACGTAGTTGAACTGGGTGAGGGTGCCCACCTTGAGGCTCCCCTCGGTGGGCGCCAGCTGGCCCAGGATCAGCTTCAACAGGGTGGTTTTGCCCGAGCCGTTGGGGCCGGCCACGCCGATCCGCGAGCCGGCCTCGAAACGGAAGGAGAGGTTGCTGATGATGGGGCGGCCGCCGAACTTGAGGCCGGCATTGATCAGCTCCACCACGCGGCTGGCCAGCGGCGGCGGAGGGGGGATCAGCATATCCACCTCCAGCACCGGCTCCGGCGGAGCCTGGCCGGCGACCTCGTAAAAACTGTCGAGCCGGCTCTTGGATTTGGTGGTGCGGGCCTGGGGGCCGCGGCGCACCCATTCCAGCTCGCGGCGCAGGAAGCCCTGGCGCTTTTGCTCGTTCACCTCGGCGATGGCCTGGCGCGTGGCGCTCGCCTCCAGGTAGTCCGAGTAGTTGCCGGTGTAGCGGGTGAAGACGCCGCCATCCAGCTCCACGATATCCGAGGTGACCTGATCCAGGAAATGCCGGTCGTGGGTGACCAAGATGAACGCCTGCCGGTAGCGCTGGAGGAATTCCACCGCCCATTGGATCGATTCCGGGTCCAGGTGGTTGGTGGGCTCATCCAGGATCAGCAGATCCGGGTGCGAGATGATCGCCCGGCACAGGGCAATCCGCCGCTGCTCCCCGCCGGAAAGCGAATGGATGGGCAGGGTGCCATCCGGCACTTTCAGGTGGGACATCGCCGTTTGGATCCGGTTTTCCAGGTTCCATCCGTCCAGGAAGTGGATGCGTTCTTCCAAGGCATCGTGCTGCTTGGAATCCGGCGGCAGCGACTCGAATTCCCGGACCAGGTCCAGGATCCACTGCGCCCCGGACCGGACGTTTTCGTAAACGGTCAGCGCCGGGTTCAGCGCGAAATCCTGGGGCAGGCAGCCCACGATCAAGTCCTTCGCCCGCAGCACCTGTCCGGTGTCGGGCGTCAATTCTCCGGTCAGGACTTTCAGGAAAGTCGATTTCCCCGAGCCGTTCCGGCCCACCAAACCGAGGTGGTCCGAATCGCCAATGGTCAGGCAGGCATGATCCAGGATCACCCGTTCATTGAACCGGACGACTATCTCGAGCGCGTTGACGATATATCCATCACCCATGGACCACCCATTCTCAGGGACGAGGGTCCGGCTGTCAAATTCCCTCCCCGGATCATTTCCGGCGCGCCGCCCGCGCGGCGATGATTTTAATTCACAAGGGGCGGATTTGGCTTTAGGCTGGCGCCTATGCAAACTCGAATATCCGCGCCCATGCTGTCGGTTTCCCTGAACCAGAGGCTCTCTATTTTCATCTGGCTGCTGCTCCTCAATACCGCCGGCCTGGCCGCTCAAGGCGAATGGGTATCTCTCTTCAACGGCAAAGACCTGGAGGGCTGGCGCCAAATCAATGGCAAGGCCAGATACGAGGTTAGGGACGGGACCATCCTGGGAATCTCGGTGCCGGACAGCCCCAATTCCTTTCTCTGCACCACCAAAGATTATGCCGATTTCGAGCTGGAATTCGAGGTCAAGGTGGACAAGGAGCTGAACTCGGGCGTGCAGATCCGCAGCCACAGCCGGCCGGATTACCAGAATGGCCGGGTGCATGGCTACCAGGTGGAGATCGCCGTGGGCGGGTTCTCGGGCGGCATCTACGATGAATCCCGCCGGAATAAATTCCTCAACGCCGGCCAGCCTTCCGGGGAGATCCCCGCCTTGCTGAAGGAAAACGCCTGGAACCAATACCGGGTTCTCTGCCAGGGCAGCCATATCCAAACCTGGGTCAACGGCAAACCGGTCACCGATCTGAAGGATGACGTGACGGCCAGCGGTTTCATCGGGCTGCAGGTGCACGGGGTGGGCAACCGCGTGGATCCGCTGCATGTGCAATGGCGCCATTTGCGCTTGCGCGAGCTGAAGCCATAATTACCGCGCAGGGCCCGGCGATATCGAGACGGACTTTCCCGGGGCGTCGTGCGGCAATTTGAGATTGGGATCGCTGGTTTCGCAGCCAGCTAGCGGGGGGATGTTCCCCTCCCGAAAACGCGAGTTTTCGCTGGCCTTCCGGGGTTCGTATTCCCAAAGTGATCAGGGTGTTTTTTTTAAAGACATTTTTAAATGAATCCTGTACCTTCGCGCCCATAATTTCTGACAGCTATGTTGCAAAGTGGTTTCGGTCAAAGGAGTGAACAGGGAAAGTTCGCAGCCATGGGGGGGATCAGCCCAACTCGGGCCTGGGGACTGGCCCGGGCATTTCATCACGCTTCAATGCGTGACGGGCTTGGTTTTGGATCATTGCCGACACGCATCTTCAGCCGTTTCGCCACTTGCCGATCAGTAAAAGAGATGCTCGCGGTGCCCTTCTCGTCTGGCATAAAAAACTGCGGCGCAGCCGCTTCCATCCCAAAGGCAGGAGCACGGCCCAGCCCCCGCCCGACCCGCTCCAAGCCTCTTTCCCGAGTTCATTTGGATGACCTATGAAACCGCAAAGGATATTGATCGCCGAAGATGAAATGGTGGTGGCCTTGGACTTGGAACAACGGCTGGCCGCCATGGGCTACCCGCAGGTCTGCCAGGTCAAGACCGGCCGGGCGGCCGTGGAGGTGGCCCAGCAGGAAAATCCCAGCCTCATCCTGATGGATATCCATATGCCGGGGGATTTGGACGGCATCCAAGCCGCCCTGGAAATTCGCCAGCACCAGGATATACCGGTCATTTTCATGACGGCCTATGGGGATGACGACACCGTGCGGCGGGCGCGGACCGCTGATCCCTACGGCTATTTGATCAAACCCATCAACGACCAGGAATTGCAGGCCGCCATCGACATGAGCCTGAGCAAGCACCAGATGGAGCAGCGGCTGCGCTGGAGCGAGGAGCAATTCCGCACGGTTGTGGAGGCCGCGCCGGACGCTATTTTCATCCAGGTGCGGGAGCAATTCGCCTATCTCAATCCCATGGCCGCCCGCTTGTTTGGGGTCCGGGAGGAAAGTGAATTACTGGAAAAATCCGTGGCCGGTCATTTCCACGCCTCCTGCCGGGAGGCGGTCGGCGAACTGGTACGCGAGGTGGCGGCCGATAAACAGTCCCGTCCGCCGTTGGAGGGGAAAATTGTCCGGCGCGACGGCCTGGATTTGGAGGTGGAGATCTCGGCGGTGCCCTTCAGCCATCGGCGCCACCCGGGAGCCTTGGTTTTTGCCCGGGACATCTCCCAGCGCAAGCGGGGCGAAGCCGTGATGGAGGTCCGCCTGCGCCTGCTGGGGCTGGCGGATGCCCAATCCATGGAAGAATTGCTGCGCGCCACCCTGGATGAAGCGGAAGCTTTGACCCGCAGCCAGGTGGGCTTTTACCATTTCCTCGAGGCGGATCAAGCCACCGTGGCCCGGCAAGTCTGGTCCACCAATACCGCCCAGGTGCTGGCGCTGGCGGGCGGTTCCGGGGGGCGGCATCCGGTGGACCCAGCCGGGGTATGGCTGGATTGCGTCAAGGAGCGCCGGCCGGTGGTGCACAACGACTACGCTTCCCTGCCAAATCCCGGCCAGGCGCCACCCGGCGGCGCCAGGCTCACCCGGGAACTGGCGGTGCCCGTGATCCGCGCAGGCAAAGTTGCCGCCGTGCTCGGCTTGGGCAACAAACCCACGGATTATGTCCAGGCGGATATCGAGGCGGTGCTGGCGCTGGCCGACCTGGCCTGGGACATCGCCTCGCGCAAGCGCGCCGAAGAGGCCCACCGCGCCAGCGAGGAGCGCTTCCGGGATTTCACTTTCACCCTGGCGGACTTTGCCTGGGAGATGGATGCCGGGAGCCGTTTCACGTATGTGTCCGACAGCGTCCGGCGCGTGCTGGGCCGCGAAGCGCACGAGTTCCTGGGCCGGGCCCCGTTTGAATTCATGCCGCCCGCCGAAGCCCGGCGGGTGGGGCAGATCTTTGACGAACTGGCGGCCCGCAAGGCCCCTTTCACCGACCTGGAAAACACATTGTATCACCGGGACGGCACCATCCGGAGCCTGTTGACCAACGCGGTGCCGGTTCTGGATCAGAACGGCAATTTGCTGGGCTACCGGGGGACGAACAAGGATATCACCGAGCGCAAACGGTTGGAAAGCCAGCTGCGCGAGGCCCAAAAACTGGAGGCGGTGGGCCAATTGGCGGGGGGCGTGGCGCACGATTTCAACAATCTGCTTTCAGCCACGATGATGCATCTGAGCCTGCTGCAGGAAAATCCCAGCCTGGATGCGGACACCCGCCAGGCCTTGAAGGAATTGGAGATGGAATCCAAACGCGCCTCCAACCTGACCCGCCAGTTGCTCATGTTCAGCCGCCGGTCGGTCCTGGAAATCCAGGTGATGGACCTGAACAAAGTGGTGGCCAACCTGGTCAAGATGCTCGGGCGGTTGATCGGCGAGAACATCTCCCTCAAATTCCTCCCTTGCCAGGAAACCCCCGCGGTGGAGGGGGATGTCGGCATGATGGAGCAGGTATTGATGAACCTGGTCGTCAATGCGCGCGACGCCATGCCCCGCGGGGGGCGCTTGATGATCAGCACGAGTTTGATGGATCTGGGGCCGGAGTTCATCCCCGCCCATCCTGAGCGCCGGCCGGGCCGGTTTGTCCGTTTATCGGTCACGGATACCGGCTGCGGCATGGACGAGGCCACGCTCAAGCGCATCTTCGAGCCGTTTTTCACCACCAAGGAAGCCGGGGTGGGCACCGGGTTGGGATTGGCCATCGTCCACGGGATTGTGGCGCAGCACCAGGGCTGGGTGGACGTCGAAAGCCAGGTGGGGGCGGGCACGGCGTTCCGGGTCTACTTCAAAGCCTCCGCATCGCCGGTGGAGGGCGCGGTGGAAGCGCCGAAACCCAAAGCCAGCCGGGGCCATGAAACCATCCTGCTGGTCGAAGACGATGATATTGTGCGGGAGATCGCCCAGCGCTGCCTGGAAGCGTTTGGCTACCGTGTCCTGGCCGCCGCCAATGGCCAGGATGCCATGGTTTCCTGGAAAAAATCCCGGCAGGACATCTCCTTGCTGTTCACAGACATGGTTCTGCCCGAAGGCATGACCGGCCTGGACTTGGCGGAAAAGCTGCGGGCGGAAAACCCCGCTTTGAAAGTCATCGTCTGCAGCGGTTATAATTCGGAGAAACTCAAGCGCGGCATCGCGGCGGCCACCGGGGTGGTTTACCTGGCCAAACCGTTCCAGGCCGATGTGTTGATCCAGATCGTCCGGGAATCCCTGGACCGGAATAGCTGATTCCCAGCGGCGGAAAGAACCAAACGGGGAAACCGGCCGGCCCCCTTCCCATAAAGCAGAAAACGGCTGCCTGGCGGGCAGCCGTTTCCGTGCGGGATGATGAAACTTCAGCTTACTCCCCGGCGCCGTGGCAGGTGACGCAATCCGGATCCTTGCCTTCAGAGGCGGAATCCGGATGGGCAAAGGCCAATCCCTTCGGATTGAGCTTGCCGAGTTCCTCGCCGGCTCCCTGGGCCAGGATCAGGTGGCAGGAATTGCAGTCGCTGGCTTCGATCTTTTTCTTGCCATCCCCGGTTTTGTGCTTGCCATCGTGGCAGCGGAAGCAGCCCGGCCAGTTTTTGTGGCCGATGTTGTTGGGATAGCGGCGCCAATCGGCCTTCATTTCCGGGAAGATGCTGTTGCTGAATGATTCCTGGGTTTCCTTGATGGCCGCCGCGATCAGTTTGGCGTCCGCCTTGGGATAGGCTTTCTTCAAGCTGGAGTCGATGTAAGCCAGACCTTCGGCCTCGGTGGCGTTGGTATGGCTCAAGATGGCCACCAGGTTGGATTTAATGAAGGGCAGGGTGGAATCAATCTTCTTGAGCGACAGGGCCAGATCGGCGGAATCGCTGGCGGACCGGAATTGGTGTGCCGGGCGGTTATGGCAGTCCATGCAATCCATGGTGCGGACATGGGATTTGGCCGGGTCATCCTTGAATTCCGAGGTCTGGTAAACGGTTTGCTCGCCTTTGGCATTGGTGAACCGCACCCAGGGAATGACCTGGCGGTCGGCTTTAGTGGTGATGTATTCCACCTTGTTGCCCAGGTTCATGTGCCAATGGATGCCGCCCACCGGGCCATGGGTGGCATCGCCGCCGCCAACCTTCATCACCAGGCGCGCCGTGTAGGCAGTATTGGTTTCGTCGCTCAGGAACCGGGTAAAAGTCTGCTCCACATCCCCGTAGTATTTCTTGGGCCAGTGGCAGCGTTCGCAGGTGTCCTGGGCCGGGCTCAGGTTGTGCGGCGTTTCAATGGGCCGGGGAAAACTGCTCAACAGGGTATTCTTGAGCTGCGTGACGCCGTTCAGCTTGGCTTTGATGAAGGAAACCGCTCCCGGCCCCACATGGCACTCCGTGCAGCCCACCCGGGCATGGGGGGAAACCAGGTAGGTGGCATGCTCCGGCTTCATGGGCACATGGCAGGTTTGCCCGCAGAAGGCCACCGACTCCGCAAAATGGAAGGAATGGTAGCTGCCCAGGGCACTCACCAGCAGGAATACCATGGCGCAAACCGCAAAAACCACAAAGTTGCGGCGGTGATCCGGACGGGAAAAATCGATGCTGAGCAGCAGGGGGGATTCCCCCCTGGCCTGCTTGACCAGCCGCCGATGGCTGAACAGCCAGCCGCCGATCATCATGAACACCCCCAGCGCCAGGAAAGCTGGCGCCGCCACAAAGGTCAGGATGCCCAGGTAGGGATTGGACTCCTTGGCGAAGACGTCCATCGTGAACAGCATCGCAAACGAGAACAGGCTGCCCAGTGATAATACCATCCCGATCAGGCTGATCCAATTCCGGAACGGCGAAAACCGCTGCTTATCGTTTTTTATTTCATTGCTCATAAAGTCAAATCTCTCCCGCCCGGCAACCACCTGGGGCCAAACGGCTGCAAAGGTCGTTATTGCTCCCCGTTATGGAGTGTGAATATAGGAATCCTGGCGGGCGCACACTCCACCATTCTTGCCCTTGTTAAATCCTATTTTGCCCGCCCGGATGGGCCGGGAATCCAGTGCTTCATCCCGCTTGGAAGGTCAAGCCCCGCATCGGGCTGGCCGCCCGGCTCACTCATTCCGCAGGGCGGCGAGCAACGGACGGCGCAGCGCCACCCGCACCGCCAGCCAGGTCCACAGCAGCCCATGGATCAACACCGCCGCCAGCAAAATGAGCAGGGTGGCATACGGCAATCCCCCGCCGGGTGAAAGGAGCGCCGGCAGCACGGCGGCGGCGGCGGACAAAGTGCCCAGGCCCAGGCCGCCGAGCAACAGGCACGAATGCTCCCAGAGGACCAGGCGGCTGATGGCCCGCACCCGGAAGCCCATGGCCACCATCAAGGCCAGCTCGGAGCGCCGTTCATAGACGTTGCGGAGCACCACCAGCGCCACTCCCACGCTGCCCAGGACCAAGCCCAGGCCGCCCAGCAGCTGGAACGTCGAAAGATAGGTGTTCTGCACGGCGTTGAAGGCCTCCAGCCGGCGGCTGGCGGAGGTGACTTCCATGCCCGCATCCCGGAAGGCCCGGGTGAGGGTGGCGGACACCGGGGCGGCCTGGGCCGGCGGGGCGTCCACCAGGAAAAACCGGCAGCCGGTTTCCGAGGGGAACAGCTGTATAAAATCCGTCTCCGCCATCACCAGGCAGCCCTGGAGGATGGAATTGGCCAGCGCCGCCACGATCCGGGCCTGGAAGGGCCGCCCGCGCTCGTCGAGGAAAGTCAGGTGGTCGCCCACGCTGCGGCCCATGGCCCATTTGATGGAAGCCGCGTCGCCGATGACCGGCACCGGCTCCCCCGGGCCAGCCCGTTGGAGCAGCCCCCAGGGCTGGTCCGGGGGCAGGCCCCTGGCCACTTTGGCAAACGAAAACGCGCCGCGGGATTGCAGGGCCTCGGGCGGCACCCCCAGGAAGCGGGGCACCTGGGCCCGGTTCAGGTTGAGGCAGCTGGCATCATCCCCCTCGCGCACGCGGCATTGAACGGCGGAGCCGCCGGCCAGGGCGGTGGCGTCGAGCCCGTAAAACTCGAGCCCGGCCGGGGTGTTCAAATCGTGGACCACCGGCAGGCTGGTTTCGGCCACCAGCGCGAAACCGCCGGTGCCGGAGCGGCGCTGGTCCGCGTGGCGGGAGGCTTCCAGGCGGTTGGCGCTCACGGCCACGATCAAAAAGCTGCCGCAGGCCAGCAAGCCCAGGGTGGCCAGGCTGCGCTGGCGCCGGCGGGCGGCGTTCCGCAGGCCGATGCCCGCCAGCCCCGGGCGGGCGGCGCTATCCGCGGTGGCCTGGGCGGTGAGCAGCAGGCCCGCCAGGGCAAGGCCCCCCGCCAGGAACAACGCGCCGGCCAGGAAAAACACCGGGGCCGCGTAATCGGCGCTCAGGGCGCCCGCCCCCATCACCAGGGATCCGCCCATCAGCGCGAAGGTGGCCAGGAGCATCTCCTGGGAGGTTTTTTGCCGGAGGGGCGGCCCGGCGGGCTCCAGCTCCGCCCCGCGGGCGATCAGCTCCTGCACCGGGCGCTGGAATTGTTTCCGCAGGGTCCACCAGGCGGACGCCCAGGCCACGGCTGCGCCGGCCGCCGCGCCCGCCAGCAGCGTGGGGCACGCGGCATGGTAAAAGAGCGACGGGGTGCCGACGGCGCTTTGCCACAAATGGGTGAGCCCGTAGATCATCGCCCGGCCGTAAAGGCAGCCCGCCGGCACTCCCAGGAGCGATCCCAGCCCCACCAGCACCCCGGCCTCCAGGAGGAAAAGCCGCCGCACGCGCCCCGGCGTGAAGCCCAGCGCCAGCAGCGTGCCGGCCTCGGCCAGCCGCTGCTCCACTCCGAATTGGAACAACAAGCCCATCAGGATCAGGGCCGCCAGGACCAGGAAAAAGCTGAAGCCGAGGAATAGCTGGCCGAAATCCTGCCCTTGCGTGGCGGCGGCCGCCGCCATCTCCCGCACCGGCTGCATGACCATCCCGACCCCGGCCGGGCGGATGGTTTCCCGCACGCGCGCCTCGATCCGGTTCGTGGCTTCCGCCCCGGCCGGGAACCGCACCGCGGTCAAATTCCCAAACCGGTTGCTCCAAAGCTGCTGGCCGGCCCCCAGCGTGATGAACGCCTTGGGTGTGCCGCGGTAATCCTTCCAGTATTTTTCGTCCTTCGCCCGGATGCGGTCGAGCTTGATGGGAAAACCGGCATCCCAATCCCGGCAGTTGTCGGCTTTGGCCAGGCCCGGGTAATCCGGCATGAGCTGGCGGTCCGCCAGGGGATCGGTCATGGGGATCACCCCCCGGATCGTGAAGGTGTGCTGGCGCTCCTCCAGCTGGCGGCGGCCGCCCACCACGAAGTAAGCCAGGGTCAGGGAATCCCCCGGTTTGGCGGATAAATCCTCCGCCAGCCATTGGCTCACCAGGATTTCGTGGTCCGCCAGGCCGCCGGGATAAGCCCCGGGCGGCAGGGCCGACACGATGGAATAGGGCGTGCTCGAGCTGCCGCAGCGCAGCTCGTTGACAAAATAGGTGAGGATGCCCCGGGCCTGGGGCATCGCCAAAACCGCGCCCGCCACCGGCGCTTCCAGGAACACCCGGCTGGTCCGCAACTCGGTTTCCCCGGTGGCCGGCAGGGTCCGCAGCTCCAGCTGGGCATCGGCCAGCTGCCAGGCCTGGCGCAAGGCCTCCGCCACGCGGTTGGTGGCGATGGCCGGGCCGGGCTCCGCCCCCACCAGCAGCAAATTCGCCCGGCCGGGCAGCTCCAGCCGGGCCTGCAGATGGGCTAGCGATACAAACGCGTTGCCGGGAGCCACCTGGTTCGCCTGCAGGCTGAAGCGCCCGAACTGGTCATCGCGCAAAACGGCGCCAACTGTGAGCCGCAGGGCGGTCGAAGCGTCTTCCTGGGGCGAGATCGGCGCCTCGCGGGAAAGGAGGCTGGGCTTGGGTGTCCGCAGCAGGAGGGTGCCGCCCGGCTTGAGGCCCAGCTGGCCGGCCAGGCGTTCATTCACCAGCACGGTGTTCGTGTCCAGATCCGCGAAGCCGGCCGGGTGGCCGGCCAATTTCCAGAAATCGGGAGTGATGCCCAAAAGCTGGACATGGTTGGCCCGGGCCGTGGCCTCGGCAGTGGTGGCGGTGGCGGGCAGCTGCAGGGCCGCCACGGCGGGCAAATTGAGGCGGCCGGCCAGCTCATCGGCCAGGGCGGAACGGAAAAACCGTTCGTTCCCTGCCATGGCAAAAGCCACGCGGCCGAGCCGGTCGCCAGCGAAACGGCGGAGGCTGGCCCGCACGGAATCCCCCACCACCAGGGCGCCGGCGAGGATGGCGCTGGCCAGCGCCGCCCCCAAGACCACCCCGGCGTGGGTGCGGGCATAAAACACCAGGCTGCGAAAAACCAAATCCCTGGCTTTCATGGTTGCATGGGGTGCAGCAGGCCGTCGCCGAGCTCCAGGATGCGCCCCATCCGCTGGGCGAGCTCCAGAGCGTGAGTGATCAGGATGAGCGTCACCCCCTCCTCCTGGTTCAGCTCCATCAGCAGCTGGGCCAGGTTTTGGGCGCCGGCGCGATCCAGGGAACCGGTCGGCTCATCGGCCAGCAACAATTTGGGGCTGTTGATGAGCGCCCGGACCACCGCCGCGCGCTGCCGCTCCCCGCCGGAAAGCTGGCCGGGCCGGTGATTGGCCCGGTCCTTCAAGCCCACCCGGGCGAGCAGGCGGGTGGCCCGGTGTTCGGCCGGTTCGGCCGGCTTATGCCCGGGGCAGGCCAGCGTGGGCAGCAGCACATTTTCCCACAAAGTGCACTGGGGCAGCAGCAGGTGGCTCTGGAAGATGAATCCAATCTCACGGCTGCGAAAATCCGCCAGGGCCAGCTCATCCAATCCCGCCAGGTTCCGGCCATTGAACAGCACTTCGCCCGAGGTGGGATGATCGAGGGCGCCCAAAAGGTTGAGCAAGGTGCTTTTGCCCGAGCCGGAGGGACCCACAATGGCGATCGATTCGCCGGCCGCGATGCCCAGGGTGATCCCCCGCAGAACTGCCAATGGTTTTCCTTCCTCCCCGGCCGGGTAGGCCTTGGCCAGGTTCCTCAACTCTAATAATAATGGTTGCGCCGCCATGCCGGGTTTATAACGCCAACCGGGGGGGGAGTAAATAGCGGGGGCAACAATCAGCGGGCTTGGTGGGGGGAGCGGGAAGGTGTTACCCACTGGGCCGCAGTGGGATGGATAAAAAAATCCGGGTTTGGAATCCTGGCCGTGAGCTATGGCCAGACCCCAAACCCGGATAAACCCAACTAACTATGAACTCAAAATGCCGGACGCTCGCTGTGCCGGGCCGGCGCCGCCTGGTCGAGATCAAACCGGTTGGCCACCGTTTCCGCCATGCAGCTGGCTCCAAAATCGGGGGTTATGCAGCCAAACATCCGGCGGCGGCTGGGCTTCAACGAAATGGAGCGGCAGCCGGAAACCCGCCATTGGGAAAACGCGGACCGTTCCGCGGCCGCCGCCGTCAGGCTGGCCAATTCAAACGCGCCTATTCCATTCGCCGATTCAGGACGAACCGCCATTTCGTTGTCGATTGAGGTTGTTTGCATAACGATCAATCATGAGAGGAGCAGGAAGGATGCCAGACCGGGCTGACTCGCGGTTTTAATTCCAGTTTGGCATCCATCGGCGGCACAGGGGAATCCCCAGCCCCCCCCCGACAACCCCGACGCCCGCTGGGTTTTGCCTCTTACCGCAATTTCAGCGCCAGTTCCGCAACGCGCCGGCCCAAGGATTCGGCGGTCAGTTTGTCCGATTCGTTGGGGGCCACCTCGGGCGGTTCCTGGCCGGCCTGGCCCATGACCCCCAGGAAACTGCCCAGGCGGTTCCGGTTCTGGGCATCGCCGTAAGGCACCACGTTGTTGCCCACCCACACCATGCCGTGTTGGGCGGCAAAAAGGCTCAAATAAAGCAGCGTGTTCAGCTTGTCCCCGCTCGGGCTGCCCGAAATCGTGATGCCGGCCGCCACCTTGCCGTCCCATTTCCGGCCAAACCAGCGTTCGGCCGAGGCATCCATGAAGCATTTGAATTGGGCCGCCACGTTGCCCATGTAGGTGGGTGATCCAAAAATAATGGCATCGCTGGCGTCCAGCGTCTCCATGACGCCCGCATTCTGGTAGCGCCCTTCCTGGATGTCCTTGCCTTGGATGGCCAGCACGTTGACCTGGATGCCCGCCACGGATCCCGCGCCCTTGGCTGCGGCTTCCGCCATTTTGGCGGTATGCCCGCCTGCTGAAAAATATATAATGGAAACAGTCTTCATGTTTTTCGATTTTCTCCCGGTTTGGTTCGGGATCTGGCCCACCAGGACCAATCCCCGCCAAGCGGACGGCTCAGTTTTCAGTTTGCCGCCGCTACTTTGCGGCACACAGGATAGCATGGCTGGCGGCGTTCCGCAAACATTGGCGGCAGGCCAAACCACGCGAATAGCCCGGGAAAAACCATTCCCTCCGCTTTCAGTGGCAGTCCAGACCTTGGAAAATCGCCCCGATTCCAGTGGGAACAAGGCTCAGAGGCCGGCTGCAGGATGATTTTCAACGAACTCCCCTAATCCTTTCCCCGCCAGCGGGGCGGGCAACCGCTGCCCGCCGGCAAACCATGTGAGAACCCAACCACGGCGCTCCGCGGAGAGAGCGCCCTGCCTGCGCTTGGCGGACGAACACCTCCGTTGCCTTGGCAAGCCTAAACCTGGCAGCCGCCGAGAGTCCGCTCCTGGCTCTACGCCATTACCCGTGCCCATCCGCGCTGCCAGCACGGCTGCGATCCACCTCAAGCGCCGCTCCGCGGCGCGGGGCGATGGGCCGTTCCCTGCCGTGGGTTGAAACCCACGGCTACCAGCAAAGTTCGCTCCGCGAACCAGCGGAATCCGCTGCTCTTCCCTTCACAATACGGGGCGGTGCGGGAACCACTCCCAGGAAGCCTGTCCTGCGGCCGGAGGCGAAGCCTGACTAGAAAAACCGGATGTAGAGCGCCACGACGCAAAGCACCAGGATGGAACCCCAGAAGCCGAAGGACTGCCACCAGGGGATGGTCTTCATGTAGGCCTCCATCTCGGGCGGGAAGGAGCGGTCGATGATGGCCTGCGCGGGAATCGGCCCGGTCCGGTGGCGGAAGACCCACAGGATGACGAAGGCGAAGAGGCAGTCGAGGGCGGCCCGCGTGAGGAAGGGGATCAGCCAATGCCCCTGGCCGGTGGCGGCGTCTTTCACCCAGACGGTGAGGCAGGGAATCGCCGGGAGCAGGTGGGTTTTTTCCAGGACGGTGACGGAGAGGGCCCAGAGGGGGCCGGCGATGATGGCGACCAAGGCTCCGCGGGCCGTGGCGCGCGGGTAGAAAAAGCCGGCCAGGAACAGGGCGCAAACCGAGGGATAGGCGATGGCCCAGTATTCCTGGATATACATGAAGATCGCCTTGAGGTCGCGCAGGAAATACCCGACCCCGGTGGCGGCGACCAGCACGACAACGGAGGTGATGCGGCCGAAGCGCACGAGGTCGGCGCTGGCGGCGTCCCGTTTCACGTAATTCTTGTAGATGTCGAAGGTGATGATGGAGGAGCTGGCGGACATCATGGAGGCGATATGGGACATCACGCAGCCCATCAGGCCGGCCATCACCAGGCCGGTGAGGCCGGCGGGGAGCAGCTGCTTCACCAGGGTGGGGAAGGCGAGGTCGCCTTTGGCCAGCACCAGGTCCGCCCGGAGCAGGCCGGAGTCCGGGTTGTAAAGGCGGAAGGCGACGATGCCCGGCAGCACGACCAGGAAGGGCACCAGGAGCTTGAGGAAGCCGGCGAAGACCACGCCCATCTGGCCATGCCAGATGTTTTTCGCGGCCAGGGTGCGCTGGGTGATGAACTGGTTGCAGCCCCAGTAGAAGATGTTGGCCAGCCACATGCCGCCGAAGAAAACGCCGACCCACGGCAGATCCGGGTCGTTCCACGGGCGGACCATGTGGAATTTCTCCGGGGATCCCGCCAGCACGGCCTGGAAGCCGCCGATGACCGAGGGGCCGAATCCGGGGGAGAGCCCCCCGAGCTTGTGCAGCCCCAAGAGCGTGACGGTGAGGCCGCCCAGGATGAGGACGGTGACCTGGATGATGTCGGTGTAGGCGACGGCCTTGAACCCCCCGTAAATGGTGTAGCCGCCGCCGATGACGCAGAGGATGACCAGGCCCCAGACCAGCGGCAGGCCGAACACCTCGCGGATCGCCAGGGAGCCGGTGTAGAGCACCACCGCCAGCTCGATGACAATGTAGCCAATCAGGCTGATGATGGCATAGGCGATGCGCACCTTGTCGTTGAAGCGCCGCTCGAGGAACTCCGGCATGGTGGTGATCCGGCTTTTCAGGTAGTAGGGCAGGAAGAACTTCCCGTAAAGCACCAGCGCGATGGCGGCGATCCACTCGAAGCTGGCCACCGCCAGGCCGATCGTGTAGCCGGTGCCGGACATGCCGATGAAGTGGTGGGTGGAGATGTTCGCGGCGATCATCGAGCCGCCGATGATCCACCAGGTGAGGTTGCGGCTGGCGAGGAAATAGTCGTCTGACTCCTCCCGCTTCCGGGATGCGAGGATGCCCACGGTGGCGACCACCAGGAGGTAAAAGCCGAAAACAAGGACGTCGAGATATTGGATCATAAACGGGTGGTTAATCCGCCAGCTCCGTGGTCGATTCAGCTTCCACGTTCTCGAAGAACAGGCCCTGGAATTGCCCGGGCTGGAGGGAGTCCGGCAGCTGGGCCTCCACCTCGCAGCGGGTGTCCGGCTGGAGGTTCGACACATCCACGTAGAAGCCGGAGAAGGTGCGCTCGCGCCCCAGCGGCCAGACGTCGCCATAGGCTTTCTTCACCTCGGCGGGCTGGCCATTGATCTTCAGGGCCACGGCCCACCGGTCGTCCGGATCGGCGATTTGGATGAACAGGAGCAGGCGGTCCGAGCCGCGCCAGGTGGCGAGCAGCTCCTCCCCGGCATAGGCCACCGGCCAGGCTTTCCGGCGGGCAGCCAGCTGGGCGAAAACGCGCTGCGGGATGGTGAACCCGGCGCGGAAGAGGCCGCCCGCGAAATTGGGGTCCCAGGCCCCCACCTGCTGGCAATGGCCAAAGCGCGTGCCACTGAATTTGACCGGCAAGGCCACCACCCCCTCTTTTTGCGTAAAGGAGGCGCACTCGCGGCCATTCACCTGCACCCGGGCCACCGCGCGCGGGGAGCCGGTCAGCACGGCCAGCCCGGCCGTCCCGCCCCGCTCGCCCTCGATGCCGGCCAGCACCAGGCGGTCCCCCTTCAGCGCCGCGTGCCCGCGGGCGTTCAGCACCGCCGGGAGGTTGATGGCGGCGGCCGGCAGCAGCTCCACCACCAAGGCTTCCGGCCCCTTGATCGGCAGGACGACCTGATCGCCCAGCCGCCACACCCCGGATTGCGGGTGGCCGAGCAGGCGGCCAGCCTGGGGATACAGCTCGCGGAGCAGGAACTCCCGGCCTTCCCGGAGCCCGATGGACGCGTCCAGCGTGAATCGGGCGGCCAGCTCCCGGTAGTTCGGGTTGAACAGGAACACAAACCCGCGCTGGCCGGCGATGGCGGCGGTGCCGTCCACCCGCCCCAGGACCGGCGGGCCGAGGATGGGCCGCAGCTGCCGCAGCGTGGCGCGGTGGCGGTCGGTCCAATCCAGCCACTGGCGCAGCCATTGCTGATCCTCCGCGCGGAAGTGGCGGAACTCGGTTTCATCCCGCGCCGGCAGGAGGTTCACGACGTGGTTGAAAGGCGCGGTGCCGATGGAGGAGATGACGGAGTAGCGCCAGCCGAGCAGATCCCAATCCCGCGTGTGGAAGGGGCGGTCTTTGACGCACTGGCCCTGGGCGTCGCTGCGTGGCGTCTGATGGGTCATGTAGCCGGGCACGAGATCCCAGGGGGTGAACTGCTGCATGTGATAATACCAGGTGGCCCAGCGCTGGCGGTCTCCAGACACCCGGCTGAAGTGCAGGTCGGGAAAATTCTCAAAGCTGCCCGGCTGCTCGTCATTGGTGGTGGGATGCGGGTAGGAGCCTCCCAGCCAGGTCCACGGCCCGAACCATTGGTACTGCTGGCGGCCATCGATCACGATCTCCGGCACCCGGCGGCGAAGCTCCTCCAGGATGCGCCGGCAGCCGGACCACTGGGCGTATTTGCTCGTGGGTTTGAATCCTTCCTTCGCAGGCTCGTAAGCGATCCACCAGTGGTCGAAGCTGTAGCCGCCGATGCCAGTGCGCTGTTGGAAGGCCACCAGCTGATCCACAAACCAATCCTGGAAACTGCGCACGCCCGTGTCCGCCCCCACGTGGCCGCCGGTTTTGCCGCCGCACCAGGCGGTCCACTCCGGGTTCTGCTTCCAGCCCAGGGTCGGGTAGGCGTAGGCCACCAGCTTCACGCGCTTGGTTTGGGCGTAATCGAGCATCTCCTGGATGGACGGCGGAAGGGGATCCCGGGCGATGTCCCACTCTCCCTTGCGGATCTTCTGGCCGAGGCCGAGCCAGAGGCAGTTCTCCCAGCCCCAGGCGTCGGCATTATCCTGGAGCGGGGCCACGGCGCTGTTGGCGGCCGTGAACAGCGTGTTTTCCACCCCCACCGCGGCGCATTGGTCGAGGATGCGTTTCCACTCGGCCCGCCCGGCCGGGGTGGCCACATCGATCTGATAATCGTTTTCACACCACGGCACGTGGACGCGCAGGCTCCGGTCCGGGCGATACAAAGCAAACGCTTCCACACAGCGGGTCACCGCGCCGGACTCAGCCAAGTCGAGCAGTTGCTGGCCGGCGAAGGCCCGCTCCGGTTCGCGCACATATTTCCATTCGGGGATATTCTGCGCGGGATGCTCCACGCCGCTGAGCGTGTAAAGGCCCAGGCAGACCCGGTCCGACCGGAACGGGCCGTAGGCGGCGCGCCATTCCATATCCGGCGCGTAAGACATCGCCACCTGCCGGTCCTGGCGCTCCCACTTGAGGAACGGATTCTGCAGCACCAGGAAGGCGCCGAAGGACGGCTTGGTTTCGCCCAACCGCAGGAACACGGCGCCGCTGGCGTGCGCCGCCTGGTGCTCGCGCGCGATGGGCATTTTCAGTTCGGCCCGGAACAGCTCCAGGGCCTCCACGCGGCAGGCGCCCCCGGGCGGCAGCAGCAGGGCGATCTGCTTGCTCACGAAGTGCCAGCCGGGCCGCAGCTCATAAATGACCTGGAGCTGTTTATCGCCGGCGGCATACGTATAGGTGAGGCTTTCCCGGAGCTGTTTGGTTGCCACCAGCCGCAGGCCGGGCACCGCCAGGCGCTCGCCATCGACGGTCTGGGTGATGGCCGCCTCGGCGAATGAAACCGTGTGCGGCGGGGAGCCTTGCGCAAGGCGGACCAGCCCGCCCGGGCCGAATTCGGCGGTGACCAGGCCGTTGTCCAGGATCATGGTTTCAGTGGGGGCCGCCCCGCGCGCGCGGGGAGCGAGCAGGCCCAGCAAAAGGGCGAGGAGAAGGAACCGCTGGCAATGCATATTCATGGGTTATTCAGGTTTTAGTTGGAGCCGTTGGGTTTGCGGGTGATGAGCTGAAAATCTTGGAACGTGATGAAGCTGCTGTCGCCGCCGTAGCTGGCGTGGTAAAGGCCGGCCTGGAGCGGCAGGCCCGCCAGGTCCGCCCGTTCCAGCGGCGAGCCGGGCATATCCTGCCACCGCCGGCCATCGGCGCTGGTGCGGAAATAGAACAGCGCGCCCTGCCGGATGATCTGCAGATAACGATGCGCGTCCCAGGCCAGCTGGTTGCCTTTCTGGGAGCGTCCGCCATCCAGGCTGGTGACCATGTTCCCCTGGTTCCAGATGGGGAAGAAATTCAGCTGGACCAGGTCTTCGCCCGGGCCGGCGTCCTCGACCCGGGGCGCCCGGATCATCAGGCCGCCGTCGTTGTTGCCCGGCACGCGGCGGGTGGCCAGGCCCGCGTAATCGGCGACCCTGGCCTGGACGACGAAATCGCCTGGAACCAGCTTATAGAGAAAGGCGCCGAGCGGTTTGCCGCCGTCCCAGACGGTGCCTTTGGATTGCAGCCGCAAGACCCCATCCCGGGCGAGGATCGCTTCCGGCGCGCTGCCGTCCGCCGGGGTGAGGAAGCCGTCCCAGATGGTGCCGCCCACGCCTTGCGCCAGGAAATCCCGGCCGGCCGGGAACCGATCCGTGAATTCCAGGAAACCGGCGGCGGCGGTGGCGGCCGCGCAGGGCGGGGAAGCGGCGGTCACGTTGCCGAGCGGATCACGGATCGCCACGGTGTAGGCGTAGCGGGTGTCGCTCCGCAGGCCGTCATTGAGGAAGAACGGGGTGGCTTGCCAGCCGCTGCCGCGGCCCCCCGGGGCGCCGGTGGTCTCGGTGAAGCGGTATTCCAAGGCCCCCAGATCGGAACGGCCGGCCTCGGCGGCCATGGCGATGGCGGAGGTGCTCAAGGCCGCGGGCGGCCGGGCGAACCGCGCGGGATTCGGG
Source organism: uncultured Verrucomicrobiota bacterium (assembly GCA_964409245.1). Classification (GTDB taxonomy): domain Bacteria; phylum Verrucomicrobiota; class Verrucomicrobiia; order Limisphaerales; family UBA1319; genus CAIMWS01. The sequence goes on from CAYPCQ010000002.1 coordinate 60,398, forward strand.
GCGGGCGGCTGCCATTCGCCCTGCCAGGCCGCCTGCAGCTGCGCCAGCTCCGCCGCCGGGAGGGCCCGCCGGAACAACTGCACGCGGGAGAGCGCGCCCAAGAACGGGATTTGGCCACCCAGGCGGAAAGTCTTCACCCGCCCGGGAAGGCGCGGCGCCGGGCTGGCGGTGGGGACTCCATCCAGGTAGCAAACCCCCTCGCCGCCGCGATAAACCACGGCCACCTGCCGCCAGGCCCCGGTGGGCGGCGCCACCAGCAAGGCGGTGCGCCCGCCATCCGCGCCTTCGAGTTCCACGGCACATTCCCCCGGCTCCAGCGCCGGATTGGCGGCCGTGGCCAGCAGTGTGAAATCGGGGATCGCAACCTCGGCGCCGGGCGAGAACGCCAGCGACTGCCCCGGGCCAAACCGCACCGCGATGCGCCCCTGCACCTCCTCCACCACGGGGGCGTGGCCGGCCCCGGCAAAGGAACCGCCCAGCGAGCCTTGGTTCTCCCAGGCCTCCAGCGGGCCGTAGTCGAGCGGCGCGGAATCCAGGTGCACCAGCACGTCCGCCGATGGCGCATCCGCCGCCAGCTGTTTCACCTCCGCCTCGCTCAAGGCGCCGGCGTAGATCCGCAGCGAGGCCAGGAAGCCGCTCAGGAACTCCGTGCCCGGCTCGGAGGCGCCGACATATATGGGCCGCCCCTCGTGCATCAGCAGCATTTTGGCCTCGGAATTGTTGAGCTGTCCGTCCACGTAAACCCGCTCGATCACGCCGTCGAACACCACGGCCAGGTGATGCCATTGCCCGGCCTTGGGCGGCGCTCCGCGGAAGCCCATATCCGGAAAGCCCCAATGCCCGGCCACCCCGAATTCGGGGTGCGTGCCGTAGCCGAATTGGGCGGTGGCGGCATCCGGCCCTCCGCGCCCGGCCCAGCTCACGATGCATTCGCTTTCACCCACGCTGGGATTGTTCACCCAGGCGGCGGCCGTGAAGCTGCTGTTGCCGGCCAGCGCGCGCGGCGCGGGAAAGGAGGCGGTCAGGAATTGCCGGCCGGAGAAGCTCACGGCTTTGCGGCCCGCAGCCAGGCTCACGGCCGGCCTGGCCCCGGCGCTCTTGAACTCGCCGCCCAGAGTGCCCTGGTTGGGCCAGGCGCCGACGGCTGAGCCAAGCGGCAGTCCGGCGGCCTCAAGGTGGATGAGCAACCCGCCCGCCGCCGGGGCCGGGCCGGCCTGCGGGACGCCGGGCAAGACGGATGCCCCCCGGTTTTGGCCGGCCTGTTTGGGGGCCACAAACTGGTTGAATGCCTGGTCCGCCATGGCCAGCAGCGGATCGCCGGGCGCTTCGGCAAAAGCCTTGAAGCCCCATACCGCTCCGAACAGCCCGGGGTATTCGGCGCCGGTCACCGTAAGGCGCAGGTAACGGGTTTCCACCTCCCCGTCGTCCACCATCGGGCTGCCCCAGCGGGTGTTCTGGCGGCGGTCGGCAAACGTCTGCCAAACCTGCCCGTCGAGCGAGGTCTCGATGAGATACTGGTAGGACCAGGTCCCGTATTCGAACTGTGTCTCTGTCCGGCGCACGCGCTGCGGCGCGCCGAGGTCCACTTGCAGCCAGTGGCCCGGGCGGTTGTCGCCGGGCCGCCAGAGGGTTGCCTGGTTGTCGTCCACCGCGTATTCCGGCAGGTAATCGTGCCGGCGCAGCGTGTCCCGGTAATGCGAGGAGGCGGTCACCTTTTTTTGGAAAGCCAGGTTGGCGGGCTTGGTCCGCGGGCCAAGATAGCCGACGCCCTGGTGGGTCGGCTCGACTTTTTTGATGACGCCGTCGCTCTCGAAAACCAGGCGGTCCGCGCAAGTCTGGCGGTGCATGCCGTTGGGCGTCACCGGCAGGTCGTGCCGGTGGTACACGATGTAGTAATCATCCCCTTGCTGCAGGATGGAGTGATGCCCCGGGCCGTGGACCTTGCCGTCCGCGGTGGAGGCGAGGATCGGGTTGTTCAAGCCCATTTTGAACTCGCCGTCGGGCCGGGAGCCCACGGCATACTGCACGCGGTAGCTGGCGTCGTGGCAGGAGCCGGAGGAATAGGTGAAGTAGTAAACGCCGTGGCGCTCGATCATGAACGGCGCCTCGAAGAAATCCCTGGCCTGGGTGTTCGGGATCATCCCGAGCCGCGCGAACGATTTCAGGTCCGGGTTGAACACGCCGACGCCACAGCCGCTGTTCGGGAAGATGCCCCAGGTGCCCCAGTAGCCGTAGAGCGTGCCGTCCTTGTCCTCGAAGATCTGCGTGTCGAGGGTGATGACCTCCTTGACCAGATGGTCCTTGATGACGAGCCCATCGCCCGGCGTGAGCGGCGTCCACGGGCCGCTGGGCGAATCCCCCACCCCCGCATAGGTGTTGCAGGGCTGGTTGTAGAACAGGCAGTAGCGGCCATCAGGGCGCCGCACGACATCGGGGGCCCAGTAGAAAGGGGTGGTGGGCCAGTTCATCGGCACGAGCACCCAATTCACGAAATCGTGCGACACCCAGACGGTGGCAGGCCCGCGCCCGCCGCCGTTGCCGTCCGTGGTGGCATAGAGGTAAAAGGTGTCGCCGAATTTTTCGATGGTGGGATCCGCAAAATAACCGGGCACGAGGGGGTTGAAGTTGCCCGGCGCATCGAAGGCGGAGCCGGCGAAGGCCGGGCAGAGGCCCGCCAAAACGGCGGCCGCGCCCAGCGAAGCAAAGAGAGGGGATTTCATGGGGTTGGGAATATGCTTTCCTTTCACAAACGATGTGGGTTGAGGGTTGTCACACCGGGCCTGGTTAATAAGCCGGTCCGGCCGGCTTGCCGGTTCCCGCGGCGGCGGCCGGCGGATCCAGGGCCAGCAAACCCGCCCCGGCGGCGGCGGCCACGGGATGGACCTCGGGCCGCGTCTGCGTGGCCGCGAAATAAGCCTCCCCGACGGCCGCGGCGAAGGCCTCCACGCGGGACGCCTCGACCAACGCCACCATGCACCCGCCGAAACCGGCGCCCGCCTGCCGGGCGCCGACGACTCCGGGCGCGGCGGTCATGGCCCGCATCATGGCGTCCATGGCGGGAGCGCCGATTTCATACAGGCTGCAGGCCCCCTGGAAGGATTCGGCCGTGAGCCGGCCGATGGCCCCGAAGTCCGAAGCCTCCAGCGCGGCGGCCAGCTGCCGCACCCGTTCATTTTCCTCGACGATGAACCGGCAGCGCCGGGCCACTCCGGCCGGGAGTTCCGGCTCGCGCTGGCGGAACTGTTCCACGGTGATTTCCCGGAGCGCCTGCAAGCCGAGCTGGCGCGCCCCGGCCTCGCATTGGGCACGGCGCCGGCCATACTCGGAGCCGGCCAGCTCCCGCTTGGAGCGGGTATCGCAGATCACCACCTGGAGGGAGGCCGGCAGCCGCACCCGGCGGCTGGAGAGATCGCGGCAATCCAGCAGCAGGGCGCAATCCTGCTCGCCGGCGCAGGAGGTGTATTGGTCGAGGATGCCGCAGTTGACCCCCACAAATTGGTTCTCCGCCCGCTGGCAGAGCAGCGCCTTGCGGGCCGGCTCCAGCCGCCAGCCACCCAGGGCCTCGAACACGGTGGCCGCCGCGCATTCCAGGGCCGCCGACGAACTGAGCCCGCTGCCGATCGGCACGGTGCTGTGGATGACGCCGTCAAACCCGGCGGTTTCCAGGCCCTCGGCCTGCAGCACCTGGGCCACGCCGCGGATGTAGTTGCTCCACCGGCGCCCGGAGTCCGGGGCAAGGGCCTCCAGGCTGAAGCTGTTTTCCGCGTCGAGGTTCATGGTGTGCAGGCGCACGAGCCGGCCGGCGCGCGGCCGGGCGGCGATCCAGGTATCGAAGCCGATGGGCAGCGTGAGGACGTAGCCCAGGTTGTAATCCGTGTGGCTGCCCATCAAGTCCACGCGCCCCGGGGCGCGGCACCAGAGGGTGGGCGCGGAGCCGAAGCGCTGCTCGAAAACCTGCCGGACGGAAGCCTGGCGCTGCTGAAGATCGCTTCTGTTCATTTCGCTGCCCCCTCGCGGCGCAGCAGGCGCGCGCCAAAAAGCCCGCCCGCCCAGTTATCGGGCTGGGCCTGGAATTTCACCGTGACCTTGCTTTTGCCGCGGGTCAGCGGCGCCGGGATCGGGTAAACGGCGTCGAAAAACCGGCCCGGTTGGTTGTTCAACAAGGTCTCCGTGGCAATCCAGACACCGTCCACGAGAATATCGAATTTGCGGCGGCCCGTCTCCCCGCCCCAGAAGGTGCACAGCAATTCGGTGTCGCGGGCGGGATCGGCCTGCAGCTCGAAGGAGAACCATCCGCCATCGATGGCGTGGCGCCACTTGCGGCCCAGCGCCTCCCCCGCGCTGGTTTTTTCCCCCTGCAGGCGATGGTCGCGCTCCGGCTGCATTTCACCGATGCGCAGCTGGTCCACGGTCCGCGCAGCCAATTGGCGCTCACGCTCCTGTTCGGCGCGGATGGCTGCCTCGCGCCGGGCCCACTCTTCCCGGCTGAACCGATCCAGATAAACGGTGTAGCGCCGGTCGTGCAGGCGATGGAAAGGCGTCAAATCCACATCCCGCGGCCGGCCCACACCGGCCGTCCGGAACGCGCCGGCGGCGGCGGCCGGCTTCACCCAGCTGGTGACTGGTTGGGCATCCGTGAGCAGGACCGGCACGTAGGAGGGCTGGTCTGCCGCCGGGTCATTCACCGGCCCGAGGTCGGCCGCCAGCAGGGTGGGGCCGTGGAAAACCGCAATGCGGCTGGCGTTATCGGGCATGGCCTCGGTGCGGAGGGACATCGGGAAGGCGATTTCAACGCGGTCGCCGGTTTGCCACTCCCGCCGGATTTCCACATAGCTGGAGGGCCGCGCCGACGGCGGCTGCCCGCGGCCATTGAGGCTGATCCGCAGGCCATCTTTGGCCCACTGGGGATGGCGCAGGCGCAAGGTGAATGCCACCGGCTGGGCACAGGTGAAAACGAGGGTGGAGGTCTCACTGTCGGGCCACCTGGTTTCCTGGCGCAGAGTCACACCCCGGGCGGTCCAACGCAGTTCGGAGGCAAGGTAGAGGTTGACCCACAGGGCGTCCGTGCCGTGGAAATAAATGCCCTCGCCGTATTTCACATGGTTCTCCATCCCGGTGCCGACGCAGCAGGTGAAACCATCGTACATCGACTGGTATTCCTTGGGGTGGCCCGGCTTGAGCGACAGGTTGTAAATGACGCGGCCATCCGGGTGCTGGGTGGAGCGGATGTGATTGAGCAGCGCGCGCTCGTAAAAATCCGCCACGTCCGCCTCGGGGCGCCAGCCAAACACGTGCTGCGTGAGCTTGAGCATATTATACACATTGCAGGTCTCCGTGGTGACCGGGCTGAGCCGGTCATTGAGCCGGTCCGGCTGGCCGAAGTGTTCGGCGTCGCAATGGCCGCCGGTGACATAGCTGTGATGGTGGACCACCCGGTCCCAGAAGAAATCGGCCGCGGCCCGGTCGGCGGCTTCGCCGGCGATCTCGTAGCGCGCCGCCAGGCCAACCAGCTTCGGGATCTGGGTGTTGGCGTGCTTGCCGGGCAGGATGTCCTCGCCCCGCGCCAGCGGATCCAGAATGGCCTGGTGGTGGAATTTCCGCGACAGCGCGAGAAAGGCGGGATCCGCGGTGTCGGCATAAAGCCCGGCCAGCGTCTCGTTCATGCCGCCGTGCTCGCAGGCGAGCACCTTTTGCATCTGCCCGGTCGTGAGCGGCCGGCAGATGCCGTCCAGCCAGTTACCCAGGCGCCGCTCCACCTCCAGCGCCTGGGAGTTGCCCGCCAGGCGGCAGGCATCGCGCAGGCCGGCGAACAATTTGTGCAGCGTATAATTGGGCACCCAGCAGCCATTCAGGTCAAAACCGGCGGAGCGGATGTCGCCCGCGGCCACTTCCGCGTAGATCTTTTTCCCGTTGGGGATGGCGGAAACGTAGCCGTTGCCGTGGGCTTTCTGGCACTCGGCCAGCTCGTTCACAAAATAGCCCACCCGCTCCCGGAACCGCGGATCGCCGGTGGCGGCGAAAGCGATGGCGCAGGCGCTGAGGTAATGGCCGCCCGCATGGCCGGAAACGCCTTGCGACTCCCACCCGCCGTAGTGTTCGGCCTTGGGCTGGAGGCCCGCTTCCTTGCGGAAGTTCGCCAGGAAACGGTCCGGCTCCAGGCTGAGCAGGTATTTCACCGCCAGATCCTGGCCGTCCTTGAACAAGCCGGGCAGCAGGCGCACGTCCCGCAGGGCGAACGGCGCGGCTTGGGGCGGCGCGGCGAAGGGGATTCCGCGCTCCGCGCCGGACGCCGCCAGGGCCGAAAAAGCGATAATCGTGACGAGCATTTGTTGATGCATAAAGTATATTTAGAACGCATTTTGGGGGAACGCGTCAAGCATGGCGGCCACATTCCCGGGCGGAATATCCGACTGCATCCGGTGGGAGGGGCCGAGGATCAGGCCGGTGCCATCCGGCGCGAGGTCGCGCGCGCAGGCCAGGGTGGCCGCCCGCACGCCGCCGGCCGGCAATTTGGGCAGCACCTCCTGGGTGGAGATGCCGCCGTAAAAACTGAGCTGCCGGCCGAATTCCCGGTGCAGCCGGCCGTGCTCCAGGACCTCCGGTTGAACCGGGTTCAGGCAGGTCAGACCGATCTCCACAAGATCCGGCAGGATCGGCCAGATGTCGCCGTCGGAATGCAGGATCACCGGCAGCCCCGCGTTGCGGAAGATGGCGAACAGCCGGGCCAGGCGCGGCTTGATCATCCGCCGCCACAGCTTGGGCGAAAACAGCAGCCCGCGCTGCGCGCCGTAGTCGTCCCCAAAATAGCCGCCATCCACCCCCAGGGCGGCGAAGCGGCTGGCCAGCGCGGCCTGGATCTCGGTGATGCGCTCGAGCAGTTCCTCCACCCAGGCGGGCTGGTCCACCAGGTCCATCAGCAGCAAGTCGAATCCGCGCAAGGACCACGCCCGCTCAAAGAGGGTGAAGCCGAAATTCGGCGCGGCAAAATGCCGGCCGCCATCCTCCGCCAGGGCGCGTTCGGCCCCGGAGAGCAGGCCGGCGGCGTGGGGATCCGGCCAGGGGAAGGCCGCCAGATCCGGGGCGGTGGCCAGCGGGGCCGCGGCGTGCCAGTAGCCTTCCGTCTCCGTGCCCCAGCCGGCGCCCCACCAATCGAAGCTGATCCGGCCATCCGGGCTGAACCGCGCCGGATGGTTCACCTCCACGCGGAGCAGGTGGTTGTCGAGGCGGGCGCCCAGTTCCTGGATGGGGCAGCCCAAATAGGCCGCGAGTTTCGCCCCCATCGCGCCCGTGAAATTGGTCTGGACCGGCAGGCGGTCCACCGGCAGGCGCCACAGCGCCCGGCGCATCCGCTCCTTTTTGGTGAGGGGAATGCTCATGGGAGGTGGCCTTCCACCCGGCCATTGGGCCCGATCCGGATGGGGAGGATCCCGGGACGCTCCCGCCACGGCGCCAGCGGATCGTTGCCGAAGAAAGTGGCCCACCATTGCCCCTGGCGATCCTGGAAGAACAGGTTATGCCCCCCGTGGGGAACAGCCAGATAGCGGTCTCCGTAGGGGCCGTAGATATGGTCGGCCTGGGACACCATGCAGTCATAGGTGCTGTGCCCGTTCCGCGCATTGAACTCGGCGCAAACCAGCGTGTAACGCCCGTTCATGAGGGTGAGGAAGGCGCCCTCGAAGCCGGTCTGCCCGGCGTTGGCCGGCCGGAGCAGCCGGGGGGCCTCCGCCAGGCCGCTCATATCCTCCTTCAGCCGCGCGATCTTGCCATTCTGGAAGACGAAGTAAACCTGCCCGTCGCGATCCTGGAAAAGCGAGGCGTCGATTTCCCCGGTCAGGGGTCCCTCGGCCTGCACGTCCTGGTAGGGGCCCTCCGCCCGGCCGCTGGTGCTCTTGAGCAGGCCGGTCCCGCCCCAATTGATGCAATAGGTCAGCCAGAAGGTTCCCTTGAGGTAATGGATCTCGGGCGCCCACAATGCCCGCCGCCCGTCTTTGACCGGTTTCTGCCAGGTGGCATTTTTTTCAAAACTCCATACCAGCCCCAGCGGGGTCCAGGTCACCAGGTCGGCGGATCTCCAAACGCGGATGCCTTCGTTGACATACCACCAGCCATCCTTCATTTCCGGCCCGCCGGTTTTGGAGCCCGAGGTGCCCGTCAGGTAATACAGGTTATCGGGGCCCAGGCAGATGGAGGTGTCGCGGAGCGGAGATTCCAGGAGCCGGCGCAGGCCTGGCAGCACCGGCGAGTGGGCAGCGCCCCCCTCGTCGATCAACCCCAGGTCGAAGTATTGCCCGCCGGTGGTCTGGCGGCAGTGGGCGGCCAGGAGGTTCTTGCCGGGCTTGAGGGTGGCCAGGGCTTCCGGCGTGGGGGTGAAGGATTCGTACGCGGCGTTATACCCGCCGGCCTTCAAGGCCAGGACGCCGTTGAAGTAAACTTCGGTGTCCTCGTCGTGATGCAGCCGGAGGGAGGCGCCCGCATAATGGCCTGCTGGCAGCTCGAATTCGCGGCGGGCCCAGAGCTCGGTGCTGGTCCAGACGGTGCGGGGATGCCGGGCGAAGGGCGCTTCTTCCGTGCCGAACGGGGCGGCGCCGGATTTCCAGGCGGAGTCGTTGAATTCCGGCTTGAACCAGCCGGCGTCCGGCTGCTCCAGCGTGTAGCGCCACGGCACGGGCTGTTGTTCCGCGGTTGGGACCAGGGTTGCGGGCTGCGGCAAGGCACTGGCGGCCAGGCGGCCGGTCGTCACCTTGATGAATTGGGTTTCCCGCGCCTTATATGGCGTGCCGTCAGCCCGCAGGAGGTCGTGCTGCCAATTTTTCGGTTCCGGAGCGCCCTTGGGCGAGCCCCAAGGATAATAAGTCTGCGTGCGGCCGGCGACCAGCCCCCAGTTATAGCAGCCGATCTGGCGGTCGCGGAACCAGGGGAGCAGCCCCTCAATAGTGTTGCCGTTCCGGCGCACCAGCCACTCCGTGCAGACCACTGGCCGGCCGTTGGCCCCGCAGATCTTCAGCTTCGCCTCGATTTCAGGCACGGCGTCATAACCGTGGAACGAAACAATATCCGACAGCTCCATGAACCGGCGCTGGACAGGGCTGTTGAATTCCGTCCAGGCGCCGGTGGTGAGCGGCTGGGTAGGATTCATCTCCCGTGCCCAGGCGAAAGTGGACTCCACCAGCGGCAGGCTTTTCCCGACCGGGCTGTTGTCCGGCTCGTTGTAGAGATCCCAGATCACGATCCGTCCGTCCCTGGCAAACGTGCCAACCAGGTCTTTGACATACTGCTCCAAGGGCCCCCAGCTGGCCCGGTTCGTCACCATGGCCAGCGGCGGGCTGGACACCCACTGGCTGTTGTGGACCCCCGGGACCGGATCCGGCTGCGGGGAGGCGGCGGCCACGCGCCCGGCGAAATTGCAGTCATCGAAAAGGATCGGCATCACCGAGATTCCGTGCCGGTCCGCCAGCCGCAGGAATTGGGCGAACCGCTCCTTCAAGCCAGCGGGGTCCTCGCGCCACACCACGAAGTTCAGGAAGACGCGCACGGTGTTGAAGCCGAGCTCCTGCGCCCAGCCGAGCTCGCGGTCCATGGTGGCGGCATCAAAAGTGTCCCGGCGCCACATCTCCACATCGTTGACCGCCGTGCTGGGGAGGAAATTGCACCCCACCAGCCAGGGCCGCTGGCTGTGCCACAGCCACGCTTTTTCCGCGGGCCATTGGCCGGGGACGGCCACGGCGGCCGGTTTTGCCTGGCGGATCGTGGCCTCAAAAAGGGCCAGCTCCCGGGTGTCATAAGGCGTGCGGTCCGGGCGGAAAAGGTCGTGCTGCCAGACCTTCGGCTCCGGCGCGCCCGCCTTGGATCCCCAGGGGAACTGCGTCTGCGTCTTGCCATTCACCAGGCCCCAGTGGAAGGCGCCCACGCGCTGCCGGGCCAGCACCGGCAGGCAGGTCTCCGCCACCGATCCCAGCGGCCGGTTGAGCCATTCGGTGCAAAGGATGGGCCGGCCCTCGCTCCGCAGCTCCACAATCCTGCGCTCCAATTCCGCCGCCGGGCTGTAGCTATGGAAGGAAACCACGTCGGATTGGTCCAGGCTCAGCCGGGTGGTCTCCGGCGTGCCTCCCCAGACGCCGGCCGTCAGCGGCTGCGAGGGATTGGCCCGCCTGGCCCATTTGAAGACCGCCTCCAGCAGCGGCAGGCTTTTATTGCCCAGGCCGCTGTTGCCCGGCTCATTATAAAGATCCCAGCCCAGGATCCGCGGGTCGTCCCGGAAATGGCCTGTCAGCGCACCGACATACGCCTCCAGCTTGGGCCAGGCGGCGCGATCCTGCACCCGCCTGGGGCCCGGGCTGGGGGTCCAGCCATTGGCATACTCGCCGGGCAGGACCTCCGGCTGCCGGCCCAGGAACGGCTCGGTCATGGTGGAGAAGGCGCAGTCATCGAACAGCACGAACAAGGTTCGGAGCTGGTGTTGGTGCGCGATCGCCAGGAATTGCTCCATCCGGCGCACCAGCCCTTGGGGGTCATTCTCCCACACCAGGTATTGCACAAAGACCCGGGCGCAGTTGAAGCCCAGCCGCTCCGCCAGGGCCAGCTCCGCAGCGATGGCTGGCGGATCGAACGTGCCATCCTGCCACATTTCCGTGGTGTTGATGGCGGTGGCCGGAATGTAGTTGAAACCGGCCAGCCACGGCTGGGAACTTTGCCACTGCCAGGCTTTATCGGCGGGCCAGCGGCCCCCAGCCGTGGGGGGCTGGGGCAATCCGGCGCGGGCCAATTCACCCACGGATTTGCCATCCGGGCTGTATAGAACGAGCTTCACGCCCGTGGCGGCGGCCGGAGCCGTCAGGACTGCATCCACCACCAGGGGCGTGGCCGGTGAGGCAGCCTGCGGCAGATCGGATACCCGCAGGGACTGGCCCCGCGCATCGGTGAACTCAGCCCGCACCACCCCGGCCCCAAACACGCCGAAGCGGCCCTTGAGCCGCACCTGGCCCGCCTCCGCGGTGGCCGTCAAAGGCTCCGCGGCCAGCCCCGCCTCCGAGCAGCCCACCACCGGGAAATCCCCCCCGATGTTGCAGGCGTACCAATCATATCGCCAGGCATAGCTCTGGCCGGGTTCCAGGGCGGCGAACGGGCTCAGCACCTCGCTCTCGAACACATAGGGGTTTTGGGTGGCGTCCGCAGGCAGCTCCAGCTCCCGGTTGAAGGCGCGGATCCGGCCCGGGCCGTTCAGCCAAAACTCCACCGAGGAGCCATCCGGATATTCTTTTTGCGGTTCGAAGACAAAGCGCTGGACAAATACCGCGCCGGTTTCGCCATCGACGGTGGCGACCCACCCAGCGGGGCTGTCGAGGCCGATCTTGCCGACCTGATACTGGTATTGGACCCGCAGCAAACCGGGCCGGGCCTCGGGCTGGTAGGAGGGATGGTCCGCGGCGCCGAAAATGACCGAATAGCCTTTGGGGAAACGGCTTTGAGGATTGATGGGGCACCACGCCTTGAGGAGCGGGTTTGGGGCGCCATCAGCCCGGGCGCCATCCAATTGCGTGTGGGCCCAGAGGCCCCAGCGGCGCGGCCGGGTATCGATGTTTTTCATGGTGGCCTCGAAGCTCACATGCGTGCTGCCTTCAAAGAGCCGGACCGTGCGCGAGAACTGGATGCCGCTGCGCGGATCGGGCTGGCTGGTGAGCTGGATGGCCGTTTCGCCCCGCCGCGCGGCCGGGATCTTGAGCGTGTAGGGCTGGCCGTCGAGCACGGCGTCGGGCGGGCCGGGCCATTGGCGGTCGCTGTCCCAGCCTTGGGGCGCGGGCCAGAGCTTGTCGCCGCCGGCATTGAACCAGCCACCGTCCGCCGCCAGGCCGCCGGCGGGGGGCAGCTGGCCCGCAAGCCGCGGATTGGCCCAGAGGAATTCCTTGCCGCCCAAATTGAATTGGATGACGCGCCCGCCAATCTCCGGCAGCACTTGCAGCTCCACCAGGCCATTGCCCAGGCGGACCGTTTTCCAACCCCGGTAGCTGGACGGCTCACAGCGGACCGCCCCCGCGTCCCCATCCTCCACCAGGCCCGCATCCACGCACTGGCCGCCGTAGGTCTGGCTGGCGCGCACCGCGATCACGTTCTGCCCGGGCTTGAGGGTGGCCAGCGCGGCGGAGCTGATGGCGGCTTCGTCATAGCTGGTGATCCAGCCGGTGAGCTGGGCGGCCAGCACGCCGTTCAGATAAACCTCCGGATCTTCATCGTATATCAGCCGCAGCCGCGGATTCTTCAGCGGCCGCTCCGGCAGGGTGAATTCGCGCCGCAGCCAGATGCGTTTGGTGTTCCATTCCGTGCCGATGATTGCCCCGGGCGTGCCCGGGGCGCCAAAGCCGCCCAGGCCTTCCTTCCACCCGCGGTCATCGAAGCCGGGCCGGGCCCAGCCAGCGGCCGGCTCCGCCAGGGTGTAACGCCACGGCACCCGCGCGGCCTGCGCGGTGGGGACCACTTCCTTGGTGGCTGGCAGGCTCGGGATCGGCGCCCAGGGGCCGGCCGTGTTCGCTCCCCGTTTGGCCCATCTGGCCCACCCCGCTTCATCGGCCAGGAGCTTGATGAATATGCCGCCCACCACGGGCCGGGCCTGGAATCCCTTCTGCCGGGCGTCGGTGGTGACAAACCAGTCCGAGAGCGGCACGCGGGAGGGGGTTTCGTGCGCGTAGCGGTAAATCGGGTCGAACAGCGCCCGGAAATCGGCTTCCTGGCGCGCCGGGGCGATGCTCCACAGCGCCCAGTCGATCAGGCTGGTGTCCGTGCGGTTGTCCACCGGCAGGCCGTAGGGTTTTTGGACCTTGAGATACCAGGCGATTTCGTGGTCCCCCACGGCCTCGGGAAACAGGCCGGTCTGGAGCACACGGTCCCAGATGAGGTTGTGTTTCATGCCCCAGGTGCCGGGCAGGTGGTAGGCCAGGCGGGTGCGCCCATCATCCTTCGCCAGATCCAGCCATTGGGCGGCATAGCCCCGGGCGATTTTGAAGTAACGTTCCGCGGCTGCGGGATGACCTGTCTTTTCGCAGAGCTGCGCATAGCCGCCGATGCCGATGATCGCCTTGAGCGCCAGGTTGGCCGCCCGCGGCAGGTGGCCGAACATATCGGCCGAGCAAAGCTGGTTTTGCGGATCGAGGCCCTCTTTGACGAGGTAATCCGCCCAGCGGGTGAGCATGGGCCAGTAGCGCTGGGCGAGGTCCGCATGGCCTTCTTGCTTCGCCAGCGCGGCCAGCATGATCAGCATGTTGCCGCTCTCCTCCACCGGCATGCGGCCGCCGTCGCTGCCGCCCATGCCGTAAACCTGGCCGCTGGCCTGCGGGTAAGTGCCCAGGTCGTGCGGGGCGTAGCCGTAAGGCCAGCGCGGCGAGGCGGCGTAATCGAGGATGGGCACCAGCATCGCCTTCGTCAGCGCGGGGCTGAAGAGCAGGAAAAAGGGCGCCTGGGGAAACAGCACATCGACCGTGCCGATGCAGCCGTTGGAAAAATTCTCCTTGGGGAACAGCAGCGGCTGGCCCTGGGCATCGGCGGCGAGCTTATTGCCCGCGAAGGTCTGCCGGTAAGCCAGCGCGCAGACGCGGGCGTATTTTTCGCCCCCGGCCTGGCGGAGATCAGCCATCAGCTCGTCGTCGAACTTCGCGCAGCGCACCCGGAGGGCTTCGTAATCCGCCGCGGCCTGCCTCAGCAGCGCGGCCGCATCGTCTCCGCCGCGGCGCCAATAAGGCCTCAGATTTTGCCGGAAATACTGGATCGAATACTCGTCGTCGTAGGCCAGCATGATCCACCGGGAAACCGGCTGGCTGGACACCGGCCCTGCGTCCATGGCCACCGCGATGCCCGGAAGATCGTCCTTGGCCGGCCGGCGCTGCCGGACGTCGCTCAAGGGCAGGCTGCCATCGCGGGCGAATTGCTCCTGCGCCCGCCGGCAGGGCCCGGCGGTGGCGCGCGGCAAGGCGGTTTGGGGCGCCGCGAGGTAAAGGCGGCCCCAGTCGATGCGCAGGTCATCCCCTTTCTTGCCCAGCACCGGCTGCTCCGCGTGGGCGGTGTGCAATACCAGCAACCCATCCTGGTCCTGGCCATCCGACCACACCACCGGCTGCCCGGGATCGTTCACCGCGATTTCGCTCGCCGCGCCGCAAAAAAAACTCACCGCATGGGCCTGGCCATCCAGGGACTGCACCTCCCAGGACAGGTAAGTCACCGGCCGGGAGCAAACCAGCAGGTCGCCGGGCAGCGCCGGGGTCAGGAAGGTGAGTGCCAGGCGAACTCCGGCCCCCTCGAAATGATAAACCGTGCGCGTGGGCCACACCGCCAGGCTGGTTTGCGGCAGAGGCGGGACCGCGGCGGGGCTGGAGCCCATCAGGCGGAACGCCTTGCCGTCGATCCGCACCAGGCTGGCCAGCCGGTGCGGCTTGCCCGTCCAATGGATCGTGTCCGCCCCCGTCAATTGGTCGGCCGGCGACCATATGCTGAAATACGGATCGTGCGCCACCAGGGGCACCGCCGGGGGACGGAACGGCGGCTCCGCCGCCAGGACGGTTTGGTGGCCGGACAGGCCCAGCAGACAAAACGCCAGCCAAGCCAGGATTGCAGGGGGCAGGCAAACGGCGCGGCCCCGGTTTTTCGGATTCGTTTTCATCGTATTGGAGATTGTTGCCTCAAGGGGTGGCGGATGTGAATCCCAATCCTTGGCGAAAGGCGGACTGGGCGCCCGGGCGGGCGGGAGCGGGCAATGGGCAGGCGGGCCGGAACCCTGCGGGTTTTCGTGCCAGGCCAGGACGAGGCCACCCCTTCGTGATTCCTCGGTTATGATTCAGGCTTCCCCCACGGTTCACCACCAGAAAGAAGGATCGCCCGTCGTGCGGATGCTCATCTTCGAAAAATTCCGCCAGTCCGCATGGCCGTCTAAAAACACAATATTGCCGCCGGCCGGCCGGTTGCCCTCCATGTGCGGCGGATGCCCTTTCTCACGGAAATCGACTGTGACAAAAAAATTGTTGGCGCCGATGGAGAGGTTGGCATCGGCGGCCAGCTCGCGGGTGGATGGCGTGGGCCGGAAATCGTTGGTGCCGATGCGCATGGGCGTGGGAGTCAGGCGCTCATTGATATTGGAGTAAGTGAGCCGCGCCACCCCTTTAAAGGCCAGGACATAACCGATCACCCGGAAATCCGGGGTGAAATTCCACACGCTATCCACATCGAACTGGCCCCAGGATGGGCAATACAGGATCTGCCGCGTGAAACCCTGTTTGATCAGGGCATCGGTGACGGTGCGGTTGATGTCCCACGGCCACGCGCCGGCGGTCACCACCGGCAACCGGTCGTTGTTGTCGTTGGCATACATCCGGCAGGCCAGCCCGGTCTGGCGCAGGTTGCTGGCGCACTTGATCCGCTTGCCCTTTTCCTTGGCCCGGCTGAGGGTCGGCAGGAGCATGCCGGCCAGGATGGCGATGATGGCGATCACCACCAGCAGCTCGATCAACGTGAAGGCCAGGCTGGGAAGTCGCCGCCAGGGCGGGCCGCGGCGGATGCCGGCGGCCACGGCGGCGCATTGCTTGGCTCTTTTTGATGGATTCATAAGCGGTCGGGCTGCGGGAACCGCCCCAGCCCGGGAGGTCTGCCGGGCGGGGCTGGCCGCGATCTGGATCTTCTGCGGCTAGGGCTGCACAACCCGGTAAAAGAGCGCAGCGGGCGCGGCGGCATTGTTGGTGTAGGAGGTTGTGGCGCCGCCCGCAGGATAATTTTCAGCCGCGGATTTCCAGGTTTTCAAATCCGGGGAATACTCGACGCGGTAGGCCTTGCCGGCCACCGAAGCCCAAGTGAACCGGAAGCTCGCGGGGCTGGTGAAAACCGCCGCCGAAAGGCGGATTTCAGCCGCGGGCAATTGGGCGGGAATTCCCTGCTTATAGATATAGACGATGTTCCCGGGCGTCAGAGCAGCCCCCCAAACGGAGACTTCGCTGAGGCTTCCGCGGAAATTGTGGTTCGCGCCGCTTTGGCGGGAGCCCAGGGTCAATTCGGCGTCCTCGGGCAGGATGGTGGCGTCGAGGTTGTCGGCGGCGGCCTCGCCGGTGGCATCCTGGCCATCCACGTAGATCTTCACCCCGGCCGCCTTGCCGCTGCCGTCGCAGGTGAAAGCCACGTGGTGCCAGGTGTCGTCGAGCGCAATCCTGGGCGAATTCACCTGGATATAGCTGGACCCGAAACTGTTGATGAGCCACACGTTGAGCTTGCCGGGGCCGGAACCGCCCGCCGGGGTCCCCACATGCAGCTCCCAGCCGGTGTAGCCGTTGCCCTGGCGCATCCGGCCCACGATGGCCGAATCCTGCGCCTGCGGGCCATTGATCCAGGCCGTGGCGGAGAATGGCGAGGAGGTGTCAAAGGCGATCCCCTGCCCGGCGGTGACCCAGCTGCCGGTGTCGAAGGCCAGCGCCCCGCTGTTGGTCCGGGGCCCTTCGCTGTATCCCTCCTGCGCGCCAAAGAACAGGCCATTATTGGCGCCGATGGCGTCGGCGGTGTTTTCCTTCAGCGGCCAGCAGCTGATGAGTTTGCTGAAATCCGGCGTGCCGGTTTCCACGATCATGATATTGAGTGAGGCTTCCAGGGTGGACGTCCCGCGCTGGGCCTTCAGGATGTAGGTGGTGGTTTGCGATGGGACCAATTCGACGCTCCCCACACCATTGGTCGTCTGGCCAGTCAGATCCCCTGGCCCGGGCGACAGCGTGAGCCTGGCCTGCGGATGGGCGATCCAGGCGAAGGCCACGGGGACGCCCCGTGGCACCTGCGTGCCGGACGCCGTGAACGAGACGATCAGCGGCGTGATCCCCACGGTGACTTTCTTGGTCTGCGTGCTGGCGCCCTGGGTGGCCGTGATGGTATAGGTCGTCGCCACTTCAGGGGAGACCTGTTTGGAGCCTTTGCCATTCACGCTCACCGCGGTCACATCCCCCACTCCCTGGTCGATCACCAGCTTGGCGGCCGGATCGGCCTCCCAGGACAGGGTGACGGGCAGGCCTGCAAAAGTCTCCGGCGCGCTGGCGGTGAAAGCCACGGGCGGATGCACCCCATTCTGGAAAATATCCAGGATTTGCGCCTGGCTGAGCACGCTTTTCCACAGCGAAACCTCGGACAAGCTGCCCTTCCAATTATGATTGGCCCCGCTTTGCCGCGTGCCGAGGCACAGCTCGGCATTGGCGGCCACCATCGTCCCGGTCAGCGAATCGGCGGTGGTGTCGGCGGTGTCATCCTGGCCATCAACGTAAATGCGCACGCCAGCGGCGGTGGCGGAACCATCATAGGACATGGCCACATGATGCCAATTGTCATCCAGGATCTGGGAGGCGCCAAAGACCGCAATGTAGTTTGGCCCAAATTGGTTGATGATCCACACATTCAAGGTTCCGGTGCGGTCCCCGGCATGGAATTCCCAGCCGGTGTAAGTGCCGCCCTGGTTCATCCGGCCCAGAATGGCGGAGTTTTGCGCCGGCCCCTTGATCCAGGCGGTGGCGGTGAAGGAGCTGTTGGTTTCGAAGGCCACCCCCTTGCCCGCTTTGATATAGCTGGCGCCGTCCAACACCGCGCAACCGGTCCCGGCCTGCGGCCCGGCATCGTAATTGGCCTGGCCGGCGAAGATCCCGTTATTGGTGCCGATGCTGTCGGCGGCCTGGTTGTTCAACCGCCACAGGCTGGTTAATTTGGAGTAGTCGAGCGCCTGGGCGCGCAGCGCCACGGGCGCCAGGTGGCCGGCCACCAGCCAGCAACCGATCAGGGTCTGGATCTTCATAAAATGGGTCTCTTTTGATTTTCGCCCATATTAGATGAATCCAGCCGGGTGCTCCACCTGTCCATTGTCCAAATCTGCCTGCCCATTGCGCTGTTGCGCTGTCTGAAGCCGCGCGTTTTGCTTGCCCGCCACCGGCCAGACGCCTAGGCTGGCTGGCCAGACATGCAATTGGGGCGTAAAGCTGAATTTGAGCTGGTGCCCAGGAGCGAACAATGCTCGTTCGCTCTTCGGGAATTCAGCCTGCCGGCTTTTGCCAGCCCCTGGCATTTCCACCCCGAAATCGAACTGACCTATATTGTCCGCAGCCGCGGCCGCCGCTTTGTCGGGGATCATATCGCCCCCTTCGGCCCCGGTGACCTCGTGCTGCTCGGCCCCAACCTCCCGCATTTCTGGCACAACGAAGCGCCCGCCCGCGGCGCGGAGGCGCCCGCCCACTCCGTGGTGATCCAGTTCCGCGAGGACTGCTTTGGCCCGGAGTTCTTCGCCCGGCCCGAGCTGGCGGGAGCCAGCCGCCTGCTCAAAGCCGCCAGCCGCGGCCTGCAATTCACCGGCCGGGCCCGCGACGACGCCGCCCGCCTGATGCTCGACCTGCGCCAGCACCACGGGCTCGACCTGCTCATCGGCCTCCTCTCAATCTTCCGGGAGCTGGCGCGCACGGATGACCGCCGCGAGCTTTCCAGCGCCGGCTTCGTCCCCTGCCTGGACGAAAGCGCCGGCGAGCGCATCAACCGCGCCTACCAGCATGTTTTCGCCCGGTTTGGCCAGCCTTTGAGCCACGAGGAGATCGCCCGCAATTCCGGCATGAGCCGCTCGGCCTTCTGCCACTATTTCAAGCGGGTGACCGGCCGCACCCTCACCAATTTCATCACCGAGGTCCGCATTGGCCACGCCCGCAAGCTCCTCATCGAAACCAGCCAGGGCATCGCCCAGATCGCCTACGCCTGCGGCTTCGAAAGCCTCTCCAATTTCAACCGGTGCTTCCGGGAGCTCACCCGCGCCAGCCCCAAGGATTTCCGCCGCCAATACCAGGCGGCCTGAAGCCCAAAACTGTGTCCAGGCAATTGGATCAGCCGTTTTGCGCGATCTTATGGCGCCAAGCCATGGCCGTTCGCCATGCATCACGACCAGATCGGGACTAATCCGTAGAAAACCATCCTGGAATGGGCCTGTGAGAATACCCACGTTTTGGAACCAGAATTGGGAATATTTGGAACCTGCCACCCTCAAAGGGAGGTGGCCTGCTACCTCCGGCGTTCCTCCTCACCCTGGCCCGCTCATCCAGAGGAGAGGTAATACGCCTTGGGCTTGAAAGCACATCGCGGAGGCAAAGCGTTAAGTCCCCTGCCTCGCCATTGGGTCATGATCCGGGCGGCCGATCCGCCTCGTTACCTCGGCGGCTACCAGCGTTGGGCACGCCCATGCAACGGAGCCTTCCGCCAGCCCGCTGCGGGTAGCCGACGACGAGAGAACCAGAGCCCCTAAAAAAGTGGCGGCATGGGGCCAAAGAACTTACTGCAGGCACGTCGCTTCATAAATGACTTAAGGAAAGGAATTTATGCCGTTTTAAACATTACCGTTCGTTGGCAGGCGGACCCGAACCATTCGGGTGCCGCTACAACCCGCAAATTTCGGGTGTCGGGTCTTGGGCGGATTGGGCGTGGTTTGAAATTCGCCAGCGGCCGATCCGCCTCGTTACCTCGGCGGCTACCAGCGTTGGGCACGCCCATGCCACGGCACCTTCCGCCATCCCGCCGGTTTAATCACTTAAGCAAACCCAACCGCCCCCCTCTCCCAGGGGGGATTTTGCTTTTCTGGCAGGCAGCAGGACGGTTCAGGATGGTTTCCTGTTGCTGGGTAATTCAGGCACGATCATGGCCCGCGCTAACTTCCAAAAACCGGGCGCCGGGTTTTGCTTGGAAAAAGCGGATGGGCGGGCATAATCGGCCAAAGCAATAAAACTATGAACCAGAAACAAAACAGGATCAGCCGGCGCGGGTTCATCCAAGGAACTGCAGCCGGGGCAGCGTATCTCGCCACCGCCTCCACCGTGATGGTGGCGCCGCGCAACATTTTGGGGGCCAATGAACGCTTGGGGGTTGGATTCATCGGCGTGGGTGGCCGCGGCATGAGCCATGTGGCCACGGTGCTGCGGCTGATCAAGGACGGCGAAGCGGCCCAGATCGTGGCCGTGAACGACGCCTATAAATACCGGCTGGATGAGGCCGCCAAAATCACCGGCGGAAAAGCTTACCGCCGGCACGAGGAACTGCTGGAGGATAAAAACGTGGATGTCGTGTGCATCGCCACGCCCGACCGGCTGCATGTGCCGCAGGCGCTGGACGCCATCCGGGCCGGCAAGGATGTGTATTGCGAGAAGCCGATGGGCCACTGGTGCCAATTCGCCCTGAGCAAGCAGTTTTTCGAGGAAACCCAAAAGCTCAAACGCGTGGTGCAGATCGGCAACCAGGCCAACTCCAGCCCGGAATGGGGCAAGGTCAAAGATCTGATCCAGCAGGGAGCGGTGGGCCGCGTGCAGCACGTGCAGGCCGGGTTTTACCGGTATGGCGACTGGGGCGAGCGCATGCCCATCCCCGACCGGGAAGCGCGGCCCGGCCCGGAATTGGATTGGGAAGCGTTCCTGGGGGATGCGCCCAAGGTGCCTTTCACCGTGGACCGTTTCTTCAGCTGGCGAAAATACCTGGACTACGCGGGCGGGCCTTGCACCGACCTCTTCCCGCATGTGTTCACCCCGTTCGTGAACGTGCTGGGCTTGAAATTCCCCTCCCTGGCGGCGGCCTCGGGCGGCATTTTCAAATACTCCAATTACGACCGGGAAGTGCCCGACACCTTCAACATGTGCCTGGACTATCCCAACCAGCTGTCGGTGGTGATGGTCTGCACCTTGAGCAACGAATACCAAACCGATCCGGCCATCCGCGGGGACGAGGGCACGATTGTCCTGCAAACCGATTGGTCCTCGGGCGTGGACAGCCTGACCATCATCCCGCGCCAGGGGGCGAAGAAAACGATCGCCGGGGGCCGCACCGACACCACTTATGCACATTGGAAAAACCTGCTTGGCTGCGTGCGGTCGCGGCAGAAACCGGTGAGCGATGTGGCGTTCGGCTTCCACGTGCAGGTGGCGTTGAACATGGCGCTGCTGTCGTTCTTGCGGAAAAAAGTGGCGCAGTTCGACCCGGCCACCCAGGAGATCATTTTATAAGGGGCCGCCCGCCCTGAACCCTGCATGAAACCAATCGTCATCGATCCCGGATTGTTCATCCAAAACCGTGCCCGGCTCGCGCAGCTGCTGCCCGGCAAAGCGCTGGCCATATTGAACGCCAACGACATCATGCCGACCAACGCGGACGGCACGATGGGGCACCTCCAGAACGCCGACCTGTTTTACCTGACCGGCATCCACCAGGAGGAGACGATCCTCGTGCTGGCGCCGCAGGCCTATGACGCCAGGCATCGCGAAATCCTGTTTTTGCGGAAACCGAACGAATTGCTGACCACCTGGGAGGGGCACAAGCTCTCCCAGGAAGAGGCCACGCGCATTTCGGGCATCAAGAATGTGCAATGGCTGGAGGATTTCCCGGTGATCTTCCGGCAGCTCATGTGCGAGCTGGAGCATGTCTTCCTCAACACCAATGAACATTACCGGGCCATGTCCGAGGTGGGCAGCCGGGATTCCCGTTTCATCCGGCAATGCCAGGAACGCTATCCCCTGCACCATTACCACCGCCTGGCCCGGCTGCTCTATGAGCTGCGCGTGCTGAAAGCGCCCCCGGAGGTGGATATGATCCGCCAGGCCTGTGACCTGACCGGCCTGGGTTTCCGGCGGATTCTCAAATTTGTCAAACCCGGGGTGAACGAATGCGAAATCGAGGCTGAGTTCGCTCATGAATTCATCCGGCATCGGGGGTGTTTCGCCTACCCGCCCATCATCGCCGCCGGGGCCAATAACTGCATCCTGCATTACAACCAGAACGACCAGCCATGCCGCAAAGGCCAGTTGGTGCTGCTGGATGTGGCTGCGGGCTATGGGAACTTCATGTCCGACCTCACACGCACCATCCCGGTGAGCGGAAGGTTCACCAAGCGGCAGAAGCAAGTCTATGAGGCCGTGCTGCGCGTCTTCCGGGGCGTGGTCAAAGCCATGACTCCGGGGAAAACCATCTTCGACCTCCGCCAGGAAACGGAGGATTTGACCACCGGTGAATGCCTGCGGCTGGGATTGCTCACGCCGGACGAGGTCCGGAAACAGGATCCCAACCAGCCGGCGGTGCGGAAATATTTCATGCACGGCGTCTCGCATCCGATCGGCTTGGATGTACACGACGTCCTCTATGTCACCCAAAAAATCCAGGCCGGCTGGGTTTTAACCTGCGAGCCAGCCATTTACATCAAGGAAGAAGGATTCGGCGTGCGCCTGGAAAACACCATCGCCCTCACCGAAAAAGGCCCGGTGGATCTGATGGCCTCCATCCCGATCGAAGCCGAGGAAATCGAGGCCTTGATGAATGCCTGACCGGTTCAGCCGGCCCCTGGCGGATCAACGCGGTTCTCACCCTGGGCGGGGCGGTAATGGATCACCCGCACCTGCTCCAGGGTGACTAGGCCGCCGCCCATCATGGTTTCCAGCACCGGCAGGAAAGACTCGATTTTTTCCGCGCTGTCCACGATCTCGATGATCACGGGCAAATCCTGGGAGAGGCGCAGGATTTTGGCGGAATGCAGCCGGCTGGACAGGCCGAAGCCCATGGAGCCGCGCAGCACCGTGGCTCCCGCCAGGTGCAGCTCCCGGGCCCGGAGGACAATGGCCTCATAAAGCGGTTGGTGGCCGTGGCGATCCTGCTCGCCGATGAAAATGCGCAACAAAAGGGATTCCTGGGGAACTTTCATTTCAATGGCCTTTCCAGTATTGATCCATACCCACCGCGAGCAGGTGGCCCAGCCAGACCGCCAGGAGGCAGCCAGCCAGGGAGCCAAACGCGTTCAACAGCGCGTAATACCACTGCCCATCGCGGAGCAGGTTCAAGGTTTGGAGGCTGAAAGAGGAAAAAGTGGTATAGCCACCGCAGATGCCCAGCATCAGGAAATCACGGGTGGCCGGGCTCAGCCAGAACCGCCCTTCCGGGCTGGATCCGGTGGAGATCAGGCCAATCAAAAAGGAACCGCTGAGGTTGACCAGCAGGGTGCCCAGGGGGAAGGAAGCGCCCGCCCGGGCAGCCACCCATCCGGAAAAACCGTAACGCGCCATGCCACCCAAGGCGCTGCCCAAGCCAATCCAGAAATAATTCCACATAGCATTCTCCATGGCCGAAAGGGAAGGCCCCGCCCACCGCATTCCCCTTCGTGCAACTTCAGGGGTTTAGGTGGAACTCCACCTAAACAGCTTGGAAATGCTTCCATGCCGGGGACTTGGATGCAATGCAAATCCCGGCCGGAATGCCCCCCTCAGGCAAAATCCTCGCCGGGATTAAATCGGCCGGAGATCAAGTGTGGAATCGGCCGGAAAGTTATTTCCGGATCCGCGCCACCTTTTGGAACAGATCACCCGTGGAACGGATGATCTCCTGCAGCTGGTAGGCCAGATCGCCGCTGTTGAAATGATCGCCGGCATCCTCGCAATCCATGCCGGCCTTGCGGATCTGCACCAGCTTTTTCAAAACTTCCTGGAGCTTTTGCTCGGCAGGCCACTGGATTTGCGTGCGCACAGCTTCCGGCGGGAATTCCACCGCTTTGCTCTTATTCGCCACAAATCTGGCCGGGGTATGGGATTTGGAGGCGATTTCCCGGATCTTGCCGATCATGACTTCTTCCGGGGAAGCGCTGACGATGGGGTCTTGGCGATCCCCACCCCGCAGGACCGAAAGCTTGCCCGCCGATTCCATCCTTTTCCCATTGGCCCACAGAGATTTCATTTTTACCATACGCGAGATTTAAATTTTCAAGTGTGCTGATACTTATTGCTTATTCAGAGTTTCGCAGCCTGGGGAGTCATCCAGCGCAATCACCCTTTTCGATCGTTTTCCAGACGATCCTCAGTGGGTTTGCCTCAAACGCCCCTTTTATAAGATAGCACACTTCTTCCAAAAGACAAACTGATCCCGGAGCTGCCGCCTTTGGCGGGATGGAACCTTTAGGCTTGTCTCCGCATTTGGGAGGGAATTAACTGCGCCACAGTATTTTCCTCCCGTCCCATCGGCGGCACGAATGATCGCTGGACGCCCAGGGCGGGATTCAATCCGGATGGATAGGTGGGTATCGCCGCCCGGCCAACACCACGGTGGCAGGCAGCCGCCGAGGCAACGAGGCGGATTTGGCGCTGGCGAATTTCAAACCAGGCGCTATTTGCCCAAGACCCGCCGCCAGTTGGGATTTGCGGACCATAGGCACGCGGATGGTCCAGGTCCGCCTCGTTACCTCGGCGGCTACCCGCGCTGGGTTGTTGCCACGCCTTTGGCGCTGAACCCGCCGATGGTTGCTTTCCTTCCGTGAATCCCAAAGGGAGAGGGAATAAATCTTGGGAGGAAAGATTATCGTGGAAGCGAAGCGCAAACCCGCCCGCACCGCCCGCCGTGGTTTCTCCCGCCCCGCTGGATTCGGCACCAGCCTGGGAATGATCCCGGGCGGGCTAGCGCAGCCAGATCGGGTTGGAGTAGATCCAGGGAACCCATTGGGAGTTGACGAGCAGCCTGGCTTCGACCCGGTAGGCTCCCGCCCGGGGCGGGGAGTATTCCAAGCGGCGGCCGATCTGCGTGAGCTTGGGGCCGCAATCCTCAAAGATGGTGAACAGGCAGACCTGCGGGGCCGCGGCCACCAGCTTGGAGTCGGGCACGAACGGCCGCTCCTCGCCCATCACCGCGCGGTCCTGGCCGCTTTGCCACATCCACACGAAACCGGCGCTCTCCGCGAGCAGGTCGAAGGCCACAAAGGCGCGCCCCACGCGCAAGGCCTCGAGGATGGCCGGCTCGGTGAGCTCCCGGGCCAGCACATGCGTGGCCACAAACCGTGTCATGCGCTCATAGGGATCCAGCTGCACCTGGAATAACTTGCGGCCCGGCTCCAGGGGGCCGAAGCAGATCCGGGCCAGCCAGCGGGTCAGGAAGTTCAGCTGATACTCGGCCTTGGTGGCCGGGCTGGTGTCCTCGATGCGCACGGTTCCCGCCGCGGTATGGATCCCCCGCAGGCCGGTGTTCTGGTGGCAATCGTTCCCGGCGATGCCCGTGATGTGGCGCGTCAGGTTGAGGCGGTCCCAGCGTTGGAGATTGGCGATGGGCGGGTCGAAGATCAGCCGCGCCACCTGGTCCGGGTAGCGGCCGAGGTTCAGCAGCACATCCGGCAGGAACTGGCCCAGGCTGAGGTGCTGGTCCTTGAAATCGGCGTGGATATTGTAGATTTCCATGCCGGCCAGCTCGGGGATTTCCCAGTCGCGCGGCTCCTCGGGGTGGGCAAAAAACAAAACTCCGCCCTGGGCGGTGGCCTGCCGGGCCAGGACGCGGGCGCTGGCCTGGTTGCTGAGCACCACCCCGGAGGCCACCCCAAAGGGCATCAGGCCCTCTTTCATCTCGTAGCCGGGGATGAATAATTTGCCATCATGCAGGCCGCGCCATGGCCGGCTGAAATCCGCCCGGCCCTGGTCGCAGTGGTCGCTCAGGCAGATGAAATCCCGCCCGGTATCCTTCATCACCTGCAGGATGTGCTCGAAGGGAACCTCGCAGTCGTGGGAAAGCCGGGAATGGCTGTGGAGGATGCCGCGGAATTCCCGCCAGCCGGTGGTTTCGGAGACCGGCTGGCGGCCGGCGCGCAAGGCGGCCAGGGACGCCACTTCCGCCGGGAACTGCACCCACCGGTGATACAGCGCGTGCCGGAACCAGATCAGCCCGGCCAGCAGCAGCGCCAGGCCGCTGCCCGCCGCCAGCCAGCACAGCCAGCGGAGAGTCCGCCGCAGCGCGGCTTTGAGTTTGCTCTTGCGGGCCGGGTCCATCACACGGCTTGGATCACTCCCCCGGCCGAACCATAAGGCGGGCGCGGGGGACCGGCCCGGTTTTTATCACCCAGCCTCGACATCCCGACCATCCTCCCCGGCGCCCGTTTACAGGACGTAAGGATATCTTTGCGGGCGGGACAAAAACCGGTTGGCCTGCGGGTCGCCGACCACCTCCTGTTTGTCGCCGTCCCAGACCAGCTTGCGGCCGAGCAGGTAGGAAATGTTGCCGAGGTTGCACAGGGTGGCGGTGCGGTGGGCGATCTCAATATCCACCGCCGGACGGTTGTGGCCTTCGCGGATGGCTTTGAACCAGTCGGCTTTGTGGTTCATGTTGAAATCCTCGTATTCGTCGGTGCGCGGCACTTCCTGGCCGCCCGGGGGCAGCTTGAAGTTGATGGCTTCGGGATTGGCCGGGCGGTAGCCGCCCTCCCATTCCAGGATCAGGTGGCCGTGTTCGCCCCAGAATACGTTGCCGAACTCGGTCTTCCCGACCTTTTCGCCGGGCTGGCCCCACACCAGCGTCCAATCCGGGTTCTTGAACTGATACACCACCTCCATGTCCACCGGGCAATCCCAGAGGCCCTTCAGGGGCGCCACGCCGCGGGCTTCCACCGTGAAGGAGGTTTGCTGGTCGGCATCCATGCACCAGAGGATGGTGCTGAATTGGTGCGCCCCGCGGTCGCGGATCTGCCCGCCGCCGCTTTCCAGGACCCAGCGGAAATTCCCCGGGTGGTAGCGCCGGTTGAACGGCCGCCAGGGCAGCGGACCCTGCCACAAATCCCAATCCAGCCCGTCGGGCGGCGCGCTGTCCGGCAGCGGCTTGTCATCCACCGGGTTGGCGTAGTGCCAGCAGGTGACCTTGTGGACTTTGCCCACGATGCCGTTGCGGATGGCGCGGCAGGTGTGCCAGCCGCCCTTGGCGGTGCGGGCCTGCGCCCCCACCTGGACCGCCACGTTGTTCCCGCGCGCCGCCGCCACCATGGCCTGGCCTTCCCGCACAGTCACCGAGGACGGTTTTTCCACATACACATGCTTGCCCGACTGGCAGGCATGCACGGTCTGCACCGCGTGCCAGTGGTCGGGCGTGGCGATGAGCACCGCGTCGATATCCTTGCGCTGGAGGATGCGGCGGTAATCCCGGCAGGCGTCCACCTTGCCCCCGGCGTTTTGCACCGCCGCCTCGGTCTGGTTCTCATCCGCGTCGCAGACGGCGGCGATCCGCACTTTGCCGTCCTTCTGGAAGCGGAGCATGTTGGCCAGGTGGGTCATCCCCATGCCCCCCACGCCGATGTGCGCCACCACGAACTTCTGGTTCGCCCCGGGCCGCCCCGGCTCGCCCAGGACGCCGCTGGGCAGCAGCTGGAAGGCGCCCAAAGCCGCCGCCGAGGCGCCTAAAAACCGCCGGCGGGTCAAGGCCCCGGATGGGCGGCCGGAAACTCCGTGCAATGTCGATGCTGTCATGGCTTCCTTATCCCAGCATCCGCCTTCCCTGGCAAGCGGATTCGCCAGCCCGCCCGCCGGCGCGCCGCCCCGCCGAAATGGCTGCCGCCGAGAAAAGGCTTGCATGCCGGCCGCGGAATCCTGAAATAGCGGGCCATGAAGGCCAGCGGCGCCGCAGGGGATCGCCGGAGCCAGGCCGCTCCGGCTTGGGCACTCCGCCACCCCGCCCGTCCGCCTGGCCGATCGTTTAATATTATACCATGTTCCTGCTGCCGACTTATGTGGCCGCCAGTTCCGTTCACGGGATGGGCGCCTTCACCCCCTTGCCCATCGCCCAAGGCGCCCGCCTCTGGGAATTCAACCCGGCGGTTGATTGGACCATCACGCCCGGGGAATTGGCCGCCATCCCGGAACGCCTGCGCCTGCGGCTCCGCACCTACTGCTTCTTGAACCCGGCCGGCGTCTATGTGCTGTGCGGCGACAACGCCCGGTTCATGAACCACCAGGACGATCCCAATTGCGACGACACCCGGCCCGGCTTGACCATCGCCCGGCGGGACATCCAGGCCCACGAGGAGCTGACCTGCGATTACCGGATTTTTGATTTGGAATAAGGCCGCCGCGCGGTAAATATGCCTGGTTCCTGATATATAAAAGTGAATTGAATTGGGCGGCAGCCAGCCGCATAATTCCATTTATGCGGATGAATAGCATTGAATTGTTTGCCGGGGCTGGCGGCTTGGGGTTGGGCATCGCCACGGCGGGGTTTGAGCATCATTTGGTTGTGGAGCGCGACGCCGATGCTTGCGGAACCATTCGCGCCAACTTTGGGGCGGAAACCGGCCATGCCCACCAATGGCATTTGTCTGTTAACAGCGTCCCTGCCAAACCACTATGAAATATGTAATTTCTTACGCTTACGATGTCCCTCACTATGCGGACTTCTGTGTTGAAGCTCCGAACAAAAAAATTGCTCTGCAAATGGCTCATGAGGCATTTCGTCTGGGAAGGTTCAAAGATGTTAACTGCCAGCCCGACGACACCCACGCAAATGAACGAATTTTCGTTCAAAGTCGTGCGGCCAAGTATGACGACAACCTGGAACGTCTTTAGCACCAGCCCCTGACCGCACATGAGGAACGCATGCCTGGAGCAGCGGGCGCTTGTTTCGGTTTTCGAGATAGAGTCCCTTTACGCAAACGAGGAAATCTATAAAACTCTTTCGGTGGGGAACGCTGGTGGTATCAGGCCATCGAAAAATGATGATGGCGGAGTTCGGAGGCTGGTTATCTTTACTTCCACTGCCAGCGCAAAGATTGGGCGGGAGAATCCATACGCTGACCGAATGGAGGAGGATGTTCTTGTTTACACCGCCGCAGGCAGGGAAGGCACTCAGGAATTGATTGGCGTCAATTCCTGCATTGCCGATCAGCCAGCCACCAAGTTTCCAATTTATTGTTTTTGTAATACATCGAGCCGGCGCAATAAGAAGACTGGACCGAAGCGCTGGCAATTTCTTGGCCTGTTTGGCTATGTGAGGCATTTCGAGGAAATGCAAGCCGATGCGCGTGGTCAATTGCGCTCCGTTTGGGTATTTGAACTGCGCCGCCTGCCAATCGGAAGGCTTGTTCCAGTCGAACATGAAAAGTCCTTATCCGAAGCTGGTATTCGAGATATCTCTGCCGAGCCAACTTTTGACAAATCTCCCATTGTCAGTCCTTTGATTGCTCCAGAGCCTGCGAAATCACGTTGCCTTGAAGAAATCCGCCGCAAGATGCTCGCCCTTGCGCCGGCCAGCTTTGAGCATCTCGTCATGCATGCGCTTGAACGTTCTGGATTCGAGCAGGCACAGGTCACCCGTTACTCGCAGGATGGGGGAATAGATGTTGAAGCCCAAACGAACCGGACCCTTTGGCCATTGCGCGGCACACTGCTTCAAGTCCAGGCCAAGCGCTGGATTCACACCGTTGGCCGGCGCGAAGTTGCCGAATTGCGTGGCAGTTTGAAGAATTTCGCTCGGGGCGCTTTGGTTACAACGAGCCACTACTCGAAATCCGCTGCCCAGGAAGCCGTGGCTGTGACCAAGGCTCCAATTGTATTAGTGGATGGCTATGAATTCGCGCGCATCACCTGCGATCTTGGTTTGCTTCAATGACTTCCAGTTGCCGTAACTCTGTTGGATGGCCGAGTTGTTGTCCGGCACACCCGAGGTAGCCTTCGATTTTACTGGCGGCGCGGTTGGCGGGTTTTGCGGTTTTTTGAATGCACCATCCGTGAACAGCCCTGTGAAATTTTGAGGAAAATTCTTTCCAGCAGGCAGAATCCCATCCGCTGAAAACCGGCCCCGGCCTCTGGCCACGCCCTAATTTTGAATCTAGGAGGCCTTGCAACTGAATGCGGTTTCCCAAACGTTGATGCAAGCCGATGCCTGCGGTTTGGCGGTTTGGATGCGCCAATTTCGCATTCCCCTTTGGGGCCGCCGCGCGCTGGCCGGCTGGGGCGGGTGGCATCGGCCTTGTGGACGCGGGGATTTCCGGTAAATTCCCGGGCATGGCAGATGAAAGCGCTGGCTGGTCGGACCTGATATTAACACCCCACGGATGGCTGAGGATGGAGCCGGGCGCCCCCGGCCTTTGGCCCGACCCGGAGGCGGCGCGGCGGATGGCGGAAGCCCTGGCGGTATCCCCAGCCCAGGGCCTGGCGGCGCTGGCCAGCCGGGAATTGAATGCCACCCTGCCCCCCGCGGCGGCCTGGTGGCGGGAGTTTGCCCGGCATTTCTTCACCCGGCTCTGCCACCAGCCGGACCTGGAATACGCGCAATCCCTGGCCCCCATCCCCCCTCCAGCGGGCGGGGACATGGTGGCGCTGATCCTCTCCGCCCCGCCGATGCGCGGCGGCGAATACCTCGGGCAGGATGTTTTGGGCGCGCTGTGGGCCCGGCTGGAGGAGCAGGTGCAGGCGGAGATCGCCCGGCACCCCAGCGGGGCGGGGGCCTGGCTGCGGGAGCGGCATCCGCTGTGGCGGATGGTCGGGCGGGTCACCTTCCACCTGGCGGAGCATAAGACGCACCCGACGCACCCCTTCGCCTTCATGGCCAGCTACGCCTCGCGCATCAGCAACGCCTCCCGCGTGCAGCACCTGCCCCTGGGGCGGGCCCTCCAGGAATATGCGGGGGCGCAGAACAAATCCGCCCTGCTGAACCTCCTGTCGCCCATCCAGAAAGCGGCCGAAAAGAGCGCGTGGGTCAAGGCGCTGGCCGATTCCGGGCAGCTTTACAAAGCCCTGCCCTGGAGCCCGGCGGAGGCCTTCCAATTCCTCCAGAACGTGCCCGTCTGCGAGGCGGCGGGCATCATCGTCCGGCTGCCGGATTGGTGGAAAAGCGGGCGGGCCGCCCGGCCCCGGGTGAGCGTGCGCGTGGGGGATGCCCCCAAGGCCGGCCTGGGCGCCGAGGCCATGCTCGATTTCTCCGTGGCGGCCACTTTGGACGGCGAGGAATTGACGCCGGAGGAATGGCAGCAATTGCTCTCCGCCACCGAAAACCTCGTCTTCGTGCGCGGCAAATGGGTGGAGGTGGACCCCGCCCGGCTCCAGGAGGCCCTGGCCCACTGGCGGGAGGTGGAGCGGATGACCGGCGAAAACGGCCTGACTTTCTTCGAGGGCATGCGGCTCCTCTCCGGCTTCCCCAACCGCGGCGCCCGGGACGAGGACGACGCCTTGGAAGCAACCAGGGAATGGGCCGGCCTGGAGCCGGGCCAGTGGCTCAACGAGATCCTCGCCGGCCTGCGGGATCCCGCCCGGACGGTGGACGCCGCCCCGATCCCCGGCCTCCAGGCCCAGCTGCGCCCCTACCAGACCGTGGGGGTGAACTGGCTCTGGTTTCTGGCGGGCCTGGGGCTGGGCGGCTGCCTGGCCGATGACATGGGCCTGGGCAAGACCATCCAAGTCCTGGCCCTGCTGCTCAAGCGCAAGGCCGCCCCGGGAGGACTCAAAGGGCCCAGCCTGCTGGTGGCGCCCGCGTCGCTCCTGGCCAACTGGCGCGCCGAGCTCAACCGGTTCGCCCCCGCCCTCACGCATTGGACCGCCCATCCCTCGGAATGGGACAGCCAGGCCGGCGGGGACATCAAATCCGCCCTCGCCCGGCACGACCTGGTGCTCACCACTTACGGCATGGCCAGCCGCCTGGCCGAGCTGCGGGACCAGGCTTGGGAGCTGGTGATCCTGGACGAGGCCCAGGCCATCAAGAACCCCGAAACGCGCCAGACCCGCGCGGTCAAGGCCCTCCGGGCCGGCGGCCGGCTCGCGCTCACCGGCACGCCCGTGGAAAACCGCGCGGGGGATCTGTGGTCCATTTTCGATTTCCTGAATCCCGGCCTGCTCGGGTCGGCGGCGGAATTCGGCCGGTATTTCCGCGCCTTGACCACCGCGGAGCGGCCCGACTACGGGCCTTTGCGGAACCTCACCCAGCCCTACATCCTGCGGCGCTTGAAGACCGACAAGCGGGTGATCGCCGACCTGCCGGAAAAAACCGAGGTGCGCGCCTGGTGCTCCCTCACCAAGAAGCAGGCGGCCTTGTACGAGCAATCCGTCTCCGATCTCGCCCAGGGGCTGGAGAATGCCGCCGGCATCGAGCGGCGCGGCATGGTCCTGGCCTTCATCATGCGCTTCAAGCAGATCTGCAACCACCCCTCCCACTGGCTCAAGGACGGCGCCTTCGACCCCGCGGCCAGCGGCAAGTTCGCCCGCCTGCGGGAGCTGGCGGAGGAGATCGCCGACCGCCAGGAAAAAGTCCTCATCTTCACCCAGTTCCGCGAAATGACCGGCCCCTTGGACACCTTCCTCTCCGGCCTCTTCGGCCGGCCCGGACTGGTCCTCCACGGCAGCACCAGGATCGCCGACCGCCGCCAGCTTGTCGAATCGTTCCAGCAGGACAGCGGCCCGCCCTATTTCATCCTCACGGTCAAGGCGGGCGGCTCGGGCCTCAACCTGACCCAGGCGGCCCAGGTGATCCACTTCGACCGCTGGTGGAATCCGGCGGTGGAAAACCAGGCCACCGACCGCGCCTTCCGCATCGGCCAGAAGCAAAACGTGCTCGTCCACAAGTTCGTCTGCCGCGGCACCATCGAGGAGCGCATCGACCAAGTGATCGAGCAAAAGCAATCCCTCTCCACCGAGCTGCTCGATGGCGGCGGCGCGGAAAAAATCCTCACCGAGATGAACAACGATGAGCTGCTCCGCTTCGTGGCGCTGGATCTGAAACGGGCGGTGGCCGGCGCTTGACCCCGGGCCGGCTGCGCGCGGCTCTGGCCGAAAAGCGGCTTGCGGTTGGGCGGGAATCCGGCCATGCTGCGGGACGTTGAGATTCAGTGTAAAATTCGGACCTGCGGCCAGCGATGGCGCCCGGCCAGCCTGGCTGGGCCACCCCGGCCCCGGGTCCGGCAACCCGCTGTTGAACCATGAGCTGGAATAATTTCGGATTCAGACCCTACGTGCCGGTGGCCGAGCGCCGCCGCAAAGCCATGCAGACCGTCACCAAGATGGAAAAGCAGGGCAAAGCCGTCCTGCCGGTCAAAATCGAGGGCCGCACCATCGCCCGCTCCTTCTGGGGCAAGGCCTGGTGCGACAACCTGGAATCCTACAGCGACTATGCGAACCGCCTGCCGCGCGGCCGCACCTACGTGCGCAACGGGTCCGTGGTGCACCTGGAGGTGGGCCAGGGCGTCATCCAGGCGATGGTCAGCGGCTCCGAGCTTTACCGGGTGTCCATCAAAATCAAGCCGGCGCAGGCAGCCAGGTGGAAGGCCCTGTGCCGCGAGTGCGCGGGCGGCATCGGGTCGCTCATCGAATTGCTCCAGGGCCGGTTCTCCAGCCAGGTGATGCAGATCCTCACCCGCCATGAGACCGGCCTGTTCCCCTCGCCCGCGGAGATCGACCTGGATTGCTCCTGCCCCGATTGGGCGGACATGTGCAAGCATGTCGCCGCCGTGCTCTATGGGGTGGGCTCCCGCCTGGATCATTCGCCCGAGCTTTTGTTCACCCTCCGCTCCGTCCACCACGAGGAGCTGATCACCCAGGCCGCCCAGGCCACGGATCTGGCCGCCAAGGCCTCCGGCGCCGCCTCCGAGCTGTCCGAGTCGGAAATGAGTTCCGTGTTCGGCATCGAGCTGGATACCACCCCGGCGGCCGCCCCCAGTGCCGCCCCCGCCGCCAAAGCCCCCAAAGCCGCCAAAGCGCCCGCCGCCAAAAAAGCCAAAAAGATCGCCGCGGCCCCGGCCCCGAAAACCGCCCCGGCCAAGCCCAAAGCGCCCGCCCGGGCGGCTAAAAAAGCCCCCAGCGCGGGCACCCGCAAAAAACAAACTTGATGGGCGGCAGGCATTGAATCCATGGCGCCGCTGGCGCGGCGCTTTCCAGAACCTGGCGGAACTCTCAACGCGCCGGATAACAAGCGGGCCTTGGCGCGTGCGCGAGCTTTTGGATTGCGGCGGTTCATCTTTTCTACTTTTCCTCAATGGAGTCCACCCAGTCCACTGAAGGTTAGCTTCCGCCACCGATTTGCGCCATATTCACCCCGGCGGATATGAATCCGCTCTGCGCCGATGCCGGCGCGGGCGCCATCAGGAAAAACAACCATATGCAACTGACCTTGCCTTTTTACCCTTTGCACTGCTCCCCGCCCTTTCCGCTTTGCTTCGGGAAAGCCCGTCTTCTTCCACCTGATTCCACATCCGGGCATTTTATCCCCCCCTCCGGCTGGCTTCCTGCTGTGGCTACAGTTTCTGCCCCAGGTTTCGCTTTGGCACCGCCTGGCATAGAAAACACGATTAAGCACGATTTTCAGAGGGGAGGGGGAGGCAGTTTTTCTATCGGCCTTTCCGTGGTTTAGGTTTTGAATGCATGGCGGCCATAAAATGTCCAGCCCTGGACCGCTTCGGCGGGCGGGGCGCTCGCGCCGTTGAGGGCCGGGTCGGATTGGCCTCCAAATGGGGCCAATGGCCTGCAGCACCTTGGGCGATGGGGTGCGAGCTGGCCGGAAGCTTGTTGACGCCCGTGAGGGATGTCAGTAGAGAGGTGCTTCAGAAAGGAAAAAACATGATGACTGAGAAACAGACCCGGCGCGGTTTCTTGAGGACGGCGGCGGGGGCCGGTGCGGTGGCATCCTCCCTGCTGATCCTGCCAAAGAATGTCCTGGGCGGAGCGGCTGAAAAGGCGGCCTCGGGAAAAATCAACCTGGCGGGCATCGGCCTCGGGGGTCGCGGATACGGGCTGTTGAAACAGCTGGCGGGGGGCCACCATGTGGTGGCGCTCTGCGAGGTGGATGACCGCAACGCTGCGGCCGCCCAAAAGGAATGGCCGGCGGCGAAACGGCACCGCGATTTCCGCCGGATGTTCGACGCGCAGCAGGACATTGACGCAGTGGTCATCGCCACGCCGGATCATCAGCATTTCGCGATGGCGATGCGCGCGCTGAAAGCCGGCAAGCATGTTTACTGCGAAAAGCCGCTCACCCACACGGTCCAGGAAGCGCGGGCCCTTGCGGCGGCCGCCCGCGAGTCGAAGGTGGCCACGCAAATGGGGAACCAGGGCAACGCGGGTGAAGGCGTCCGGATCATCCAGGAATGGCTCGAGGACGGGGCCATCGGCGCGGTGCGCGAGGTCCAGGCGTGGACCAACAAGCCGGAGTGCCCGCAAGGCATCAACCGGCCGGCAGACCGGCCGCCGGTTCCGGCGGGACTGGACTGGGATTTGTGGCTTGGGCCGGCACCGGAGCGGCCCTACCACCCAGCCTATCTGCCCTTCGTCTGGCGGGCCTGGTGGGCCTTCGGCTCGTGCGCGCTGGGGGACATGGCGTGCCACGTCCTGAACACCCCCTGGCGCGCGCTCAAGCTCGGGCTGCCGGTGAGCGTGGAGGCCTGCCAGAACCGCTGCACGGATGAAACCGGCCCGTTGAGTTCGCTCATTTACTTCGAGTTCCCCGCCCGCGGGTCGAACCCGCCGGTGCGCCTCACGTGGCATGATGGCGGGATGATGCCGCCGCGCCCGCTGGAAATGCCGGATGATGATTACCGCCTGGGCGACAACGAGGGGTGCCTGTTCCTCGGTGAAACCGGCAAAATCATGTGCAGCTGCTACGGCGATAATCCGCGCCTGCTGCCGATCGAAAAGATGAAGCAATATGGTTTGGGCCGGAAGCGGATTGCGCGTTCGCCCGGCCATGGGGAGGAATGGTTGGCCGCCATCAAGGGCGGCCCGCAAGCCGGCTCGCATTTCGAGCACGCCGCCGTCCTGACGGAGGTGGTCCAGCTCGGCAACGTGGCCATCCGCACCTCGGCCAGGGTGCTCGCGGAGCGGAAGCAAAATGGCTATCCGGTAAAAATCCTCTGGGACGCCAAGAACGGAAAAATCACAAACCTCCCGGAGGCAAACCAATTCCTCCAGACCGAATACCGCCCGGGCTGGCTGTGACCGCCGGGGAGCAGCGCGCAAGCCCGGACGATGCCTGCGGAAGGCGGATCCGAGTCACCAAGCGATCACGGTTTGATTGAGGACGGGCGCCGTGGCCGGCCACCGGATCTGCTGGCCGTTGTCCAGCTCTGCCTCGAGGTAGTATTCCAGCGTGGTGGGTGGCTGGGCAGGCAGGGAGACCCGGTAAGCCTGCCGGGCTTTATGGGTGGCCGTCGTCTTTTGGAATGCTCCATCGCCCAGGGGGCGCCAATGGAGGTTGAGCATGGTGCATTTCGGGCCCGAAAGCACAAAGGCGCGGATCTCCGATGGCTGCCCGGCATTCATCTGGGTGCATTTGGCCGATACGAATATCCGCGGCTCACCGCGGTAGGCGCTGCTGACAGCTGCCTCCGGCGGCAAGGGCCCGCCGAGCATTTGCGCCAGGGCCGCATCCTGGGCGGACACCACGCGCTCGCGGGTTCCGCTCTCGATGCTGGAGATCGTTCCGGCTTCGCCGGCCGACTTGGCACACTGGACCAGGGCCGCGATCAGTTTTTCGTAGTGCCGCGCCAGGTCCAGGCGAAGCGGGAGGAGGTTGTTCTGCGCCAGGCTGCGCCGCGGCCCGGCCTCGGGGATCGAGCCGGCTTCTTTCATCCGGGCGGCGAGGCGATCCGCCAGAACCCAGGTGCGGACCCGCAGGTGGGTGGCGCCAATCAGGTTCAGCCAGTAATCGAAACGCTCCCGGTTCCCGGCGCCTTGAATGCGGGGCCGCAAGGCTTCCAATTCGCGCAGCGGCGCAAAAAAATCGGCGATCTTCGCCTCGGTGGTTTGGGCGCCGCCGGCCACCAGCGCATTGATGGCCGGGTGGGTGCCATCGAGTTTTTGCAGGATCCGGCCCGCCTCGGCGCCGGCCTCGCCGCCAAACAGGCCGCGGGCCCACTCGGCCCAGTAGGCATCCAGGCCGGGCCTTTGGCTGGCCGCGGGATCGGTGCGGGTGGCGGCCTCCCCGGCGCCGGCCAGTTCCCAGCCTGCCCGGGCGAGGGCCGTGAGGTTGGGCGAGATCGCCGCGGTGCGCCAATGGATGGCCATCATCCCTTCGCATCCATAGCGGGAGGCCTCCTGGGAATTGGCGAACATCCGCGCCACCCAGAGCTGGAGATCCCAGCAGGTGCAGCAGTGGGCGCCGGCCGTGCTGTCATCCTCGGCCCAGCCAATCACCCATTTGGGGCGGCCCGGCAGATCCCCGTAGTGCTTCTCCACCGGGTCCATCCCCCCGCTGGTGTTGATTGAGGAGGCCGCCCAACCCTGCGGAGTGCGCTGGGTCAGCCAGAAGGGGTTGTCGCGGGTACCGAGGCGCCAGCCGGAAGTGGCGAACGCAAACGGGGCCTTCGCGGCCCGGGCCGCCGCCTCGATCACCCCCAGGTCGCGCTCGACGTTGCCGCGGGTGGTGATCTCCCAGCCGGCGCAGCCCGGCTCCGCGCCCAGCCAGATCTCCGGCGCCCAGAACCAGTAATAATCAGCTGGTGTCTTGCGGGCAAGCCGCAGGAAGGTGCCCTCGTACAGCAGGCGGATGACCGCCGGATCCTCCACCTGCATGCCCCGGGCCTCCAGCCGCGCTGCCAGGGATTTCGGGATGCCCAGCGGCAGCTCGGTGCCCGTGCAGGTTTTCACCCCCAGCCGCCGCGCCTGCCCAAACACCCGCTGCTGGAAATCGCCATACCGGTTGAACATGGCGGTGCAGGCCTCCTCCGTCTTGGGCCAATCCAGGCAATCCAGCATGAAGTCCGGGCCGTAATCGTCGTCCTCAAATAGCAGGCCGGCTCCGGAGGCATACCGGCTGGTCGGGAACGGTTTCACTTCCCAGCCGCGCCGGGTGGTCACCACCCCGGCCTCGTATCCGAACCGGACATCGCCGCGCTGGTCCACATCCTCGGGCAGCCCGGACCAGACGTTGGCCTCGGGTCCGGCGCTGGGATTCCAGCACGGATAGGTGTGGAAACCGATGAAGTTCATCCGCAGCTTGGCCATCTGCGAGAGGACGCTGCGGTAATCGTGGAGATTCCACCAGTCAGGCCCGACCGAAAAATCGTGGAAGGGCTGCAGCCCGCGCAAGGCGAAGCGGGGCTTGCCGGTCTCGTTGAGCGTGGGCAGTTCGCCGGGCCAAGGCTCATCCGGCAGAACATCTTCGTCCAGGCCGAAGCACACCCCCAATTTTTCGGCAAACCGGTAGGCGCCATACAACGTGCCCGCCGGGTCGCCCCCCACAATCCACCAGATCCTGGCGCCGCTCGCGCTGGTGGTGTTCAAGGTGAATTGCTGCGGACCCAAATCCTGCCCGATCCCGCCGCTCAGGGAACGGTCTTGGGAGGTTACCACGATGCGGTCAGCGCCGCTCGCGCCGCGCTGCACCTGCATCAGCTTGCCGGTGCGCAGATAGACATAGCGGCGGACCTCGTTGGCTGCCAGCCATTCCAATTCCGGGGCCTGCGGGCGGATCACCACCACCTCCGGCAGACGCGGGGCGGCGGCGGGGAGCGGCAGCAGGCAGGCATGGATCAGGCAGCCCAGAACCGACAGTTTTTTCAAGGTTGAACTCATAACGATATATTCCGGCAATGAGATTGGCATGGATGCACAATTTAAAGCTCCATCCCGAACGATATTTTCCGCACGGTACGGATTTCCCGGGAACATGGCAAGCGCCGAGGCTGGCGCGCGGCGCGGCCTGCCAGGACCAAAACCTGAAAGCCAGGACTTCGGAATTCCCGGACATTGACAACGAGCCGCAGCTTCTGGCAAAAGGAACGGCAGCATGAAAACTCCAAAAATGGGCATGGGTCGGCGGCGATTTCTGCAGGCGGGCGTGGGCGCCGGGATTGGCATGGTGCTGACGGGGGCCGGGCGCGGCCCGGCCCTGGGCGCGGCGGAACCGGCCGACGGCAAGCTCGAAGAGTTGTTCGAGTCGGATGACCCCAAACTGGTCCGCATGGCGGCCGGCGTGATGCGCAATTGTGTGCTGGCCAAGATCAAACCGCCGGAGGGAACGGCCAGGCGCCGCTGGCTGCAGGCCGGCACGGGCGATGCTTTCTACGGCCAGTGGATCTGGGACACCATGTTCGTGGTGGACTTGCTGGCCATCCTGCCCGAACACAAGGAAACCATTCGCGACGTCTTTCAGAACTACTGGGACTTCCAGGAGCGGTGGAATGCCAGATTCCCCGCCTGCGCGCACAACATGGTGCCCTGCATGATTGAACCGCGCGGCAACGTCAAGCCTTGGTTTGAGTATCCGGCCTATTCGCAGATTCCCATTCTGGGGTGGGGCTTGGAGCGTGTTTACCAGCGCAATGGAGACAAAGAACTGTTGCGGCAGTCCCTCGTGCCGCTGGAGAAATTCCACGAATGGTATTGGCGGGAGCGGGATGTCACCGAGTCCGGCCTGATCGCCGTGGGGACCTACAGCGATAACGTACAGGAAGCTCGCAACGAGACGTATGACAACGAGTGCTGCCTGGACGACCTGAAGCTCACCCGGCACCCCAAGCGCCAGGATGCCGGCCCGTGGCCATGGGTGGGAGAGGGCCGCTGGTATGGCGATATCTGCGTGCCCGGGAACACCGGATATTTGATCCAGGCTGAACGCAGCCTGGTGCGGCTGGCGATGATTTTAGGAGACACTGCGATGGCGGGCCGCCGCCGCCAGCGCATTGAGAAATGTGTGGCCGCAGTGCGAGAGCACATGTGGGACCAGGAGCGCGGCGTGTTCCTGGCTGTCAAGCGGGACACCTTCGAGAAGATCCGCATCGGAACGATCGGCAGTTGGATGCCGTTGATCGCCGAGATTCCCACGCGGGCGATGATCGAGCGGATGGCCGAGGCGATTCAGACCGACCACTGGCAGACACCACTGCCGATCCCCACGGTGGATCGCCATGACAAGCGCTGGGTAGCGGCCAGTTATTGGCGCGGGGACGTTTGGCCAGTGCCCAATTACCAGGTGGCAGCCGGTTTTGCCCGGCAAGGTTACCGCGCCATCGCCGCGGATATTGCGGACAAGACGGTCGCCAATGCCCTCAAATATGGGATCAACGAGCACTACGATTCCGTGACCGGCAAACCGCTGGGGGTCGGCAACCTCGGCATGTCCTGCGCCATTGTCACCATGATGCTGGACAAACAGGCCAGCCGGTATCACCTGAAGGTCAAAGGGGCGGCCTGACGCCGTGCCCCGCGGCCCGGACAATTTAGAAATCCACCTGCCCCCGGCGGCGTGGGAACCCGGAGTTCCTGCGCCTGCTATTGCCTCGCGTGCCTGAGGGGGTGGGTGTTCCTGGGTTATCAGTTATTCTGGAGCAGCCAGGCTTCCAGATCCGCCTTGGATCGGAAATCCAACAAGGCCTCCGCCCAATTGCCCAACTGGTCACAGGTAAGCTTTTTCAGCATGGCTCCCATCTTTGACGGCAGGGAGCCATCCAGTTTCACCCGGACCCGATCCTCCGGGCGCACACCCATTTTGGACATCAAGGCGCAGACCACCGGATTTTTCCGCTGGATAAAATCCCGCCAGGATAGCCGCGCCAGCTGGATCACCTTGAAACGGAATTGCAGGACCGTGATATCCGGAAGGGCCACGGTAAAGTGATCCGGTTCAGCCACCTTGCCCTGGTGGAAAAAAACCACCACCGGGTAAATCGGCAGGCCGTGCTTTTGAAACATCAGCGAAAAATAGCGATGCATCCGCAGGGCAAACTCCGCCTGTCTTTGCGCCTGGGTTTCGATATGCACAAGGATTATTTTCCACGGGGCAGGGCCATTCCGCCCGGCCGCGGCCGGATTTTTATGCGATTGACGCCCGCCGGGTGTTTATTGGATGCTTGGCTGCGAAATTTATGTCACGAATCCAACGCGCTCTGATTTCAGTTTTCGACAAGACCGGCTTGATTCCCTTTGCTCAAGCCCTGGTGGAGGCCAAGGTGGAAATCCTGTCCACCGGCGGGACCGCCAAAACCCTGCGGGATCACGGCCTGCCGGTCACCGAACTGAGCGCTCACACCGGTTTCCCGGAAATGCTGGATGGGCGCGTGAAAACCCTGCATCCCAAAGTGCACGGGGGCCTGCTCTACCTGCGCGGCAACGCCGAGCACGAGGCGGCCGTCCAAAAACACGGCATCCCGCCGATCGATGTGGTGGTGGTGAACCTTTACCCATTTGAAAAGACGGTGGCCAAGCCGGATGTGTCGCTTCACGATGCCATCGAGAATATCGATATCGGCGGCCCGGCCATGCTGCGCAGCGCCGCCAAGAACCACGATTTTGTGACGGTGGTGATGGACCCGTGCGATTACTCGGAGGTGGCGGCCCAGATCAAGCTCCACGGCAACACCTCCCTGGAGCTGCGGCGGAAGCTGGCGGCGCGCGTTTTTGCCCGCACCGCCTCTTATGACTCCGCCATCGCCGCCCACCTGATCAAGGTTTTCAATCCGCAGCCCCCGGCCGCCACCGCCACTGCTGCCGCCGCAGCCCGGCCGGCCGGCAAATTGCCCGACCGCCTGCAGGTGGATCTGCCGCTGGCCCAACCCCTCCGCTACGGCGAAAACCCCCACCAGCGCGCGGCTTTGTACGGTGGTTTCCAAAAGTATTTCGCCCAACTGCACGGCAAGGAGCTTTCCTATAACAATATCCTGGATCTGACGGCCGCCGCCGGTTTGATCGCCGAATTCGCCGGCGACCGCCCCACCCTGGCCATCCTCAAACACACCAACCCCTGCGGCGTCGGCCAGGGAAACCAGCTCAAGGAGGCCTGGGACAAGGCCTTCGCCACCGACCGGCAGGCGCCTTTTGGCGGGATCATCGCCGTGAACCAGCCCCTGGATGGCGAGTGCGCCCAGGCCATCTCCGAGATCTTCAGCGAGGTCATCGTGGCGCCGGAGTTCACCTCCGAGGCCCTGGCCATCCTCCAGAAAAAGAAGAACCTGCGCCTGATCAAAGTCCTGCGGGAACTTTACACCATGGATCCCTGGGAGGTGCGCGCCGTGGGGGCGGAATCTTTTCTCTTCCAGGAGCGGGACCAGAAGACCGCCGGCCTGGGCGAGCTGCGGGTGGTCACCAAGCGCAACCCCACCGAGCTGGAGTTCCAGGCCATGCTGTTCGGGTGGCGCATTGTCAAGCACCTGAAATCCAACGCCATCGTCTATGTGGGGCCGGACCGCACCCTGGGCGTGGGCGCCGGCCAGATGAGCCGCGTCGATTCCAGCCGCATCGCCATCTGGAAAGCCGGCGAGGCCGGCCTCTCCCTCCAGGGCAGCGTGGTGTGCAGCGACGCCTTTTTCCCGTTCCCGGACGGCCTGGTGGCCGCCGCCGAAGCCGGGGCCGCCGCCGCCATCCAGCCGGGCGGCTCTGTGCGGGACGAGGAGGTCATCGCCGCCGCCGATGCCCGCCAGGTGGCCATGGCCTTCACGGGCGTCCGCCATTTCCGCCATTAGCGGTCTTGCCCGGGAGGGTTTTGCGTGGCCCGGAGGGGTTCCGCCGGAATTCCGCCAGCGGGTGGCTGGCCGCTGAAATTACCGGTGCGGGATCGGTTTCTGAGCATTCCCCTCAAGCTTCCCCTCAAGCTTCCCCTCAAGCTTCCGATATAAGGTTAAGGGATGGGCGGACGGGCGGATGGCCCATGGGTGGTGGCAGGCCAGGGGGCGGAGAGTGTCCTGGTGCAAATGACTTCTCGACCTGAGTATGCCGGAGAGTATGCTATACGATAATATGCAAAAGCCCTCACATAACCGAGCGGCAACAAGCAGCTTTCGTCCACAGATGCTGGCGGTCCTGGCCATGGTCTTCCTGGTGGCCCTGGCCGGCCGCGCCCAAACCGATGGCCCGCCCACGATCATCTCCCAGCCCACCAGCCTGGTGCGGAATGCGGGGGTGCAGGCTTATCTCAACGTGGCCGCCGCCGGGACCGCTCCCCTGTTTTACCAGTGGTTCAAAGGGGATGTTTTGCTGGAAGACTCGGAGAAGATGGGAGGCGCCCAGACGGATGCGCTCGCCCTGAACAACCTGCTCAAAGCGGACGAAGGAGGCTACCGGGTAGTGATCACCAACGCCTTGGGCAGCGTCACCAGCCAGGTGGCGGTTTTGTCCGTGAACGATCCGGCCATTCTCACCCACCCGGCCGATCTGGCCGGGCAGCCCGGCCAGAAGGCCCTATTCTCGGTGGCGGCGGGCGGCACCCCTGCGTTGTCCTGCCAATGGCTCAAAGACGGCCAGCCGCTGGCTAATGGGGGGCGCGTCTCGGGAGCCGCCAGTTTCAGCCTGGCCATCCAAGGCATCACCCAGGACGATCTGGGCGCCTA
This sequence comes from uncultured Verrucomicrobiota bacterium, assembly GCA_964409245.1. Classification (GTDB taxonomy): domain Bacteria; phylum Verrucomicrobiota; class Verrucomicrobiia; order Limisphaerales; family UBA1319; genus CAIMWS01. The sequence goes on from CAYPCQ010000002.1 coordinate 103,407, forward strand.
CTCCGCCGTGGTCCGCAACCAGTTGGGCAGCGTGACCAGCCAGGTGGCCCTGCTGTCTTTCAACCTGGCCACCCTGGATGGCGCCTTCAGCCCCCAGCCCAACGAGGGCATCAGCGCCCTGGCCCTCCAGGCCGATGGCAAATTGGTGGTGGGCGGGTGGTTTACCTCCCTGGGTGGCCAGCCCCGCAACCGGCTGGGCCGGCTCCAGGCCGATGGCACCGTGGATGCCTCCTTTAATGCCGGGGCGGATTGGTATGTCCATTGCCTTGCCCTGCAGGGGGATGGCAGGATCCTGGTGGGCGGCGAATTCAGCCAGCTGGGCGGCCAGCCGCGCGAAGGGCTGGGCCGGCTCAATGCCGATGGCACCCTGGACGCCACCTTCAACCCCAGCCCCGCCAGCCCCGGCGGCTGGAGCACGGTCTATTGCCTGGCCCTGCAGGCGGACGGAAAGATCCTGGTGGGCGGCAGCTTCACCGCCATCGGCGGCCAGCCGCGCAACAACCTGGCCCGGCTGAACGCCGATGGCACGGTGGATACCACCTTTGATCCCGGGGCGGGGGCCAGCGTTTACGCCCTGGCCATCCAGGAGGATGGCAAAATCCTGGTCGGCGGCCGGTTCACGGCCTTGGGGAGCCATGCTTGCGGGAAGCTCGGCCGCTTGAAGGCCGAGGGCACGGTGGACGCCGATTTCACCCCCGGCATTGCCGGGGATGTCCGGGTGATCGTGCCCCAGGCGGATGGCGGCATCATCGTGGGTGGCGAGTTCACCGTCATCGGGGGTGAGCCGCGCAACAAACTGGCCCGGCTGAACGCCGATGGCACCTTGGATGCCGCTTACCATCCCGAGGCCGCTCCCGGCCGGGCCCTGGCTTGGAGCGCGGTTTACGCCGCCGTCCCGCAGGTGGGTGGCAAGCTCCTGGTCGGGGGCGCTTTCACGACCCTGGCCGGGGAGAACCGCGCCAGCCTGGGCCGCTTGAACGCGGATGGCAGCGCCGATGCCACTTTCAATCCCGCGCCCGGGGGCTGCATTTACGCGCTCGCCGTGCAGGCGGATGGCAAAGTCCTGGTGGGCGGTGGTTTCACCACGCTCGATGGCCAGCCTTGCGCCAACCTCGGCCGCCTGCGGGCCGTGGTTCCGGCCACCCAGCAGCTGGTTTTCGGCCAGTCCGGCACGGCCTGGCTGCGCGACGTCTCCAGCCCGGAGCTTTCCCGTGTCACCTTTGAATTTTCCAACGATGGCCTGGCCTGGACCAGCCCGGCGGCCGGGAAACGCATGACCAATGACTGGCGCCTGGCGGATATCACCCCGCCCGGCGGCTCCTTCCTCCGCGTCCGGGGGGAGGCCGCCACGGGCGGCAAATCCGGCTGGTTTTTCGAAGTCCTCACCGGGCCGCCCCTGGGCGTTTCGATCAAGCCCGTGGCCTTGACGGTCAATTTCGCCGGTTCCGGCATACTCCAGGCCTCCGCCAGCGGCACCGGCCCCTTCAGCTACCAGTGGCTCAAAGACGGCGTTCCCCTGGCGGATGGGGGCCACATCTCCGGATCCGCCACCGCCACCCTGGCCTTGAAGGAGGTCAGCGCGGAGGATCGCGGCGCCTACAGCGTCGTGGCCACCAACGCCTACGGCACGGCGGCCAGCCCGGCCGCCACCCTCGCGGTGAACGACCCGGTGATCCTCACCCAGCCCGTCAGCGACAACAAGAACCCGGGCCTCACCGCCACGTTTTCCGTCATCGTCGGCGGCACTGGCCCCTTCGTTTACCAATGGTTCAAGGATGGCTTGCTGCTGGCCGATGGGGGAAAATTTTCCGGCGCCAATGCCAGCGCCTTGCGGATCACCGATCTGCTCAAGGCCGAGGCCGGCACCTACCGGCTGGAGGCCAGCAACCCATTCGCCTCCATCACCAGCCAGGGCGCCATCCTGAGCGTGAACGATCCCCTGATTGCCAAGGCGCCCGTGGGTCTCTCCCAGAAGCTTGGCGAACCCGTGGAGCTCTCCATCACCGTGGCCGGCACCGGCCCCTTCGATTACCTATGGTACAAAGATGGGCTGCTCGTGCAGCAAACCATCGGAGGCTCCTTCACGGATCGTTTGGCGATCCCCGCCTTGCGCCCCGAGGACGCGGGCAGCTACTGGGTGAAGGTCTCCAACCCCTATAACCATCTCGACAGCAACCCGGTTTCCGTCTCCATCAATTCGACCGCCCCGGACCCGGCTTTCAATCCCGGCGCCAACGGATCCGTCAACGTCCTGCTCCCGCTGCCGGATGGCCGGATCATCCTGGGCGGCGAATTCACCAAGCTGGGCAAGGAGGACCGCCACCACCTCGGCTGCGTGAACCAGGACGGCACCCTGGCCTCGGAATTCGAGGCGGAGGTTGAGGGCGGCGCTTATCCCTTCGTGAACACGCTGGCCCTCCAGGCCGATGGCAAAATCCTCGTGGGCGGCAATTTCACCAGGCTGGGCGGCGACTCCCATCCCCAAATTGGCCGCTTGCGTCCGGATGGTTCGGTGGATGAAAGCTTCAATCCGGAATCCGACGGCGAGGTCTATGCCCTGGCCGTCCAGAATGACGGCAAGATCCTGGTCGGCGGGCACTTCTATAAAATGAATGGCCGGCCGCGCTGGTCCCTCGCCCGCCTGGAGCCGGACGGCTCGCTGGATGACAGCTTCAGCCCGGCTGCCAATGATTTCGTTTTCGCCCTGGTCCAGCAGCCCGATGGCAAAATCCTGGTGGGGGGCGGCTTCCTCTCCCTGGGCGGCTACCAGCGCAATAATCTCGGCCGGCTCAACGCCGATGGCACCGTGGACACCACCTTCAACCCGGGCGCCAGCGGCCTCGTCCAAGCCCTGGCTTTGCAGGCGGACGGCGCCATCGTGGTGGGTGGCTCCTTCGCCGTGCTGGCCGGCCAGAGCCGCACCGGGCTGGGCCGGTTGGCCGCCAACGGCACCCTCGACCCCACTTTCAACCCGGGCCCCGACCACCGCGTCAATGCGCTGGCGCTGCAGGCCGATGGCCGGCTGCTGGTGGGCGGGGCTTTCACCCGCCTGGGCGGCAGCACCCGCTCCTTTATCGCCCGTCTACAGCCCTCCGGGGAAGTGGACCCCTCCTTCGAGGCCCAGCCCAACCAGGAGCTGTATGCGCTGGCGCTGCAGGCCGATGGCCAACTGCTCGTGGGGGGAGCCTTCACCGGCCTCGGCCTTTCCCCCATCGCCTACGCCGGCCGACTCAAGAACGGTGACCCCGCTACGCCGCTCTGGACCGTCACCCCTGCCAGCCTGGTTTGGCGGCTGGGCGATACGAGTCCGGAGTTTTCCCGGACGGCCTTTGAATTTTCGTCGGATGGCTCCACCTGGCACCCGCTTGGCGCCGGCGTGCGCACCGCCGCCGGCTGGCAGCTGGACAATATTTCCCTCGCTGACGGCCTCACCCTGCGGGCCCGCGGGGAAGTGGTAACCGGCGGGATGGGCAGCTGGCACTTGGAATCCATTTGGAAGTCCGCCAAATCCAAGCTCTCGCTGGTGGTGATCCGCCAGCCTGGCGGCCTGGCGCTTAAAATCACCGGCCCCCTCGGACAGCCGTTTACCCTGGACCACACCTCCGATCCAGCGAGCGGGGCCGTCTGGCAAAGCCGCCGCCTCATCCTCAACCAAAGCCCGCTTTACCTCCTGGAAGATCAAACGGCCGGCGCCGTCAGCGGCTTTTACCGCCTGCGGTATTGACGATTCGTCGCGGCACGGCGCCCATCACCTGCCAGTGGCGCAAAAACGGCCAGGAGATCGCGGGGGCGGTGCTGCCCACCTGGAACCTGGCGCACGCGCTGGCGGCGGACGCGGGGATCTATACGGTGGTGGACAACGAATTCGGCCCGGCGGTGGCGCCCGCGGCCATCGCGGTGGTGCCGGTGAAGGTGGCGCGGTTCATCAACGTGAGCAGCGTGCAGTTCTCGGCGCATTGGGACACCAACGTGTTCGCCTACGAGGGGCTGGAGCAGTTTGGCCTGACCTCGCTGGCGGTGGGCAATTTCGGGCTGCCCGCGCCGGGCGCGCTGACGCTCTCCTGGGAGGATCCCTCGGGCGGCAGCACGTCGCTGCCGGATCAGACGGTGATTTTCGCGATCCGGCTGCGGGCCACGGGCGCCGGAGTGCGGCAGGTAACCATCGACGGGGAGCCCACGCTGATCGAGATCCTGGACGGGAGTTTGACGGCCATCCCGGTCACGGTGGTCCCCGGCCTGGTGACGATCCAGGGCGGGCAGGCGTTGGACACGGATGGCGATGGATTGAGCGACGAGCGGGAGGCGCAGCTGGGCACCGACCCGCGCAACCCGGACACGGATGGCGATGGTTATGCGGCTGGCTTGGAGGTGCAGCTGGGCACGGATCCCAAGCTGGCTTCCTCCCGGCCGGAGGCATTGAGCATCTACACGGCGATCGAGCTGGAGATGGTCACCTTGACCAACCGGCAATACCAATTGGAGAAGTCCGTGGATATGCAGACCTGGACGGGCGTGGGGGAGGTGTTCCAAGGCTCCGGCAATGTGACGAACCGGTTCCTGTCGACCAAGGGGAGCCCGAAGATCTTCTGGAGGCTGAAGACGCTGCCGTAAGGAAGGGTGGGGGTATCGTTCGTTAACCGGGGTGGTCCCGCAGGCGGGGCAACCCCGGGCTTGGTTGTGGAATACCTGTGAGGTTCCCGGAGGCGGAAGGGGGGACGCAAAAAAGGGGGATGAACCACGGATTACACCGATTACTTTCCGGGAAAAAATCCAAAGCGGCGCAGCCGCGCACGCACTCCAAAAGCTTGCGCACCCTCCTTGGCCCGCCTGGCTTACGGCGCGTTCGGGTTTCCGCCAGGTGGAGGCGCTATTTCGTGGCCAAGCTCGCCGGGCATGGTTGCGGAATCCCTGCGGGGATTCCCGGAGGGCGGCGGCGGAATAGGAGGTCGCAAGAAGGGATCCTCGATGGCTGCGGGCAGAATCGGCCGAAGGAAGGTTTGCACGGTTGCGAAGTGGGGTGTGATGTCCTCCGGCAGGCCGCATTCTTTCGCCATCTCCGCAAAAGGCTTTGACCAGGCTGAAGGGGGTTCCAGCAAGGTTACCGGGACCAGGTGCGTTTGGCGCCGTTTAAAGGTATCACGGATGGAAGCGGCAAGGCGGTGATGGTCGAGCCCGCCTTTTCCCATCAGCAAGCACAAGTCAACAAGGTCTTTGACGCGGGTGTTGGGGCGGCCGGGCCTGGGCAGGGTGTAGGCATGGAGTTTCTCAGCGAATTGTTCCTCGGGCGAAATGGCGGGAAAAGGGGTGCGATGAATGCCCGCAAAGGCCAGCCAGTCGCGGCCCAGCAACTGCACATAGGGTTCGCGCAGGATGTCGCCAGAGCTGACATCGAGGTGGAATTTGGCGAAGGAGCGCGCTGCCATATGGGCCTCGACCGGATACCTGGCTCCTCCATAGGGCGGGCCATCGAGATCGGCGGTGGCGGCGCCAATTTGGTAGGTCAAGTGGTCGTTTAAATCCAATTCGGCAGCGGTTTGAAGCTGGCGTTGAATGGCTGTGGCAGACCAAGCGGTTTTGCCCCCGGGATTGAGCCGGACGCCCAAGTCAATGTCACGCGTGGTGCGTGCCATGGGCAGACGCAGTTCCATGGCGTAGCCGCCTTTGAGGATCCACGGAGGATCCCCCATGTGGAAGAGGCGGACCAGCAGCCGGTCGAAGGCCACTTGGCGGCGCAGGCGCTGCAAATCCTGGCGCTCCGTGTGCTGCAGTTGCAGCAGGCGGTCTTCCAAGGCCCGGCGAAAGGCAGCGGGTGTGGCGTAATGCTTTGGGATCATGGTGAGCGCAGCAAATCGGCCAGGCCGGGGTGCAAGCCGGGCAGGGTTCTTGCTCCCTCAAGTTCCGCCAAGGTGATGAGACCTCGCCGGGTGCCTTCTTCAAAAGCCTGGCGAACGATATCGGCGGAGACACTTTGGGCAGCCGAGAGATCGAGAATCGTCCGGAGGGCGCGGGTGACCGCAAAACCGCGCAGTTGGACGATATCCTGGACCGCGAGCCGGGCCCGGTGCAATTGCAACACTGGGGGAAGGGGACCGCTCCGGCGGAAGCCGGGCGGTACCGTGAGGTGCAATTTCGCCGGCATAATATCCGAGAGGTCATAAACGCTGAGGGCGGTTTGGTGGGAATAGACGCCCTGCGGCTCTTGCGACCGATTGTGGGCCCAAAGATACCATCCCATCATTTCGCCATCTTCCGGGAAGGGGAAATGGGCCAGGCGATAGACGCCCCGGCAATGGCGCAGCCAATGCCCGGCGCGAACGTGGTAGGGATGGGTATTGTCGGAATACCCGGCCTTGATCGCCTGCCGGGTCGTAAAGAAGCCTTGCTGGGCTTCCGCTAGCTCGACCAGCCTGGCATAACTACGGTTCACAGACGGCATGCGTATATCCTCAATATATTTGAGGAAGTGTGCAACAAGAAAAAGGGGACAGCGGCGGGGCCGGTCGTGGCAATACAGGTCGCTTTCGGCGTAATGATCCCCGTTGGGGTTCACGGAGGGCAGGGGGACGCAAAAAAAGGGGATGAACCACGGATTACACCGATTACTTTCCGGGGGAAAAATCCAAAGCGGCGCAGCCGCGCATGCACTCCAAAAGCTCGCGCGCGCACCGTAGCCCGCATGGTATCCGGCGCGTGCGGGCATCCGCCAGATTTTGGAGTGCGCCGGCCTGCGGCGCTTTTCCGGTGGGCATACGGCTCCGGCCACGCGGATAAACCGGATCGGAACGGATTCAGGATACCACCGCCTGGAAAAATCGCGCTAAATCGTAATCTTCTATGCCAGGACGGGACGGATGGGATGGCAAACCGGTTGGTTCGCCGGGGAGGTTAGGCCGAGCGGCCATGAAGGTGGGGACGGTGGAGGGAGGAAGGGACGGGGATGCTTCGCGCCCCTTTGCCCCTTCGGGTCCACTACGGCTGAGGCACTACGTGCCTCAACCTCCGTTCCCCCGAAGGGGCAAGGCTCACCTCCCGAGCGTTGGAGGGAGGCCAGCCAGGATGTTCTTTTATCCCAGTTTGCCGACCGGGAAACACCGAGAAAAAAGTGACAAATTTAAACCAGGACTTGACCAGGCCGGGCCAAAGCGGCGCACGCGCACCACCAAAACTCTCATGGTGATGAGCCGACAAAAAGGCTCGCTGAATTGGGGGGCATAGGTATAGTGTCAGGCAACTATGAAATTGCACGCAGCCGCGAGGAACCAGGCGCCGTCAGGGCGGTGGGAATCCGCCGGCCCGGCTTGAACCCGAGGAATCCCTATGCTTAAACCGAGCGCCGTCTGGCACGATCTCCAGCAAATCCGGCTGGAAAACCCCCTCGTGCACAACATCACCAATTACGTGGCGATGAATACCACCGCCAACGCCTTGCTGGCGGTGGGGGCCTCCCCGGTCATGGCTCATGCCATTGAGGAAGTGGAGGAAATGGCCGCCCTGGCGCGGGCGGTGGTCCTCAACCTGGGGACGCTCAGCCCGCCGTGGATTGACGCGATGGTCAAAGCAGGGCTGAAAGCGAAACAACTGGGCCGGCCGGTCATCCTCGATCCGGTGGGCTGCGGAGCCACCCGGTTCCGCACCACCAGCGCCAAAAGGCTGCTCCTGGAGGTTTCCCCGTCGATCATCCGGGGCAACGCCTCCGAAATCATGTCCCTCGTCCAGGCGGACGGAGCCCCCAAAGGGGTGGACAGCACGCACGGTTCGGAAGACGGCTTGAAGGCCGCGAAAATCCTGGCGGAGCGTTACCATTGCGTGGTGACCGTGAGCGGGGCGGTGGATCTGGTGGCCGGGCACGGCTCCCTGGCGCGGATTGCCAATGGCCATCCCCTGATGCCGAAAGTAACCGGCCTGGGGTGCACCGCCACCGCGCTCACGGGCGCCTTCGCGGCGGTGAATCCGTCCTTAACCGCGGCGGCGGCGCACGCCATGTCGGTCATGGGCATCGCGGGGGAGCTGGCAGGGGAGCGTTCGCCCGGCCCCGGCAGCTTCCAGGTCCACTTCCTGGATGCCCTCCACCTGCTGCAGGAGGCGGACATTGTCCAGCGCCTGCGCGCCAGCTGAACCACGGCAGACACATCGGCCAAGCAAAGGATTCCCCATGCCCCCCAGAACTCTTGCACCCATATCGATCCTGCCCGCCCTCGCCGTGGGATGCTGGCTGGCCAGCCACCCGGCGCAGGCCGCCCCGGACGAAATGGCCGGCCAGCCAGCGGATTTGGCCCGCAGCGCCTACCAATTCCGCGCGGACCGCCCGGCCGCGGACAACCCGCCCGAGGCTTGGATCCTGCTCCTGCAACAGGCCGGCCAGCCCTTCGACCAACCCCTGGATGCCACCGCGCCGGCGGTGAAAAAGGCCTTGTGCGGCCTGCTTTGGGAGGAGGTGAGGCCGATCCGCCGGGTCGAATTGCGCTGGCCGCCGGAGGCCCCTCACAAACCGGCGCCGGAGGATCTGGTGCTCACTTACTTTGACGCCACCGACACCACCGCCCACACCTGGTGGAATCCCCGCTCCATCAAGGAAGCGCCCGCACCGGAGGCAAGCCCCGATGGCCTGGCATATGCCTACACCATTCCGGCCGATACCTGGGGGATTGTGGCCTCCCTGCGCCAGGCGCCCACGGCGGCCGGTTTTACAGTGCCAGCCATCCGGGCGTTTGGCCCCGGAGTTTGGAAGCAAATGCGGGTGGAAATCGAGTGGGGATACGAGGCGGCCCGCGCGGGCCTGGCTTATGATGGGCGCCTGGAAGCCTACGATGGCCTGGTATCCGGGCTGCAACCGCTGAAAGAGGATGCCGGCACCTCCCCCACCGGCCCGGCGGCCTGGCTTTCCCCGGCCGGCCGGAGCCCGCGCCGGGGCGTTGGTTTCAATTTGAATTACCTGGGAACCTCGCGGTGGCGAAAAATCTGGCCCTACCATGCGCAGCCGGAGGACGTGGCGCGCACCATCGTCACCGTTTGGACGCAGTCCGGCAGTTTTTCGTTCCTGGCGGCCGACCTGGAGAACGGCCCCATCCTGGCCCCGGAATACGGCTTCTTTGTGCGCGACGCCAGCCCGGCCGCCCGGCCGGCTGCACCCCCCGGCGCCGGCCAGGCGCCCCTGGCCAGGGAATTGCTCACCAACCGCGTGGAAACCCTGCCCGGGGTGCCGCTGATGCGTGGCTGGATGGACCAGATCATCCCCTGGTTCGCCGCCAACCCCCTCTACGAGGAGGGCACGGCCGGCACGCTCAAGATCCCCGCCCGCAGCGTGGCGATGCATCCCCTGCCCGGCCGGGAGGTGGCAGCCGGCTGGCGCAGCCCCATCACCGGCCGGGTGCGGGCGCGGGCCAAAGTGGCCATGGCGGATGCGCAGGGCGGCAATGGGATCGAGTGGCGGCTGGTGCTCGAAAACCGGGCCGGCCAGCGGCCGCTTTCCCAAGGCTGGATCGGCGCCGGCGGCGCCCAGCAAATCCCCGCGCCAGCAGATCTGGAAAAAAGCGGGGAATTCACCGTGGCCCAGGGCGACCAGGTGCTGCTGGTGGTGGGCGCCCGCCAAGGGGATCACACCTGCGACACCACGCTGGTGGAGCTGGCCATCACCGAGCCGGCCACCGGCCGGGAATGGGATCTGACGCGCGAGGTGGTGGATTCCATCCACGCCGGAAATCCGCATCGCGACGCCGCGGGGCATCCGGCGGTGTGGGGCTTTTATTCGGTGGCGCCCGTGGCGGCCGGACCCGCTCCCGCGCAACCGCCCCTGGTCCAGGCCAGCGCCGCGGCGACGGCCCGGGATTACCTCGCCGAGCTGGCCCGCCGGAACCTGTCCACGATCCGCCAGCGCACCCGGGCCCACCCGGAGCAAAGCTGGATGGGAGCGGTGGCCGCGCTGCACGGCACGAATCTGCCGGCCCACCCCGTGGCGCCAGTCCAGCCTGCGATGCGGGTGGAGCTGCCGTGCAGCCGGCTGACCGCGCAATGGAACCTTGGGGCCTGGCACATATTGCGGCGCTCCACCCAATCCGCGGCCGGCGCCTGGCAATTCAACGATTACCCCTTCGGCATCCTGGCCTCGGAAACCTACATGATCCTGCGGGCGCTGGATCTGCAGGGCCGGCACCAGGAGGCCGCCGACGGCCTGGCGCAATGGCTCCGGCTGCCGCTCCAGCCGCGCGCCTCCGCCGGCGCCCACGAGGCTTCCAAGCCGGACCGGCCCCTGGGGCATTTCATCGATGGTGAAGGCTGCCTGACCCACGCCACCGGCCCGGAGGGAGTGGGCGGCCACATGGACGCCGTCCACAGCATGGGCCCGGGGGCCATCCTGTTCGCCCTGGCCGGGCATTTCCAATTGACGGGCGATATGGCCTGGCTCAAGGAGCACGCCCCCCGGATGAAGGCCAACGCGGAATGGATCCTGCGCCAGCGGCAATTCCTGGCCGGGAACCTGCCGGGTGGCGCCCGCCTCTGGAGCAAGGGCCTGCAGCCGGCGCAAGTGGTCACGCCGGACAGCCTGTCGATGCACATGCAATTCTATGAGACGGAGGCCTATTATTGGCTGGGGGTCAAGCTGATGGCGGGGATGCTGGGCAAAATCGACCCCGCCGAAGGCGCCCGCCTGGACGCGCAGGCGGAAGCCTACCGCCGCGATCTGCTGGCCGCCATCGACCGCTCCATCACGCTCTCCCCGGTGGTCCCGGTGCGGGATGGGACCTTCCATTCCTTCATCCCCTTCGCCCCTTATGTCCGCGGTTTTGCGGCCGGCGCCTGGGGCTGGCGCCGCTGCCAGGGCCACGTGGGCGCCATCTATTGGGACACCGTGCAATCAGCCGATCCGTTGATCAGCCCGGCGGGATTGCTGCGCGTGGACGATCCCCGGGTGCAGGGACACCTGGATGTCCTGGAAGACCGGCTGCTGCTGGAAAACGAAAAAGTGGCGGCGCGCACGCCGGGCTTCGACGCCGAACGGGACTGGTTTGCCCACGCCAGCTGGCAATACCAATGCGGCCTGGAACGTCACGCCAACCTCCACCTCGCCGCCGGGGACACCCCCAACTTTCTGCGCTCCCTGCTCAACCAGTATGCGGTGGACATCATGCCCGGTGAATACACCTTCCGGGAACATACCACGGGCGGCCCGCCGGATAAGATCTTCGAGGAGGCCTGCTTCCTGGAGCGCCTGCGCATGATGCTCGTCATGGAGGATCAGGACCGGCTCTGGCTGGCCCGCGGCATCCCCCGCGCCTGGCTGGAGCCGGGGCAGCGCCTCGCGGTGCGCCAGGCGCCAACCCATTTTGGAGCGGTGGATTACGAAATTGTTTCCGGGCCGGAACCCGGCCTCGTCACGGTGCAGGTCCAGCCACCCACGCGGGAAATGCCCCGCGAAATCATCATCCAACTGCGGCCTCCGCAAGGTGGCGCCATCTCCGGGGTGACGCTCGAGGGCGCTGATTATCCGCATTTCGACGCCACCCAGAGCACCGTCACCCTGCGGGGCTGGAACCGCGCTGCCAAATTGCAGGTAAAGTTCCAGGAACCGAAAAAACGCTGACGGGAAAAATCCGCGATGGGCGGCCTATGGGTGACCTATTGGCAACCGCTGAGCAGGGTGTCGGCCTGGGCGGAATCCACCCGCTCGTGGAATTGGTCGTTGATCATGAGGACGGGGCCGGAGCCGCAGCTGGCCAGGCACTCCACAAATTCCACGGTGAACCGGCCATCACTGGTGGTCTGGGGGCCAGGCGCCTCCCGGTCCAGGCCCAATTTATCGCAGAGATAATCCCGCAGCGCATAGGATCCGCTCAGGGCGCAGCTCAAGGTGCGGCAGATTTTGAGGTGGAACCGGCCCCGGGGCGCGGTCTGGAACATCGGATAAAAGGTGACCAATTCGAGCACCTGAATGGGCTGCAGCTCCAATTTCCGGGCGGTCCATTCCATGGCTTCGCGGGAGATGAACCCGAAATGATCCTGCAGGGCGTGCAGGATCATCAGCACCGCGCTTCGTTTCTGCGGATAATGGGAGATCAACTCCTCGATCTCGATCTCGAGTTTCTCAGGCACTTGCCAGCCGGCGGCGGCTTCGGCTTTCGTAGTTGCGGGATTCATAACCAGGACGCGGCGAACCCGGGGATCCACAAATCAGGAGAAAGCGCCCCGGGGCGCTTCCCGCTGCGGGTTGCAGGCCGTAAATAGTTGGACGGTTTCATCAGCGATCAGCGGTCGCACTCGCCCATGACAAAATCCAGCGAGCCCAGGATGGCCATGGCATCGCTGATCAGGTGGCCTTTCAGCAGCTCGGGCAGGATGCTGATGGCCACAAAGCTGGGCGACCGGATCTTCAGCCGGTTCGGGCTGCCGCCCCCTTTGCTGTGGATATAAAAACCAAGCTCGCCCTTCGGGTTTTCCACCCCGCGGTAGATTTCGCCAGGCGGGGCGGAGACGCCCTGGGTCACCAGCATGAACTGATGGATCAGCTCTTCCATGCTGGTGAGAACCTTGCGCTTTTCCGGCAGCACCACTTTGCCGTTGGCGATATTGATGGGGCCGTCCGGCAGGTGGTCAAGGCACTGGTGCAAAATCCGGATGCTCTGGCGGGTCTCCTCCAGGCGCACCAGGTAGCGATCATAGCAATCCCCGGTCGTGCCGGTGGGGATGTCGAAGGCCAGATCGGGATAAACCAGGTAGGGATGGGCTTTGCGCAAATCGTATTCCAGGCCGCTGCCGCGCAGATTGGGGCCGGTCAAGCCGTAGCTGATGGCGGTCTCCCGGGAGATGACGCCGACCTCCTGGGTGCGGTCGATGAAAATGCGGTTGCGGGTGAGCAATTGATCCACCTCCTCGACGGCGATCGCGACTTCGTGCAGGAAGGCCCGCAGCTGGCTGGTCCAATCCGGGGGCAGATCACGGGCCAGGCCGCCGATCCGGGTGTAGGAAGTAGTGAACCGGGCGCCGGTGAGCGACTCGGCGAGATTGTAGATCTTTTCCCGCTCGGTGAAGGTATGCAGGAAGACGGTCATCGCGCCGAGATCCATGGCGAAACAGCCGACCCCCAGGAGATGGGAGGAAATGCGGGCCAGCTCGCAGCAAATCACGCGGATGTACTGGCACCGGGGGGTCAGGGCCGCTTCAATGCCGAGCAGCTTTTCCACCGCCAGCACATAGGCCACGTTGTTGGCCAGCGGCGCCAGGTAATCCAGCCGGTCCGTATAGGGAATGAATTGTTGATAGGTGAGGTTTTCAGCGATCTTTTCATCCCCGCGGTGCAGGTAGCCGACATCCGGGGTGGCCTTGGTGATCAGCTCGCCATCCAGCTCGAGCACAATCCGCAAAACACCATGGGTGGCGGGATGGGATGGCCCCATGTTCAAAATCATCTTTTCGCCGAGCGTGTCGCCATCGGTAAAATCCCCGCCGGGCGGGAGGGGGGCGGCCGCGCGGGCGGAAGCATCCGGAAATTCAATTTCGCGAGTGGGCATAAACTTCAATAGCTCTTTCCTGACAGGTGCAACAGGACGATGCCAGCCACCACCAGCAACACCCCCGCAACTTTGAATGAATTCAAAACCTCGCCGAAATACCAGCATCCAATCCCGGCGATCAGGGCGGTCCCCACCCCCGACCAGATGGCATAAGCGGTGCTGACTTCGATGGTTTTGAGGGCGAAAGTCAGGCTGGCCAGGGAACCGCCGTAGAAAACCACAATCAACACCGAAGGGACCAGCCGGCTGAATCCCTGCGACAGTTTCATGCAGGTGGTTCCCGCCACTTCCAGGCCGATGGCCAACAGGAGCAGGCCGAAGCTCATCACGGCTCCTCGCGGACATTGGCCCGCGGCTCACGCGCAGTGGCATCAGGGCCACCCGGCTGGGTTACAAACGGGCCGCCTTCCTGGGGCGCGGCCTCGGTGAAGGCTACTTCCGGCACTTCCGTGGGCTTGCCAGCCAGTGGGAACTCCTTCCGCAGGGGATGGTGCGCATACCCCTCCCACATCAGGATGCGGCGCAGATCGGGGTGCCCCCGGAAACGGATGCCCATCATGTCATACACTTCCCGCTCGTGCCAGTTGGCGGTGGCCCACAGGGGGGTGACGGTGGGCAATTCCGGGGCTTCCTCGGGCAGGCCCGTCTTCAGGCGCAAATGGCAGCGATGCGCATAGCTGTAAAGCTCGTAAACCACGAGGAAACGGGGAGCTTCGCCCTCAAGATCCACGCTGGAAAGATCCACCAGGTAATCAAAGCCCAGCTCGTGCCGGGCAAAACCACAGATTTCGGCCACCCGCTGGGGATCGGCAATGACCAGGGTGATTTCACCCCGGAATTCAAGCGGTTCAGAGATCGCGTCTCCGAACGCGGATTTCAATTGGCGAGCCTGGTCAATAGCGGGCATGCGTTCTTTTCCCCCAAATCCGCCCTTTAGGCGACTCTTTTCTGGGTGGCAAGCACCGGTTCCCGGGCCACCTTGTCCTGCAGTTTCATCAGCGCGTCCAGGAAGGCCTCGGGGCGCGGCGGGCAGCCCGCCACATAGACATCCACCGGCACCACGCGATCCACCCCTTGGAGAACCGAATAGCTGCGATACATGCCGCCGCTGGAGGCGCAGGCGCCCATGGCCACGACGTACTTGGGCACGGCCATCTGGTCGTAGATGCGCTTGAGGGCCAGGGCCATTTTATAGGTCACCGTGCCGGCCACCACCATGACATCGGATTGCCGCGGGGAAAAGCGCATGACTTCCGCGCCGAAACGCGAAATATCGTAGCGGCTGGCAGCGGCGCCCATCAGCTCAATGGCACAGCAAGCCAGGCCCATGGGCATGGGCCAAAGGGAATTCTTGCGGCACCAATTCAGCAATGCATCCACGCGCGTGACGAGGATTTCGCTCTCGTTCCTGGCATCGCAGCCTAGTTCTGTAATTGTTTTCATAGCGTCCACCGGCCAAGCGCCCGAATCCCCTTCAAGCTATCCGCTTTTTAAAACGAGGCAAGCCGATTGTCGTTTTTTGGCGATTCCCACCGGAAAATCGGCACATCCTTGAAAGCCAAACTTGACTTTCGCCGCAAGTCGTTGATACTGATTACATTATTTGCACGAAATGAGTCTGCAACGACACCGCGACACGGCCAAGATTCCGGCAAAAAATTCCCACCCCCGTACAGGTGTGGTGATGGGGCTGGTTCCCCACCCGGCATCCGCCTCTTCCAACCCGGCGAAAGCTGAACCCAAGCCAGGATGGCAGGCCAGCGCCCCCGCCCCGCCCAGCAAGGATAATCAAGGCAAACGCCGCCCGCGAAAGGCCGGGAAACGGAGCGAACCGGAGGCCCCACCGGCGGCCCTGGTCAAAACCCAGGAAGTGGCCGACCTCCCCACCCTCAACACGGATGAGATCGTCAAAGAACTGGTGCGCCAGGCGCGGGAACAAGGCGCCCTTTCCTACAGCGATGTCAACGAACTGATCGCCGACCGCCCCCTCCAACCGGAGGACTTGGATGAGATTTATTTGAAATTGCGCAACCTGGAAATCGAACTCATCGACCAGGCGGAAGTGGATCGCGTAAAGCCGGCCAGCGGGGATGAGGACGACGAAAAAATCCGGCTGGACGCGCTGGATGACCCGGTGCGCATGTACTTGAAACAGATGGGCCAGGTGCCGCTGCTGACCCGCGACCAGGAGATTGAAATCTCCAAACGCATCGAGGATGCTGAAAACGAGGTAAAGCTCATCATTTTCAGCCTGGGCTTTGCCGCCAAGGAACACATAGCGCTCGCCGATAAACTGGTGGCGGAACCGCCCAAGGAACGCTTTGACCGGGTCATCCTGGATAAAAAAATCGAAGGCCGGGAATACCACCTGCGCGTATTGCGCCGGCTGGTCAAAGAGGTGCGCAAGCTGGACCAGGAAGTAGACGAGGTCTTCGCCTCCTGGCTCTCCGCCAACAGCCACCAGAAAAAGCGGGCGCTGCTGCAATTCGAAAAGCTCAACGCCAAAATCCAAAAGGTGTTCCCCCGTTTTTACTACAAACAGCGGGTGATCGAGGAAATGGCGCTGGTGGCGGACAACGTCCATGACAAAATCCAGGCCAGCCAGCGGATCATCCGTGAATGCGAATCGCAAAAGGGGAGCGTGAGCCATTCCATCATCCAATCCGAACAGCGCAAGATCCGCGCCTTGGAGGAGTTTGTGCGGATGCCCGCCGACGAGTATTTCAAAGCTTACCGGCAATTGCAGCATCACATGAACCGGGCCCGGCAGGCCAAATCCGAAATGGTGGAGGCCAACCTGCGCCTGGTGATCTCCATCGCCAAGAAATATACCAGCCGCGGGCTGTCTTTCCTGGATCTGATCCAGGAAGGCAACATGGGCTTGATGAAAGCGGTGGAGAAATTCGAATACCGCCGCGGCTATAAGTTTTCCACCTACGCCACCTGGTGGATTCGCCAGGCCATCACCCGCTCCATCGCGGACCAGGCCCGGACCATCCGCATTCCGGTGCACATGATCGAAACCATCAACAAGCTGATGCGCGTCCAAAAACAGCTATTGCAGGATTTCGGCCGGGAGGCCTCGTGCGAGGAGATCGCCGATGAAATGCAGCTGCCGGTGGAGCGGGTGCGGGCGATCCTGAAAATGGCCCAGCAGCCCATTTCCCTGCAATCGCCGATGGGCGATAACGACGAATCCAGCTTTGGCGACTGCATTGAAGACAAGACCGCCGAAAACCCGTCCGACCAAACCAGTTACAGCCTGCTGAAAGATCAATTGGGCGATGTTTTGACCAGCTTGACCGACCGGGAGCGGCGGGTATTGGAACTGCGGTTCGGGCTGGGGGACGGCTATTCGCGCACCCTGGAGGAGGTCGGCAAACAGTTCAAGGTCACCCGCGAGCGGATCCGGCAGATTGAAGCGAAAGCGTTGCGCAAAATGCGCCACCCAACCCGTCTGCGCCATTTGCAGGGATTTCTTGAGGCGCACGCCCCGGCCCATGCGGAGTAATGGCCGGCGCGCCTTGGGCAGGCTGAAGGAATCGGGCGGCGGGCCGGGCTTGGACACCCCATGTTGAATGACACCATCGCGGCTATCGCCACCCCCCTGGGGGAAGGCGGGCTGGCGGTGGTGCGCGTATCGGGTCCGGAAGCGATCGCCGTGGCTGGCCGCTGTTTCGCCCCCGCCGGCAAGAACAACCTCCACCCCGCCGCCGCCGCTTCGCATACCGTGCATTTTGGCCACATCATCCGCGACGGCCAAAAACTGGACGAGGTGCTGCTGGCGGTGCTGCGGGCCCCCCGCACCATGACCCGGGAGGATGTGGTGGAGATTTCCTGCCACGGGGGGGTGCTGCCCGCCAAAATGGTCCTCGACACCCTCTTGAGCCAGGGCGCCCGGCTGGCGCATCCGGGCGAATTCACCAAACGGGCTTTCCTGAGCGGCCGCATCGACCTGACCCAGGCGGAGGCGGTCAACGATTTGATTCATTCCCGCACCGAACTGGCCTTGGCGATGGCCAGCGAGCAGCTTACCGGAAAGCTTTCCCGGCTGATCAACCAAATGCGCGACCGGTTGCTGGGCCTCATGGCCCATGTGGAGGCCCATATCGATTTCCCGGAGGAGGACATCGCCCCGCAAACCCGGGAGCAGTTGCTGCGGGAGCTGTCCGAAAGCGTGGGGCAAATGGAGCGCCTGCTGGAAACCGCCCGGGAGGGCCGGATCCTCCGGCAGGGAATCTCCGTGGCGATCATTGGCCTGCCCAACGCCGGCAAATCCAGCCTGCTGAACCAGCTCCTGGGTTTTGACCGCGCCATCATCTCCCCCCAACCGGGGACCACCCGCGATACCATTGAGGTGTTCGCCAACCTGCGCGGCCTGCCCATGCTCCTGACGGACACCGCCGGGCTGCGGGAAGCCGCCGACCCCATCGAACAAGAAGGGGTGCGCCGCAGCCTGGAAGCTTTGGCCAGGGCCGATTTAGTGCTGCAGGTGGTGGATGCTTCCCAAAACCCCGCCGCCAGCGCCAGCCCGCCCCTGCCCGGCCTGAAAGGAAAAGCCCGGATCCGGATCCTGAACAAAATAGATCTCCCGGGCGCGCACCTTGAGTTCGAGCCGGATGAAACCCCCACGATCCCGGTCAGCTGCCAAACCGGCCAAGGCATCGAGGCGCTGAAGGAGGCCATCAAAAAGCTGGTTTGGGCCGGCGGGGTGGCGGCGGAAATGCTGGAGGTCATGATCAATTCCCGCCACCAGGAACTGTTATCCAAAGCCCGGCAATCCGCGCAAGCGGCGGCCGCCGGCCTGCAGGACACCCTCCCCTTGGAACTCCCCGCCATGGACCTGCGCCGGGCCATCAATTTCCTGGGGGAAATCGTCGGCAAAACCATCACCGAAGATCTCCTCGATTCCATCTTCTCCCAGTTTTGCATCGGCAAGTAAACGCCTTTGGTTTTCGTGAGGCAAATCCCGCGGGATTGGAACCGTTGCCTGCCCAACCGCGATGCGGCTTGGCAAACGCCAGCCAAACTGCCAAAATCGCGGGCGTATTAATTCACGATCTATGGCGAAATCCCATTTTTATGGATGGCGGCTGGCTGGGTGCCACACCCAGCCCTGGCATGCCCGCCGGGCTGAATCCTCACCCCGGGCGCGAATTGGCGGATTCCTTCTTGGCGCCTGGCTGGCCTCATCCATGCTGGGGCGGGCAGAAACAGCCCCGGCGGAAATCCAAGCGTATAACATTGCTTTGGACGCCGCCATCAAATTGCCGGAGGCGGGAAAAACCGCCGGCAAGGAGGCCAGCCTGGCCTTCCTGGCCAGCGGTTCAGCCAAAGCCACGGCGATCAAACCAGGCCAGCCGCTGCTCATTGAATGGCCCGAGCCGCGGGACGTCCGGAAATTGAGGCTGCACCTGGAGGGCGAACCCTTCGGCAACGAGGAGCTGGTGGTCCAATGGTGGCATCGGGTTTGGCCGGACAACGGCCAGGGAGGCTGGCAGAAACTGGATGACCCGTTCAACGGGGAATGGCTGCGCGCGCGCACCACCGCCCGGACGGAGGGCAACCGGGTGGAGTGGGAAATGCTGCCCCTGGACCGGACCGAAGCGCCCACCATTAAATTGGAGGGATTTGCCTTCCGCCATACTTACAAGCTGAGCCTGGCTTTTCTGAGGCCCGCCCGGCTGCGCCAGGTGGAAGTGTTTTCCGAGGCAGCCCGGAAATCAGCCCGCATCCGGTTTGAGTGGAATCCCGACCGCCTCCCCGCCCGGGCGCCAGCGCCCTCGTTCCAGGCGCGGAACGCCATGATCCGCGGGATATTGAACACCAGCGCGAACGCGGCGCTGGTGGAGGTGGATTACGCCGATGCCACCAACCGGCTGAGTGCCAGCCGGGGTTTCCTGGTTTTCCGGGCGGGGGAAACCAACAGCTTCTCCGTTTTCATCGATGATGTCCTGCGCCACCAGGTGCTGCGCATCCGCGATCTTGGCGCGCTCGTGAGCGACGGCTCCCGCTTGTTTTTGCCCGGCCAGGCGAACCTGGCCGCGGCCGACAGATGGCCCGATGGCACCGTCATGGAGCAAGTCGCTCTCCGGCCGGAACAATCGCTGGCGCAGGTCCTGCAGGCCATGCCGGCCAAGCCGCTTGCGGATTGTTTGCTGGGCGTTCCTGATCTGCGGCAGGAATTCGCCCTCTCACCCAACGGCGATATCCGCCTGCTGGCCGATAGCCTGCGCTCGCCCGGGCCGGACCTGGATCGCCGCCCCTGGCAGGGTTCCGAATTGGCCTTCCGGTTCAGCAGCCAGGCCAGCCCGGTATTTGACGCCCAGGCCAAAGGGGCAGTGGTCCGGAGCCTGGAAGAGGGCTGGTTGCCAGTAGTCCACCACGCCTGGAAAACCGGGGACATGGAATATGAGCAAATCAGTTTCGCCACCACCCTGATGGACAGCATCGCCGGCCTGCGGACCCGCACCGGCACGGAGCCGGTGGTTCTGGCCACCCGTTTCCACCTCCGCAACACCGGCCCGCAAAAAGGAACCGCCAGCCTTTGGCTGCAGTCCAGGCCCGCTTCCTGGCTCAGGCTGGGCATTGACAACACCCTGGTGATGGACCTCGCATCCGACGCCAAGCGCCACCCCGGTCTGGCCGCCATCCGGGGGCGATTCAACATCCACGGGCGGGGCGCCTTGAGCCTGGAGCAAATGCCGGAAAACAGCGCGGCCCAGGGGTCCACCCCACCCGGGCTGGCCAATCGGGCCGGGCTGCAGGAGGGCGACCTGGTAAAATACCGGATCGAGCTGGGGCCGCAGGAAACCCACGCGGTGGACTTGCTGATTCCCTACATCGAATTGCTCGATGTCAAGGAAATGGCCGCTTTGAAGCAAATGGATTACGACCGCGCCCGCCAGGAGGTCACGGGCTTTTGGAAGCAGCGGATTTCCCAAGGCATGACCTGCCAGGTGCCGGACCCATTCCTCAACGATTTTTTCAAAGCCAGCTTGTGGCATGTGTTGATTTCCACCGACCTGGATCCGGAAACCGGCCTGGCCCAGCATGGGGCAGCCACGGTCCAATACAAAAACTTCCTCAACGAAACCGTCATGGTGGCCCGCGCCCTGGAAATGCGGGGCGAGCACGCGGAAGCGCTCAAACTGCTGGAGCCGTTCCTGGCCTGCCAGGGAGTGAAAGGCCTGCCGGGCAACTTCAAGACCAAGGAGGGCGTCTTCTATGCGGCGCACCCCTCCGAGCCGGATCCCTATACCGCCCAAGGCTACAATATGCACCACGGCTGGGGCTTATGGGGGCTGGCCGAGCATTACCTCTGGACCAGGGACAAGCTTTACCTGCGCCAAAACGCGGAGGCCCTGGTCAAGGCCTGCCAGTGGATCGCCCGCGAGCGCCGGGCCACCTGCCAGCTGAATCCGGATGGGTCCCGGCCGGTGGAATATGGGCTGGCGCCCGCGGGTGACCTGGAGGATGTGGAGGAATATTTATATTTCTATGCCACGGATGCCTATTACTACCTCGGCCTGCGCACCGCCGCCAGCACCCTGGCGGAGATCCAACATCCCCAGGCGGCGGAACTGGCCCGGGAGGCGGACGCTTTCCTGGCGGACCTCCGCGCCAGTGTCGCGGAAGCCACCGCCACCTCGCCGGTGGTGCCCCTGCGGGATGGCGCCTTCATCCCATACGTCCCCCCCCGGGCGCATGCCTTGACGCACCGCAAAGAAGGGTGGATCCGGGAAGGCCTGTATCCCGCCCTGCACCTGCTGGGGGCGGGCGTCTATCCGTATGACCACCCTTTCGCGGATTGGATGATCCAGGATTTGGAGGACAATATTTTCCTCAGCGCGGAAAGCGGTTACGGGGTGGCCAATCCCCAGGCGAATTTCTTCAACCTGGGCGGGTTCACCCTGCAGCCGAATCTGCTGGACCTGGCTTTGGTTTACCTGCACCGCGACCAGACGCCCAACTTCCTGCGGGCATTTTATAACACCGCCGGGGCCAGCCTGTACCCGGACATCCGGTGTTTCGCCGAGTGGATTCCCAGCCTGGGCCAGGGCGGCGGGCCGCTATACAAAACCCCGGACGAATGCAAATTCATCCAATGGCTGCGGTCCATGCTCGTCCTGGAAAACAACGGCGGATTGGAGCTGGGCCTGGGGATTCCCGCCGCCTGGATGGTGGATGGCAGGCAGATCAAGGTGGAGCGCGCGGCCACCTGGCATGGTTTGGTGAATATGGAAATCAATTCCACCCTCGCCACCAACACGGTGCTCGCGACGGTCAGCCTGGCGCCCAACGGGCCGCCGGTTCCGGTGTCCATCCGGTTGCGGCATCCGGAGGGGAAACGCATCCTCAACGCGCTGGTGAATGGGGCGCCGGCCGTGATCAACCATAAACGGCAGTTGATCGCCCTCCCCCGCTCCGCCCGCCAGTGGCAGATCACCGCGTGGTTTTAACGGGCGCTCCCCACCCCCATTCCCGCCAGGGTTGAAATCAGCGGCGCGGGCGGGCGCCGGGCCGGTCGGGAATCGGGCCATAAACGCGGACCGCGTAAGGCTCGAAGGTATCCTTGAGCCAGCCGTCTTCCGGGAAGAGAATGCGGTTCTCCCCCACCACGGTGAGGAATTCCGCGGACAGCCGCGCGATGCCGAGGCTGGGGCTCACCGGCCGTGGAGTGGTATTGATCACCAGCAGGTATTTCCCCGGCGGGATGGTGGGGTTGCCTTTCGCAACCGCCAAACAGGCAATGGCAAGGCTGTTTTGGTGGATTTCATTGAAGCTGTCGCGGCGATCCGCAAAGCGCTGGGAAACCGGCAGCCATTGATGGACACCCTGGAACAGCGGCAGCCGGTCATTGACCTCCCGGACCACGGCCTGCAAGTCCCGCCAGGTGGTTGCGTGCTGTTTGATCTTCCATTCCCCGCTGTCAAAAGCGAAGTAAAACAAGCCGGTGGCGCGCTCCGCCAGGGCCAGGTAGGTCATGCACCGCAGCTCGGCCTGGCTGGGCGGGCGCAGGTTGGGCTCCGGCTCGAAAACTGAAGGGTAGCAGGCCCAATCAAAGGCCTGAATGATGGCCACCAACGGCTTGCGCGGCCCCAAGGCCAGGCGCGCCTGGCGGACCTGCGTGCCGAAGAGGGCCAGCGGCTGCCAGGGGATCGGATAACTATCCACCATCAGGAAATCGGCGTCATAGGCGTAATGGATCGCTTGCGACGCGTTATATAGCACCAGGGTGGCTGGCTTGCGCCCCCGCAGCTTGACGGTGCGCCAGGCTTGCCGCACCTCCCGGGGTGAAACCTGGTTCAGTTCCGGCTCATCGGAAAGCATCCAGGCCCAGAGCGCGGGGTGCCGGTCCACCGCGGAAACCGCCTTCAGAGCCGCCCGCCGGTTGAAATTCGTCCCGGCCTGGGTGCCCGGGGTGGCGAGCACCTTCACCTGGTGCCGGCGGGCGGCATCCAGGAAAACCCTGGTTTCCGGGCCGGTGACCAGGTTAAAACCGCTGGCCTTGATTTCCGGCAAATCCTTGGGATCGGAAACACTGTAAATGCCGATGGGGTAAAAATCCGCGCTGAGCACGGAACTCCCGGACCATAAAACCAGACTCAACCATGCCAGGGCGCGCCTCATGGATGGGGAGTGGCGGCTTCGGAAATACAGGTCGTAGTGTAACGCCGGACCCGCAATTGGTCCGACCAATAATCAGCCGGCAATCCGGCTTTGCCTTTCAAACGCCTCAGAAAATCCCGGACCTCCGGCAGATCCTCCCACACTGCAGGGAGGAAAGTGCCCCGGTGATATCCATCTTCAAGGAACAAACCATCGATCCCAGGGCGGATCTGGGCCATCAAATCCTCCTCGGATTGGAAGGTCATCGGTTCCAGCAGGCTCAAGATCGATATATTGATTTCCAGTTTGGGGATTTCAGCTTCGCTCAAATCCGGGAAGCGCGCATCCTGGAAGGCGGCGGCATAGGCATATTTAGCGACGTTCTCAACCAGGGTCGAACCCGGTTCCAGGACGCCGATGCACCCGCGCAAATCCCCCGCCAGGGTCAGCGTCACAAAAACCGCCCGCGGCAGCCGGAGCGCCTCCGGGTAGCGCGATGAATCCGGCGGCCACGCTTTTTTCTGCTCCCACCCATATTGGATGGCTTCGCGAGCCACCTGGAGCAGCAGGGACTGCTGCTCTGGCGAAAAAACTTCCTGACCCATGAATGAATCCACGTTGCAGGCAACTTAAGGGAGCGCCTGCCAAAGATCAAGCCGCCGTGGTATCGCCGCGGCGATCACTCAGCCGGCCCAGCCTTTCGGGCGGTTCCCCGCTCGAAGTACAGGCGTGGATCACCCTCGCCGCAAAAAGCATGTTTGAATTTTGCGCCTCGTTCAGGTATCTATAGGTTGGTGATTGAGGATCGAGATTATATGCGCGATCCGGCTGAACGGCCGGGCCTGTCTGCGACCACTTGGTTGCTGGCCGCAAATGTGGCCGTCTTTGTGCCCCTTTACTTTACCGCTTTTGCCGCCCCGGATAGCTTCAACCGCCTCCTGACCTGGCTGGCCCTCACGCCGCAGGCGCTATTCCACGGGTGCGTTTGGCAGCTGGTTACCTACCAATTCCTGCACGGTGGAGTCATCCACTTGCTGCTCAATGGCTTGGGCATCTACGTGTTTGGCCGGATTCTGGAAAGGCAGCTGGGCAAAGCCAGCTTTCTCAAGCTTTATTTCGCCAGTGGCGTGGCCGGGGGATTGCTCCAGGCCACGCTGGGGATGTTGCTGCCCGGTTTCCTGGGCAACAGCCCCGTGGTGGGCGCTTCCGCGGCCGTATTGGGGCTGCTGGCCGCCTTTTCCACCCTTTACCCAAATCAATCCCTGACCGTCCTGGTGGTCTTCATCCCGGTCACCATGAGAGCCAAATACCTGTTATATATTTCCCTGGCCATGGCCGTTTTGGGCGTGCTGGTTTCCTACGGGGATATTGCCCATGGCGCCCACCTTGGCGGTTTGCTGGCCGGCCTGGCCTACGTCCGGTTTTTCGTGCTGAATCCCATCGACTGGCAAAAATGGAAACCCTCCTTCAAGGCCCGCCGTCCGAAAGAGCTCGTCAAGGCAACCCAGTCCAAAATCATCCGCTGGCCAGGCCCGGAGCCGGGTTCCGGCCCGGTGGAGTTCAGCCGCCCCGATCCGGTCGCCTCTGATTATATAAGCCGCGAAGTGGATCCGATCCTGGATAAGATTTCCGCCTGCGGCATCCAGAGCTTGACCAAAGAGGAACGCATCATCCTGGAAAATGCGGGGCGCAAAATGAAACGCCCCTGAGGTCGGCGGGCTTTCCGTCCAGCATCCCCTCCAGCACCACCTTAACCGGCCAGCCTTACAGGCGGATGGGTTCGCCCAGGATTTCCCCGAGGGCCCGGCACACCGTATCCTGCTGCGCATCGGTGAGCGTGGGATAAAGCGGCAGCGAAAAGACCTGGCGGGCGGCGGCTTCGGTTTCCGGCAGATCGCCTTCCCGATACCCCAGGCTGGCATACCCACGCATGGTGTGGATCGGCCAGGGATAGCAGATATTCACCAATATTTCGCGTTTGGCCAGTTCCGCGATGATCCGATCCCGCTCCGGGTGGCGGACCACGTAAAGGTAATAGACATGCTCATTGCCGGGGGCCACCTGGGGCAGGGCCAGGGAGGTGCCGCTCAAAGCCGCGTCGTAACGCCGGGCAATTTCACGCCGCCGGGCGAGGTATCCCTCCAGGCGCTTGAGTTTTCGCAGCAGGATTTCCGCCTGGATTTCGTCCAGCCGCGAATTATACCCGGACTCCTCCGCATAATAGACGTTTTCCATCCCGTAAAACCGCAGGCGGCGCAGCTTGTGGTCGATGGCTTCAGAATCGGTGATGACGATGCCTCCATCCCCATAGGCGCCCAGCGGCTTGGTGGGATAAAAGGAAAACACGCCGCAGTCGGACAGGCTGCCGGCCCGTTTCCCGTGCTGCCGCGCGCCGTGGCTCTGGGATGCATCTTCCACGATCTTCAGCCCCTGGCTTTGGGCGATGGCCCGCACCGCTTCCATATCCACACACTGGCCATAAAGATGGACCGGCATGAGGCACCGGGTGCGGGGGGTGATGGCCGCCGCCAACTGGCCGGCATTCATCAGGCAGGTGCCGGGCAGAATATCCACAAACCGGGCGGTGGCGCCGGCGGCCGTGATGGCCGCCACGGTGGGCACGGCCGTGTTGGCCACGGTGATCACCTCATCCCCGGCCCCGATGCCCAGGGCTTTGAGAGCCAGGAACAGGCCGTTGGTGGCGTTGTCCACCCCGACCCCGTATTTCACTCCGCAATAAGCGGCGAAATCCTGCTCAAAATTCTTGACGCTTTCCCCCAGGATCAGCCGGCCGGAGCGGAAGACTTTTTCCAAGCCCTCAAAGATATCAGCTCGCTCCTGCTCGAACTCCCGCAGGTAATCCCAAACTTTGATGCTCATGTTCGTGGTAAACTGTTAATGCCTGTTGGTTAAAGGGGTATTTTGCCTTGCACCGCCATCAGCGATAGCATGTGGACAAACACGGTCATGAAGGAAAAAACCAGGACCGACAAAATCAGCATCCCGAAGCCTTTGGTCTGCTGCGGCTCGAGGGCGATCCCCACGCCCTGGTACAGCACGTGGATGCTGACCACCCAGCCCACCCCCCAACCGATCCAGGGATTCAGCCCGGGGACACAGTTCAGCAGGCGGGCCAGGAAAAACGGCCCCAGCCCATAGGCCCCCAGCGTGAAGCAGCGCAGGTAGGGCGGCTTGAAATCGAAGCTTTCGCTCACCCACCGCACCATCTGCGCGCCCAGGAACACCGCCGCCAGGCAGAGCCCCAGCCGCAGGATCTCATAGCGAACCACTTTATCCACCGTGAGCAACACCGATTGCTCCAGCTGGCTGGGGCCGCCCGCAAATTGGACCATCGCATAGCCTTCCGCAGCGCCGGCCACCAGGAGCAAAGGCAGCAGATAGGCCGCGAGGATGATCCCGTAGCCCGGGCTGGCCGTGATGATGCGGGTCCACCCGGGAGCGGGATTGAAAATTAATTGGATGGCTCTGAACATAAATTGGGCTGGGCTGGGGCGATCATTGAGAAAACGAGCTGATTGGGGGTCAGATAACGCCGGGCGGCCTCCTTGAGGTCATCCATGGTGACCGCTTCAAACCGGGCATTTTCCGATTCCGTATTGGCATATCCCAAACCGTAAAGCTCGTCCAAAGCGGTGGTCATGGCATAGGAACCGAGATCCTGGCGGGCGATTTTCTTTTGGCCAATCAGCTTGGCCTTGGCCCGCCGGAGCTCGGCCTCCGTCAGCCCATCCCGGGCCAGCAGCGCGGCTTCCTGCAGCAGCTCGGCCTCCACCAAGGCGGCCTTCTCGGGGGTGGTGCCGGCGTAAAACGCGAAGTAGCCCGGCACCAGGCCCAGGAAATTCTGCGCGCCCACGTAATAGGCCAGGCCCAGGTTTTCACGGATCCGCAGGAAGAGCCGCGAGCCCAGGTCGCTGCACGATTCCTGGAGCAGCTCCAGCGCGAAGCGGTCCGGGTGGTGCAGATCGACGCCGCGGAAGCCAACCAGCAGCACGGCCTGGTTCTTCTCGCGCTCCTCGATCACGCGCTGGATCCCGCTCAAGGGCGCCACCACGGGCAGTTGGGCAAACACCGGCGCCCCGGCGGCCCAGCCACCGAAAGCTTTCTCCACCGCCACTTTTACATCCGGGGTGTGGACATCCCCATAAATGGCCAGCACGCAATTGTTGGGGATCGCCAGCTCCCGCCAGGCCGCCCGCAGATCCTCCACTTGAATGCCCGGCACGCTTTCTTCGGTGCCCTGGGTCTCCAGGCCGTAAGCGGCGTTGCCAAACAGGGCGCGCCGCATGCCTTTGGCGGCGCTCTGCAGGAGTTGATCCCGCTGGGCCTTGATGGTGGCCAGCTGCATCTGTTTTTCCAGCTCCAGCACCTCCGCGGGAAAAACCGGGTCCAGGATCACCTCCGCCAGCAAATCCAGGCCCAGGCCGAAATCGCTGCTGAGCACCTCGGCGTTGACCCCGAAACTGTTGTTGCCGCCGTAGCTGTCCAGGCTGCCCCCCACCGACTCGATCTCGGTGGCGATCTGCCCGGCGGTGCGCCGGCGGGTTCCTTTCACCAGCAGCTTGGCCATCAGCAAGGCCCGCCCGCTTTTCTCCGGCGTATCGGAGAGCACCCCGCCCTGGAATACCGACCGGATCTCGACAAAAGGCAGCCGGTGGTCCTCTTTGACCAACAGCCGCAGGCCGTTGGGCAGCACGATTTTCTGGACCTCCTGGTCGCACCGGGCGTCCGCCGCCGCCGCCTGGGCCGCGCTGGCTCCCTTGGGCAGCAGCGCATAAAGCGTGCGGTTTTCCGGCGTCAGGTAGTGCCGGGCCACGCGCCGCAAATCCTCCGGCGTGGCCTGTTTGATGGCCGCCAGGTAGCGCTCGGAAAAATTCAAATCGCTGACCGCCATCCAGCAGCCGCCCAAATCCTGCGCCTGGCCGTGCATGGTCTTGCGCGATGCCAGAGTGCCGGCGGTGAACTGTTTGACCGCCTTGGCCAGCTCCGCGGCGGCCACCAGCTCCGCCTTCATGCGCTCGATTTCGGCCATCATGGCGGCCAGGGCCGGCTCGTATTGTTGGGCCTCGGTCATGGCGCTCAAGCCCAGCAATCCCGCCTTGCCGGGGCTGTAGGTCCAGGCATCCACCGAATGCACCAGCCCCTGCTTCTCCCGCACTTCCTGGTACAGCCGCGAACTGTGGCCCGTGCCCAGCAGCGTGGCCAGGATGTCCAGCAGGGGGACATCCGGATCGCGCAGATCGGGGATATGCCAGCAGACATGGAAATGGGCCATTTCGATGGGCGCTTCCTCCACCACCTCGCGCGGGGCGATTTGCCGCGGCTCCGCCGGCAGCACGGTGGGCGGCAGCGGGCGCGCCTTGACCCCCTTGAACGCCTGGCGCACCTGCTCCTCCACCTCCGCGGTGCGGATGTCGCCCGTCACCACCAGGAACAGGTTGTTGGGGGCATATTTCTCACGGTAATAAGCCAGGACATCCTCCCGCTGCACCGCTTCGAATATGTCCGGGTAGCCGATCACCGTATAACGGTAGGGGCTGGTGGTGTAGGCGGTTTCAAAAAGACGCCGGCTCGAACGCCGGTGCGGATCATCCTGGTTCATGTCCATCTCCCGGAGGATGACCTGCTTCTCCTTGGCCAGTTCCTCCGGCGGCAGGGTGGCGTTCTGCGCAATGTCGCACAGGATATCGATGGCGGTGCGGGCGCCGGTGTTGGGCACATTGATCCAATACACCGTCCGGTCAAAAGAGGTGTAGGCGTTCATGTTGCCGCCCGCCTCCTGCACTTCCTGGTCGATCCGGCCCGGCCCGCGGGTGGTGGTGCCCTTGAACAGCATATGCTCCAGCGTATGCGAAAGCCCCGCCCCCAGCCATTTGCCCTCATCCACGCTGCCAGCCTTGCACCAGGCCTGGGCGGAAACCACCGGCGCGCTGTGATCCTCGCGCACGATCAAGGTCAGCCCGTTCTCCAGCACAATCAGATGCGTTCCCGGAGGATGAATCGGAATCCCCGGGAGTGGCGCCATGCTGGCAGTAGGAATTGTTGCCGTTTCCTTCATAATTTTTCTTCCGGCCGTCGCACCAAAATCCAATGAAAACCACAAACGAGGAGCCATGGTGACAGGATCAGGGAATGTTGGCAAGGAAGGAACACTCCGCGTTTGGGGCGCCGAAAAGGGACCTTCCGGGGGGGTTGCGCCTGCCAAACCCGCCTGAACGCGTTATCATCAGAGGGTATCCGACCCTGCCGTGCTTCCGAAAGGATCTGCAGCCTCGAGTTCTTGACCCATTTCGGGATCCGCCGCCCCTGCCAGCCGCTGGTTATTCCAGCTTCCGGCGCGCCGCCGCAGGCAGGCTGGTGGACATTTCCTGCGCGATCAGCCGGTTCTCCGCACCCCAGGCGCAATACCCAACTCCGCCGCTCAGCGGGTTGCCGCCATTAGAACGCCCCGATGGGGCGGAATAATCCAGCCCTAGGGCATCCGCGGCGGGCGGTGCGGGCCGGTTTGCGCCTGGCCGCCGCCCTGGGCTTTCACTCGAAAATGGGATCGCTCAAGGGCCGCTGGTTTTCGGCAGGCCAGGCTGTTCCAGCGTGGGGGAAGGGAGCTTGAAGGAGATGGTGGTTTGGGCGCCGCCCGCGTTGGCCAAAACCAGGCTGGCCTGGGGCAGGTTTTTCATGGTGGCCTGAATAAGGTGCATGCCCATGCCAGTCCGCTGGCCCGCCAAAACATCTTCGGGCCAGCCGATGCCGTCATCCCCGTAGTTGAGGGTGATTGTTTCAAAGGCATCACCGACGGGGACCAGGCTGATTTCCAAATGGATGCGGCCCTGTTCGCGCCCGCTAAAACCGTGTTTGATGGTGTTGATGGCCAATTCATTGAGCACCAAACCGACAGCCACCGCCTGGCGGGTGCTGATGCAGCGGTCCCGGCCGGAGCCGGGGTTAAAAACCAATTCCAGCTGGATCCGGCCGTGAATGGGGGATCCGGCGATGGCTCCCTCCACAATCTGGCTGGCCAATCCGCCCAGGGGCACCGGCTGCCAGCCGGAAAGGGTCAGCAGGTTATGGACCGATAGCATCCCTTCCAGGCGGCTTTGAAGCATGCCCAAGGCGTTGGGGGCCTCGCTGAGATCCTGGGCAATCCGGATTTTGGCGATCTGGATCAGCCCCAGAATGCTGGTGAGGTTGTTTTTAATCCGGTGGTTGACCTCTTCCAAGAGTTCCGCCCGGATGCGCGCCTCCTGCAGCGCCTGGCTGCACAAGCACTCCCGCTCGGCCTCCAATTGCTTGCGCCCGGTGACATCTGTGACAATGTGGACAAAACTGGTGGCCTGCCCGGCAGCGTCCTTGATCGGATCCACCACGATCTCCCACCAGCTTGGGCCCACCGGCAAAACGGCCGTTTCCCGGCGGCCGGTCCGGCGCAGGGCATGAATGGGACATTCCGCCGGCGGCTCGGAGGCGCCGTGGGCCACTTCCCAGCAGCGCCGGCCGAGCATCTGGCCCGCGGAACGCTGGAACAGTTTTTCGGCTGCCAGGTTGCTGCGCACGATGCGGCATTCCGCGTCCAGGAGCCAGACGGCGCTGCCCACGGCGTCGAAGGTGGTTTGCCACTCCCCGGCGGCCTTGCGGAACATTTCCTCGGCCCGTTTGCGGGCCACCAGATCCATGGCCATGGAGGCCAGGGATTGCACGATCTCCACATCCGCGGCATCGTAATCGGAGGGCTTGTTGCCCACCCCCAGGAGGGCGACGACCAAGCCTCCCCGCAAAACCGGCGCCACCAATTCCCGCACCACCGGGGCGTGCCCCGCCGG
This sequence comes from uncultured Verrucomicrobiota bacterium, assembly GCA_964409245.1. Lineage (GTDB taxonomy): Bacteria > Verrucomicrobiota > Verrucomicrobiia > Limisphaerales > UBA1319 > CAIMWS01. The sequence continues at coordinate 134,359 of CAYPCQ010000002.1, forward strand.
CAGCCCCTTGCGGTGTGGCAGGCTGGCATAATCATTGTGGATCACCGGCGCCTTGGTGCGGAAGCAATCCACCCACACCCCCGCCTGGCTGATGGCATAGTGCCGGCCCTGCCCCTCGGCAGTGCACATGTTTTTCATGGTGTTGGTGGACCACGCCTGCAGGGTGACGTTTTCCTGATCGGCGTCCACGAAATGGAAAAATCCGATACAGCTATCGGTGAAACGCTCCGCCTCGTCCAGCGCGGATTGCATCAGCTCACCAACTCCAGCCTGGACACTTAGCTCGGATAATTTCAACCGGCTGCTCAGCAATGCTTCAGAGCGCCTCCGCTGGCTGATATCGCGTGAAAAGACGAAGAACCGCCCGCCGGCCAGGGGCCAGTAGGCAAGATCCACTTCCACCAGCCAAAAGGCGCCGTTCCGGGTCCGGTGCCGGACTTCGTACCGGAGGGTGCGCGCCTGCCGGGCTTGCTCCAGCCGGCCGGGGATATCACCCGGATCATCCGGGATCTCCAAATCGGCGATGCGCATCTGGAGCAGTTCCTCCCGGCGGTAACCGGACCGGCTGATGTAAGACTGGTTGACGTCCAGCAGGCGCCCCTCACCGTCGATGACCCAAAAACCATCGGTGGCGGATTCCATAGCCGCCCTGAGTTGCGCCGCATCCTGCCGCAAATCATCCCCCTTCCGCTCGTCCAGAACGGAAAGAGCAGCCGCTTTATTCAAGGGAGCTTGCCTTTTGTGCCGCATAACCGTGATGGCCGGCTGGATCAGCCGGTCTTTCCTGCTCGAAAGGAATCGGGCCGGAAGCACACAACCATCCTTCCTGCATACTAAACCGACCGTGCATTGGACCGTGGTTGGCCACCCAGGTGGACTCCCGGTTTCAGCAGAGCAAGAATCGGGCCAGGCAGCTCAAGGCGAGCCAGGCAGGCAAGTTAATGTAAACACTGCATGCAAAATTGATCAAGGCAATATTTTCCCCACTCGGAAAGTGACAAAATACCCGGGCCGAACGGACCTGGCGGGTGTATGAATAATTTACACGGTGCCCCAAGGAGTGACAAAGGCTGGTTTTGACCCAAAAAAGGCATGTTTTTAATAGATATAATTATTTTAAATAATGAATATCCAGATAATATACCTGTTCAAGGTGCGGGGTGGGCTGGGGAACCCCATCCGCCGGCCAGGGAAACAGGGAAGCCACGCATCCGGTTCCAGTGCAGAGGAGATGGAGGCTGCGCTTGCCCCTGGGAAAGATCCCGGCATTACCCCTAAAACGGGCTTGCGAGGCGGGGCTATGATAGCAATATTATCCCCCGTCAACCGAACAGGAAATACAAATTGCATGAAACGATCAAAAAATAAATCCGTTCGTTCCAGGTGGGCAGCCCTAAGCTTGGGGCTCACCCTGGCTGGAACAGTGCCAACCCTCGCCCAGACCGGCAGCCTGCTGGTGGATTTGGATGCCAGCACGCTCACCGATCCCGCGACCTGGAAAAATGCGGGAACCCTGGGCGATTTCACCATCCAAGGCACCCCGGAGGCGGCCACCGTGGCCGGCGTCAAGGCGGTCACGTTCAAGGGCAACGGGGACGCCTATGTCGGCCCGCTCTCCACCGCGAATATCGAGGGCAACCTGCCCCGGACCATTGAGGTATGGGCTTTTAACCCCACCATTTCCGATGAGGAAACCCTGGTGGCGTGGGGCAAGCGCGGCGGCCCCAACGGATCGAATATGTCCTTCAACTACGGCGCCAACGCCACCTACGGCTCGGTGGGCCAGTGGGGCACGGACCTGGGCTGGGGCACCGTGGTACCGCTGGCCGGCCAATGGCATTACCTGGTTTATACGTATGATGGGACGGTGGCCAAGGTTTACGACAACGGCCGGCTGGCCAGCCAGCGCACGCTGGCGCTGAGCACCCACCCGGGCAATCCGGTGGTGGTGGCCGCCCAAAACGACGCCGGCGGCGCCCCGCAGTCCGCGCTTTCGGGCACGCTGTCCATCGCCCGGGTGCGCGTTCGCGACAGCGCCTTGACGGCGGCGGAGATTCTGCAGGGTTTCGCCCAGGATGCGGGTGAGCTGCAAGCGCTGAACGTGGCGGCCGAAGCGGCCATGTACCTGGCCGGCGTGCAGCAGCTCTCGGTGACGCTGAATTATGCCAAAATGCCGAACGTGGCGCTGACCAACAACGCCCCGGTCACCTATCAATCGAGCGACACCAACGTGCTGACCGTGACCACCAATGGGCTGGTAAAAGCCGTTGGCCTGGGCTCGGCCACGCTGACCACCCGCTATTTGTCCAAGCAGGCGGAGGTGCCGGTGAAAGTGACCGCCATGCCCGCCCCGGTGCTGGTTCACCGGTATTCATTCAACGAGCCAGCCAGCGCCTCCACGGCCAGGGATCTGGCGGGCAGCGCGGACGGCATCCTCTACGGAGCCGGCTCTTTCACCGGCACGGGCCAGCTGACCATGAACGGCACAGATACTTATGTGGATTTGCCCAACGGCATCATCAGCGCCCTGACCAATGCCACCTTTGAAACCTGGGTGACTTCAACCAGCAGCCGGACTTGGGAGCGGATTTTCGACTTCGGGGCCAGCAACCTCGGCGAGGACCAGCAGGGCACCGGAACGACCTACCTGTTTTTATCGCCCCGGGGCGGGGCCGGAGTGTTGCGCTACGCCACCACCATCACGGGCGGCGGCGCTGGAGAACAGATCCTGGATGGCAAGGCGGCCCTGACGAGCGGGCGCGAAACCCACGTGGCGGTGGTTTATAACTACAGCGCCCGCACCGCCAAAATCTACGTGGATGGCAAGCTGGTGAATTCCCTCGCCATCAGCATCCCGCTGAGCGCCATGAATGACATCAATAACTGGCTGGGCCGGTCGCAGTTCCAGGATCCCTACTTTACAGGGAAGCTGAACGAGTTCCGGATTTACGAGGGGGCCCTTTCGGATTTCGAGGTGGCGGTGAGCGCGGCGGCGGGCCCCGACCAGCCCACCACGGAAGCCGGTGAGCTGCAATCCATCACCCTGCAGATGGACCAGACCATCATCTTCCAAGGCTACAAGCAGGCCGCCGTGGGCGGCAATTATGCCAGCGTCACCAATTTGAACCTGGCGGGCATGAGCGGCCTGGCCTTCGCCTCCAGCCACACCAATATCGTGACCATCGATGCGGCGGGCAAAATGCATGCCATCGGCGTCGGCACGGTGGCCATCACCGCCACCTACCAGGGCAAGAAGGATAGCAAGAACATCACCGTGGTGCAGCCGCCGGCGGTATTGGCGCACCGGTATGAATTCAATGATCCGGCCAGTGCCACCTCGGTCAAGGATTCCGTTGGCACGGCCCACGGAACCTTGCTGAGCGGGGCGGTGCTTTCCGGCGACGGCCAGCTGGTTTTGGACGGCGCGGGGGCCTGCGTGGATCTCCCCAACCGCCTGATCTCCACGCTGACCGACATGACGGTGGAAACCTGGGTCACCTGGAGCGCCGCGGCGCACGATTGGGAGCGGATTTTCGACTTTGGCAACAGCAGCCTGGGCGAGGATCAGGCCGGCGCGGGCACCACTTACTTGTTCATGAGCCCGCGCGGAGGCAGCGGAGTGGTGCGCTTCGCCAGCACGATCACCGGCGGCGGCGCCGGGGAGGAAATCATCAACGGCCCGGCAGCCTTGACGCCCGGCCAGGAAACCCACCTCGCGGTGGTTTACAATTACAGCGGGCGCGTTGAGAAACTGTTCGTGAACGGCAAGCTGGCCGATTCCCGCCCGCTGAGCATCCCGCTCAGCGCGATCGACGATGTGAACAACTGGCTGGGGCGTTCCCAGTTTTCGGGGGATTCCTATTTCTACGGGCAATACAATGAGTTCCGCATCTATGACGGCGTGCTGACCGACCTGGAGCTGGCGCTGCACAGCGCCGCCGGCCCGAACGTCACGGATGTGAACGCGGCCAGCGTGAAGAGCCTGGACCTGCAAACCGCCAGCCCGATGCTGCTGGGCGGCCTCCAGAACGCCACCTTGCTGGCCCAATACGCCGTGGTGACCAACGTCAATGTGACCGCCCTCCCCGAAGTGGTTTACCGCAGCTTGAATCCGGCGGTGGCGGCGGTGGAGCCGGGCGGGTTGATCCAGGCGGTGGGCGTGGGCACCGCCGCGATCCTGGCCACGTTCAACGGCGTGACCACTTCCAACTCGATCACCATCAACGCCGTGGATGGCGTGCCGCAAAAACCGGTGCTGGCCCACCGCTATAGCTTCTCCGGCAAAACGGGCGACACCAAGGTGACCGACAGCGCCGGAGCGGCCCATGGCACTTTGGTCGGCGGCTCCCCGGCCTTCACGGAGGACGGCCAATTGGACCTGAACGGCGGCTACGTGCTGCTGCCCAGCTTGATCATCGGCGCCCTGACGAATATCACCGTCGAAACCTGGACCACCTGGGCGGGGGGCGCGGACTGGCAGCGGGTGTTTGATTTCGGCAGCACGCTCGGCACACCGGCGGGCACCGGAGCGGGAGTCACCTGGTTCGGCCTGTGTCCGCGGCGCGGGGATTCGCAACGGCTGGCGTTCGCCGGCATCTCGCCCGGCTTGCCGGAAACCTTCATGGCAGCCCCCTGGGCGCAGCCCACCAACCAGCAAGTGCACCTGGTGTTCAGCTACAATGTGGCCGCCAACGCCGCGCGGTTTTATGTGGACGGCCAGCGGGTGGCGGTGAATGTGGCGATCCATCCGCTGTCCGCGCTAACCGATACCAACAACTGCATTGGCGCTTCGGAGTGGACCTGGGATCCCACGTACAACGGCCGGTTCAACGAGTTCCGCATCTACAGCGGAGCCATGCTGGATGCGGAGGTGGCGGCCAGCCTCGCGGCGGGGCCGAATGCCCTGCCCGGCGAATCCGGCCCGGCGCCCGCGCTCCAGGTGAGCCGCTCGGGCAGCACGCTGGTGCTGGCCTGGCCGGCCAGCGCCGCGGGCTACAGCCTGCAAGGCGCCGCCAGCCTCGGCTCAGGCGCCAGCTGGGATGCGGCCGGCGCCACCCCGGTGGTGGAAAACGAGCTGAACAAGGTCACCATTACCCCTTCCGGGCAGGCCCGGTTTTACCGGCTGAAAAAATAGCCGGGTGACACCGGGGAAGCGGGCGCCGCTTCCCCGCATATAAATCTCAACGGCGTTCGTGAGTGGTTTCCGGGCGGGGCGTTTGGGCCTGGAGCCACTCACGAACTTTTTCACGCAGGTGGCGGCGCCCTTCGGCATCCAGCCCCAGGGGATCAAAACGGTAACGGTAATGCAGCCCCAGGATGGTTTCCAGGACGGACGGCGGAGGCGAAGCCGGGGACGGGATCCGGCGCAGCCAGGCGCCCAACGTTTCGTGGGGAACACGCGGCCAGCCGGATTCGGCGAGCAGGCGCTCCACTGCGTAAAACTCCGAGTCGAAGCCCGGCGGCGCCGCGTGGCCGGGCGGCCCGCCAGCCTGGCCGGGGCGCAAAGCGCGGCGCTGCCGGAGCAGGACGCCGCCCCCCAGCACCACCGCCAGCGGAATGAGCAGCCAAAAAATCACCGGCCGCAAATTGCTTTTCCCATAGCGCCACCGGTTGAACTCAAACCAGAGCCGGGAAAAGAAATCCGCCACGGCTTCGTGCCAGCGGGCATTTTGCTCCTCCGTGCCGAGCCAGCTGGCGGGGGTGGTGTCGAAATCCTCCCACGTGTTCTTATCCGGCCGGTAAACCAGGCACCAGGCGTGGCCGTGGCGTTCCCGCACCAGGTAATGGCCGTGGCTGGTGGATTCCTGGACCGAATATCCAATGGCATAGCGGGCGTGGTACCCCGCCTGCCGCAGCAGCAGCACGGTGGCGGTGGCGAAGTATTCGCAATGGCCGGAGCGGTTTTTCAGCAAAAAACGGGCCAGGGCGGAGGTTGGGTCGTTGCGCGCGATGGCCGGGATGTCCAGGTAGGAGGCGTACCGGAAACGGGTGCTGAAAAAGTGCTGCAGGCGGTTCAAAACCGCGGGCAGGGGCTGATTGGCGAGCGCCAGTTCCCCAGCCACCTCGCGCACGGCGGGCAATTCAGCTTCGGGAACCTCCAGGTCGTCGTCATCCGGCGGGGAATCGATGGCGGATTTGCTGCGGTAAACCGGTTTGAATTGGACAAATCCCGGGCCTTCGTCCACCCGCACGACTCCGAGCGGGCTGTATTCCATGGTGGCGCTGGGCAGCTTCTCAATGCGGACCGTGCCCAGCGGCAGCGGCAGCACACCTTTGCCGCCTTTGAGGTAGCCGCCGATCTCGCTCCAGCGGATGGCGTTGGTTTGGAGGGTCAACAGCCAGGCATCGTTGGTTTCAGGGGAGGCGGCGGCGAAATCGCGCTTGCCCGCGTGCCAGGCGGGCTGTTTATACCGGTTGAAGGAAGCCTGCCGCAGCAGGGAGATTTCAGGCAGGCGGCCATCCCCGCGCAGGCGCCACAGGATGCGCCCGGACAGCTTCAGCCGGCCCACCGAGCCGATGGCCGTCTGGCTGGTGGAGGTATCGCCCTCCCGGCGCAGCCAGGAAAAAATCCAGGTGGAGAAGCGGCCCTCGGCGAAGTTCTGCAAGGCCTGCAAACCCAGCTGCATTTCATAGGCGGCAGCCACCACCACCGCCAGGAACCCCGCCCAGACCCAAACCGGCAGGCGGCGGGGACGAATGGCCCACAAGGCCAAACCCACCAGCACCACCAAGCCGGCGAAAAACCAGATCTGCCTGGTGTTGGTGGCGCTCACCCCCACCAGGACCAGCGCGAAATAGGGATAGCTGATGTCGATCTCCCAATCGGGCGGATCCGGCTCCTTCCGCCGCCGGATCAGCCAGGCAAAGGTGCGGTACCGGATTTTCTCCAGGGGCCCCATCCACTGGGCCGTCATGATGGGCAGGAGGGTGATGGGCAGCCAGATAAAGAACAAATAGGCGGAGACGGTGATGGCTTCGGAAGTGTAAAAATAGACCGCGGAAAACAGGTAAAGGACCGTGGATAAATCCCACAGGCGATGGTAATCTTTTTCATTCAGATCCCAACGCCACTGCCCATGGCGGCCGCCTTCGAGGAACAGGGCGGCCAGGAGGCCCACCGCATATTGGCCGGTCTGCCACCCCCAAAACAGCAGGGCGGCGCCGACCAGGAAAGGGGGAGGTCTCATAAGGCGGCCAGTTTTTCGGCCACCTGGCTGCGGGCCATGGGATGGAACATTTCGGGGCAATCGGCCAGCGGCCCCGGATCCAGGCCGTCCGCCAGACCGTCCTCGGTGACCACGATCACCAGCAATGGGATCTGGAGCATCCGCAGGTGCTCGACTAATTTGCGCCGCGCATCGTCCCACTGGATAAGCACGCACACACACCCGCTGACCGCCACGGAATGCCCCACCACCAGCTGGTGCAAGGCCGCAAACGGGCGCTCCCGGCAGGTCTTGACCGCCGCCAGGATTTCCAGCATCTGCTCCAAATGCGCCAGGCCCCGCCCCATGGTGAAGCAATAGGCTTCCGGCCCCACAAACAGCAGGTCCAGCAAGGAATCCTGCGTTTGCAGGGTGCAGGCAAAGGAGGCGGCAATGGAGACCGCCTCCTCAAACACCGCGCTATGGTCCACGCCGGCAAAGGTGTCCAGGATCAGCGCGTGGCGGACGAAAAATTCATCCTCGTATTCCTTTACTATCGGCCGGCCGGTTTTGGCCCAACTTTTCCAATGGATGTGGCGCAGGGGATCCCCCGGCTGGTAATCGCGCAGGGAAACGAATTCTTCGGATTCGCCCACGGAGGAGGCCATGGCCACCCCGCCCGCCTGGTATTTTAAATGGCCGGGCAGGGCGATGGGGGGAACCGGGTAGCGCCGGGGCAAGACCAGTAAGGCCTCCGGCAGGGAAAACTTGCTGAAGGCGTTCGCCAGCCCGAAGGGATCCGGAATGGCCAGCCGGATTTGGTCCAGGCACAAGCGCCCGCGGCGCAAGGGAGTGATCTCCACGGGCACCTCCAGTTCGCCTTGCGGCGGCAGCCACGGGACTGGCTGGGAGCGCATCCGCGCGCGGGTATTCCTGCCGACCAGCCAGCGCCAGCGGTAATAAAGATAAGTGCGGTCCAGCCAATTGCGCTTTTCTTCGCCCGGCTCAGGATTGCTGATGAACTCGGTGAAATCGGGCCTTGGGTCGGGCAGCAATTCATGCAGCATCGCGCCGCGGATCGCGCGGCGGCCGGCATTGCGCAGAACCACCCGGTAATGCACCGGCTGGCCAGCCGTTCCCAAGCGCGGCAGCAAACGGCGCGCGGCAAACCGCGAGCGTGTGAACCGGCTCGCCACCAAGGAAAAAGAGAGGAGGCAAAGCAGGAGGCAGAAAGCCTGGTAACCAACCGACAAACTCGTATCCATCCGGGCAGCCATCAACACCATGCCACCCCCCACCATCAAACCGGCTTTGGTAAACCGCCAGCGCAGCCAAAAGGTAAAGGCACTTAATAGACGGAAATTGCGGTATAAATACTTCTTAAACATGGTGCCTGGGGCAAGTCTGGAGAAGCATCGGGAAAAGTCGAGCGTAATGCAAAACCACGGGACGGATCACAGCCAGAATAAGAATCCTCGCTCATCGCCAGAATGGCTGGATCAGACCTTAAACTCAATCCGCACCGGAACCCTGAATCGGGCGACTGCCCCCCCCGGCACGGTTCCAAACCGCATTCAACCCGAGATCCAGCCGCGCAACAGTAAGGGGCGCAATCACTTCGATCCCAGACGCAGGAAGACGATCAAACCCACGAACCGGCGAACCAGCGGATTAGTATTTCTTTGGGCGGGAGTTGGAATTAATCGGGGTGAATCAATGGAGCCCCCCCACCCAGGATATGAGCCAGATTTGAAAAGCGGTCAGCAGAAGAATGGAGATCCAGGTGAGCCATTCCTTCCACCAACCGGCACGGGGGCGCACTTCACTCAACCAGAGCTGGATTTTGGCGGACCCGAGCACAAGAACGTCCCCATTCTTGAGAATCGCCTGGCGGAACGGTTCGCCGTTGAGGGTTCCCAAGGCCCCCTCCAGCAACTCAAGCGTGAACCCTTTCTCGAAATCCAGCCCCACCCGGAGATGGCGATCCCACACCCCGCCCTCAGTCAGGCAATAGTCGGCAGACTGACTGCGGCCGATGATCCAAGGAAAACGGTCGATTACTGCTATCGGCCCGGATTTCTTGCCGGTCAACAGTGCGATCTGCAGCATTAGAACCAGCGTTTATGGACGATCACCCGGTCACCCGGGAAGATTTCCACATCATACTTGGGATCCTTCTGGGCTTTCACGGAGTCCACATACTCAATGCTGCCGTTGGAACGGATGATCTGCACGCGGCGTTTATTGGCGAATTCGGTGAAGCCACTGGCGGAAGCGATGGCACCCAGCACCGTGATTTTACCAGTATAATTCTGTTTGCTGGGATTCCTGACTTCGCGGTCCACAAAGAAGGCACGCGCATCCGTGTTCACCACCACCGTCAGCCCGACATAGAATTTCTTATAAGCTTTCTGGATTTCTGCCTGCAGATCAGCGACCGTTTTTTCGCTGGCGCGAATGGCGCCGATCATGGCCATGTTGATGAAGCCGTTCTCATCCACGCGCCCCTCAAACCGCTCCGGCGGGTTGGGAACTCCCGCACAGACCACGATCACCATGTCGCCTGGGCGCAGTCTGGTGTTATCCACCCCGGAAGGGGCCGCCGGGTTTCCGGCGGTCGGAGCCACCCCGGAAACCGCCGGATTCGGGGCTTTGGTTTCCGAAGGCCCGGAGCTTTCACATCCGGCGGAAACCAACAACATGGATGCCACACCCACGACCGCAGCCAGCCATTTCACCATCATGCAAACGTCCTTCATACTTCGCGTATTATGCAAACCAGGAGGCAAACAGCAATTAATATTTCTTTTTGAGGTCAATCTTGGCGGATTCGGTGGAATCCTTCTTTTCCCCCGGTTTCCTGCCATCTTCCTCAGCCTTGCCTTCGGAATCTTCACCCTTCTTGGAACCGTAGGAATAGTAGTCGTAATAGTAACCGCTGTAATAGTAGTAGTAGGAATCCTGGGAGATATTGATGTTGTTCAACACCACGCCGAGCAGGTTGCCCCCCACCTTCTGCACCATCTGTTTGGCGCGCAAGGTCATGATCTGCGGATATTTGCGGTACTGGACCACCAGCAAAGCCATATCCACTTCGCTCGCCAACACGGAGGCGTCGCTGACGCCCATGATGGGCGGGGAATCGAACAGCACGAAATCATACCGTTTCCGGACTTCGTGGATGAACTCTTTCATCCGGGTGGAATTCAGGATGCCGAGCGAACTGCTGGGCAGCTTGCCACTGGGCAGAAAGTCCAAAGTCGCCAAAGGAGTGGTTTGCACCACCTCTTCCAGAGTTTTCTGCTTGAGCAGATAATTGGTCAGGCCGATGGAGTTGGAAATATTGAGGAACCGGTGCAGGCTGGGGCGCCGCAGGTCGGAGTCCACCAGCAGAACCCGCTGGCCATTCTGAGCAAAGACGGTGGCCAGGTTGAACACCGTGGTCGATTTGCCTTCGCCAGCACCACCGCTCACGACGGTGAGCGTATTGAAACGCTCATCCTTGCGGGAAAACAGAAGATTGGTGCGCAACACGCGATAAGCCTCGGCATGGGGACTGTCCGGTCCCTCCTGAAGCAGGAATCCAACATTCTGGGGAATAACCCCGAGGACCGCCGCCTGCAGAGCGCGTTCAACGTCATCGATGGTCTTGACGCTGGTATCCAGGTATTCAATGAAGAAGGCCAAGCCGATACCTACTGCCAAACCGACGATGATGCCGAGAGCGATATTAAGCGGCACATTGGGGCGAACCGGATTAACCCCCGGTTCAGCTTGATCGACCACATCCACGATTTGGGACTTGGTGAGCTTGGCATCCACGGTTTCCTGGATGATGCGTAATTGCATGGTATCACGCACCTTCTTAAGGGATTCCAATTCCCGCTTGGCCAGGATGTACGGTCCGTAAGTCTGGGCGCTTTCCCGATCCTTGGTTTTCGCTTTCTCCAATTCAATCGTGCGCGCCTCCAACTCGTTCTTCATGCCGTCCAACCGGGACTTCAAGCCCAGCATGATGCCGTCCATTTTGGCCTCAATCTGGGTGTTCACCTGTTCGAGGATGCTTTTCACCCGCGCCACGGTCGGGTGCTCCTCCGTGTAATCCTTTTTCATACTGGCGAGCTCCTGCTCGGCGGACGAATATTTTGAAAGCAGTTCGCTCAATTGCGCATCGGCGGAGGCAGTAGGCAGGGCTTTGCGCAGAGATGCCCGCTCCAAGGACTGCAAGTTGTCCAATTGGCCTTTGATCTGGCTGTAATTGGCCAGGGAATCCACGCGGGCGCTTTCCAACCGGCGCACGGTCTCCGGTTCGAGAGCCATGACTTGGGCATTATCGGCCACGGCGTCGGAAATGCTATTGGTGGAACGCATCATGGCCACATCCTGCTGCATTTTCTCCACCCGCTTTTCGTACTCCTCAAACTGGTCTTGCAGGGACTTGATGCCTTTCAAGGCGGCGGTCATCCGCTGGGACAAGCGCCAATCCTTGTAGGCTTCCGCGATCTTGTTGGCGATGGCGGCCGCCTCTTCCTTGTCCTCGCTCATCACGCGGATTTCAATCAAGGAAGTATTGCGGTATTGGCGGACATCGATCCGCTTTTTCAATATGCCATAGGTCTCAGTCGTTTTGAGCTCAGGCACGTGAAAACGAGCGGCCCACTTGCGGTTTAAATTCAGATCCCGGTTGGTGATCACCGAATATAGAACCGTTTTGGATTGGATTTTTTCAAATTCAGTGGTGATGAAAAACGGATCAAAAACCGGGGTGGTCTGCCGGTAATCAAACAGCGGGGAGATATCCGGCATGTCCTTTTCGATCGCCACCCGGACCGTGCTGGCATAGTACTTCGGCAGCCAGTAGGTCACGATGGAAGTCGTGAGCACCACCAGCAGGAACACGGCAAAGATAACCGTCTTGCGAATGCGGATAATGCGCCAATAATCCAGGAAGTGAAGTCTGGAATCGGTAACCTGGGGATTGTTTGTAGTCGGGGAATCCATGAGTCAAAAAAAAGGAGGCTAGATGGTTTTCCAGCCTCCCCGATATTTCTTTGGTTAAATAATAGGACTAGTAAGAGGCGCGCACACCCCAGTAAACGCGGTTACGGGTATAAGCACGGTCTGCCCAGTCAGTGTCCAACCGATCCAGATTGTATCCCACTTCAGCCGAGAAATTCTGGGTGAACAGATAAGCGAGATTCAAGCCACCGGTGTAGAAATTCTCTTTATCAAACGCCGGAGTGAAGCTGCCATAAACATCGGAAAACTGCACGCTCCCCATCGCGGTCGCAACAAACTTGGGAGTGATCTTGTAGCTGACCGCCAACATGGCGGAGGTCGATTCCAAATCCAAGGCGCCCAAGTCAGTTCCAGCACTACGCTGATGCGTGACCGCTCCTGTGACATAGCCGCCCTTGGTGAACTGGTAAGTCAACCGGGCATCCACGTAAGGAATCGTCGAGCTGTCGTTGAAATCCTTAAGCCCGAGAGCCTTGCCGTAAGCCAGCATCGGCGCAGTCAGATTGGAAAACTCCGTGTATTGAGCGCCAGCCCGCAATTGACCAACCAGCAGCGCGGTGAATTTATGTTTCACGCCCGCATAGAAGAAATGGGAGTAGGATTCCATGTAATCGGCCGGCAGAGGGGCCGCCCAAGGACGGAACAGCACGGCGCTAGGCGTGCGCATCAAATCGTCATTATTATCGCGGACGTCCGCCAGGAAACTATAGCCGACCAGCAAGTCAGTCTTCTTCTGGATGTTGTAGAGGAACTCAGCCGTCGGCTTGTGTTCATCGCGATCCAAGTAGAACAAGGTCGGATCATCGTAGGACCAGAGCGTGTTGGCGTAACTCACCATCGCCCCGAATCTTTCCGAAAACTGGGCGTTGAAGGTCACATCCGCCGTATTGCGAAGGACATTGCGATCAGACCGGAGGATCATCACCTGCGGCCCCACCTCGGGGTTAAGCACTTCAGGCTCCTGCGAATAAGCTATGGAGTCCTTCACCACGATCTTGTAATTCTCTGAAAAGGCGTGGTCCAACTTCACGTTGCCCATGTGGGCTTGATCCGCTTCATGGGTCACGCGGTCAAAATAATAGCGCAAATCGTAGGCGTAATCAGCGGTGATCAGCGTGGTGCCTTCGGCCAGATTGAAATACATCGAGCCTTTGGGCGAGAAATTGATGCCCAAACTATCCTGGGCTGCAATCGCACCAACCGCAGTCGGATTTGAAGGACGGGTGTTCCAGTTGTCATCGTAGAAACCCCGAAGCGTGGCAGAGATACTCCAGAATTTGGACTTTTCCGCGGAGGAAATATCCGGCGCATAAGCTGCTGACAGACTCAGAGTTCCCAGAGCGGCTAAACTAGCAGCGGTAATAATCTTTTTCATATTTGTAAAAGTCACGTTCGGCCAAAAAACACCTGTTTCCAATATTATGGACAACATCTACGTGGTCACCCACCCCTTGTCAAACACAAATCACACTTTTTTTCTATTTTTCTTCATCCCGAACCGATGGGGATTTCCAACGCTCCACGTCCGCGATCAGGAATTGATCCCAAAGGATGTCCGCCCAGACGTAAGAAAGCGGGAAATTCTTGGGGAATCGATTGTTAAAGCGGATCTCCAAAACGACCCGGCCCCAGTCCTGGTCAACTCCTTTGGGCGGGAATAAATTGCTCAACAACCGGGAGTCCAAGGTGATCTCGGAAAGATAAACCGCACTGATGGTTTTATGGTAGTCGTTGAGGTTGAAAAAGTCGGGGGTCACGGTGGGGGTCAGCCAGACACTTTGGCGCTCCCCATACCAGGCCACCGCCCAAGGGATGTCGCTCATGATCAACTCGTTGGGTTTAAAGAACTTGCCAATCTTATTCACCAGCCACGGATAATAGGGGGGATAGCTCAAAGGCGTGTTCCTGGGCGGCAGGAATGACAGCCATAGGGGGATGCTGACGATCAACCAGGCGGAAATGGTGAGCAAACGGCGAAACGGCGGGAAGGGAATTTCAATCTGCTCCGCCAGCAGGTAAAACATGCCGGCGCCAAAAATGAACACCAAGGGCGCGCACAGCATGAGCAGATTTTCCGAATGGATTTCGGGATCCGATAAAGGAAGATAAGTCCGGGACAAGGCTTGGGCGATGGACAACCCCAGGATGCTCAAGCCAATAAAAACACGCAACCTGCTGATAGCAAGGCTCTTAAATGGTATCAATAACGCCGCAAGAAAGAGGGCGGACAGCCAATTTCCCCCGAGTTTAGGCAGGTCATTAAGGACGATCTGTTTGCCATTGACGGCTAATTTCCGCATGCCACTTTCAAAATCGAAGCGTTTGAGTTTGCCGCCGTCAGGATTCAGGGACCGTTCCAGGACCGAACCGGGAAAATCCGGAGTATCCTGCACGATGGCATACCCCGCGGCGCCAAAAAACGTCCCGCTGATTCTAAAGTTACGGATCAGCCAAGGGGAGACCACGAGGATGGCGGCCGCCAACAAGGTGGTTAGCAAGGCGTTGCTTCGCTTGCCCAGGTAGAGGAGGCAAAAAATAACGGCCGGAATGGCCATGACGGCGTAAGAGTAGCGGGTCAGGATTCCCAGGCCCAACAGCAAGCCGGCGGCGCCGGCCACCCCCAATTGCCAGGGGAATGAACGCTGTTCTTCACGAACCGCTTGCTCCAAGAGCACCAGGCACCAAACCAAGCCCAGCAGCAGCACCAGCAAAAACATCGAGGAAAGGCCCGACAAGCTGAAGCGCCAGTAAAGTTCCGTGCCCAAAAAGACCGCCGTGGCCAGCCATGCCACCGGGGAATCGAACAATTTGCGCGCCAGCAGGAAAATCAACGCCGCCGCCAGAAAAAACCAGCCTTGGTTAAACAAACCGATCAGGAAATCCGGCTGATGGCGGAAAAACTGGTTGTTTTCATCCACTGCATAGTTGAAAGGCGCCACTTTCATGAAGGCCGCCAGCAGCAGCGGATAAACCGGGGGGTTGGACAAATCAGGGTGGCCTTCCTTAAGCAGAGATTTGCCATCCAGGCGGTTGGTTTGCACCAGGTGGAGGCTGAACGGGCGGACACAATCGGTGGTGAAGCCCTTGCCTTGAGCCAGATTGCGCGCCAGTTGAGCCGCATCCATGGCATCCGGGGCGGTGAGATTCCGGAAATTGCGTGAATCGTAGAAAGCCGCCAAAGCGATCACGGCAAGGATGGCGGCGGCCGCCTTGATCCAATGGGTGCCTTCGCCTTCCTCCAACTTGTGAATCCACTCCTGAATTGGTAACATATATTAACAATAAAAATTAAAACTCCTCCAAATGGTAGGCATGTATTTTCCGGTGCAAGGTGCGGCGGCTGATGCCCAGGCGCTGGGCCGCCAGGGTCCGGTTGCCGTGCGCTTCCCGCAACGCCTCCTGGATCATCCTTTTTTCACCCTCCAGCATGGTCACGTTATTTTTGGCCGCGGTGGAGCGGCCGCTGGCAACCGCCGCAGCGGAAGCCGGCTGGCCGGTGGCTCCCTGCCGCACCGCAGCCGGCAGATCCCGGGCGGTGATCCGCTGCCCGCGGCAGAGGATCACGGCATGCTCCATGGCCGCGCGCAATTCGCGGACATTGCCCGGCCAGCCATACCGCAGCATCAGCTCCAGCACTTCCGCGGTCCAACCCTCCACCTGCTTTTGGTTTTCATTGGCGAACTCTTTCAGGAACGCATTGGCCAGCAATGGCAGGTCCGCCATCCGCTCGCGCAAAGGCGGCATGGTGAGCTCAACCACGTTCAGCCGGTAAAACAGATCTTCACGGAAATCGCCCGTCTGAACCATGTTTTTCAGGTTTTTGTTGGTGGCAGCCAGCATCCGCACATCGGCAGTCAAAGTTTTGTTGGAGCCAACCCGCTCGAAGGTGCGCTCGCTCAGGAACCGGAGCAACTTGACCTGGGTGGTGGAGTCGATTTCGCCGATTTCATCCAGGAACAGGGTGCCGCCCTGGGCTTGCTCGAAGCGGCCGGTGCGGCGCTCATGCGCCCCGGTGAAGGCGCCTTTTTCGTGGCCGAAGAGTTCGCTTTCCAGCAGCGTGGGAGCCAGGGCGGCGCAATGGACAATCACCATCGGCTGCCGGGAGCGCGGGCTGAGCTGGTGGATGGCCCGGGCGATCAATTCCTTGCCGGTGCCGCTTTCCCCCAAAATCAGGACCGTGGCGCGGCTGGGGGCCACCTGGCGGACGACTTCAAACACCTCCAGCATGACGGGCGATTCGCCAATCAGTCCTTCCAGCCCAAACTTATCATCCAATTGCTGGTGCAATTCGAGGTTCTCCTCCTCCAGCGTCTGCTGGCGCAGGATCCGGGCGATCCGGAGTTCCAGTTCCTCAATCTGGAGGCGGCCCTTGGAGATATAATCGTCCGCCCCCTGTTTCATGGCCTCCACGGCCACGTCTTCGGAGCCGTAGGCGGTCATCAGGATGCACACGGGCGGTTTCGGCAGGGATTTGGCGCGCCGGATGAGGTTCATGCCATCCTCGCCAGGCAGGCGCAGATCGGTCAGCACCACGGCGAATGATTCCTGTTCCAGCAGGTTGAAAGCGGTTTTGGCGTCGTCCGCCAGGTAAACATCGTAGCGATCCTCCAAGGCGGCCCGCAGGCCTTCCCGGGTGGGCTTTTCATCGTCCACGATCAACAGGGCGGGCCTAATCATGCACATGGGCCTCCAGCAGCCGGGGCCGGGGTTCATGCAACGGGAACCAGATGCGGAACTGCGTCCCCTGGCCGAGGCGGCTTTCCAATTCGATGCGGCCGCCATGTTCGCGCACAATCCGCTGGACGATCATCAAACCCAGGCCGGTGCCTTTTTGCTTGGTGGTGTAAAAAGGCTCGAAAATGCGGTTGATCAGGTCTTGCGGTATGCCGGTGCCGGTATCCCGCACGCTGAGCCAAACGCCCTCGGATCCCTGGCCGGTCTGGATGGTCAGCAGACCATCCTTGTTCATGGCCTGCATGGCATTCTTAACCAGGTTGACGAGCACTTGCTTGACCTGCGCGGGATCGATGGGCGCGAGCGGCAGGGGCCTGGCCAGCTCCAGATTCACGGAAAGCTCCCGGTTTTCCAGCTCGGGCCGCAGCAAATCGATGGCGGAATGCACAGCGTCATTCAGGGAAACCCACTGGATTTTGGGCGGGGAAGGCCGGATGGCGCTGAGAAACTGGGTGATGATGTAATCCAACCGCGAAATTTCCCCTTTGGCCACCGCCAGGAACCGCTCCATTTTATGCACCGCTTCGCGCACTTCATCAGCGGTTTTACGGCGCGCGCCCCGCGGGGGTTTCACGGTGGCCACGGGGGAAGAAACCGCGCCCCCGGAGGCCTTCAACTTGCGCAATTCCCGCTCCATCAACTGCAGGTGGATATTCAGGGCGTTCAGCGGATTGCCGATCTCGTGGGCCACACTGGCGGCCAATAGGGTGAGCGCCTGGATGCGCTCGCTTTCGACGGCTTCAAAGGTCTTCTGGCGTTCTTCCGTGATGTCGTGCAGGATCAACGCCACCCCGGCCAGCCCGGTTCCCCCCTCCAAAGGGGCCGCATGCAGGCGCAACAGGCGGGGCCGGGGATAGCTCACCTCGAACTCATGGCGCACCACCTTCCGCTCCTCCGCTTTGGCGAGCGCCGCCCAATCCATGGCGGGCAAAAAACGTTCGGCCGGCTCTCCCGCCGGGGTGTCGGCCGGCAGGCCGATCAGATCCGTGACGATCTGGTTGAAATAAATAACGCCACCCGACCGATCCAACACCAATACGCCGTCCTCGATGGTGTCAAAAAGCATTTCGAGAAAATTGCGCTCACGCGCCAGCCGCTGCACCACCGTCTGCAATCCCTCGGGATTGAGGCGGTCAATGCGGCCAAGGACTCGATTGATGAAACTGGATTTCCCCGCCACCATGCGATCGTATTCAATATCCGCTCACTGATCCAACGAACACTTGGGCGGCGATCCGGCATTGCCCTTGCAGGCCGCTTCGGCGCCCAAGCCAACGCCATGCTAGAAGGCTGGAATATTAAGGCAAGCGCATACTGCCCGGCGGGGGGTCAGCGCAGGCTGGCAAAATAAAGCACCACTCCGAAGATGGCGGAAAAGATGATGCCCGCCACGATCGACCAGCGGAGCACCATCAGGCGATGGCGGCGGTTGCTGCGTCCCATGCCGGGAAGCAGGTAGTAACGATGCTCTTGTTTTGGTTTGGGCACGTCAGCCATACAACTTTTCAGTTCCCGCGCAGGCCAGGCAAGTGCCGTCCAGGCGATCGCCGGGTTCACTGAACCGGGGGCTGAGACTGCCGTGAATCCCGGGTTTTGGCAACCATGTAATGTTCCATTTCAAGCGGGGGGTGGGCCGGGCGCCGGACCGCCCGGAAAGGGCTGGAACAAACGGTCGGAACCCACCAGGGAATCCCGAAAAACCGGCGCACACTGATCGCTGCCTGGGATTATTCGTAGGCATTCCCCAGGCGCTTGATCCGCTCGTAAACCGGTGAGGTTTTGGGGGTGCGCTGCTTGACTTCGGCGAAAACCCGCCGGGCTTCGGCCATGTCCTCCCGGGCGGCCATCAGCACGTAGTCCAGCTCAATCCAGGCCTTGCGGGGATCGGAAATTTGGGGGCCGTAAAAATCCAGCCATTTGCGGAACACCGCCACCCCTTGTTTTTGGACCCCCCGCAGCAGCGGCTCCAGCTGGCTGGGCAGGCCGGTTAAGTTTTCCCCATCCACGCCCGGCCCCTTGGCGGCGGATTCGCCCACATAGGAGGGATGTTCAGTCTGGAATTTGCCCCAATAGCTGACGGCGGCCTTGAGCGCCCAAATGGCCGCCATCACCGCCAAAACACCCAGCACAGTCCGGAAGATCTTGATCATTTTACCGGGCCATTATCGGCGATTGGGCCGCTGAACACAAATCAAAATATGTCGGGCTGCCGCGCCGCAAAACCCGGCCGCCACGGGCCGGCCGGAAACGGAGCGCGGTGTAAAAAGTGTGGCCTTTTTTCCGGAAAACAGGCAAGCATAAGGGCCAGACAACGAGCAACGCATTAGAGAAGCATTCAAGATCAAGCATGACTATGAGAGAATTATTTCTGGGCATTGATAGCGGCACCCAATCCACCAAGGTGCTGGTGATCGACGGACGGACCGGCAAAGCCCTGGCCACCGCCGCCGAAGCTTACGACCTGATACCCGGGCTCCCGCCCGGCGCCAAGGAGCAGCATCCCCATACCTGGCGCGAAGCCACCGGCAAAGCCATCCGCCAGGCTCTCAAATCCGCCAAGGCCAGGCCGGGGGAAGTCAAAGGCATCGGCGTCAGCGGCCAGCAGCACGGATTCGTGCCGCTGGACAAACAGGGGGAAGTCATCCGGCCGGCGAAACTTTGGTGCGACACCTCCACGGCGGCGGAATGCGAGGAAATGATGGCCAAACTGGGCGGCCTCAAAGCCACCATCCGGGCGCTGGGCAACGCGGTTTTGCCCGGCTTCACCGCCTCCAAGATCCTCTGGCTGAAGAAGAATGAGCCGAAAAACTTCGCCCGCCTGGCCACCATCCTGCTGCCGCACGATTACCTGAACTATTGGCTGACCGGCCAGGCCACCATGGAATATGGGGACGCCAGCGGCACCGCCCTGCTCGATGTGCGCAAGCGGAAATGGTCGGAACCGGTCTTGAAGACCATCGATGCCGGCCTGGCCGGCCAGCTGCCCCGGTTGATCGGCAGCGACCAGCCGGCCGGGCAATTGCAGGAATCCACCGCGCAGGCGCTCGGGCTGCCCCCCGGGGTGCTGGTCAGCGCGGGCGGCGGGGACAATATGATGGGCGCCATCGGCACCGGCAACACGCGCCCGGGGGTCATCACCGCCAGTTTCGGCACCAGCGGCACCATCTACGCCTGCGCGGACAAACCGGTCGTGGACCCGGCGGGTGAAATCGCCGCTTTCTGCGACAGCACCAATCGCTGGCTCCCGCTGCTCTGCACCATGAACGTGACGGTGGCCACCGAGATGATCCGGGATTGCTTCGCCTGGGATGTCAGGAAACTCGACGCCACGATCGCCCAGGCACGGGCCGGCTCCCAGGGGGTCCTGCTGCTGCCCTACCTCGAAGGAGAGCGCACCCCCAACGTGCCGGCCGGCACGGGCGTCCTGCTCGGCCTGAACCAGCGCACCTGCACCCCGGCCAACCTGGCGCGCTCCGCCATGGAAGGGGTGACCCTGGGCATGAATTACGGCTTGCGCCGGCTGGGGGAACTGGGGGTCAAACCGACCCAGATCCGGGCCACGGGCGGCGGCGCCAAATCGAAGGTCTGGCGGCAGATCATGGCGGATATCTTCAACGCCGAGGTGGTCACGCTGAAGGTCAGCGAGGGGGCGGCTTTCGGCGCGGCCCTGCAGGCCCTGTGGTGCTGGAAAAACCAGCAGGGGGAGCCGGTTTCCATCACCGAAATCACCGATCAGTTTGTGCAGCTGAACACGGCGGAAACCGCCCAGCCCAAGCCGGAGAACGTGGCGGTTTACCAGGAGCTGCAGGGCTTGCAGGATGAAATGTCGGCCAGCCTCCGGGAGGTTTTTGCCCGGCACCGGCCCCTGGTATTGAAAATGGGCCAGGCCTGATCCAGCCCTTTGCGTTTTTCGAGGCCGGTGATATACTGGAACCACGTTGCGGAATAACACAAACAAACGATCAAAGGAACCTATGAAAATATTCAAAACTGCCGCCCTGGCGATGGCCCTGAGCGGCCTGGCCTGGTCAGCTGCAACCATCCAGGCCGCGGAGGAACCCCTGCCCTACTCCCTGAACACCTGCGTGGTGTCCGGCGAGAAATTCGGCGGCGACATGAAACCGTATTCCCTGACCTATGAAGGCAGGGAAATCAAGCTGTGCTGCAAAGGGTGCGCAACCACCTTTGAAAAAGACCGCGCCGGTTACCTCAAGAAAATCGAGGCGGCGGAAAAGAAAGCGGTCAGCGAGCACCCCTACCCCCTGAAGACCTGCCTGGTCACCGGGGAGGAACTGGGCGGGATGGGCAAGCCTTACTCGCTGGTTTACGAGGAGAAGGAAGTCCAGCTCTGCTGCAAAGGCTGCCTTAAAGCTTTCAAAAAAGAGCCGGCCAAATTCATGAAGAAAATGGCGTCCGCCAAAAAGTAATCCCGGGCCGTTTTGCGCGCGCCTTCCGGCCAGCAGGTTGTGGGAGGCGCGTTTTTTATTCCCGCCATGGCCGGCGCGCGATTTCGTGCGTGATCATCCGCAGGACGGGGTAAGTGGATACAATGGTGGCGATGATGGAGAAAACTTTATGAACCGGGGAAGGGTCCAGATGGGCTTGGTTCTCGCCTGCTGGCTGGCTGCGCAGCCAGCCCGGGCGGAGACCAATAACGCGGCGCCGGAACTGGTCACCCCAGCCCTGATCAACCGGCTGGCGGAGGAGGCGCGGACCAACAACCAGGCGCTGGCGGGCGCACGCCAGCGCATATCGGCCGCGGCGGCGGGCCGGGCGGCGATCCGTTCGTGGGAGGATCCGATGTTCGGTTTTGGGGGCGTGGTGGCCAGCAGCCGCGGCATGATGCTGGACCAGGAGGGCGATTTGATTTACCGGCTCGAGGAAAAACTGCCCGTCTTTAACAAGCCCAAATACGCCCGGGCGGTGGCCACCGCGGAATTGACCAATGAAGTCCTCAAGGCGGATTACGAATTCCAAAGCCTGCGGCGGGACATCGCGCTGCAAATCCTCAAAGTGGCCGAGGCTGATGAGACCGAAAGCCTGGCCCGGGCGGACCTGGCCTGGCTGGAGGCCCAATTGGCGGCCATGGAAGACAAATACCGCCTCGGCCTGGCGAGCCAGTCGGAAGTGCTGAGAATGCAAAGCGAGCAGATCAAAGCCCGCAACCAGGCCCAAACCTACCAAACCAACATCCTGACAGCGGGAGCCGGGCTGAATCGCCTGCTGAACCGGCCCCTGGAAAATCCCTGGCCGGACTGGCGCCTGCCAGAGGTGGCGCCGCAGGTGCCGCTCACCCCGGCGCTGATCCAGCTGAGCCTCCAATATGAGCCCCGGCTCAAAGTGATGGACCAGGAAATCCGCATCGCCTCCGCCACCGTGCGCAACACCCAGCGCCAGCGCCTGCCGGAAGTGAGCCTGGGCGTGGAGGGCCGCCAGTATTCCGGCGACGCCGGTTTCCGCGAGGGAATGTTCACCATGGGCTTGTCCCTGCCCTGGTTCAACCAGGGGAAATACCGCCAGGATGTGGGCCGCGACCAGGCCCGGCTGCGCGCGGCGGAGCTGGACCGCAACGACTACGAACAGAGCGCCCGGAATGAAGTCCGCCAGCTGACCCTGCAGATTGGCAGCGCGCGGCGCGAAGCCCTGGCCTACCGGGAGGAAATCATCCCCCGGGCGCGCCAGGCAGTGGCCAGCGCACTGGCGGATTGGCAGTCCGCGCGCGGCAGCCTGCGGGAAGTGCTGGACTCGCGGCGATTCCTGCTGGAGAGCCAGTCCATGCAGGTCCGCGCCATCGCCGAGCAATACCGGATGCTGGCCGAATTGGTTTTGTGCTGCGGCCTGGGTGACCTGGACGCCATCCAGCGGGTGGCGGCGCCCTGATCAGAAGGATCTTCATACGATGAAACTGCGCGTGTTTTTGCTCATGGCCGGCCTGGCGCTGGCCGCCGGCCTGGGCTGGCTGGCCGGACAGCGGACCGCCCACCCGCCGGATCCGGCGGCTCCGACCGGACGCAAAATCCTGTATTACCAAAGCTCGATGCACCCGTGGATCAAGTCGGACAAACCGGGGAAATGCACCATCTGCGGCATGGATCTGGTGCCCGTCTTTGAAGGGGAAAAAGGCTTCCAGGTGGCGGACAACCTGGTGGTGCTCAGCACCAGTTCCGTGCCGGTCGTCAACGTGCGGTCCGAGCCGGTGGCCCGCCGGCCTTTGACGCGCACGCTGCGGTTCGCCGGCACGATCCAGGATAACGAAACGCGGCGCCGCTATATTTCGGCTTACGTGGACGGGCGGGTGGATCAGCTGGCCATCAATTACCTGGGGGCGGAAGTGGTCGAGGGACAGCGGCTGGCCACCTTTTACAGCCCGAACCTGCTGGCGGCGGAACGCGAATATAAGGCGTTGTTAAAGCCTGATCCCCAGGCCGGAACAAACGATTTGCAGGGACAGCGCAGCCCGCTGATCGCCGCCGCCGCCCAGCGTTTGAAACTGCTCGGGCTGACCGGCCGGCAAATCAGCAGCCTGGCGGAAAAAGCCGCCACGGAAACCCACACCGAAATCCTCGCCCCCATGAGCGGCACAGTGATGGAGCGCTCAGTTTACGAGGGCCAATATGTCAAAGAAGGGGACCGGCTCTTCACCCTGGCGGATTTTTCCACCATGTGGTTCGTCTTTGACGTATATGAAAGGGATCTGGGCTGCCTGCAACTGGGGCAGGCTTTGGAAATAACCGTGCCGGCCCTGCCCGGGAAGACCTGCTCCGCCACCGTGAGCTTCATTGAGCCGAGCCTGAACGAGCTCACCCGCAGCGCCAAAGTGCGGGTGGAGCTCCCGAATCCTTTGCTCCAGCGCAACGGCCGTCCCCAGCGTGAATTAATGAATCGTCTCTATGCCGAGGCGGAGGTGCAGGTGGAAAGCCCCGGCGTGCTGGCCGTGCCCAGGACCGCCATCCTATCACCGGGCGGGCAGCCCTTGGCCTACGTGGACAAAGGCCAGGCCACCTATGAACTGCGCCCCCTCAAAACCGGCCGCGTGGGGGATGAATTCTGCGAAGTGCTGGCGGGGCTCAGCGAAGGGGAAAAGGTGGTGACCCAAGGCAACCTTCTGATCGACAGCCAGGCGCAGCTGAACCTGTCTGCCAAAGGCCCCGATCCCCTGCCCCACCAGCACCCGGCTGTTGAATCCAAGCCCCAGCCACCGCCCGTTTCGGAAGCCCAGGCCGCCGGCGTGCGGGAATTCCTGGCCGCGGCCCATGCCGCCAGCCAGGCGCTGGCCGCCGACGATCTGCCGGGCTATCAGGCGGCAGGCCGGCGGCTGACCGCGCTGCCCAGCCAGGCGCGGCCGGCCTTCCCACCGGATCACCCGTGGCATAATACCCTGCAGGACCTTGAGAAAATGTCCCCGCGGGGGGACGCGGCGGACCTCAAACTGGCCCGGCAGGAGTTCAACACCTTCAGCCCGTTCCTGGTGGAATGGGCCAAACAACTGCGGAACCAAAAAGAGTTCGCCGATCTCAAAATTTACCGCTGCCCCATGGCGCCCAAACCCGGAGTGTGGATGCAGCTGAAAGGCCCTTTGCGGAATCCCTATTATGGATCGGAAATGCTGGATTGCGGAGAGGAAGTGGCGCCGTGATCCCCCAGGCATCCCCGCCCATGGCCCCCTTTAACCGCTTATGATCAACCGGATCATCGACTGGTCGTTAAAAAACCGCTTCCTGGTAATCTGCGGAATTCTATTCCTGATCGGCTGGGGTGTCCGGGCGATTTTCCTGACCCCCGTGGATGCCATCCCGGATCTGAGCGAGAACCAGGTGATTGTTTTCGCCGACTGGCCCGGGCGCAGCCCCCAGGAAGTCGAAGACCAGGTGACTTACCCGCTCTCCGTGAACCTCCAGGGGCTGGCCGGCGTGAAAACGGTCCGGGCCACCTCGATGTTCGGCTTCACCCTCATCACGGTCATCTTTGAAGACCGCGTGGATAACTATTTCGCCCGGTCCCGCGTGCTGGAGCGGCTGAATTACCTGGGGGACATCCTGCCGGCGGGCGTAACCCCGAAGCTGGGCCCGGACGCCACCGGCCTGGGCTGGATCTACCAATATTACCTGGCGGTGGATCCCCAAGCCTCCCCCGGCGGTGGCTATGACCTCGGCCAGCTCCGCTCGCTCCAGGATTGGTTCATCCGCTACCAGCTGAACGCCGTACAGGGCGTGGCGGAAGTGGGCAGCATCGGGGGGTTCGTCCGGCAATACCAGGTGGAGGTCTCCTCCACCAAAATGCGCGCGGTGGAGGTGACCCTGCAGGAGGTGATGGACGCCATCAGCCGGAACAACCTGAACGTGGGCGGCAAAACCATCGAGGAAAACGGCATGGAATTCATCGTCCGCGGCGTCGGCTTGATCCAGCCGCAGACCGCCCTGCGGGATCTGGAGCAGATCGTGCTCAAGGAAAAAGCCGGCATCCCCATCTACCTGCGGGACGTGGCCGCCGTCCAGGTGGGCGGCGACTTTCGCCGGGGCGCCCTGGATGTCGATGGCCGGGAGGTGGTGGGCGGCATCGTGGTGATGCGCAACGGCGAGAACGGCCTGGCGGTGATCCAGCGGGTGAAGGAAAAAATCCGCCAGATCAGCTCGAGCCTGCCGCCGGGAGTGAGCATCAAGCCTTTTTATGATCGCAGCAGCCTGATCGAGCGGACCATCGACACCCTCAAACACGCCCTGGCCGAGGAAATCATCCTCGTGACCCTGGCGCATATCATTTTCCTCTGGCACTTCCGCAGCATCCTGATCGTGACCATCCCCCTGCCCGCTTCGATCCTGGTGTCGTTCATCCTGATGAAGGAATTCGGCATCACCTCCAACATCATGTCCCTGAGCGGCATCGCCATCGCCATCGGCGTGCTCGTGGATGCCGGCATCGTGATGACGGAGAATGTGATCCGGCACTGCGAACAGGGTGAAACCCGCAAGGGCAGCCGGCTGACCGTGGCGGAGACCTGGGAGGTGACGCTGGCCGCTTCGCGCCAGGTGGGCCGGCCGATCTTTTTCGCCATGGCCATCATCATCCTGGCGTTCATCCCGGTGTTCACCATGGCGGGCCAATCCGGCAAGCTGTTCCATCCGCTGGCGTTCACGAAAACCTTCGCCATGGTGGGGTCCACCTTGCTGGCGGTGACCATCGTGCCGGTTTTGTGTTCCTTGCTGGTCCGGGGTCCATTCCATGCCGAACAGCACAACTGGGTGATGAAACACCTGCTGCGCGCCTACGATCCGATCCTGGACTGGTCCTTGAGCCACCGCAAAACCGTGCTGGCGGCGGCCTCCGGCCTGTTGGTGGCGGCGGGGCTCCTGGCCACGGGGCTGCCCCAAGCGGTGCAGCTAAAACTGGCCGAATGGAAGTGGCCCACCGCCGCCCGCCTGGCGCGCGGCATGGGCCGCGAATTCATGCCGACCCTGAACGAAGGCAGCCTGCTGTTCATGCCGGTGCTGATGCCCAGCACCTCGCTGACCGAGGTCAAGCGGGTGATGGCCTGGCAGGACCGTGTCATCAGCCAGGTGCCGGAAGTGGCCTCCGTGGGCGGCAAGCTGGGCCGGGCGGAAACCGCCACCGACCCGGCGCCCATCGAAATGATCGAGACCACCATCGAGCTCAAGCCGCCCTCCGCCTGGCGGCCCGGGATGACCAAGGACAAATTGATCGCCGAGCTGACCGAAAAACTGCTGAAAGTCCCCGGCTATGTGCCCGGCTTCCTGCAGCCCATCGAAAACCGGATTTTGATGCTGAGCACCGGCATCCGGGCCCAGGTGGGCATTAAAATCCTGGGCGACAACCTGGACGCCCTGCAGCAAAAAGCCTTTGAGGTGGAACGGGTGGTCCGCGCCATTCCCGGCGCGGTTGGCGTGGCCCCCTCCCGGGTGCAAGGCAAGCCCTACCTGGAGGTGGAGGTGAACCGCACCGCCATGGCCCGCTATGGTTTGAGCGCCCAGCTGGTGCTGGACGCCGTGGAAGCCGGGCTGGGGGGGAAAAACGTGACCACCACCATCGAAAAACGGGAGCGATATCCCATCCAGGTGCGGCTGCAGCGGAACGAGCGTGAGGATTTGGAGCGGCTGGGCGAGGTGCTGGTGGGCACGCCCGCCGGGAAATATATTCCGCTGGGCCAGGTGGCCTCCATCCGGCGCGTGCTGGGCCCCAACGAAATTGCCAGCGAAAACGGCCGCCTGCGCGTATTCGTCCAGGCCAACGTGCAGGACCGCGACCTGGCGGGCTTTGTGGAGGAGGCCCGGCAGCGCATCTCCCGGGAGATCACCCTGCCGGAGGGCATGACCATCGAATGGAGCGGGGAATATGAAAATCTGCTGCGCGCCCAGCGCACCCTGACCGTGATTTTCCCGATGGTCCTGGTGATCATTTTCATGCTGCTCTACATGGTATATAACAGCGTCAAGGAAGCCGCCCATGTGATTTTGGCGGTGCCTTTCGCCCTCACCGGCGGGGTGTTCCTGCAATACGCGCTGGACTACAATTTCAGCGTGGCGGTCTGGGTGGGGTATATCGCCCTGTTCGGAACCGCCATTCAAACCGGCGTGGTGATGGTGGTTTACCTCGAAGAGTCGCTGCACAAAAAACAGCTTGAGCTGGGCGCCGCTTTCGGGCGGGAAGACCTGGTGGCCGCCATCAAGGACGGTGCCCGCCTGCGCTTGCGGCCCAAGGTGATGACCGTCGCCACCATCGTGGCCAGCCTGCTCCCCATCATGTGGAGTACCCGGCCCGGCTCGGAAATCATGCAGCCGCTGGCCGCCCCGGTCATCGGCGGCATGGTCAGCAGCCTGCTCCACATCCTCGTGGTGACCCCGGTCATTTTCTGCTGGCTCAGGGAACGGGAATTGAAATCCGCCAGCCAGCCGGCCGGCGTACACTAAAAAACGAGGCTGGTTTGGCCAGCCCCGTTTGCTGAATGGTCTATGCGCTGGCCGCTGGACTTAATAGTCCATGCCGCCGCCCATGCCGCCGCCATGACCGCCGCCCGGAGGAGCAGATTCCTTCTTCTCGGGGATCTCGGTGATCAGGCACTCGGTGGTGAGCATCAAACCGGCGATGGAAGCCGCGTTTTGCAGCGCCGCGCGGGTGACTTTCTTGGGATCCACGACGCCGGATTTGACGAGGTCTTCGTAATTGCCGGTGGCCACGTTGTAACCCTCATTGCCTTTGCGTTTCTTGACTTCCTGGACAATCAGGTAGCCTTCCACGCCGGCGTTGTTCGAGAGGGCGCGCAGGGGCTCCTCGATGGCGCGCTTCACGATCTCGGCGCCAATGGCCTCGTCGTCAACGAGCTTCAGGGCTTCGATGGACGGGATGCAGCGCAGGTAGGCCACGCCGCCGCCAGCCACGATGCCTTCTTCCACCGCGGCGCGTGTGGCGTGCAGGGCGTCTTCCACGCGGGCTTTCTTCTCTTTCATCTCGGTCTCGGTGGCGGCGCCGACATTGATGACGGCCACGCCGCCGGCCAGCTTGGCCAGGCGTTCCTGGAGCTTTTCACGATCGTAGTCGGAAGTGGTTTCCTCGATCTGGCGGCGGATCTGGTTCACGCGGCCCTGGATTTCGGAAGGTTTCCCATTGCCTTCGACGATGGTGGTGTTTTCTTTCTCGACCACGATGGATTTGGCGCGGCCGAGATCTTCCAGCCCGATGGTTTCCAGCTTGATGCCGAGGTCTTCCGTGAGGCATTTGCCACCGGTGAGGATGGCGATGTCTTCGAGCATGGCCTTGCGGCGGTCGCCGAAG
>CAYPCQ010000003.1:0-4275 GCA_964409245.1 uncultured Verrucomicrobiota bacterium
GGGGATTATCCCGGATATCATCACCAGTTGGTTCATTCCCGCCATTCTACCGGGCCGGGCTGGCCGGGCAATGGTTTTTAATGGCCGTTTTTAATTGCCGCTGGCCTCCAAATGATGATCCCGCTTTTGCGGGCGGTTCTGAAGGGGGGGAGGGAGTATCCCAAAGGTGTGCCAAAATGACCCGTACCTGCGTTTACTGCAAATTTTACCGCGTTCGTTGCAGACGGCTGGCGATTTCGGGGCCTCCAGGTTAATAATCCAGGAGCATCAGAGTTTTGCCGGATGCGGGAAAATCAACCCCCTGTCCGGCAGGTTTATGAGGCAGAAACTCGAAAAAACTGCATTCGAGAGGAAAGCCAGGCTGGGGAGCCGATGGCAGGGATGGTTGTTGCCCGGATTTCCCCCAACTCTGGCCTGGATCTTCGCTTTGCCCTGGTCATCTTTTCGCAACCGTCTTATATCCAATGCCTTACATCCTCCAATTCCACGTTTTCGTCAGGCAGCGCATCGCCTTCCACGATCTGCGTCAAAATCACGCCAACCCCAATTTTTGCCCTGCTACGCAGCAGAGGGCCAAAACGTTTCACGGAGGGTGAAGATTTTTGAACTTTTTCTTTTTGACCTTTAACCAGTGAATCCCATAAAAAACCTTATGAGCCATAAAAGACTATTAACCGGATCGATCTTAGATTCATTCTACACACTACCAGTTAGGGTTAGTCAGTTTAAGCCGCGATTTGCGGCTCTACTACTTAATATTACATCAGAATTACTTAGTTTGTCTTATTATTTCAGGCGCGTTGCCAATATGTGTCTATTAACAATAATATTATTTATTGCTAATTCTCCATGGATCAAAGGCGCGACATTCACTGGACTCGGAAAACACACCACATCTACTGCGATTTCTGCTGATGGTAAAACCATTATTGGTTTTAATTGGTCGGGACCGTTTAAATGGAATCCCCAAAACGGAATATCATACCTCCAATCCTCTAGTAGTATTTCCAGGCCTTTAAGCACTTCTTATAACGGTTCGATTATTGTTGGATATGACTATGATACTAAATCAAATATCCAGATTGCTGTAAAATGGAATTCAACCTTGAATCAGACTTTATTAGGTTTTGAAGGGGAAGCAATGCTAGTAAGACCAGATGGAAGTGGCATTGTTGTTCGAGATTTTAAATTAAATCAAGTAGTCGTGAAATATGATAGCAGAGAAAAGTATATATTAGATTATGATATTAACCATTATATGACCGGGTGGGGTGGCAACACGATCGTTGGTTACTGCATTATCCGTGATTCGTGGTGGTCTGAGACTTGGCCGCCAATTAGTTCACTCGGGTCATCATTAATAATTCATGCTATATCAGCAGATGGGTTAGTATTGGTCGGGAAAAATGATCATACATCGAGTGCTGAATTGTGGTCTCAGAAAGACTGGTATACAGACTTAAATATAAATATAGATTACAATGAGCCTTATTCTTGCTCGGTTGCGTACGGTGTAAACAAAGATGGCACCTTAGTTGTCGGAACGGGTTCCAAAACAAACTGTTTAAAAATCGGATTAAATAAATCAATAGAGTCAGAAGCCTTTTTGTGGGATCGAACGAATCATATGAGATCATTGAAAAGTGTATTGAAATCCAGTCATGGAATTAATTTAACCAATTGGGTTTTGGCAACTGCTATAGGAATTTCTAATGATGGAAAATCTATTACAGGGATGGCAATTAATCCAAACGGTGAGTCCGAGGGGTATTTTTTATCCTTTGATGATATTTCGGTGCCATTATCAATTCAATACCCATGTTCAATAAATATTGATAGAAAATTAGAAACTCTTGAATTGGATTTCGGCGAAAATATTGGATATTATACTGTGTATCACTCGCAACTATTAAAAAATATTGATTTTAATGGGGTGTCCATTATTAGTGGTGTAATTCCGGAAAATAAACACATTTCGGTAAGATGCTCTGAATACTTAAATGATGGGCAAAGCTACTTTCAGTTAGCGATTAATCCCGAGGCATGCCCACGAACAAATTCGGTTAAAAAAGAATGTATTTGGATTCCACCAGGCAGTTATATACGGGGTAATCAACCGATCGATTATATGTATTACGATCAATTAAAATTCAAATCAACGCCAGTTTGTTATGGTTTCTGGATTTGCAGACATGAAGTAACTCAAGCTGAATACTTAAAGCTCATAGGCCATAATCCGAGTTATTTTAATTGGGGGGATCTAAGTATGCCAGTAGAAAATGTTTCCTATCAAGACGCCACTAACTACTGCGTACAATTGACTCTCAAGGAACGGTTACTAGGTTCGTTGCCAAGCGGTTATGTTTATCGTTTGCCAACAAATATCGAATGGGAATATGTATACCAATCTGGGATTAGTATTGGTTCTGAAAATTATGGTTCTAGTGGAAATAGAGAATTAGGTTGGGATCTATCTAATAGTGGTTGGATCACTCATTCAGTTGAGACAATGTTACCTAACGCATGGGGATTATATGATATGTATGGGAATGTAGAAGAATACTGCGGGGATTTCCCTGTTAAAAATGAACTTGTAGTTTCGGTAAAGGGCGGATCATTTAAAAATGATAGTTGGGGTTCTGTCGTTACAAATGTTGCCTATATTGTTGAAGAAGTCGGGAAACCAAGCCCGAAAGCGAGTTATCGTGGATTTCGCGTGGTTTTAGGATTGCCATAATATATATTGATTTAAAGCGATAATTATATTGATATAACGAATGTTTTGTTATTTAGCACTAGCGTATTACTAGAGATTATCGCAAAAAAGTGTGATCAGATAATAATATTCAAAATATAATAGTATTTCAGTCAGATTAGTTAGGGACTTTATTCCTCAGAAAAGTCCGTAATAACGTAAGAATTACCACCAATCACGGCCGGATTAGATTCACCAAAACCGGGAAATGGCCCGTATAGAGCCTTCGGTCTGGTCCTTTTCCATGCCGGTGTTCCAGGATCTGGACCGCTGCCCACTTCAAGCCTGCCAATCCGTCAGCCAAGGCATGCGATAAAATAATGCGATCATAGGCCTGGCCATCGGCATGCGTGCTGATTTTGCCGGATAGCGTGCTTAAGGCGTCCACCATCGGGGTCTTGGCTTGGAAGCTGACGGCCAGGGATTGCCGGGCATCGCCCACGGCCTGGCTTTCGTTGAAATCGCCCAGGATCATCAGGTTAGCCTTTGGATTCCTGGCCAAATGGCTCATGCTCCAGCGCAGCAATGCTCGATTCTGCTCCTTCTTTGCCGCTGGGGTGCTGGAGATCCACCAAACAGAGGTCGAGGGTGGCGGTGGAATTGGTCAACCGCACAACCATATGCGTGGAAAATTGTTTTTCCAAGGCGGATACCCTCGAAGGCCGGCCATAAACTCCCCATCCCTTGCTCGTATCGAACAACGCCCCCACGTCCGGCCCGGTGGCGGCATGCTTGCCTTTGACGAACAGCGTCTGGAAATTGCGCTGATATCGGGCGGCAGCCGAACGAGCAATAGCCTGGATGTCTTCATGCCCGCTGATCTCCTGCAAACCTAAAAACAAGGGAGCTTCTGGCGGCAACAGACCGATCAAATGCTCCGCTTTCAACTCGCATTCGGATTGGGATTGGGTTTGGGTTTGGCAGCAGCCGTTTTGCCGCTGGCTTCGCCCTGGGATTCGTTGCAGATCGCCAGGATAGGCGCCTCCTTCGTGCCTGGTCCTGGGCCAAAATTCCGGCGCGAACCTGCCACCTTTATTTGTTTCCGGCCCCTAACGAGGCGGATCAATCCATCCGCGCTGCCACCCAGGTTGTGATCGACCTCAAGCGCCGCTCCGCGGCGCGGGGCGCCGGGCCAAACCAAAGCGTGGGTTAAAACCCACTACCGTCAAAGTTCGCTCCGCCAACGCAAGGGGGTTCGCTGCTCTACGTTTAACAATTAACAATATGGGGGCTGGGCCGGAATGTTTTCAACCTCCGGCGATGCGAAAACGCTGCCGGCCGGCGCAATCCAAAACCTGGCGGAGGCCTCAACGCGCCGGATGCCCGGGCGGGCCACGAAGGGTGCGCGAGCTTTTGATCGGGCCTGGTTTGAAATTCGCCAGCGGCAGGTCCGCCTCGTTACCTCGGCGGCTGCCAGCGTTAGGTTTGCGCCTGCAACGGGATGGATCGCCCGCCCAACGCGGGTAGCCGCCGACGTCCGGAGGCGGACCTGGACCATTCGCGTGCCTATGCGATCCGCA
>CAYPCQ010000003.1:4375-12554 GCA_964409245.1 uncultured Verrucomicrobiota bacterium
AATTCCAACTGGTGGCGGGACGGGGCGGATTGGGCCTGGTTTGAAATTTGTCCGCCGTAAATCCGCCTCGTTACCTCGGCGGCTACCAGCGTTAGGTTTACGCCTGCAACCGGATGGATCGCCTGCCCAACGCGGGTAGCCGCCGAGGTCAGGAGGCGGACCTGGATCATTCGTGTGCCTATGCGATCCGCAAATTCCAACTGGTGGCGGGACGGGGCGGATTGGGCCTGGTTTGAAATTTGTCCGCGGCAGGTCCGCCTCGTTACCTCGGCGGCTGCCAGCGATAGGTTTGCGCATGCAACGGGATGAATCGCCTGCCCAACGCGGGCAGCCGCCGAGGTCAGGAGGCGGACAGGAAGCTGAATAATCCAAAGCAGCGCAGCGGCGCACGCACTCCAAAAGCTGGCGCCCTTCCCACAGCACCGTAGGTGCCGGTTCCGACGGGTGGCGGTTGAAAGCAGCGGCCGTTATTACATGGAATCCGCAAGGCCGGCCGGCCGCGCGAAGCCCCAGCAGGGAAGCGTCTGGTTGTTCAGAGTGGTTTGCAGGTTTGGGCTGGGCGGCATTGGCCTGGCCCTTTCAGAAATGAGGGAGGCTTTCAACAGCGGCCCTTTCAGTCCTGGCTGCGCGAGGATCCTGAGATGTCCCCGCCCGCCCTGCCAGCGCAGCCAAAGGCATTTGCGGACAGGGCGTTACAAGCGGGATAAAGCGGCCGATCCCCTTGCCAGGACATGGCTTGGCGAAGCCTGAAATTCCATGATTGCGGAAAAAGGGGGGGTTGCCTATGCTCTCGGGATAATGAAGCAACAGCTTGAATTTGAGAAGCCGCTGGCGGAATTACAGCGCAAGCTGGAGGAGTTGAAAAAACATCCGGAGGCGCATTCCATGGAGATCAACATGGATGAGGAGATCCGGGTGATTGAGAAAAAAATTGAAGAAACGCGAAAACAAATTTACGCGGATCTGTCCTCCTGGCAGCGCGTTCAGCTAGCGCGGCATCCCAAGCGGCCGTATGTGATGGACTATCTGAGAACAACGTTCTCAGAATTCACCGAATTGCATGGCGACCGGCTTTACGCGGATGACCGGGCCTTGGTGGCTGGTTTTGCCTGTCTGGGCCACCGCAAGGTGGCCGTGATTGGCACCCAGAAAGGGCGCGATTACAAGGAAAACATCCTGCGGAACTTCGGTTCGGCGCACCCGGAAGGGTATCGCAAAGCGCTGCGGATCATGCGGTTGGCCGATAAATTCGGGCTGCCGATCATCTGCTTGATCGACACCGCCGGCGCCTACCCGGGGATTGGCGCGGAGGAGCGGCATATCGCGGAGGCCATCGCGGTGAACCTGCGGGAAATGATGCTGCTGGAGGTGCCCATTGTGGCGGCCGTGGTGGGGGAAGGTGGATCGGGCGGCGCCTTGGGGATAGGGGTGGCGAACCGGGTGCTGATCATGGAAAACGCCTACTATTCGGTCATCAGCCCGGAAGGATGCGCGGCGATCCTGTGGAAGGACCGCACGGCGGCCGCCAAGGCGGCTGAAGCTTTGAAGATCACCGCGAAAGATTTGCTGAACCTGGGGTTGGTGGATGAAATCATACCCGAACCCTTGGGCGGCGCTCACACCGATGCCGAGACC
The DNA here is from genome assembly GCA_964409245.1 of uncultured Verrucomicrobiota bacterium. Taxonomy (GTDB): domain Bacteria; phylum Verrucomicrobiota; class Verrucomicrobiia; order Limisphaerales; family UBA1319; genus CAIMWS01. Next base: position 6,011 of record CAYPCQ010000003.1, read on the forward strand.
GCCTCCATGACGCTGAAAATGCATCTCATCAAGCACCTGGATGAATTGTCCCGGATTTCCGGCAGTGATCGCATCCGGCAGCGTTATAATAAATTCCGGTCTTACGGCCATTTCCTGGAAAAGGTGGCCGCGCCCGCCGGGGAGCCTGAAGCGAAGAAATCCGAGCCAGCGGGCAAGTGATTTAGCCGTGTCCAGGCAATGGACTCAGTCGTGCTGGCTGGATCTTTTTGCCCAAGACCTTCGTCCTTCGCCGCTTGCAGAAAGGCAGGGGCACGGTTCAGCGGGCGGGTGGGTTTTTGGCGGCGATTTGGCGGATCGCCTTTTTCAGGATTGCCTCGGATCCCGGACCGCTGTTGGACGCGCCTGGTTCGTAACCGCCTTCCTTGAAAGCCACGTCTGTGCAGATGTAGCCGGGGCCGGTATCATGGTAGCCCGCGACCGCGACGAAGCCGCCGGGCCGCAGGCTTTGCGCGAATTCCTGGAATTCCAGCATCGGCTCTCCCGGAAGATGGAGGATGGCGGCTCCGCCAATTTGCAGCCAGGTGATCCGCAGCGGTTTCTTTGAACGATCCAGATAGGCCTGCCGGATGGCACCATCGTAAATCCGGACTCCCGGGGCCGCGTTCGTGTCGTTGATGCGTGCCTGGCAGGAGGGCAGGGTCCAGGCCGGTTCGGTGCGTGGAGCCAGCGTAACCGGGGCGCTGTGCCAGCTAATGGAATTTGCAGGCGCATAGCGGGTGTTCTGGGCCGCAGCCACCAGGCCGGCCAGCAAACGCTGGCTGAGCGCGTTCCGGGCCGCATCGGAGCCGTCATTGTATTTGCCCACGGTTTGATCCCCGGCGCAGCCGGTGAAATAGAGCTGAAACACCTTTTCCTTTTGCTCCATGGCTTCCCGTGCCTGGCCGGCGAAGTCGCCGGAAGCCCGGCCGTTGCAGGCCATGGTTTGCGGATGCGTGGCATAATAGTGCAGCCGCACCAGGGGGGTGGCGCCGCGGGCCAGGGTCACCGTTTTGAGCAATGGATCGATCCGGCCCTCCGGGGCGGCGGCCAGCTGGGGATCCTTGCCGCCGGTGCTGAAGCGCACCGTGATGCCCCCTTTGCCATCGGGCAGCCGGCGGTCGGAGGCCACGCGCTCGACCTTCGCCTCGCTGAGGCCCACCGAATCGAATGGCTGCAGCTTGCCGCAGGCCTCCCGCACCGCCGCGGCAAGCTTGGCGGATAAAGTGTCCAGGAAAGCCTGGCTCAGGTGGGGCGGGGGCAGGGGAGCCTGGTCCAGGAGCCGGTGGGCGCTGCGATCCGCGTAGGGGGCGGTGTGCTGATGCACGCAGTGAACCAGCACCCGGCCGGGTGTGGTGCCGGCAGCCTTGGCCAAAACGGCGCAAAAGTCGGCGTAGGACTCGTTGCACAATTCGCACCAATCCAGCGTGCAAAGCACAAAACGCTGGCGGCCGCTTTGCAGCACGATGCCCTTGGCCCACAGCGGGTCGTCCACTTGCTTCAGGATGGTATCCCAGATCAGCGGTTCGCCCAGCGGAGGGGTGGCATCCACCCGGAATACGCCCACTTGCAGGCGCGGTGAGGTTGCCGCCGGAACTGGCGTGGCCAAGCCTGCCAGCCACGCCCAGAACACCCAACTTGAAATGATGGTTCGCATATGAAAACAGAGGCCATCTTGGCGGCGGCTGGGAGGCTGTCAACCGGAAACGAGGATCAGTTCAAGGCCACCACCGCCTTGACTTGGGATTGGCTGTTCTTATCATACCTGCGCAAACTATTTAGAAATAAGAATGATTATGACAACTATTCAAAATATCGTCGCGCGGGAGATTCTCGATTCGCGCGGTAACCCCACTGTGGAAGTGGATGTGGTTCTGTCGGGCGGCATGATCGGCCGCGCCGCCGTGCCTTCGGGCGCCAGCACGGGCGAACACGAAGCTTTGGAATTGCGGGATGGGGACAAGAAACGTTACCTGGGCAAGGGGGTGTCCAAGGCGGTGAAAAACGTGACCGAGAAAATCGCCCCGGCCCTGGAAGGCCAGGATGCGCTGGACCAGCTGAGCGTGGACCGCTGCATGCTGGAGCTGGATGGCACGGAAACCAAATCCAAGCTGGGCGCCAACGCGATCCTCGCCGTCTCCATGGCCACCGCCAAGGCCGCGGCGGAGGCGCTCGGGATTCCGCTGTTCAAATACCTGGGCGGGCCCAATGCCAAATGCCTGCCGGTGCCCATGGCCAACGTGATCAATGGCGGCGCCCATTCCGATGCGCCCATCGATTTCCAGGAATTCATGATCATCCCCAAGGGCTTCGACACCTTCTCGGCGGGGCTGCAGGCGATCACGGAAACCTTCCACGCGCTGAAAGGCGTGCTCAAAGGCCAGGGTTTGTCCACCGCGGTGGGCGATGAAGGCGGTTTTGCGCCCAAGCTGGAGAGCGCCGAGGCGGCCATCGAAGTCATCCTGGAAGCCATCAAGAAGGCTGGCTACAAAGCGGGCAAGGAAATTTTCCTCGCCTTGGATGTGGCCTCGTCCGAATTCTATAACGCCGGAAGCAGCCAATACATCTTCAAGAAGAGCGATGGCCGCAAGATCTCCGGCGAGGAGCTGGTGGCTTTGTATGAGAAGCTCACCGCCACCTATCCCATCATCAGCATTGAAGACGGCTGCGCCGAGGGCGACTGGAAAACGTGGAAATTGCTGACGGACAAACTGGGCTCCAAGGTGCAGTTGGTCGGTGATGACTTGTTCGTGACCAACGTCAAATTCCTCCGCCGGGGCATCCAGGAAGGCGTGGCAAATTCCATCCTCGTCAAAGTCAACCAGATCGGTTCCCTGACCGAAACGCTGGACGCGGTGGAACTGGCGCACAAGAACGATTATACCGCGGTTATCAGCCACCGCTCCGGGGAGACGGAGGATGCCACAATCGCGGATATCGCAGTGGCCACCAATGCCGGACAGATCAAGACCGGTTCCTTGAGCCGCACGGACCGCGTGGCCAAATACAACCAACTGCTGCGGATAGAGCAGATCCTGGGCAAGAACGCCGTTTACGGCAGCCTGAAGTAAACCATCCCGGCCGGCCAATCCGGCCGCTGGAACTGGTCCCCTGGCTTTTCAAGGCACGCCGCGGCGTGCCTTTTTTCTTGATCCTGCGATGCAATTTTGTATAGTTGTGCCCTTATTCAGTTGGCCGCGGGCCGCCCGGTTAAGCTCGTGAAATTATGAAAATAACAGTGTGGGGTAGTCGGGGATCCATTTGTTCGCCCGGTCCGAAAACCATTCGTTATGGCGGGAATACCACCTGCCTGGAGCTGCGGACCTCCACCGGCCGCCTGGTGGTGGTGGATGCCGGGTCCGGGCTGCGCTACCTGGGCAAGCAGCTGATGAAAGAGCCCGGTGTGAAGGATATCATTTTTGTCCTCACGCATTCCCACTGGGACCATCTGATCGGTTTTCCTTTTTTCACTCCGGCCTATAAGCCTGAGTATAACATCAGCTTGTGCGGGGGGCCGGCGGCGCGCGATTCCATCCGCAAATACCTGGGCCATCAGATGAGCGCCCCCTATTTCCCGGTGGACTTCAGCATCATGAAAGCCCGGTTCACTTATGGGTGCGCCTGCCCCAGCGACCGTTGCGAAGGCAAGCTGGAGGGGTTCCTGGACTTCAACGAATGCAGTTCCCTGCCGCTCAACCATCCCAACGGCGGATACGGCTTCAAATTTGTGGACCAGGGCAAAACGTTCGTATTCCTGACCGACAACGAATTGCGTTTCCAGCATGAAGGCGGTCTGGCGCGCGAGCAATATGTCGATTTTTGCCGCGGGGCGGACCTCCTCTTCCACGATGCCCAATACACCGAGGCCGAATATGCCCACACTCAAGGCTGGGGCCATTCCACCTACCTCGACGCCATCGAACTGGCTGTCGAAGCGAGGGTGAAGCGCCTTGGCCTTTTCCACCATGATCCAGACCGTTCCGACGACGACTTGGACCACCAGGTCGATTTCTGCCGGGACCGGCTCAGCCTGGCGGGCAGAGAAGTGGATTGCTTTGCGGTGGCGGATGGCATGGAACTTGAAGTTTAGCAATCGGCGCAAATGCTGATTTGCAGGCATCCCCGCTTTTTAAAGGGCATCAGGGAAAAAGAAGTCCAGGCGCATCCGCGGTCAAGGCCGGTTTTTGAAACCAGCCAGGTCTTCCAACGGCAGAGATTGCCATCGCTTTAAGCATGGGGACCACGCGGGGAGAGCCTTGTTGCATGCCCATGGTCAATCCTGGAACCGCGGTGGCCATGCCAGCAAGCTGGCGGCAGGGTAATCCATGGTAGCCCTGCAAATATTATGAGAGAGGCTTCCTCAATGGTTTTATATTATATTCACAAATACTATAAATTAGAAATATTCTATCAGGCATGGATGTTCCATAGGGAGGCAACAAATAAAGCGCCGTTGTGTATCACCGGGATGCCTGCTCTCCAAAGGTATAGTTATAGCCAATTCAGCCTGGCCGTGTCGCCGGGCATGCTGGTTTTGGCGTACTGGGCAATTGGGATTTGATTAATTTGAACTCGATTGCCCAGGCGAAAGGCGGAGGCGGCCCTAGATTGAATGGGAATGCCGCCGGAAAAACGGCCAGAAAGCCCGAATATCGGCACATTCCGATAGGGTTTTCCTGACAAATCACCCGCACCCTTTTAAGAAAACTTGTCAGGTTTTCCTGACAAACCGATGGGTTTGGGTTCTGAAAGACCATTTTCCGGAAAACGGCTTATATTTCCATATGAAATTGGCGAAGACACGGCTTCATTCACGCGGTTTCCCCGCCATTTTTTCGCACCCTTTTGGGAAAAACTGTCAGGTTTTCCCTGACAGACATCCGGGGGGATAAAACGCATTTCGACAAAATTTGTAAAATTTGTAGGACTGGGGATGTAGGCCAAAAAAATAAAAAAATGTGTTGAAACTGCCATCACGATGCCTGATATTAGCATCGTCCTGAGACTGCATATAGGTAAAAGCAGTACAGCATTTTTACTATAGCAGCCGGGCAAGGCAATGTGAGTGGTGTTATTCACCATATCGGTTCAAAGCGCAGCCTCTTTGAATTGGAGGCGCTTGAAGCCCGCGTCCTGCTGTCAGGAGATTTTTTGGCGGCGGACGCACCCCTTCCGTTGGCAGGCTGCCGCCTTCAAGCAGAAGTGGTGCTTGCGGTTTCCGCCTCCGAAATCGGATCCGGAATGGAAGTGGGATTCCCGGCCGGTTCCCCGGTGGATGTTTTTGCCGGGATGAATCCCGCTCAATTGGAAGCCCCGGAGGAGGAAACGCCGGGCGCCGCCAGTGAGGTTGCAGCCCATGAAAACGGAGTTCAGATGCCATCCTCCAAGGCGCAAGACGCCGGCTTGGTTGGTGCTGATCCAGCCAGCCAGCTGACGGCTGCTTTTTTGGCCGCCCGGCCAGTGCCGTCCGATTCCCTTTCACCTTCTGGCGCTGAACAATCAGGCGTGGAGCCAGACCGCCTGGCGGCTGGGAGCAGAGAGGAGAGCGCCCAGTTGACAGTGCGCGGACCGCCTTCCGGCTTGGCATCCCTGCGGCAAGAGAACGCAAGTTCTCAAACCGGCGGTTTTTCCTTATCCCCAGCTACTTCCAAGGTGTCCGCAGGGATTCATGCGTCTGGCGGCCCAGCAGTCTCCTTCTCGGCCCAAATCGGGTCTATTATCTCTCTTTCCGGCGCCTATATGCCAATTGGCGGCGCCGATGGCGTCAATGATCCGCTGGGGATAGCCGATGCGGTGGCGCTCACTTTCTCCGGCGCTCTTGAAGGCTGGTCCAGCGCGGTGGCCACCATTTCGGGTGTGGAGATCTACGACCATGCGTTGGAGGTGGATGCGGCAAGTTTTCAGTTCAGTGCCACTCTGAAAGGCGCCAATAATCTGGTCGAGTTCGATGGCTTGTCGGCCTCCCTGGCGAACATCCGGGTTACTTTCAACAGGAACGCCACCAGCGGTGTGCTCGAGGATTTCCAGGTCGTTTCCGGGACGCTTGGGTTCACTGCGGCCGGCATCCGCCTGCTGCCGGCCGCCAATGCGGCCATCGCCACCAAAATCACTGGCGCCGGGCCGGCGGGGACCATCGCGGCCCAGGTGGATCTGGATACCGGCGGCATTTCCCTGAGCGGTTTGAACTTGGAAATCACCCAGCTCGACAACCTCAAGTTGACTGCCTCCGCGTTGGAGATTGCCCCCAGGCAAATTGTCTTTGCCAAAGTGGCCGAGGCCACCCTGAGCCTGCCAAAGCATCCCACGCTCGGCACGGTTGGAGTGAGCGATTTGGAAATCACCGAGTCCGGCTTCTCGGTGGCCAAGTTCACCTGGCATTTGGCTGAGGTGTCCTTTGGCACGGCGCTCGAAGCCACTGACTGGCAGGTGACCGGCGCCGGCCTTGGCGCGTTGGAACGGTTTTCCGTGAATGTCCAAACCGGTTCGGTGGACGGGCAGCTGGCGGGGACGTTCGGCGCGCTGACCCTCTTCCCGGGGAGCAGCCTGA
>CAYPCQ010000003.1:12654-128614 GCA_964409245.1 uncultured Verrucomicrobiota bacterium
GGTGGACCTGGCGGCCGGGGTGCAGGGGCAGCTGGCGGGGACGTTCGGCGCGCTGACCCTCTTCCCGGGGAGCAGCCTGATCCAGTCGGCGCTGGCGGGGCTGACGGTGAGCTACGATTTCAATCTGGGGCGGCTGGGGTTCGGGGTGGCGGATTTCTCGCTCAAGCTCAAGGATCTGCTGTTCCGGGGCTTTGGCGTGAGCTTGAACCCGGGCCTGCCTGTCCTGGCGCAGATCGGGAGCCTGAAGCTGACCCTGCCGCAGTTCCCGGGCTTGGGCGCGGCGGATCTGGGCGGCTTCGAGCTGACCCCGGCCGGCTTCTCGGTGGGGCGGTTCGAGTGGAAGGTTCCGGAGGCCGCCTTCGGCACGGCGATCAAGGGGGTGGATTTCAGCGTGGTGGGGTCGGGGGTGGACGGCCTGGGGCGGTTCGTGGTGGACCTGGCGGCCGGGGTGCAGGGGCAGCTGGCGGGGACGTTCGGCGCGCTGGTGCTGTTCCCGGATAATCTTCTGTTGAAATCGAGCTTTTCCGGCTTGTCGATCCATTACGATTTCACAGCCGGCCAGCTGCTTTTTCAAGCCAGCAAATTCCAATTGGATATCGGGGAGGCGTTCAGCCTGATTTCGGCCGGGCTGGTTTTCCGCGCCGGTGGCGTGGCTGGTGAACCTCTGGCGGAGATCGGGTCCGCGATGCTCCGCTCGACACAGTTCACCGGCCTGGGGGTCGCCATGTTGAGCGGCCTCAAGATCTTCGACGACGGGCTGACCCTGGGCAGCGCGACGCTGGCGCAACCCGAAGGCGTTACCGCCCGCATCGGGGATTTCCTGGCGTTCACGGAACTTTCGGTGAAACTCGAAAATTTCCGGATCAAGGCGGGAGCCGGAGCAGAGGGCAAAATCACCGTCAGCGCCGGCGGATTGCGGTTTTTCCCGGAGGCGGCGGCCATCCGGTCCGTGGTGCAAGGAGCGCAGGGCGAATATGTGTTCCGCGAAACGGGAGGATTCGATCTGGAAATCCAGTTGCCCGCTTTCACATTGGAAGTCGGGCAGGCGATCAAACTGGCCGGCGCGGGCGCCACGCTGACCCCCGGCCACGAAACGATCCTCAGCCTGGCCGAGGCGGCGTTGAGTTCGCCCGCCATGCCGCAGGCGGGCCAAATCACCTTGCAGAACCTGGCCATCCGCCGGGATGGCTTCAGCCTGGACGATTTCACCTTGGGGGTGGCCGGCGGGGAGACCGTGACGCCCGGCGGCGCGGTGGCTTTGGCCAATTTCCGGATTTCGGGCCGGCAGTTCAGCTACACGGCCGGCAGTTTCACCGGCAGCCTTTCGGCGGCGGCGGATTCGGTGACGCTCTTCCCGCAAAGCCGGCTGCTCCATACCCAGGCCACCGGCCTGGCCCTCAGCTGCGACCTGGCCGGCACGGGCGATCTGAAGGCCCACCTGGACCAGCTTTCGCTGGCCGTGGGAGAGGCGGTGGAGTTGACCGCCACTGGAGTCGATCTTTACCCCGGCCGGGAGGTGGTGGCGTCGCTGGCCCAGGTTGAGATGCGGGCGGCCCGGATTCCCAGCCTGGCGCCGGTGACCTTGGCGCAATGGGTGATCCGCAGCGATGGCTTCGACCTGGGGCGGGCGGTGCTGGCGGGAGCCGCGGGGGCGGTGGTGAACCTGGGGGCGGCGGTGCAGCTCACCGGGGCGAGCCTGGCGGTGGAGGACTTCTCCCTGCGTTTCGGAGCGGGTGAAACCCTCAGCGGCCAGATCACGCTTTCGGCCTCCGGGGCGGCCCTCTACCCGGGCAGCCCGCTGATCCACGCCACGCTGGAGCAGTTCCGCGCCTACTACGATTTTGACAACGGGGGCGGGCTGCGGCTGGCCGCCGGGGGGCTCCTGGTGCAGGTGGGCCAATCCTTTGGGTTCGAGGCGCATCAGGTGGCGCTGACACCGGGGAGCGGCCTGCTGGCCACCATCGGCGAGGCGGCAGTGCGGCTGCCCGGGGTGGAGGGCTTGGGCGCGCTGACGCTGGCCGGCATCCGGCTTTACGGTGACCGCCTGGAGCTGGGATCGGCCGTGCTGAAGCAGGCCGCGGGGACGGCCGCCAGTTTTGGCGATTACCTGGAGCTGCGCGGGCTGAGCCTGACGCTGCGGGATTTCACCGTTCCCTTCGCCAGCGGCGGCGTCTCCGGCAGCCTGGAATTCGCGGCTGATTCGGTGGCGCTGTATCCGCGGGCGGCTTTCCTCGCGGTGTCCGTCACCGGTTTCGCTGCCCGGTTTGATTGGGGCCACGGCGGCGCGCTGAGCCTCCACCTGGGCGGGCTGGTGATCGACGTCGGCGAAGCCCTCCGGCTGGAAGCCGGCGGATTCGACCTGGCGCCTGATGAGCCGGACGTGCTGGCCACTATCGGGAGAGTGGCGGTCAGCTCGCCGAAACTGCCGGGCCTGGGCGGCGCGGAACTGGCGGATTTCAAGCTCCGGCGCAGCGGTTTCGAGATCGGCAGCCTGGCCTGGAAGGCGGGCCAGGAGATCCAGTTCGGGACGGCGGTGGCGCTCCAGGGATTGAGCCTGCAAGCCGCCCATCTCGGAGTCAACTATGGCGGCCAGCCCTCCGTGGCGGGCGCCCTGGAAATCACCGCAGCGGCGGCCCGGCTGTTCCCGGCGGCCCCGGCCATCCGGTCCAGCCTGAAGGGGCTGAGCCTGGCTTTCGATTTCGAGAACGCGCTGGGCGCCCTGGTGATCAGCGTGGACCAGTTTGGCTTCCAGGTGGGGGAGGCGTTGAGCCTGGACGGGGGGAAAGTGGTGTTGACTCCCGGGGCCGGGGTGGTGGCCACCGTGCGCAGCGCGCGGATCACTTCCGGTTTGCTGGCCAATTTCGGTGACGCCACGGTTGAAAACCTGGTGATCCGGCGGGACGGCTTTGACCTGGGCAGCCTGGCCATCCGGCAGGCGGCCGGCTCCACCGCCAACATCGGCCAGGTGCTGGCGGTGGCGGGCGGGGTGCTTACGGTGACTGCCTTCCGGCTGCAGATCGGCGAGGCGGCCGAGTTCTCCGGGGCCATCACCCTGGCGGTGGGGGAAGCCACGCTTTACCCGGAGATGAAGAACGTGGCCACCCGGCTCGAGGGCGCAGTCGCCTCCTTCTCCTTCAGCGGCGGCGGCCTGGGAGAATTCCGGCTGGGCTCCTCGCGGCTGGTGGTGGACATCGCCTCGGCGCTGCGGGTGGAGGCGCTCCAGGTGGTCATCGAGCCGGGCAGCGCGGACGTCCTGGCGGCCATCCAGGTGGCCACCGTCAGCTCGCCCCAGTTTGCCGGGCTGCAGCCTGGCCGGATCGAAAACCTGGTGCTGCGGCGCGGCGGGTTCTCGCTGGGTTCGCTGGAGCTGGGCCAGTTGCCGGAGTTCCCGGTCACCATCGGGGATTTCCTGCGCATGGATGGGGTGAAGTTATTTGTCGAGGATTTCTCGGTGGATATTTCGGGGAAGGCGCTGGGGTCCATCCGGCTGGAGATCGGGCGGCTGGAGCTGTTCCCGAAGTGCCCGCAGATCAAATCCATTTTCTCCGGGTTCAACGTGTTCTTTGATTTCAGCCTGCCCATCCCCGCCCTGAATATCGGCATCGGGAGCTTCCAGCTGGACATTGGGGAGGCGTTTTCCTTGCGAGCGTTCGACGTGAACCTCACGCCGGATTTCGAGCGGCTGCTGCACCTGGACAAGATCACGCTGTCCGCGCCGAAGATCCCCGGCCTGCGGGCGATCGATCTGGGGGATTTCTCGCTGTTCAAAACCGGGTTCAGCATCGGGAGCATGGAGCTGCGGCTGCCGGACGGGCTGGACACGGCGATGTTCGGCAGCGTGCTGCGGATCGCCAGGCCGGTGCTGCGGCTGGAGCGGTTCCAGCTGGCTTACGGCTCGCTGCCCCGGATCGACGCCAGCATCAAGCTGGAGGCGGCCAGCCTCCAGCTATTCCCGGGTGTCAGCTTCCTGGATTCCGAGCTGACCGGCATCACGGGTGAGTTCGATTTCAGCGAGGCGCTGGGTTCGCTGAAGCTGACGGTGGGCAATTTCCGGCTGGATGTGGGCCAGGCGCTCCGGCTGGCCGCCACCGGGATTGAGTTGACCCCGGGCCGGCTGGAGATCGCGCGCATTGGCTCGCTGAAAGCCTTTTCGCCCGTGTTCGAGGGGCTGGCGCCGCTGGAGCTGAAGGAGGTCGTATTCCGCCAGGATGGCTTCACGCTGGGTTCCTTTGAGTTGGCGCAGATCGGCGGCGGGCAGGTGAAACTGGGGGCGGCGATGGCCATCGACACGCTGGCCTTGCGGGTCAGCAATTTTGCCCTGGCCTTCGACGCCGCCGGGGCCAGCATCGGGGGCGCCATCACCTTGTCCGCCAGCGGCCTCCAGCTCTATCCCGGCTCGGGATTGATCCAGTCCGAGATCCTGAATCCCAGCGGCACGTTCGACTTCACCGGCGCCGGCCGCCTGCATTTCCAGGCCGGGCTGCTGCGGCTGAAGATCGCCACCGATGCCCTGGTGCTGGAGGCGGCCGGGGTCCAGCTCGATCCGCTGGCCGGATTGCCTGACCCCATCGCCACCATCCCCACGCTGGCCGCCCGTTCGCCGCGGTTCACCAACCTGCCCGGCGCCACCGTCACGAACCTGCGGATATTCGGGGATGGGGTGGCGATCGGCAGCGTGACCTTCCAGCAGCCGGCGGGGGCTGCGGTGCGGGTGGGCGGGGTGCTGGAATTCACGGGGCTGGAGGTGGCCGTGCGCGACCTCGTTTACCGCCACGGGTCCGCGGCCGCCATGGACGGGGATATCACGGTCAAGGCCGGCAGCGCAAAATTATTCCCGGGCAACTCCAGCTTCACCGCCGCCGCCACCGGCCTGGCCGGCTCCTTCAACCTGGCCACCGGCGCCCTGGCCATCCAGGCCGGCTCCTTCCACTTCCAATTCGGCTCGGTCATCGAAATCACCGCCGAAGGGGTGCAGCTCGATCCGGGCGCGGACATCGTGGCCCGCCTGGCAACCGTGCAGGCCTGGCTGCCGGGGCTGCAGGCCGGGGCCACCGCCACCGGGTTCGAGGTTTCCCGTTCCGGGTGCTTCAGCGTGGTCTCGCTGACGGTGGATGTCACCGGCTTGAACGGCCGCTTCAGCGTGGGGCATTTCCTGCCTTTTGAACTGGAGGCGCTGACGGTGCATTTCCTGGGGGACAGCAACGGGAACGGCCAGCGGGATCCGGGCGAAGTGTACGATCTTACGGCGTTCGACCTGACCGCGGCCGGGCATTTCGATTTCGAGAAGATGAAGGCCAGCCTGCCGTTCACCCCCATCCTGGCCATCGGCGAGGGCGCCTCGGCCACGGTGGCGGACAGTCCGGCCAGCAAGTTCACCTTCACCCTCACCTTTGCCAATGGCGGCATCACCCCCAAAGACCTGGGGCCGATCACCATCGGCTTTGCCGACCTCAAGGTGGGCCAGGCGGCGGTCCTGGGCGGCACGATCACCCTGGGCGGCTACCAGGATGGCCGGTGGTCCAGCCAGTTCGGGGGGGCGGTGGAGCTGAAGCAGAGCGCCCAGGTGACCGGCGTCACCGGCGCCGCCGCCACCCTGGCCGGGACCTTCGATGAGCAGGCGGGCCGGCTGGCGGCCAGCGGCACCCTGGGGGTGAGCTTCGTTTTGGGCGGCTCGGCGCAGGTCACGGACGCCCGCTTGATTTTCAGCCTGGTGCTGGCCGCCCAGGGGGATGGCGGCTTCTCGCTCGAGATGCTGCGCCTGGACGGCTTCGACATCGGCCAGGTGACCATCAAGGTGGGCGATGCCCTGACGCTGGTGGGGAAAAAGATCGCGCTGGATTTCAACCCGCGCGCGGGGGGGAATATCGCCACCTTCGGTTCGCTGGCCGCCACGCTCAACAACCTGGGCATCACGGGCGCCGCGCGCAACTTCGGCATCTCCGCCGAGGGCCGGCTGGCGGCCCTGCCCGGTTTTGCGGTGGCGCTGGAGGTGAGCGACCCCGGGAAATTGAAATGGCCAGCCTGGCTCCCCATCAAGATCACCGCCATCGGCCTGGCCTGGCCGGATTTCAACCGCGACCTGGCCGATTTCCAGATCGTTTTCTCCGCCGTGGCCACCAGCATCAACGGCCTCAAGGGGCTCACGGTCGAGGGCGTGGTCGAGGGCGTCGTCATCGACATCGGCCTGCTCGGTCAGGGCCAATTCCCCATTGTGGACATCCGCGGCGTTGGCGTGAAGGTGGGCGGCAGCGCGTTCGGCGGCCGGATCGAGGGGGCGTTGTTCCTGGGGATCGTCAAGCTGGATGCCGCCGGGAAGCTGATTGACGATTTGGACACCACCACCCCCGCCCGACAGCGGGTGCTCTACGGCGGCATCCAGGCCGAGTTCCAGCTGGCGGGGATCAGCGGGTTCCGCATCCAGTTCGGCCTGTCCGAGCTGGGGCCGCTACAGATTTATTTCCGGTCCGGCGCCGTCATCGTGCTGGATCCCGTCTCCGGGCTGGCCCTCAAAGACCTGCGGGGCGGCGTCGATTTCAACCGGGAGCTGCCGGCCGTGAACACCCCGTTCGACCTGCGGGGCGCCGCCTTCAAGCCGGCGGGCGAGCTGACCTTGGAGGAGTGGAAAAACCAGCTCAAGGACCAGGTGGTCCAGCAGGCCCAGTCGCCCGGGCAGGATAGCTGGGGCCGGATGGACGCGCCAATGGTCATCCAGGCCGGGGCCACCTTGTTCAGCCTTTACACTTCCCCCTATGCGTTCGTGGCGGAGGTGGATCTGCTCATTGGCACGGACGGCAAATTCGTCATCAACGCGAAAATGGTCTTTGGCAAGGGCACCCCCTCGGAGCTGCGCTTGAACGGCCTTCTGTACGCCGATTTCGGCGACACCAACACCGCCACCAAAATCTTCTTCCTGGTGGATGAGCCGGGCGGGCAGCCCGTGATGACCCTCTTCGGCAGCGTCCAATTCCTATACGCCCGGAACGACGGCCTGCCGGTCGATCAGGACCACCCTTCGGACATCTTCCAGATCCGGATCCAGGGCGGCCTGCAGCTGACGGCGATGGGCTTCCTGAACGTGACCATCAGCGGCCAGGTGACTCTGACTTTCGGCGACCACCGGTTCGACCTGGACCTCATCGGGAGCGTGAACCTGAGCTTCATCGGCGACACCATCGGCGTGGCGGGCAGGCTGCATTTCGACAACGCCGGCCCCACGCTCCGGGTGTGGGGGGCGCTGGCCATGACCCCGAACTTCAGCCTGCTGGAGAAACTGGGCTTGTATGTGGACGGGGTCGCGGTCTGGCGGCTGAACCTCACGGGGGAAACCTTGGCGGAGAAGCTGGACATCCCCGGCCGGGGAGAGCAGACCTTCGAGCTGAAGCCGAAGTCTTCCAGCGTGCTGGTGGATGGCTGGATCATCTTCCGGCAGGGCGGGAAAGATTGGTTCCGCCTGCAGGGGCTCCACGGCTGCGAGATGAGCCAGGACGGCCTGGACGTCTTCACCGGGGGGGTGCTGGTGATCGGCCCGCCGGACAGCCCGCTGCTGGGATTCAAATACAGCGGCTATTTCCGGATCGCGGCCGATGGGGCGGCGGGGAAGATCGCGGCCCTGCTCGAGACCAACCTGCCCGAGTCCTTCCAGGCCGAGCTGGGGGGCGGCTTCCTTGTGGTGTTCAACACCACCGGGCGGGCGGTGGAATACCTGCTGCCGGCGGGCATCGCGGAGGCGCCGGGAGGGGGCCTGGACCGCCGCATCGTGATCGGGGCCGGCCCGTCGGCTGCCGGGGCCGGCCAGCCTTATCTGCGTGTCGATGCCAGCGGGTATTTGCGCCTGGCCACGCTGCGGCTGGAGGGGGCCTTCAAAATGCTGGTGGCGCCCGAGGTGCTGAGCGTGGAGGCCAACGCCGACCTCAAGCTCAAGGCGGGCGAGGTCGAGCTGTTCAGCTTCCATTTCGCCGGCGGCCTGCGCATCGACTCCCAGGGGGTGGCGGCGGTCATCGAGCTGGGGCGCGACTTCCGGCTCCCGGACGGCCTGGGCTTCACCTTCGGCGCCAGCCTCAAGGGGCGGCTGGAGGTCAACACCACCGGCGAAGCGCTGACCCTGGCGGGGGTCAGCCTGGCGGCGGAGCGTTACGCCCTGGTCCGCCTCCAGGGCCAGCTGACCATCCTGCCCGCCTTCCTGCTGGAGGGGGAGTTCGAGCTGACGGCCGGGACCGGGGGGGTGGCCATGCGGGCCAGCGCCGACCTCGTGCTGCAGGCCGCGGGAGTGACCTTCTACAAGTACCAGGTCCGCGGCGGATTGGAGATCGACGCCCTCGGCCTGGTGGCGGCGCTGGAGATCTCTGAAAAGCAGGGGCTGCCCGATTTCGGCCTGAAATACGAGTTCCGGTACCGCCTGGAGATCAACACCACCGGCGAGGAGCGGACGGTGGCCGGCTTCGTCCTGGAGAAGGATATGACAGCGCGCGTGGCGGCCGCCGGCGCCCTGCAGATCCTGGGCCTGGTCATGGACGGCGTTTTTCAGATCACCTTGGGGGCGGATTACCTGCAGCTGGAGGCGGAGGCCCGGCTGCGGGTGGATGTCGCAGGCTGGACCCTGTTCGATTTCCAGGTGGCCGGCGGCTTGCGGGTGGGGGCCAAGGGAGTGGCCGCCGAGATCAACCTGGCGCTCAACGCCGGGGTGCCCGCTTTCCTCGGTTTTTCCCTGGAAGCCGCCTACCAGCTCCAGGTCAACACCACCCGCGAGGCGGTCCAACTGGGGGCGGTGAGCCTGGAGGCGGGCTATTACGGCCGCCTCCGCATCGATGGCACGCTGACGGTGGCGGGCTTCCAGCTCCAGGGCCGGTTCCGGCTCACGGCGGGCGGCCTGGAGGTGCGGCTCGAGGGCCAGGCCCAGCTCCGCCTGGAGGTGGCGGGCACGGTCCTGCTGAAATTCGACGCCGATGCCTCGCTGGCCATCAACGAACACGGCATCGCCGCCGCTTTTGGCTTGAGCCTCAGCCAGAACCTGCCGGCCGGCTTCGGTTCTTTCAGCGGCCAGTTCGCCGTGCGCATCAATACGACCGGCCAGGCCGTTAAGGTGGAAAAGGCGGGGGTGGACCTGGAGGCCGGCTCATACGGCAAGGTCTTGCTGGACGGCCAGGTCAGCGTCCTGGGCTTCGTGTTCCAGGGCCACGCCGAGATCCAGGCGGGGAACGACGGCTTCCTGCTCTGGGGCAACTTGAGCTTCATGCTCTTTTCCGTCCAGCTCACCACGCGCATCGACCTGGCGCTCATGAGCGACGGCCTCGCCGCCCGGTTCCTCATCGACACGGATCTGCTGGACGTGGCCGTGGGCGGGGTTCCGCTGTTCACGCTCCGGGGCAGCTTCAATTTCAAGCTCAATACCACGGGCCGCTGGGTCTTCGGCATCGCCCCGGCCACCGCCCTGGTGTTTGTCCAGGATGCGCGGCTCACCATCCTCGGCTTGACCATGCGGGGGTCGCTTTCGATCGGCGTGCAGAACGGGATCTTCCAGATTGTCGTGCCGGCGGATGATCCACTGGCCCTCGATTTCTACGGCATCGCCGATATCCAGGTTTACGGGTATGTCCGGGGCAACGGCCGGTTCAATATCACCGGCGTGGTGGCGGTGCACCTGGGCCGCGACGACCTGGCCGCCATCAGCGGTTTGCTCGCCCTCACCGTGAGCGACAGCGGCATCGCCGTGGCGCTCCACGGGAAAATCATTGTCTTCAGCCAGGCGATCCTCACCGTGGACGGCAGCGTGTCTGTCACCGGCAGCGGCTTCCGGCTCGTGGGCAAGGCCCGGTTCAACCTGCCGGACGTCCTGGATTTCATCAGCCTCGAGGCGGACCTGGATCTCGCCGTGGATCAATACGGCATCGCGCTGGGCCTCGCCGGGTCCGTTGATCTCTGGGGATTCCTGAAGGGTTCGGTGGGGGGCTGGATCCGCACCGGCAAGGAGGGTTCCTGGTTCCTCCACGGGCAGGCGGGATTCAGCATCGGCGGCGGCAACCTGGGGGCCAACGGCAACGTGGTCATCGACGTCGGCTATCTGGCCACGCCCCAGACCGTGTTCGGCGCGGACCGGGGGGCGGGCTTGCACACCGGCCTTTGGCTGAATGGCGGCGCCTGGGCCGGCTTCAGCGTGGCCGGCTACTGGATCGGCGCCAGCGTGGGCTTGTCAGGGAACGTGGATGTCCATAGCGGCACGGCCTCAGTCGAAGTGTCGGGATCGATCGATCTTTGGCTGGATTCCATCGACTGGAGCCGCACGATCCACCTGCAATTCAAGAATGGCTTCGGGATTTACCTGAGCGATGTGGCCGGCAGCCTGGTCTTCCTGGATGTGAACAAAAATGGCGCCCTGGATGCCGGCGAGCCGTTCACCTATGCCGACGCCAATGGCCGCTTCACCTTTGACGATGCCGCCGCCGCCGCCCTGGCTGGCGAGAGCCAGACGCCCTTCGCCAGGCTGGACGCCGACCAGGACGGCTTCCTGGATTACGACGAGGGCCGGGTGCTGCTCACCGGCGGGTTTGCGCTGGCCACCGGCCAGGCCAATGCGCTGACGATCGCGCTGCCCGAGGGCCAGCTTTCCGGCCTGGCCGGCTGCCGGGACGCCACGGTCTTTGTGGATGTGAACGGGAACGGCCAGCTGGACAGCGGCGAATACTCGGTGCGCAGCGGGGCGGATGGCGTGTTCTCGCTGGTGGGCGTCCTGCTGCCGGCGCCAGCTTTGGATCCCGCCCAGGCGCTGGGCAACGACCTGGCGCCCTTCGACGCCAACCGGAACGGTTCCCTGGAGAAATCCGAGGGCCGGTTCGTGCTGGCGGGTGGAACCGTGATCCAGACCGGCGCCGCCCAGGTTTCGCAGGTGCTGGCGGACAACAGCCCCAGCGGCTTCACCGGGGTGCGCGGCGGCACGGTGTTTTTCGACGCGAACCAGAACGGGATCCGGGACGCGGGCGAACCCTCCACCCCAACGGCGGACGACGGGCGGTTCAGCTTCCTGGTCAGCGCCGTGGCGGGCAATTCGTCAGCCCTCGGCCTGCTGGCCCCATACGACCGGAACGGCAATGGCCTCCTCGACGCCGGCGAAGGCCAGCTCTACGCGGTGGGCGGTTATGACGCCAAGGGGCAGCCGGTGGCGGGCCTCACGATCGTGAAAGACAACCTGGCCGCCGGCTGCAGCCCGGTCCGCCAGCCCGAGCGGATCTTCCTCGATGCCAACGGCAACGGGAAATACGATGCCGCCACGGAGCTTTCCACCAATCCCGATCCCCAGGGGTACTACAGCTTTGCGGGCTTCACTTTGGGTTCGCTCGGCCAGCTGAAGAAATACGACCTGAACGGCAACGGGATCATCGATCCCGCGGAGGGGGTGTTCCGGATCGTCGGCGGCCAGGACACCGGCAATTCCCAGGTGGAACGGAACCGGATCGAATCCACCCCGGCCGGGTATGCCACGGGCCTGCGCCAGACCGCCAACCCCTGCAGCCAGGTCCGGCTCGGCCTGCTCGACCCGCTGGTGGCCGGACAGACCCTGTCCGCCGCCGAGGCCGACCGGCTGGTGGAGCTGTCGTTCGGGCTGCCGCTCTGGACGGAGATTGGCACCTTCGATCCGCGCACCGCCGAGGCCGATGGGCGCAACACGGAAATCCTCACTGCCGCCACCCAGATCGGCAACCTGGTGGCCGAAGGCGCCGCCCTGCTCCAGGGCGCCGCCAGCGGCAACATCCCCACCGAAAAAGCCCAGGGGGCCATTTTCAGCGCCCTGGCCCGGCGCGCCGCCAGCCTGAAGGCCAGGCTGGACGCCCAGCCGGTGGAGAACTTCCGGACACTGTCCGATCCCGATCCCGCCACCCAGCAGCGGCGGATCGTGGGGGGCGCGCCTTGGATCGATCTCACCGACCCGGCGGTGGTGCAGGCGATCCTGGCCGATGCCTCCGCCCTGCTCAAGGCCGATCCCGCCCTCCGGCTGGCGGATGCGGCGCTGCTGGACCGGCCGGCCACCACCAACAGCGGCGGCACGGCCGCCCGGCTGGGCGCGTATGGCGCCGCCGTGATCGCCGCCCACAACGCCTATGCCCGCCAGGCTGGCCTGGGTCCGGCGGACAAATTGAGCTTCACCCTGGCCCGGCTCAAGGAATTCACCCAGACCATCGCCGCGGATGCCTTGAAAAAGCTGGGGGCCCGGGAAACCGCCTTGGAGGAGGCGGACCTGGCGGTCAACGGCGCCGCGCTGGGCAGATTCATGGGCCAGGCCGGCCTGGCGCTGGCGGCCCCGAACCGGGAGCCGGTCCTGCTGACCCCCCTGCCGGGCCTGGCGGCCAAACCGGGCCAAGCCGTGGCCCTGCCCGTGGCGGTTTACGACTGGGACGGCGCCGCCAGGGAGGTGGCCATCACCCTGGTGGGCAGCAGCGATCCCAAGGTGGTCAATCCCGCCACCTTCAGCGTCACCGGCACGGGCCTGGACCGGGTGTTGCGGTTCACCGCCAGCGGCGCTTTGGGCGCCGCCACCGACCTGGTGCTGCGGGTGGATGACGATCCCACGGCCGATCCCAACGGCTGGAATGAAACGCGGGTGGCCTTCCGGGTCAGCCTGGTGGCCAGCCCCGCGCCGCCGCGGGATTTCGTCCCGGCCGGGGGCATCCTGGTGGAACCCGTGGCGGCGGCTGGGGAGCGCCCGGGCCGGCGGGCGGCGCCGGCGGGCGGCATGCTGGAGTTTTCCCGGGCGGCGCCCAGCCATCGGCTGCTCCAAGCCGCCCCGCGGCGGTGGGAACCCGGCCGGGAGCGGCTGGCGGAAACCGGGATGGCCCCACACGCAACCCTGGCCTTGCCTGACCTGGATCCGGCCAGCGTGACTTTCAACTATGATTAATCCAATGGCCAAAACCTTCGCTTCCGCCCTCGCGGAAACCGTGATCATAACCCTGCTGCTGGCGCCGCGGGTGGCCGCCCAGCCAAACACCCCCCCCAGGCTGGCCGCCAACCAGGCGGTGGTGGTGCTGCCGGGCCAGACCGTGGTGATCGATTCCGCCCACCTGCGGACCGTGGACGACGAAACCACCGACCCGGTGGAAATCATCTACACCCTGTTCCCCGATGACCCCAAGGCGGTCTTCCCGTCCGGCGGGCTTTACCTGGGCAACCGCCTCCTCAAGGGGGGGGACTGGTTCAGCCAGGAGGATATCGACCGCGGCCTGCTCGCCTGGCGGGCGCCTTCGCCCGTCACGGAACCCTCGATGGGAATCCCCTTCAACGTGCAGGATTATGATGGCGCCCTGGCGCGCGATGGCTCCCACACCGTGTTTTCCCTCGGCATCCTCTATTCCAACACCCCCCCCGAGGCGCTGGGCCTGGACTGGCGCTGCCCCCTGGGCGGCCGGACCAACGGCGTCCTGCGGGCCCGCAGCCTGGAGTCCTACCAGGCGCTCACGTTCCAGCTCGTTTCCCAGCCCGCCAAGGGGGTGGCGGCCCTGGACGATCCCCGCACCGGCGCGTTCACCTACACCGCCCGCGCCGGCCAGGCCGGCTGGGACGCCTTCACCTTCCAGGTGTCCGACGGCCAGGCGCCATCCCTCCAGGCGGGCACGGTCCGGATCCTCATCACCAACCATCCGCCCGTCATCCCCGCCCAGCGGTTCGAGCTGGAGGAGAATGGCGCTCTCACCGGCGCGCACCGCATCGCCGTGCAGGATCCCGACCTCCCGGCCCAGGCCCTCACCTTCAGCGTCCTCATCCCGCCCTCCCGCGGGCGGCTCACAGCCTTCGAGCGGGACACCGGCCGGTTCGAGTACCTGCCCGATGCCGGCCGGTTCGGCCTGGACCAGTTCGTCGTGTCCGTCTCGGACGGCCAGTTCGAGAGCGCCTACCAGGCGGTCCAGCTGGCGATCCGGGGCGATCTCAATGGCGACAACATCCTGATCGCCGGGCGCGAGCCCGGCCCGGATCCGCTCTCCTCGGACGACGACATCCACGGCATCTACTTGATCAATCCGCTCAACGGCGACACCTCCCGGCTGTTCCAGGGGGACCACCTGAAAAACACGCTGGCCCTGGTTTACGACAAACGCCGCGGCCAGCTGCTCTTTGCTGGCTCGCTCGACGCCACGGGCGGCGGCCAGGGGAATCCCTTCATCGGCGCCATCGACACCGCCACCGGCGCGCCCCGGATCGTGGCCTCGGGCGCCAGCCTCCTCTCCTTCCCGATCGGCCTGGCCATCGACCGCAACCAGCGCCTGCTCATTTCCGATGGGCCGGGGGGGGTGAAGCGGATGGACCTGGATGCGGGCCGCCTCGAGACCCTCAGCCAGGGCGGCCTGCTGCAGATGGTCTCCTACGTCTTCGAGGGCCTGGACGGCTCGCTGCTGGTGCTGGACATGGTCGATTTATTCGGCGACGCCGCCCGGGTGGTCCGGCTCGACCCCCAAACCGGCCAGCAAATCCTGCTCACCGACAGCAGCCAGCTGCTGGATCCCTTCGACCTCCTGGAGCTGGACGACGGCCGGCTCCTGGTCCTTTCCCGCGGCGGCCTGTTCCAGCTGGACAGCAAGACCGGCGGGCTGGCCCAGATCCTGCGGGGGAACGCCTTCGCGTCCATCCCCAAGGAATTCACCCTGGACAAGGAGGGCCAGCTGGTCATCGTGGAGATGGAGAAGGAGCTGCTCCGGGTGAACCTGGCCACCACCAACCTCGCGGCCATCCATACGGATATCCAGTTCCTCCCCTACGCCCTGGCCGATTGCCTCATGCCCGCCACCCTCGCCGGGTGGCGCGGCGATTACTTCACGGCGGAGGATCTCGCCAGCCCCGCCAGGGAGGCCGCCATCTGGGGCGGCCTCGCCGATCCCGATGGGGATGGCCAGCCGAACTGCCTCGAGTTTGCCCTGGGCCTCAACCCCATGCGGCCCGACCGCCAGCGCGCCTTCACCGTGCTGCCCGCCGTGGACAGCCGGGGCCAGCAGCTCCTCAAGCTGAGCTTCCAGCGCCGCCGCAGCGTTGAAGCCGCCCGGGTGGCCCCCCAGATCTCCGCCGACCTCCGCCAGTGGGAGGATCTGGGGTTCGTGAGGGTCGAAACCGATACGCGTGGCGAATTCTTCGACAAATGGGATTACTATTATCAATATCCACCCGCCGGGGCAGCCCGGTTTTTCCGGCTGAAGCTGCTCCTCTAGCCCGCGGCCGGGGAGGCCAGCCAACCATGAGAGGAGCCACATGAGCCTTTTCCGTTTTCTCCGCCGCGGCCTGGCGCCGGGCCTGGCCGGCGCGCTCGCTCTGGCGGGCCTGCTGGAGTCCCCCGCTGCGCAGGCCGCCTTGCAGGGGCCGACGAATAGCTTGCCTGGGGATTCACCATGGTATTTGAACAGCGGCTCCCCAAAATACGAGGAACCAAACCTTCCTCAAGGTCATGATGGTGGCATGGGCAAAACCGACGGCGGTATTTTCACTCAATCTTATTCGTCAGTCCAGCCGGCCAAAGTGTATTGGGGCATCACCAGCGCCGGTTTTTCATTGGACGGAAATGAGGTGGATGGTGCGGAATGGCTGCAGCTTCATACAACCGAAGCGGATATTACTAATTGCTGGCCCGGTGGGACGGCCTTCTTCCTGGGCACCACTTCGATCTCGTATGAGGATGGGGGCTGGATGCCATGGGGCTGGAATTACTGGTGGGTCCAAAACGAAAGCGTCCTGGTGCGTTTGAGGATGGAGGCAACCCTCGACGACCTGAAAACAAAAGTGCCGATGGTCAGGGGGGATTCAGTTGGCGCTTCGGCGCCGGTGGTGGTTCCCATGGAAGCAGGCAAGAGCTACCGGATTGCCTTGTATCTGGAGGTGTTCGCCAAACCCTTTGAGCAGCGGTTTTTATACGTGGAGCCGTTCTGGCAACCGGCCTTGATCTGGTTTAATGCGCACAATAATCATTTCAATAAAACCTACTACCATGTCAACGCGGGCTATTTTTACCAGCGTGGGCCGCAGCCGAACATCACCCTCAATCCATGCTCGATCCGGGAGAATACCTTCGGCGCGGTGAAAATCGGCAACCTGTCATGCAATTCGGCCGACAGCGATCCCGCCGCTCTGAAATACGAGTTGTTGTATGATCCCACCGGATTTCTCACCATTTCGGGGAACGAGTTATGGGCGGGGGGGGGGTTCAAGGGGGAGTATAATTGGGGGCCGAATTGGGGGGATTGGCTGGGGAACCATCAGGATTCCGGCCGGTCTGGGACGCGCACGGATCCGGTGATCGATTTCTCGTGGGGTTCCGGGTCGCCGTGGCCCTGGGCGCCTTCGGATTGCCTTTCATTCAAGTGGACCGGCCAGGTCGCCGCCCCCAAGGATGGCTGGTACCGCTTCCGCACTATTTCCGACGACGGGGTGGCGCTGTGGATTAATGACGAGCCGGTCATCAATAATCCCACCGACCATGGCGATGCCGTCAATGAATCGAGGGATCTATATTTCAAAGCCGGCCAGGTCGTGCGGATCCTGATGCGCGGCTACGAGCGTTATGGCAACGCGACCATGAAGCTGCAATGGCTGCAGCCGGGTGAAACGGCCTGGAAACCGGTGCCGGGCGGTGGTGCGGGCAGCATGTTCAACTATGAACAGACAAACCAGTTTAATAACATCAAGATCCGCGCCACGGATAATTTGGGCCTCTCCTGCACCTATGATGTGGGAGTCCGGGTTGAGGATGTGAACGAACTACCGGTGGTCCTAAAAACAATTCCCGGCCAGTCTTTTAAAGAGGATTTCTCCAATAAATGGGTATTGGATCTCGAGGGCGCCAATTGGTTCTTCAGCGATCCGGAAGGGAAGCCAATGACATATACGATCGATTTAAGCCCGGAGGGAATCGTGGGCTGCACTAAACTGAACCGCAGCCAATTTGAATTCTCCAGCCAGCCGGATGCAAATGGGACGGTGACGGTCACGGTGAAGGCCCGGGACGATATCAGCCAGGAGGCCAGCACTCAATTCATCATCACGGTGGAACCGGCGCCTGACGCTCCCCGTTTGAAAAGGCCGTCCGAAACAGTCGCTGGTCCCGAGGATCATTTCTACTTTACCCGTAATCTGAACGACTATTTTTGGGATCCGGATGGCAGCCTGGCGGACCATCCGCTAACCTATGAGGTAATCGGCATTTTTTTCCCCGACAAAACCGAATCGAGTCCCATAGCCCGGGCCTGGGTCCAAAAGAGCCAGCTGGTGGCCTATGGTTTCCCCGATAGCTGGGGCAAGGCGGATCTGAAGGTGAAGGCCACCGATCCTGGCAATCTTTCCACCGCGTTCACGTTCCGGCTCGACATCACGAACGTGAACGACCGGCCGGAGATCACCCGCGGCCCGGTGGGCGGCGCCCTGCGCCGGCGGCTGTACTACAATCTGCCCGGCTGGACCTGCAACGATTTGTGGAGCGCCGCCGCCTATAAGAACACCCAGCCGGATTGGACGGGCTGGCTGCCGGGCGGTTTCGACACCCGGGTGCGGGACAGCCTGGGGGGGAATTATTACGACAATTACGGGCAGGTGCTGGATGGCTATCTGCGGCCGCCCATCACCGGGAAATACCGGTTTTGGATCGCCAGCGATGACGCCAGCCAGCTGGCGCTGAGCACCGATGAACAGCCGGCCAACTCGCGGAAGATCGCCAGCGTGGATAGCTGGACCACCCCCCGCCAGTGGGACAAGGAGGCCAACCAGCAATCCGCCGGGATCGAGCTGAAGGCCGGGCAGGACTATTACGTGGTGGCCTGCATGAAAGAGGCGGGAGGGGACGACCATCTCGAGGTCAAATGGCAGCGTCCGGATGGCGTGGTGGAGGATCCCATCCCGGCGCGATTCTTGCGGCCCTATTTGCGGCCGGACGGCGGCCCTGAGCCGGCGGCGGGATTGCCCAGGCTCACGACGATCAATCCCACTGACGGCCTGCTCACCGTGGAGACCAACGAAGATTGCGGGGCGGTGGTGATCGACCAATGGGTGAGCGGCATCTGGAAGGGCGGCTGGGGTGAGGTGCAGACGCTGGACACCGAAACCAAAAGCAACAGCAACCCGGGATTGTTCTCCAGCCCGCCTGGCTTGACGCTCAGCGCCAACTCGGAAACCGCAAAATTATCGTTCCAGCCCGCCGAAAACCAAAATGGCGAAGCGCTGGTGAGCTTCAGGATCCACAACTCGGGCGGCGCCGACAATGGCGCGGCCAATGCGGTGGACATCGGCCCCATCCGGATCGTGGTCAAATCTGTGAACGATCCGCCCCGGTGCGATGGCTTGGCGGATCAGTCTGTGGATGAACAGCCGGACCCGAATACCCTGGCCACCAGCCTGATCCAAGTGGCGGTCGCGGGCATCGATGGGGGGCCCAACGAGCCGAATGACACGGTGACGGTCTCCGCAGTGGTGGTGGCCAATTACCCACCGGGCCTGGTGGTTTACGACCACGCCGCCCCGGTGGCCGGCGGCAAAAGCGCGGTCTATTTCCGGCTCGGCCCCTACCTGAATGGCAGCGCGGATCTCAAGGTGGTGCTGAAAGACAGCGCCTCGGCAATCACCGAAAAGCCGTTCAAGCTGACCGTGAAAGCCGTCGATCACTGCCCGGTGCTGGCCACCAACCTGCCGCCGGTGGCATTGCAGGAGGACGATCCGCCGCGGGCAATCCGGCTGGAAAATGTGTTCCGGGATTTGGATGGCGACCCTTTCGACATCCTTTCCCTGGAAAGCTCCGATGCCAGCCAGGTGAAACTGGCCGCGGAGCTGTTCCGCGAAGACGACCCAAAAACCACTTTTTTGCGCGGCAAATTGGTGCTGACCCCCCGGCCAAACCAGTTCACCATCACCAGCGGAACCAATCTGGCCGACCAGCCAATCACGCTCACGCTCACGGCCACAGCCAAATCGAAATCGGTCTCCACCTCGTTCCCAGTGACCATCCAGGAAGTGAACGATCCACCCACGCTGGACCCGATCAGCACGGTGGTGACCGACGATTCCTACGCCTATACCCGGGTGCTGCTGACCGGCCTGGGGCCGGGGCCGCTGGAAGCGGGATTCGACGCGGTGGACCCCGGCAGTTTCGGGTTCACCTCCAGCAATCCGGCCGCCATTCCCGCGAGCCAGATGCTGATCACCAATCTGGACCTGGCGGCGGGCACGGCCCAGCTCTGGTTCAAGCCCAATGTCTTGCCGGCCGGCGGCACGGCGATCCTCTCAGTGTCGGTGGGCGACCGGCGGGGCGGCCGGACGACGAACTATTTCAACGCGCACATCAGCCACGTGAACCACGCTCCCCGCCTGGCCACCAACCTGCCGCCGGCCTTCGCGGGCGCGCCGCTCACCGGCGCCCGGCGCCCGACGCTCCGGCTGCTGGAGGATTCCGGCGCCACCCGTGTCGATGTGAGCGGCCTGTTCGCCGACCCGGATGGGGATTCGGTGGCGGTCACCCTGTTCGGCAACACCAACAGCGCGCTGGTGAGCGCCTGGTTCACCAATGCGCCCAATGTGCTCGTGCTGCGGCCCGCGGCCGACCAGTTCGGGCGCAGCGAGCTCACGCTGCGCGGCGCCGATGGCCTGCAGGAGGATTATTTCACCTTCGCCGTGGAGGTGGCCCCGGTGAACGATCCGCCAGGCTTCGATCCGATTGTCCGCCAGCGGGTGGACGAGGACTCCGGCCCCCAAACCGTCGCCATCACCGGCCTGAAGACGGGGCCGGCCAACGAGGCCGGGCAGCGCTTCCAGGCTTTCAGCGCCACGATCCTGGAGCAATCGTCCTCCAACCTGATCGCTAGGCTGGAGGTGGATTCCTCCCTGCTGAACACGAATCCCATTCCGCCCGCCACCTGGCTGCGGTTCACCGCCGGCGCCAGCCAGAGCGGAACGGCGCGCATCCGGGTCACCCTGCGCGATGACGGCGGCGCCACGGACGGCGGGGATGATTCCTTTTCCCGGGAATTTGAAATCCTGGTGGATCCGGTGGCCCACCCGCCGCGGCTGCTGGCCACGAACCTGGCGCTGACCTTCACCGAGGACCAGTTCGCCGCCGCCGGGGGGGTCACCGTGGTGGCGATCACCAACCTGTTCGAAAACCCCGAAAACCCGGCGCTGCCGCCGGAGTTGGTGCTGGGCGAAATCACCGATCCCAACGAGGTGCTGGCGAATGAGCAGCCCGGCGGCGTGCGGGTGCCGCCCGCCGCCCCGCAAACCGTGCAGCTCACGTTCAACGCGGACGCCTTCGGCACGGCGCAGATCCGGCTGCGCGGTTTTGCCAACGGGCTGCTCAGCGGCGCTTCCGCCATGCTCACGGTGGTGGTCCTGCCCGTCAACGATCCCCCGCAGGCCGATCCCATCCCCGACCAGGCCATCCCGCAAGGCCCCGCCAGCATCCAGCGGCAGGTCACCGTCCGCGGCATCCGGCCCGGCCCGCCCAACGAGAGCGGGCAGGCCATCACGAACCTTGCCGCCCAAATCGTGGGCCAGACCGTGCCGGGCTTGATCGTGATCGACGAGGCGCGCCTGGCCGGCGGCACCAATGCGGTGCTGAAATACCATGCCGGCGAATACCTGGCTGGCCAGGCGATCCTGCGGGTGACCCTGGCGGATGACGGCGGCAGCAGCCAGGGCGGCACGAACGCCGCCAGCTTCGATTTCCTGGTGCTGGTCACTCCGGTGGATACCCGGCCCGTCCTGGCCGGCCCGCCGCCCGTCCGGGAATTCCTCGAGGACCAATTCGCCCTGGCGGGCGGCACCACCGCAGTGGATCTGGCCGGCTTGTTCAAGGATCCAGCCGGCCGGCCGGTGCAGCTGGAGATCCGGGAGATCAGCGACCCGGGGGATCTGCTGGATCCGGCCGGGGTTTCCATCGACCCGGCCCTGCCGGAGCGTTTGCGGCTGAAGTTCAACGCGGATGCCAATGGCGTGGCGGACATCGCCCTGGGCGCCCGGGCGGGGGCCGAGGTGTCCGAGGCCAGCGGTATTTTCCGGGTGCGGGTGCTGGCGGTCAACGACCCGCCCACCTTCGCGGCCCCACTGCCGCTCACGGTGGAGTCGGGGAGCGTCTCCAATGTGGTGAACATCCTGGATCTCAATCCCGGGCCGCGGGAGGCTTTGCAGCAGATCACCAACCTGGCCGCCCGGGTCTTGTCCGAAACGACGAACGGCCTGGTGAGCATCCTTTCCCCGGTGCGGTTCAACCCCGGCAGCACGGCCGGCCAGATCCTGTTGTCCGCGGCCACGAACCGCTCCGGGGCCGCCACCATCCGCCTGGAGGCGCGCGACGATGGCGGCGCCGCCCATGGCGGCCTGGACCTGGCGGCCCGGGATTTCTCGGTGACCGTCAAGGCAGCCGACCAGCCGCCGCGGCTCGTGAAAGCGGCCAGTTTCCTGAAATACGATGAAAGCGGGCTGGCCACCAATCCCGTGCAGACCTTTTGCCTCACCGGGGTGTTCGCGGATCCGGAAGGCGCCCCCGTCACGCTGCTGGCCGAGTCCATCGACAACCTGGACGGCATCCTGCAGGACATTCCGGTCCGGTTTCTGCCCAACGCCCCGGAATACCTGGAGCTGGCGTTCAATCCGCATACCAGCGGGCGGGCGGTGGTCCAGGTGCGGGCGGTGGCCCGCCGGCTGGCCTCCGCGCGGACGCACACCGTCAACATAGAGGTGACACCGGTGAATGACCGGCCCACCCTGGATCCCATCCCGCGCCAGACCGTCCCCATGAACAGCGGCGCCCATGCGCTCGAACTGACCGGCATTTCGGGCGGCATCAATGAAATGGGCCAACCTGTGACCGTGACCGCCGTGGTGCTTACCAACCCGGTCCCCGGCCTGATCCAGGAGGTGGTGGTGGACCATCAAGGATCAAACTCCATCGCCACCCTGCGCTATGCTGTGCTGGATGGCGCCAAGGGCGTGGCTGCTTTGCGCGTGACGGTCAGCGATGGCACCCTGCAATCATCCCGCGACTTCCGCATCCAGGTGGTGGGCGGCGGCGAACCTCCGGAACGGTTCAGAGCCGCCCAAACCGTGCGGGTGCTGGAGGACCAATTCGCCCCCGCAAACCAGGTGGGCAGCCTGGATTTGCGCGGGCTGTTCATCGATCCCCAGGGCAACCCGGTGGAGCTGATCGTCGATGCCCAGTCGATCCGGGATCCGGACGGCACGCTCGACCGCGAGGCCGGACTGCCGCGCGCCGGGCCGGGCCAGGGCGAATACCTGCGCTGCCAGTTCCGGCCCGACCGCAATGGCGCCGCCGAATTCGACGTGCGGGCCATGGCGGCGGGCCTGCTCTCCACCAACGCTGCGCACATCACGGCCGTGGTGCTGCCCGTGAACGATCCGCCCGCCGTCGAAAGGCCGCCGGACATCACCGTCCCCGAAAACACACCCATTCCGGAGGTGGTGGTGAAATTGGGGCCGGCCGGGCCGGAGGGGGATCCCGCCGAGCGGACGCAGCGGATCACCAACGTCGTGGCCAGCCTGGCCGATGCCGCGTCGGCGCGGCTGCTGGAGACCAATATCACCGTGGTTTTCACGCCCGGGGAAGACCGGGCGGTTCTGCGCCTTGAATCCCGCCCCAATCAGAACGGAGTGGCCTACGTCGAAGTGGCTGTCCGGGACGATGGCGGGACCGCCAATGGCGGCCAGGACACTGCGAGCGTGGTTTTCGCGGTCAAGGTGACGGCGGTGGACCAGCCCCCCACCGTTGTGGCGGGGCGGGAAAAGTGGAGCATTTCCTGGGCTTCGGACAGCTTGGAGGCGTGGGCCTACTGGCCGAAAATCCCGCTTACCGGGCTTTTTGCCGACCCGGATGGCGACCCGGTCACGTTGGTGGTGCAGGCCCGGAGGAACCGGGATGGCGTACTCGACGAAGCCCGGCCGGATGCCATCCGGATTGAGCCGGCCACCGCGGACTCACCCGAGGCATTGCGGCTGCGCTTGCAAACCAACGTGTTCGGCATCCTGGAATTGGACCTGGTGGCCCTGGCGAACGGCGCCTTCTCCACCAACGGGTCCACGCTGACGGTGGAAGTGACGCCGCCCAAAGGCGCGCCATCCTTCAATGCGGTCGCCAATTTGTCCGTCCTGGAATCGCAGCCTGTGCCGGATATCAAGCTTTCCGGTTTGCGGCCCGGAGCGGCCGCCTCCGGCGCTTCGGCCATCACCCATATCGAGGCCCGGGTGGTTTCCGCTTCACCCCCGGACCTGATCTCCCAAGCCGTGGTCACCCGCGGCGCGGACCCGGCCGCCGCGGCGCTGGCCCTGGTCCCCACCGCGGGCCGCGCCGGCAGCGCCATCCTGGCGGTGCGGGTCACGGATAATGGGGCGGTTTCGGCGGAGCGGACCAACGCCTTCGAGCGCCAATTCAAATTCACAGCCGTGAACATGGATCAATTGCCGAAGGCCGTGACCAACCGGATCGTCTTTGCCTGCCTGGAGGACCAGTTCGCCGCGGTCGGGGGCATGACGCGCCTGGACCTGCGCGGCCTGTTCATCGATCCCGAAGGCGAACCGCTCGCTTTGCGGATCGTGCGCGTCCAGGATGCCGGCGGCCTGCTCGCCACGAACCTGGTTTATGTGGATCCGCTCAACCCGGAAAGCCTGGTCGTAGGCTTCGGCGCCGAGGCCAGCGGCGAGGCGGACTTGTGGGTCCAGGCGGTGGCTGGCGGCTTGCCTTCCGCGGATTCCGCCACGGTGCATTTTTTGGTCCGGCCGGTGAATGATCCGCCGCGCCTGGAGGCGCCCGCTGCGGTGGTGGTCACCAACCTGGCGCCATGGCTCGCGATCCCCCTGGCGGGAATCCGGCCCGGGCCCGCTGCGGAATCCGGGCAGATGGTCACCAATCTCACGGCTGAGGTGGTGTCGCAGGATCCCGCCGGGCTGCTGCGGGTGGCCGGACTCGATTATGTGGCGGGGCAGGCCAGCGGCCTGCTGCGCCTGGCGGTGTCGGCCAATGCCCTGGCGGGCAGGGCGCTGATCAAGCTCACCCTGCGCGACAACGGCGGCACGGCCGATGGGGGGGCCGATTCCGCCTCGGTGCAGTTTTCCGTGGCGGTGAACATCGCCCGCCAGGCACCCGAATTAGTGGCGCCCATCGGCGCGCGGCGGATCTCCGAGGATTCCACCAATCTGCTGGCGGTGAGCCTGGCGGGCGTTTTCAAATCCCAGTTCGGCGAGCCGCCAGCCCTTTCCATCACTTCCGTCACCGATCCGGATGACATCCTCGCCGATGAGGCGCCGGGCGGTGTAGTTTTGCTCAATGGCTCCGCTCCGGCGCTCCAGGCCCGGCTGCGGGCCGACGCATTCGGGACCGCCACGATATCCTGCCGGGCGCTGGCCGGCGGCATCTTCTCGACCAATGACGACACGCTGACCATCATCGTGGACCCGGTGAATGACCCGCCCGCTTTCAGCCTGCCCGCCACCTTGCGCCTGGCCCAGGGCGCCTCCCACGCGGCCTTTAACATCACCGGTCTCAATGTGGGGCCGCGGGAGGCCGGATCGCAGGCCATCAAAAAGGTGGAGGTGGCCATCGCCACCAGCCAGCCCTCCGATCTGCTGGCGGGGCTGCCGGTGGTCAGCCTGGACCTCAAGGCCAGCCAGGCAGCCGTGACGCTGCCCCTGAATCCCGGCCGGTCCGGGCAGGCCCGGTTGAGCGTCAAAGTCCAGGATGACGGCGGCGTGGACGCCTTGCGCGGAGGCGTGGACACCACGGTCAAGGAACTTGTGCTGACTGTCACCCCGGTGGATCATCCGCCGTTGCTGGTGGCCCCCGCGGGTTCCACCAACCTGAGCCTGGCGGCGGTGGCCCAACTCGGCGCCACCCCCCTGCTGGTGAAGCTGGAAGGCCGGTTTGTGGATCCCGATGGCGATCCGGTCACCTGCTTTGTGGTGGATGTGCGCGATCCCGACGATGTGCTGCAGAACGAAACGGCGGGTGGCCTGGCGGTGGTGACCAATCAAGCCGCCCAATACTTGTCCTTGCTGCTGCGGACCAACCAGGCCGGCGCCGCTTCGGTCGAATACCTGGCGGTGGCCAATGGCCAGGTGTCCACCAACACCGATACGGTGACCGTGGTGGTATCCGCTGCCGGCCGGCCCCCCCGGCCCGCTCCGGTCGCGGCTCAGCCGGCCGGCTCCCGCCTGCTGCTGGGTGGCGCCGCGGAAATCGGCGGTAATTTGGTGGCCTTCCCCGCAGGCGGCCTCGCCCGCGCCGGCGCGCGCCTCCGCTGGGAAGTCTGCGGGAACGACCTGTGGCTGGGCGCCCACCCGTGGGAACCCCCGGCGGCCGCGGCCGACCAGATCCTGCCGCCCGGCGGGGGCTGGGTGGTTCCCGTGGCACCTGAATTGGCTGGCCGCTTCATCCGGGCGGTGGCCGTTGAGCCGGCCGGTTCCGGCGGCTCCTCCATCGCCCAGGAATATGCCAGCCCCATCCGGTTGGTTGGCCGGGTGGCTGCCACGTTCGATGAATGGCTTTGCCAGCGGCTGGGGCAGCCGTCGCCAACCCCACCCGGCGCCGCCGGGGATGATCCGGATGGCGATGGTTTGGCCAATATTGTGGAATACGCCTTTGGGCTGGATCCCTTGCAGGCTGATGCTTCCCCCTGGTTTGTCTGGCCGGATCGGGGCGAGGATGGGCTGGGCCAGGTCAACTGGGTGTTCCCCGCCATGAAAAACCGTCCGGATGTCCTGTTTGAACTACAGACCTCCACCGACCTGGTCCACTGGTCCACCGCCAGCGCTCCCGCCGCGGTGCTGGAGGAGTCGGAGCATGCCAGTCTGCTGGCTTATTCCTTTGCCACCGAAACCAAGGGATGTTACTGGCGCCTCCGCGTCAGACAGCTGCCAGCCGCATCCCCTGGCAAATGATGATCCATGCGTTTGGTTTATCCGCTCCCGGCCAATTTGACCGCCGCCTCGGCCGGCGTTTCAGGTTTGGCGGCGTGTGGCAAGGAAGCGCAATAACGCGAAAGCAGCCCGTTTTCCGGATCGGATGGAGCCGCAGATAGCCGGCTCTATTTGCGCTGATGGATAGAGACTGCGTCAAAAGTTTACATAGGTGTATAATGCTAATGGGTCAAGGCATACACGGCTATGTTCAGCGCGAGTTTTTTGCCGTCCTCGGGGCTGACCCCTTTGCCCACATTGCAGCGGTTTTCCATGCTGAAGGCGCAGCACAGGCCTTCCTCGCAAAGCACCATCACCAGGTTTCCCTGGTAAAATAATCCCTCGAGGTGGATGTCCTTTTTCTCGTGGAGGCAGCTCACGGTGGTGACCACAGAAAAGGCGCGATAGATGGGATGGTCGTAGGGGAAGGAAACCACCTGTTCATTGGTGAACAGCCGGGCGAATTCCCGGCGGCATGCCTTGGGGAATCCCGGATTGGTGCAGCAGCCGGAGGCCAGGAGAAAGCCTCCGCGCGAAAAATAACGGCGCAAGGCCTCCAATTCTTCGGCGTTGAGGACGAAGTCGTTGTGTCCATTCATGAACAGGAAGGGTGTTTCGTATAACTCCGGATCGGTGAAGCGGAGGCGCTTTTCCTGCTGCACTTTGATCGTGGAAGCCTGGGAAACGAGCTTCATCAGCTCCTGGCCCACGCCGCCGCAGTCGTTGCCGTCGTTCTGGCTGTAGCGGATGCGGCCCATGAAGAAGGTGGTGGAAGGATCGGCATTGTCCTGCGCGCCAGGCGCCAGCAGCAACGCGATCGCCAGGACGGCGCAAACCCGGCCGGCCAATAACCGGGGTGAGGATGGAAGGCAGATTCTCATAGTTCCGGGAATTTCAGGATAGGTTCCATTTTTTCCGAACACACCATTCCGTGCCCAGGGATCCCAGCACGGCCAGCATCACCCACGCATTGACGCCAATCGGTTCACGCACTGGATGGGTGCGGCGGACCTGTTCCACTCTGGCTTTGATTTGGGCCACGAGTGCGGCGGGATTGCCACACTCCTCCGCTTTCACCGCCAGCCCCCCACTGGCGTGGGCCCATTGGGCCAGGATTTCCATGTTCCGGCCGGTTTCCTGCAGCTCGGGATGAAGGTCGCGAATATCCACCGTGCGGGAGGCCACCACGGCCTGATTGGCGTCCAGTAATTTGAGCGTATACAAACCCTCGGCGGCCGGGTGGAAGCTGGACGCAACCAGCCGGCCGGGCGGCAATTCCAGTGCCTGGCTGGCCACCACTGCTTTTCTTTCGTCCTCAACCTGAAAGCGGAACCCGGCTGGCAAGCCTGGGGTGTCCAAAGCTTTGACTCGCCGTTCCAGCGCTACCTGGATGTCCGTGTTGGGGCGCAGGTCCTGGTCCGCGAGGCTGATCATTATGTCCTGGCGCACGGGCTCACCAACGAACCGGAATAATTGGCGCCAAAAGCGGTCGTATTGCTGGACATCGGAATCCCTGGCCAGGCGCCAGCGCCAGAGATTTTGGACGGCGATCACGGCGGAAATGCCCGCGCCGTAGCGCTGGGAGGCCATCAGGATCCGCTTGCCAGAGGGGCCGCGGTCTTCGGGGTGCTCCAGCCACACTTGCGCGCCCGGTTTGAGCGAATCCACGCGGCCGTATTGGGCAAATAAAGGCAGCTGGGACCAGGCTGCCGCCGTGGAGCGGTCGCTGGCGACCCGGAACAGGGGATGCTGGAGTGCTTCTTCGGTCAGTTGCACGCGGAACGGGCGGTCGAGCCCCAACGCTTCTGAATTGGCCGGGAAAGTCACCGGCAAAAGTTGTTCCAAGCGGGTGCCGCGCCAGGTGGAATTAAAAGTGGCGGGCCCGCCGATCATCAGGACACCGCCCCCCAGGCCGCCGCAGAAATGCGCCAGCAATTCCTGCTGGGCGGGGGTGAAATCCAACGGTGTCAAATTGGAGAGCACGATGACCCGGAACGGGGCGATCTCTTCCGTGGAGACGGGAAAGCCGAGTTTGAGTTCGCCGTCCGTTTCGATGTTCTGACGGAAAATGGACTGTTTGGAGGTGCGGGTCAGGCCGGTGATTTTGATCGCCGGATCGCCTTTGAGCGCCAGGCCTATGAACTTGTATTCCCAGGTGAGCGCTCCTTGCACATACAGCACGCGCAGTTCCTTTTCGCTGGCGACCTGAACCGAAGCCGAGCCCTGGCTATTCAAGCATTGCAGGCCGGGCGCAGCGGGCGGCAGGAATTGGATGGAATAGCGGTGGAGGCCCTCGAGGCTTTCAGTGACTTCAAAGCTTTCCTGCCAGTAACGAGAGCCGGAGCCGGGCGCCACTTTCTTCCGCTGCACCATCCGGCCATCACGCATCAGCGACAAGTCCAGTGGCTCCAACTCCTCGCAGTTGACCATTTCGAGCTGGGCGGCGACCCGGAAAATGGTGTTGGTGGCCACCACTGGCGGAGCATCCACACTGCGCAGCGCGAACAGGCGGGCGCCGGCATCGCTGCCCAAACCGATCCCAATAAAAGGGGTGCGGCTTTCCACCAAAGCGGCCAGTCCGCGCGCATTTTCGCCGTTTTCATTGGCGATGCCGTCGGTTAACGCGACGACGGCCAGCGGTGGATTGGGATCCGCGGCGAGGACGCGCGCGAGGGCGCCCCCCAAATTGGTGCGCTTGCCGGTGGGCTCGGCGGCGCCGAGCTTGGGGCCATCAGCCTGGGTGGCCTCCTCGGCGAACAGCCAGGCACGCACGGGCGTGTGGTCCGCCTTGAACGCCGGCAGCAGATGGTCGCGGAGCAAATCATAAGCCTGCCGATAACGGGTGCGGTCGTTTTCTTTGAGGGACATGCTTTCGCTGCGATCCATCAGCAAAAGCACCGGGCGCTGCCCGGGGGGCTTGCGTTCGGTGGTCACCCACATGGGTTTGGCGGCCAGGAACACCAGCGCCAGCAGCGCGGCCAGGCGCAGCCCGGTTTGGATGGCCACCCGTCCCTTGGGCACGCCACGCCGCATGGGCAGCCAGGCCGCCAGGCCCAGCACCAGCGCAACCAATGGCAAACCGATTTGCCAGCCCAGGGGAAAATCAAACACCAGGGTGCTCATTTCTCCGATAATTTCTGGAAGTATTTCTCCACCCGGCCCCGGTAAGCCGCCGGCATCCGGCCGGCTTCAAGCCCGGTGACCTCGGGTTTCACGGCCCGGTTTTCGGGTTCCGCGCGCAGCTCGCGGTTGAATTTTTCCAGCGCCGCCATCAGGCGTTTCAGCACTTCGGCATCGAAGGCTTTCTCCCCGGATTTCAGATCCTGGTCGAGTTCCCGGGACAGAACCACGGCGGTGGGCTGGGCGGGAGCCAGTGCGCGCAAGGCGTTTTGCAGGTTGAAATAGGCCTCCCGACGCTGCTTTTCCCGGTCCTCCGGAGAGACGGGGCGCTGGCTTTCCAACTGCCGCAGCAGGCTGCCCAGTTGGGCGAGGCCCTGCTGCAAGCCGTCCGCCTGGCTGGGCTGGGATTGGGCGGCATCCTTGGCGATCCGCATCGCTTTGGGCAGGCTTTGCTCGAAAGCCTCGCAAACCTTCAGCAGCCCTTGCTGGACTTGGCCCGCCGGTTCCTGGCGGGCTCCCGGCGAAACCGCTTTTTCGACCTGGCTCAATTTTTCCTCGAGCGCTGCCCGCGGCTTTTCGCCCAGTGCTTCGCGCAGTGGCGGCCCGAAGGCCTCGCTCAATGGCTGCTGGCCGGCCAGTTGCTGAAGCTGGTTGAGGGTCTCGCGGGTGCTGGCGGCCGCCTGGCGCATTTCTGACTGCGAGGGGGAGCCGGGAGCGCCGGAATTCCGGCACTGGCCAAAGCGAGCGGCCTGCTGCTCCAGCATTTTTTCAAGCCGGTAGGCGTCCGCCAATCGCTGGCTCTGGCTGTGTTGCTGGATGGCGTTGGACAATTTATCCAAATCACCGGTTGCGGCATTGGCCTGGCTCAGGGCGGTGGGGGCCTTTTTTGCGAGCGCCTGGGTGCATTGCTCAAGGCTTCGGTCAGCGGCTTCCAGCTCCTTTTCCGCGGGCTTGAAAATTGCGGGATGCTGGCCCTGAAAATCGGCCAAGGACTGCCGGATATTCCCTTCCTCCCGGCTCAAATTCTGGCTGTTGGTTGACACCATGCGGGGGGCTGAACGCAGGGCCAAAGTCTTCTGTTGTTGGGTCAGCTTTTGCAGAAAATCCTGCACCGCTTTTTCCTCGTTTCGAAACTCCGAAATATCTTTCAGGAGGGTGCGATTCCTGGCGGTGGAGGCGGGATTGTCCTCGTGGCCGGCCAATTCCGGGGGTGGTATTCCAGCCAAAGCCTGGCTTTTCCGGCGGGCAGCGACCAGCTCCGCCAAGCCGGTTTTTTCCTGTTTCAAGCCGTCGGAAATTCCGCTATAGCGAACCAATTCCGAGGCGTTTTTCACCGCTGCTGCGGCTTTGGACAAGTGTTCGGAGGTTTCAGCCAGTGATTCGTTCTCCAGGGCGATGGCCATTTGGGCTTTTAAATGTGCCACTGCTTTCGCCAGGTCCGCCTCGTTATGGGCAATCTGGTTTCGGTCCTGGTTCAATTTTTCGAAAGAGCCGGGCGGTTGCTGGAGGAGTTGGTGGGTTTGGCGGATGACCTGTTGTTGTTGGTTGATGAGGGATGCCAGTTCGCCGAGCCAGGGCGGAGTTGAACTGGTTAGGCCGTCCGCCATTTTCGGGAGGTCTTCCCGGAAAGGGTGGACTTCCAGAAAATAAATTTCGGAAGCGAAACTGTTGGAGTTCCGGGTGGAGGCCTCGGCATAATAAGAAACCACGTCCCAGTCGGACAGCTTCAGTTCATCCAGGAAAAGGGTGGGGTGGTAAACGGCATAACGCGGCTCCTGGGATGGTGGCAATTCCTGCCTTTTCTCCGGGCTGCCATTGACCGAAAAGAGCCAGGCCACTTGGGCCAGGTCCTGGCTGGCGGCGGCTTCGATTTGCAGGGGCACCACCTCCACTTTGGTTGCCTCCAAATCGCGGCCGGGTTCAGTGATGCGAACCTCACCCCACGGGCGGTCCACCTGGTTGGTTTTAGCCGGGGCGGCTAATTCCAAAGTTTGGCTGTCAGCCGGTTGGTTGGTGGCGGTGGAGGTGGGCGCCGGGTGGCGGGCGGCGTAAGTTTCCTGGAGCCGCTGCCAGGGATCGTAACGCTGGTAGAACCAAACCGCGGCTTCGATGGCCAGGATGCAAACCCCCAAGTGAAGGAGCGCGCGCCGTGCCGAAAGGGAAATGACGAGGGAACGCCTGAGCAGGACGGATTGCGCCTGGTTGAGGATGCAGCGATAAAAAGGGGCGATGGCCCGTTTGCCACGATCATCCTCCAAGGCCACCAGGGTGTTGACCCGGTCCAACAGCTCTGGATGGCCTTGCTCCAAGGTGCTGGCCAGCCAGCGGCGCTCGGAATTAAGATGGACCACTACGGCGGTGAAGCCAGCCCAGACAATGGTGGCGAGACAGGCCACAAGGAATACCACCCACCGGGTGGGTGCCGGCTCCTCGATCCAGCCTTTGAGCATGGCGGCGCCCAGCAGTAAATAGAGGAGCGCCAGGATGGCGCCTAAAGTGCCGGTGTGCTGGATAACTGCCAGCCAGCGCTGGCGGTTTTGCACCTGCTGAAAATTACGTTCCACTAAATTAATCATGCGGCGGACCTCCTGGCGGCTGTCCAAAGACTCTCCAGCAACAAGGCGCCGAGCCCCGCGACAGCCAGCCACCACCAGATTTGCTGCCGCCAAATGGCGGTGTGGCTCATCTTAACCGCCGCCGACAGTGGTTTTGGGGTTTCGGTTTTGACCCCCAGTTGCCACGACTTGAACGTCGCCGGTGAAATGAGATAGCTCAACAGCGACTCTTTGGGAGGCGGATTCACATTGAATACCTTTTCGAGCGCGGGTTGATCGTCATACGTCAGGTCATACAGGCCTGGGCGGACGGGCAGCGGGATTTGGGCCTGGGCCCGGGCCACAGGTATCCGTGCCAATATCCGTTGGCCGTCGCGCAAGATCGCTTCGCGGACAGGCGAATTCGGAGGCAAACGCACCGTGGCTATTTCGCCCGGCTCGTAATCCGCGGGGGACGGGTCTTCCGGCCGCGCCTGCTGCAGGCAAAGATCCAAAAACGGGATGAACGTCAGGTGTGTTGGCCAGGTGGTTTGCGCCCGCTCAAAGCCGAACGCCGCGACCAGCAAGCGGCCCGGATATTGGGAGCTTTGGAAAAATAACGGCCGGCCGGACTCGGAGAATAAAAGCGGCATGGCATCCGCGGCCTGCAGGGGATGGTATTGGATTACTTTGACTTCCAGCAAATTCCCAAAATCCGGCGATAAAAAGGGGTGAAATATGGGGTGATTGAACCAGGCATGCTTGAACCGCTCGGCCTGCTGGCCAGTGGCGGCCCCCACTTCAAATCCCAAATCCCGCAGGGCGGCGGAAATGACGGGTGAAACCCGGTTGACCAGCAGCAGCACCCCACGCTGGTTTGTCAAATAACGCCACACCAACTTGCGTGCGTCGCTGGATTGCAGGTAACCGCTCTCGACAACCAGCACTTCTTCATCCTGGCCGGCCTCCAACTCTTCCGCCAGCTTCCCGGGATCCAAAGGCCGAGTGGCCCATTGGCCGCGCATGATGTCCGGAGAGAGCGCCAGTTTGAGAAACTGGGACTGGGCCAGCAACGCCACCCGGCCCTCGCGCATGGGCGGCAGGGAGAAATTCACCCGGTTGTCTTCCGCCAGCGCGTCGGGAAGGCCTTCCACGAGGGCTTCCCCCTTGATCCAGGCCGCCGGGTCCGCTTCCCACTGGGTGTTCAGCACGAGGCTGCCGGGGGTTTGTTCCAAGGGAACCTCCCGGCTGGTGATGGCCTGGGTTCCAGAACGAATGGTCACCTTGGCGGTCCTGGCTTGGCCGGCATAGCCCAGCTTGACGGTGAAATTGACCAGCGACTTATCCCCCAGGAAAATCCGCTGCAAACGTGGCTCGCCGAGGTATAAGTTGGGCGCGTTGGTGGCGGCAAGTTTGGGCAGTGCGACCTCCACATTGTCCAGGAACGGGGGGGAACCAGTGTGCTCGTTCCATTGGTTTTCCTGGCTGTCACCGCAGAAGACGATTTTTTTCCGGTTCCCCAAGGAATTCGCCAGGAGGGTGCTGGCTTGGCGGAACGCGCTCAAATAGGATCCGCGCTGAAAAGCGGGCGCCAGCGCCTGGATCTTCTGCCGGGCGGCGTCTGGATCTTCGCCGAACGCCACCACCACCTTGGGCAGGGAGGTCAATTCAATAACTGCGGACTGGGAGTCCAAGCCCGTTTTGGCCACTTCCGCCGCGATGCGGTCGCGATCGCGCAGGAAACCGCCGCCTGCCTGGTGGCTGAGGGTGTTGTCGAGGATATAAACGCGGCTTTCCTGGATCACCATGCGCTCCGGTTCGCGGATGTACGGCCAGGAGAAGGCTCCGGCCAGCAAAACCACCGCCAGAACACGGAGCAGAAACAGCCAGAAATCCTGCAGCCGCCGGGGACCCTGGCGGGGATGGGGCGAGTCATCCAGGAATCTGAGCGCGGAAAAGCGATGCACCCGGCTTTCCGACTTGCGCCGCAGGTGCAGCCAAAGCGGGGCGCCCGCTGCCAGGGCGCCCAGCCACAGCCAGGGATTGAGGAAGGAGAGGTTCATTTCAGCTTCTTGCGCTCCGCCAGGAACATGGCCAGCGCCCGCCATGGATTATCATCCGTGCGCACCACACAATGCGGCATGGCCAGGCCCTGAAACAATTGGCGGTGCTGCACCATGAATTCGTTGAACCGGGCCAGGTAGCGCTCGCGCACGGCGTCCGGCCTGATTTCCCGGCGCGCCCCGGATTCCAGATCCTCGAACAACTGCGGCTCCTGAAAGGGGAACTCCATTTCATCGCGGTCCAGCACCTGGAAAACCAGGCATTCATGGCCCTCGAAACGGAGCTGCTTGAAAGCCAGTTCGATCTCCGCCGCTGGCTCGAGCAAATCCGAGAAGAACAGGATGATGCTGCGGGTGTTGACCAGCCGGATGGTGTGCGCCAGCAATTGCGCGAGCCGGGGGCCGCCCGCCGGCTGCAGGCTTTCCAAATGGCGCAGCATGATCCCAAATTGGGAGGCGCTTTGCGACGGCCGGATAAAACGGGGAATGTCCTCCGCCCCGTTCAGGGTGATCATGCCGGCTGCGTCATTTTGTTTCAGCAAAAACCAGGTCAGCGCCGCCGCGAGGATGCGGGCCACGTCCAGTTTCGAGCCCCAGGCCGTGGAGCCGCGGTAGGCCATGGAGGCGCTGATGTCGCAAACCACATGGAAGCGCGTGTTGGTTTCCTGCATGTAGCGCTTGATGTACAGCTTGTCGCTGCGCGCATAACGCCGCCAATCGAGATGGCGCAGATCGTCGCCTGGCTGGTAATCGCGGTAATCGCTGAACTCCACGCTAAAGCCGTGGAAAGGGCTGTCATGCAGGCCGGTCAGGAATCCCTCCATCACATAACGCGCCTTGAAATCGAGCCCTTCCAGCGCGGCCAGGGCCCGCGGGTCGAATTCCTCGTAGAAGGAGCGGCGGATGACGGTGGAAAAGGTCATGGCGTCAGGCCCGTTCAGCGGGGCACATCCTGGAGCAGCCGGGTAATGATATCATCGGTGGATTTGGCTTCGGCATCCGCCTGGAAACTGCGGATGATGCGATGCCGAAGCACGAGCGGCGCCAGTTCCGCCACATCCTGGCACGCAACATTGAAACGGCCCTGCACGGCGGCCCGGGCGCGCCCGGCCAGGATCAAATACTGGCTCGCGCGCGGGCTGGCCCCCCAGCGCACCCAGCGTTTGATGTAGTCCAACGCCCCGGGATCGCCGGGACGCGTGGCCCGGACCAGCCGCGCGGCGTAGTTGATGACATTGGGGGCCGCCGGAATCAGCGCCACGGCTTCCCGATAGCGCAATACTTCCTCCCGGCCAAGCACAGTTTTTACCTTTTCCAGCGGAGTAAAAGAATGCTGCTCCACCAGCCGGCACTCATCCTCCAAGCTGGGATAATCGAGAAGGAATTGGAGCAGGAAACGGTCCAGTTGGGCCTCCGGCAGCGGGTAGGTGCCTTCCTGCTCAATGGGATTCTGGGTCGCCAAAACCATGAACGGTTCCTCCAAGGCATAGGCCTTGCCGGCCACCGTGACGGTTTTTTCCTGCATGGCTTCCAGCAAGGCCGCCTGCGTCTTCGGCGGGGTACGGTTGATTTCATCGGCCAGCAGGATCTGGGTGAAGACCGGCCCGGGGGTGAAGACGAACTTGCGGTGGCCCGTCACCGCGTCCTGTTCGAGGATTTCGGTGCCGGTGATGTCCGAGGGCATGAGATCGGGCGTGAATTGAATGCGGGAATAATTCAGCTCCAGGGTACGGGCCAGGGTGCGCACCAGCAAGGTCTTGGCCAGCCCGGGCACTCCCACCAGCAGGCAATGGCCCCGCGCCAGCAAGGCGCTGATCATCGCCTCCACGATGGCTTCCTGGCCGACGACTACTTTGGCGATTTCTTCCTGCACTTTGCGCACGCAGTCGGGGAGTGAAGCGAGGGTAATGGTGGAATCCGCGGGCGGTATTGGCTTGGGGGTGGGCCGGGGATTGATAGCGGAGTCCATAATCTTTATTCTGATGCTCGTTACTGGGGAAATCCTAGCCTTAATGGCCCATGCGGTCCAGATTGGAAAAAAAAAGACGATCCATCGCAGGAATCGATAAAAGAGTCCCGGCTGGCAAACCGCTCAAAATTTTCGCTGCGGGATGGCCAGGCCAATCCGCGGTCGAAAGCTATACCAAGCATGGATCCCCGTAGGCGCGCGATCCAACCTTCAAGAACGACTCCAGCGCAATCCAGCTTTTGGAGGCGAATGACCGGTTATCGAAGCGGCATCATTCGAGGGGGAAGGGGATATCCAATTTGTTTTTTTTGGCATCCCATTCCTGGCCTTGGGAGTCCTTCAAATCAGTGCCGATGGAATAAAGCAGTTTCTTTTCGGGCAGGAAACGCAGCGGTTTTCCGTCAAAGGCATCTTCGGGAACGGAGGGGAAATACTGAGGGACTAATTCGCTCAACGCGTTCGGCAGCCGGTTATGGTCGAGTTGGAAACATTTCAGGGCCAGGACGGTGCGGGTGCCTTGGAGTTGAACGTCATCGAAAGGCAATTTGCTTTGGAGGTTGTCCCAGCTGATCTGGCTGGCCAGTATTTCGCCGACGGGATTGCCGCGCAAAACCATATGCACCATGTCCAGTTTGCCCGGCGGCTTGCCCGGCGGCTTGCGGGCAACCATCCCGGCATAAGAAAGAGTGCTGGCCGCCAGGATGGCGCGGCATTTTTCGGAGAAGAGAACCCGGCATTTTCCTTCCTTGATGAAAAGTTTGGCGGCAGATGGCAAAATCGGCGGCAGACCCGAATTGGTGCCGCCAAGGCTACCGGAGCGCATGCTTTTCATCATTTCGATGGCAAACCGGTATTCATTTTTCATGGCGTTGGTGAAACCCGCGCGGTTGGCGGGGAAGGCATCTAATTGCCTCAAGTATTCCCGCAGGTCCGCTGAAGACAAGCGAGTTTGCCGCGCCATGGTCCGGACCGGCCTAAGACCCATGGTTTTTATGGCTGAGCCCACCAGATAATGAAGCATAGGCCCACCGCTGTCTTGCATGCGGTGCCCCAAGGCCACCAGGCGAAGCGCTGCCTGGAAAGCTTCCGGTTCGTAGCCGCCGCGGAAGAAACCCAGGGTCCGCACCAGTTGGAACTGCGCCAATTTTTTCCAATCCGGCAGGTAATTGAAATCATCAATCATCGATTGGGGTTCCGGCACGAGGAGGTTGGTGGTTGCCAATGCCATGTCCAAGGTGGGCACAACGTTGGTGTTTCGCTGAAGGATGAGGGCGATGATGGCGGAAGGGGATTGGTTGGTTTCGTTGGGTATTTTTACGTTTCCATTCGTCGCCAATGAGAAATGGTCGTAAATTTCTTTGCCGCCGAATTTCCCGAATTCCTGGGGCCAGTCCAACTGGGCGACCGCGGCGTCCAATAAGTAAAAACTGTTTTGGCTGCGGGGAACTTCGGGCCGGGTATAGGCCAAGTCTGCGTCCGAGCCGGGGGGCAGGGCAGGATCATACAGCCAGATAATGGCCAGAGCCGTCAATGCAAGAAAGATGCCCCCGATCCAGATTTTTTTACGATTCATAGGTTCAGATTCTGTTTTCCAGCCCTTTTCAGCTATAAATACCCTGAGACAGCCTGTTTAAGATCCGCCATGGCCTTTTATTCATGCCAGCATCGTTTATCAGACCACTCGTAAAAATCAGGCGATCGCCTCCCATGGGGTTGGATAAACACGGGAACTTTCTATGACGGTGAAGATCTTTCGTCAGTTCCAAGCCGCTCATTCCAGCCGATGGCAGTCTCATTTTTGACTTCCTTTTGTCCGCAATTTGCGATAACTAGCTGGATTATGTCTGAGCATGAGAAAAATGCGACTTATAAGATCTGGGCGGTGGATGGCATAATTTATGGTCCTGCCGATCTGGATACTTTGACCCAATGGATTGATGAGGAGCGAATCACCCGGCAGACCTGGGTGTATCACTGCCAGCGGGATGTGTGGTTGAAAGCGGCCAGTTTTCCCGAGTTGCAGGCCGTATTCAATGCTCTGAATCGCCAGGCGCCAGCCGGGCCATCGGCGCCCGTGTCCAGCGACATGGAAAAGGTTTCTGTCGGCGCCCTGCGGCGGCTGAAAATTTTATCCATCTTCGATAACCAGCAAATGGAGCGGATCAAGAATTTTCTGGAGCTGCATCCAGCCCCGCAATTTTCGGTCATTGTCAAACTGGGCGATCCGGGCGATGCCATGTTCATGGTCCTGGATGGACAGGTTCGGGTAAGGTTCCTCGCCGCGGGCCGGGAAACCATTCTGGCCACCCTGAGTGCCGGTGAGTTTTTTGGGGAGCTTTGTTTGTTCGATCACGGGCCGCGCTCGGCGGATGTGGTGGCCAATGTCGATACCCAGCTGGTGCGCATGTCCGCTGCTTCCTATCACCGCTTGCTGGAGGAAGATGGCGAACTGGCGGCGCCCTTCCTGGCAGCCATCTGCAAAACGCTGGCAGCACGCATGCGGGCTGACAACAAACGGCTGCGCGATGCGATCAACATCACGCGCGCTGGTTTCGCGTAAGCCGCAATTTGCAGGATCAGGATGCCAGCCGATGGCAAAACATGCCGTCGCGTAATTT
This sequence comes from uncultured Verrucomicrobiota bacterium, assembly GCA_964409245.1. GTDB lineage: Bacteria > Verrucomicrobiota > Verrucomicrobiia > Limisphaerales > UBA1319 > CAIMWS01. The sequence continues at coordinate 50,864 of CAYPCQ010000003.1, forward strand.
GGGTTCAAACCACGTGCTCTTCGGTGGCATGATGCCGCCTTGGTCCGCGATGGCCATCAGATCCTCGATGCTAGTGGGATAAAGGGCGAAAGCGCAGGCAAACGAACCCTGGTTCACCAAACGCTCGAGTTCTGGAGTTCCACGAATACCGCCTACGAAGTCGATGCGCTTGCTGGTGCGGGGATCAGTGATATCCAGCCAGGATGCCAGCACATTTTCCTGCAATAGGGTTACATCCAATTGCCGGATCAAATCCCGGCCCTGGAAAATCTCCGGCCTGAAGGTCAGCGAATACCATTGCTGTTCCAAATAGAGGTGAATCACGTGCTTGGAATTGGGTGGCGCGGAAGTGCCCGTTTTTACCTCGAATACGGTTTCCAATTTGCTCAAGAATTCCCTCGGGGACAGGCCGTTAAGATCTTTGATTACCCGGTTATAAGGCAAGATCCGGAGCTGGTTGTGGGGGAAAATCACGGCTAGAAAGAATTCAGCACCGCCGGCGAAATTGCGCTGATGCGCCACCCGGAGCGCGGCGGCAGTGCGGTGGTGCCCGTCCGCAATATAAAGCGAATCCATCGCAGCGAAAGTGTTGGTAATACGCTGCACCAACTCCCGTTCGTGGATAATCCAGGAGGAATGCCGGATTCCATCCGGCGCCGCGAAATCAATCGTTGGCGGCTCTACAGCTTTTTGGGCGAGGAAAGCGTCCAGTTCCGGATGCGCTTTATAGGCCAGGAAAGCCGGGCCAGTTTGGGCTTCCAGCACTGCGATATGGCTGACCCGGTCGTTTTCCTTATCGGGGCGGGTTAATTCATGCTTTTTGATGATGTTTTGAGCATAATCCCGGCAACTGGCAACCGCCACCAAACCAAGCTGGGAATGGTTGCCCATGGCCTGGCGGTAGAGATAATAACAGGGTGCGTCGTCCTGGACCAAATGGCGGCTTGAGATCAGTTGGCCAAACGCAGCCTTTCCTTGCTGGTAAACCTCGGGACCATACGGATTTATTGAGTCCGGCAGATCGATCTCCGGTTTGCTAACGTGGAGGAAGCTCAATGGATTGCCGCTGGCCGCCCGGCGGGCTTCCTCTTTGGAAAAGACATCGTAAGGAAGCTCGCAAATCTGTGCGGCAACTTCCGGTTTTGGCCGAAGGGCTTGGAATGGTTGGATGCTCGCCATGGGGAACTCAGTTTCAGTGGTTTTGGCTAAAATTCAAGATGCTCATGCCCGTTTGCGGGCGATGGTGATGGTATCGAAAGCCTTTTCAACCGGAAAACCGAACAATCCCAACAGCCGGAACATGTAGCGGACCGGGATTGGCTGATACCTCGCCGAGCGGCCGGGTATGGCCCGCTTGAAAAAGGGCGTTTCCAGCGAGCCGAAAAAGCAGGTTTCGACGGCTAAACCAGCGTCCTCACAGAGGGCTTTCATGGCCTCCGGATACATCCGCCAGCAATCGATGGGGGCTTCGTGATACGGCCAGCTGGAGGGGCTGATGGTGATCACCAGTCCTCCCGGCTTGGCCACCCGGGCTAATTCCCGCATCCATTGCCAGACTTTGGCCACATGCTCAATTACCTGGCCGGAAAGCACCAGGTCGTAAGTGCCGTCTGGAATCGGGAAGGAATAAAGCTGGCTTTTGGGATAGGTCAGCCTGGGGGAATCGTAAATGTCCAAGGTGTCCCATTGGAGGTCTTCCAGAGCGGCGATTTTGCGGTAGGTTGATGGGAATCGATCCGGGCCGATCTCCAGCACCCTCATCTTGGCGGAAAAGCAAGGACGGGCATATTTATCAAACAAGAGCTTGCTGTTCACATGCATACGGTAAAAAGGCCTGATATAGATTGTTCCACAACCCGGGGCAATGTTGGCCAAAACCGTGGCACCTGGCAATTCTTTTGATAAGGTTCGGTCGCGGATTCCTGCCAAGGCCTGCGGAGCATTAAAAAAGGCCGGATTCATTGAAACTTGCTTAAGCTTGAAGAATGGCTGGCTTTTTTCTGGAGCTGTGCTCAATATGGCACAACGTATAACAAACATGAACCCTCGATATCGCCCAACAAGGCGGATTGGGACTCCGCCAGCGGTACAGGGTTAAATAAGGAAACATTTAATAAACATGAAAAACTGCATCAAAAACGGATCGGTGTTAGTGGTGGCCACCTTGGTGGCGGTGTTTTCCCTGGCCGGTGTGGATATCCAAGCCCAGGAAAAAGCGGCCAAACCGGCGGTGGCCAAGAAAGTGAAACTGCCCAAGTGGAAAAACGAGGATTTTTATCAAAACGGTAAATTCCTGCCTGAAAAGGGCAAACAGGCCTATTTGGACTTGATGGCCGCACACGGGTATCCAGTGCCGGAATCGCTGCGCACGAACATGTTCGCCTCGGATTTCGGATTGGGGGATTTCGTGAACGCGGGGATGGGGGGGATTTTCTGGGTGAATTTCCAGGATTTTGGTTATTTCGCCCATGAAATCTACCTGCTGCCGGGGCAGATGATTGTGGAACATGGCCACGAAACCACTGCCAAAGGCAAAGCCAAAATGGAAAGCTGGCATGTGCGGCATGGCGGCATCTATACTTTTGGCGAAGAAGGCGGTCCAATTCCCGCTGATATCAAGTTGCCCAAGAGCCAGGAAAAAGCGATCACCATGCTCAAGTGCTATGAAATGAAGCCTGGTGACATCCGCACTTTGAACCGGGTGGGAGCCAAACATTTCATGATGGGTGGCAAAGATGGCGCCATCGTGACGGAATACGGCAGTTTTCATGATAATGACGGTTTGCGATTCACGAATCCAGGTGTGAAATTCTAATCCTTTAGAATCCTAAAGAATCCTAAAGAATCCTGATCTCATGAAAAAGGAGTTCCACCATATCGGAATACCCACCGCGGAAAAGCACCCGGGCGAAACCTATCTGCCCGACGGCCAGCTTTTCGTGACGGATGTGGATAAAAGCCCGCACCGCATCGAGTGGCTTCGTTTTGAGCCGGGCAGCCCGATGCCCTATGTGCTGAAAAAGACGGCCCATGTGGCCTTTATCGTGGATAACCTCGACCAAGCCATTGCGGGCCAGCAGGTTATCTTGCAACCTTTCAGCCCTATGGAGGGCGTGCGGGTGGCTTTCGTGCAAGAGGATGAGGCTCCGGTGGAGTATATGGAAATCGCCAAATGATCTAGTTCAAGAACTTGTGGAGGGAAAATTATGACGATGAAGAAATTTATTAACAACCCCGGCAACCTGGCGATGGAATTGCTGGAGGGATTTGCCATTGCCCATAGCAAACAGGTGGTGGTCAAGTCGGACAAAATCGTATGCCGGGCCAATCCCAAACCGGCTTCCAAGGTGGCCTTGGTCACTTTGGGGGGAGCCGGGCACGAGCCGGCGCTGAGCGGTTTTGTGGGCCAGGGCATGCTGGATTTCAGCGTTGTGGGCGATATTTTTGCCGCCCCCGGGCCACCGAAAGTATTGGAGGCTTTGCGCCTGGCCAAGCGGGAGGCGGGGATTTTGTTCGTAGTGTTGAACCATGCGGGGGATGTCATGAGCGCCAACATGGCCATGGAAATGGCCAATCAGGAGGGCATCAAATACCGGATGCTCCTGACCCATGAGGATATCGCTCCCGGAGCCCAGGCACCCGCAGAAGACCGCCGCGGACTGGTGGGCTGCATCCCGCTTTATAAAATCGCCGGGGCGGCAGCGGAAGCTGGCAAAAGCTTGGATGAAGTGTATGCCATAGCCAAGCGTTTCAACGACCAAATGGCCACTCTGGCGGTGGCTATGAAAGCCGCCTCTCATCCGGCGACCGGCCAGGCCTTGTTCGAACTGGCTGATGATCAAATGGAAATCGGGATGGGGCAGCATGGGGAAGCGGGCACCGGCCCAAGCAAGCTGCTGACCGCCGACCAAACGGCAGAGCTGATGCTGGGACGGTTGTTGGAGGCCATAAAAGCCAAGGCGGGTGATCGCGTCATGGTGGTCATCAATGGCGCCGGGGCCACCACCCTGATGGAAATGTATATCGTCCTGCGCGCATGCAAGAAGTTCCTCGATGGCAAAGGGATGACGCTCGCCGCCTGCCATTGTGGTGAATGGTTGACGGTGCAGGAAATGGCTGGGTTCCAGTTGTTTGCGGCTCGGCTGGATGACGAGATGCTGGCCTGCTGGAAGGCTGCCTGCGATACCCCGGCTTTGACGGTCCAATAATTCATGCGGGTCGATGGTTCCGGCCGGATTTCGATCCGGCCGGATTGCCATGGCAACGGCCTGCGGCCTTCCAATACTTATCGCACTTTATGGGTGAGATGATCGATTATTCGCGTATTTGCCAGATGCTGAACGCGGCAGTCGCTCAAATCCGCGAGCATCATTGCCACCTATCCCAGCTAGATAGCGCTGTGGGAGATGGTGACCACGGCACTTCCATCTTGCGGGCCATGGAAGCGGTGGCCAAAACCGTGGTGGAAAACCCGGCTCCGAATTTAAAACAACTATTTTCCAAAGTGGCTTGGGCGGTAATGGCGAGTGACGGAGGTTCCACTGGCCCCCTGCTCGGTTCCTGGTTTTTGGGGATGAGCGAGGTGGCGGTGGAGGCCGGAGGGACCGATTTTGCAGGGTTCTTGGGCATGCTGGAAGCCGGTTTGGCTCGCATGCAAAAACAAAGCCGCGCTCAAATCGGGGACAAAACCATGATGGACGCCCTTTTGCCAGCCATGGCCGCCTTGCGGGCAGCTGATCCGGTTGGCAGTCTCCAGGAGGCCTTGAAAAAATCGGCGGCAGCGGCAGCCAGCGGCGCTGAAGCCACAAAAAACATGCGGGCCAAGTTTGGCCGTGCCCGCAACCTGGGGGATCGCGTGATTGGCCATTGCGATCCCGGATCAGTTTCGATGTCCTTTATTTTTAAAGGATTCAGCGAAGTTCACTAAGAAGTGTCCGTGCCCGGTGTAAAAACCATAAATAAGCAGGCACTTCACGCAGTCTAAAGATGGAATAGTCAACCAACAGGAAGCATTAATTATTATGGCAGACAAAGACAATACTCAGGATGCGGCAGATTATGGGATCGGTATTCCGGTTAAAAGACACCCATTTTTCCTTAAAGGCCTTGATCATGTAGATTGGGGCATGAAGGACCGGCTTTCGCGGATTTTCAATCCCAAATCCGGCAATACCGTGATGCTGGCCTTCGACCATGGCTACATCATGGGGCCCACCTCTGGATTGGAACGGATGGATCTGACCATTACGCCGCTGATCGAGTATGCCGATTGCATCATGTGCACGCGGGGCGCCTTGCGGTCCATCGTCCCACCCACTTCAAACAAGCCGATCTCCTTGCGTTACTCGGCCGGAACCACCGTGCTGACGGACCTGAACGATGAATGCATTCTGGACATCGAGGATGCCATCCGGGTCAATGCCTCGGCGTTGGCGGTGATGGTGGCGGTAGGTAGTAAATTTGAGGCCAAGACTATTGAAAATCTGGTGGTCACGGCCGATCTAGGTTTCAAGTTCGGCATCCCGTCCCTGGGAGTGACGGCGGTGGGCAAGGAATTAACCCGCGATGCCCGATATCTTTCGCTGGCCTGCCGCGTGTGCGCGGAGAATGGCGCTACCTTTGTTAAAACCTATTTCTGTGAAACCGGATTTGAGAAAGTCACCGCCTCCTGCCCGGTGCCGATTGTGATTGCCGGCGGCAAGAAACTGCCCGAGGACAAAGCGTTGGAATTCGCCTACCTGGCCATCCAGCAAGGGGCCTCAGGAGTCGATATGGGGCGCAATGTTTTCCAGGCGGAACATCCCGTGGCCATGATCCAGGCCATCCGGGCCGTGGTGCACGACCGCTGCAAACCCCAGGAGGCTTTTGATTTGTATCGCCAGCTCAGTTCGACCAAGACCAGTCAATAACCTGGAAACCAAGCGGGAATCGAGCGGTTCCAGCCGGCAGCCGGCTGGTGCCGCTCCTGTAATTCGATCAAACAAGCACGACTGAGCAAATGGCATGGACACTGCCAGGGCTTTGATTCGTGCCCAGGTAGGAGTTCTGGTGAGGAGTCGTTTTTTTAGTTTTTAGGCGGCACCTTTATCCGCTTGCCATCCAGCCGTTTTCTGCGATGCTCAGGTGTTACATGAACGTATGTTCACGTCGGATTAACCATGTGATAAACCAGTCTAACGCCCTTGGATTTTGTTCCAACTTCGGTGTCGGCTTGGTTGTTTTGATTTTTTAGCCGACACTCCGTCAATCTTATGCAGCTTTTACTTACCTCAGTCTTTGGACCATACGGCGTTGATGACCAGTATGGCCGCAAAGAAAACAAGATGGAACTGTTCCATAACCAGGTGACCCGGGAGCAGGACATTTTCTCCTACCGGTTTAACCACCACAGCTTCGGGCTGCAGTTCATGGCGCAGAATTTGGAAACGCCCACCACAGTGCTGGATTTTCCCACCGAGCAGCGTTTCATCGAGGAGATCAAGAAGGGGTATGATTACGTTGGGATCAGCTTCATTGTGCCGAACTTGAAGAAGGCGCAGCGGATGGGGCAGTTGATCCGGGAATTGTCGCCCAAAACCAAAATCATTCTGGGCGGCCACGGCGCTAATATTCCCAAGTTGGAAACGATGGTGGAATACGACCATTTGTGCCAGGGTGAAGGGCTCTATTTCCTGCGTGAGCTTCTAGGCGAAAAGGTGGACCGCCCCATCCGGCACCCGCTGGCATACAGTTCATTCAATCGCCGGATCATGGGAGCGCCGCTACCCCAGACTTCAGGCGTCTTGATCCCCGGTGTGGGTTGCGCCAATAAATGCCGATTCTGCGCCACCTCTCACTTCTTTGGCGCCTATACCCCTTATCTCTCAACCGGGCAGGAGGTCTTTGATGTCTGCCAGGAATACGAGCGGAAGCTTGGCGTCACTGATTTTGGGGTTTTGGATGAAAATTTCCTGAAAAACCCCACGCGGGCCCGGGAGTTGATCCAGATCATGGAAAAAAATGGCAAGCAGTATACCTTCGCCATTTTCAGTTCCGCTGAAACCTTGAAGCAGTTAGGGGATTTGGACATGCTGGTCAGGTTGGGTGTGTTGTTTATTTGGATTGGCGTGGAGTCCAAGAAAGAAGTTTACGAAAAGAATCGGGGCGTCGATTTCCACGCTTTGATCGCCAGCCTGCGCAAACGTGGCATCAGTGTGCTGGTTTCCGCCATTCTTTTCCTGGAACAGCACGACCAGGAAACGATTTGGGAGGATGTGGATTTCGCCATCTCGCTCCAGCCCGATTATCTTCAGTTCATGCAGTTAGGCCCCATTCCTGGCACATCCCTTTACAAAGATTATGAAAAGAAAGGGATTTTGTTCAATGAGGTTCCTTTTGAAGAGCAGCACGGCCAGGATATGATCTGGTTCCGGCATCCCAATTTTACCCGCGAGGAAACCCGGGACTTTACCAAGCGGGCCTTCCGGAGGGATTTTGAAGTCAATGGCGCCTCGTTCATCCGTGCCATGCGCACCGCGCTATGGGGTTACCATTACGCTCAAAACCACAGCGATCCCATGATTCGCAGGCGGGCTGCCAACTTCTTGAATTCGCTTTCCAGCATGCGGCACTTCCTGCTCGCTGCCACCCTGTTCAATCCCAACCCGCGCACCGCCGAGTTGCTCAAGGAAATCAAGCCTGAGTTCCGGAAGCTGTTCGGCCGTTTCGATCCTATCGCCCTGGCCGTCCTTGCCTATGCCTGCAAAGAAAGGATTCGGCTGTGGACCCGGGGTGATACCCGGCAGCCTGGTCAGTTATACCTCGAACCAACTGCCAAAGCGGCCGGCGATGTTATCGGCAGCGTTTATTCAGCGGGGCGCAAAGCGATCGCACCGCAGGCTTTGGTGCCCGACGGCAAATAAACCACCGGGTTAAAGCCAGCAAGGCAGGCATCTGTCGCTCCCTTGGCCGCAGGTTGGCAGGGTTGTGTCGGCCGATAGTCCTTTGTGGTTTTCTCCTCCACCTCCCCTGGGTCTTTTCTGATCGGCCACGCGCCGTTTGGAACGGTTGGGAGTGGACGGAATTGCGGGGGGGCGGATGGCTCTTCGGCTTTAGACAAGAAAATCCTTGCCGAGTTGGGCTGTTTTGTGGTTTTATGTCGTTGTAGTCAACCAACGAGGAGCCCATTATGAATGAATCAACCAGCAGATTGGTGAAAACTGTGTCGCTTCAGCTCCCGCCCGGTGACCCAGGCCCGATTTGCCCTTATCCACCCCGGTGCAGTCCCACGGATATTTCGCGCTGGCGGCAAGCCACTTTCACCATGACCGAAACCGCCTTGGACGTGCCTAGAAACCAGGACCGCGAGTTGATCGAACAATGGATCAAGCAGCTCATCCAGCGTGAGTTGACCGTGCATTTGGAAGTAGCCGAAAAGGAGGCCGGTCCTTTGGTCATTCAGGTGGATGACACCGCTGCGGAAGTCATCCGTCTGGCTTTGCAGCACCGTACACCGCGGGTTAGCGCGGGCTAATCCTGGCTCTGGTTATTCAATTGGGTCTGTGCAGTTTGCTTCATCTGTCTGAATGCAGCTTGAGGTTTTTTCGAGCAGGCTGGATTTGGATCCAGTGCTTTTCATGCCAGGAGGAACGGACTTGCGATGACGGGTCACTTATGTGTTAGCTGGGTGGGGAATTTGCCCAAAACTTGCAATTCCCAAAATCGCCGATGCGAAACTATATTTTCCGCTGCTGGCTTTCGCTGGGGGATATTGTTTTGCTAACCGCTGCGGTGCGGGATCTGCACCGCCATTATCCGGGGCGCTACCAGACCGATGTCCGGTCGTGTTTCCCGGACTTGTGGTTGAACAATCCGCACCTTTATCCCCTTGATGAATACCAGGCTGGGGTGAAAGTGATCGATTGCGAAATGCCACTGGTCAACCAAAGCCGAAATGCAGCCTGTCATTCGATCCACGGCTTCATGGATTTCCTGAACCAATACCTCGGGATCCATCTCAAACCCACGGCTTTCCACGGCGACTTGCATTTGTCGAGGGAGGAACAAACGGCCTCCTGCCGGGTCCATGAACTCGCGGAAGCAGCCATTCCCTTCTGGCTGATCTCTGCCGGGGGCAAGCCGGACTGCACTATTAAATGGTGGGATGTGAGGCGTTACCAGGAGGTGGTGGACCATTTTCAAGGCCGCATTCAATTTGTGCAAGTGGGGCATGTGGCTGATTTTCATCCCCGGTTGAAAGGAGTTATTGATATGCGGGGACGGACCTCCGTTCGGGAATTAACGCAATTGGCATATCATGCTCAAGGAGTGCTCTGCGGAGTAACCGGGCTGATGCACTTGGCTGCCGCAGTCCCTGGAAAGGATGGTGGCCATCCCGGGCGGCCTTGTGTGGTGGTGGCGGGCGGGCGCGAGCCGCCCCATTGGGAGGCATATCCCGGGCATCAGTTCATCCACACGGTGGGCACCTTGGATTGTTGTTCCGATGGGGGGTGCTGGCGGATGAGGACTTTGCCCCTCGGGGATGGCGATGAGCGGGATGGCCCGGAAGATCTTTGCCTCCAGGTTCATCAGGGATTGCCACGCTGCATGGATCTGATAACCAGCGCTGAGGTGATCCGGAGGGTGGAAGTCTATTTCATGGGCGGAGCCACCCGCTTTCTGACCAGGCAGGAACATCTCGCCGCGTTGAAAGGCATTCAAGCCAGCGATGCCGCGGAAGTTCCGCCTCCACCGTTGAATTTTTTCTCTGCGCCTGGCCTGGCTGGCCGGTTCATCGGCCACTGCCCGGATTATCCCGGAGGTTTTGCAGGCAAGGGCATTGTCATTTGTGGAGGCGGAGCGCGGATGTTCACCAATGCCTGGGTGTGCATTCACATGCTGCGGCACCTCGGTTGCTCACTGCCGATCCAGCTTTGGTATCGCGGGGTCCAGGAGCTGGATGACTCCATGCGCGGATTGATAGCCACCCAAGGAGTAGAGTGCGTCGATATACTGGACCAACTGCGCCTGCATCCAGCGGCGCTGGATCATGTCTGGGCCATGAAGCCTTACGCCCTGCTCCGCTGCCGTTTCCGGGAGGCATTGCTCCTGGATGCCGATAATGTGCCGGTGGCAAATCCTGAATACCTTTTTGAAGAGCCCGAGTTCCGCCGCACGGGCGCTGTGTTTTGGCCCGATTTTGGCCGGTTGGGACGCAATTCGTCCGCCTGGAAATTATTTGACGTTCCGTATCAGGAGGAGCCTGAGTTTGAGACCGGCCAAGTCCTTGTGGACAAGGACAAGTGCTGGCGAGCCTTGCACCTTTGCCTGTGGTATAATGAACGGGCCGATTTGTACTACCAGCATGTGCATGGAGATAAGGAGACCTTCCATCTGGCTTTCCGCAAGCTGGACGCTCCTTATGCCATGCCGGAGCATCCAATCCATCCTCTGGACGGGGCTATGTGCCAGCACGATTTCAACGGCAATCGCCTGTTCCAGCATCGCAATCTTGCCAAGTGGAAGCTGAATGGCCCCAATCGCCGGATCAAGGATTTTTGGGGTGAGGAGGAATGCCGGTCTTTTTTACGCCAACTGGCGGCCAAATGGGATGGGCAGGTCGAAAAGCTCCGCCTGCCCAAGGGACCGCCCGGGAGCGTTTTGCCAGCGGGCGCCAAAATCAAACTCTTTGCCTGCCTCGTTTCGTGCCCGGAGCGCGCAGAAATCCGCAGCCAGACATTGGCGGGACTGGCGGCTACGGATTGGGGGCGCCGGCCGGTATGCATGCAACTGGACGAGCAACGGTTCACGCGCCAGTCAGACAATTCGGCCCATGCCGCTTGGTGTGCCATCCAAACCGGCTTGCGCAGCCAGGCCGATTTTATTTTGTATTTGGAGGATGGCTTGGTCTTCAACCGTTTTTTCCTGCACAATTTGGAGACCTGGCCATGGCTGCAGGAACGGCAGATCACCCTGGCGAGCCTCTTTAATCCAGGCTTTGCGGAGCTGGGGCGCAGCCGGGCGGACTGCGGGATTGTGGTCCACCCTTCAACCTGGTTTGGATCCCAAGCGCTATTGCTATCCCGCCCCATGGCGGAATATTGCCTGGCACATTGGGTTGAAGCGCCGGCGGCGTGGGATATGAAACCGGGTTGGCTGGCAGCCCGGCTTGAGCGTCCGGTCGTGTGTCATTGGCCTTCGTTGGTCAAACCCGCCGGAAAACACGGTTTGCCAGCGGGCAGGGCCGGCCAGGTTCGTGATTTCAAGATTGACTGGAAAAATCCGCAACTCAACCCGGTGCCGATCGAGGTGCTGGCGGAGGGAGCCAGGGAGGGCGGGCATGAATCCTGAATCTCCAACCCAATCGATGCTGGTGCCGGATCTGCCGGATTATGAGATGCTGCGGTGCATCGGCACCGGAACGTTTGGGGATGTCTGGCTGGCCCGGGCGCGTGCCACGCAGCGTTTCCGTGCCATCAAGCTGCTCTGCCGCAATCGGTTTCCCCGGGATCGCCCCTATGAGATTGAATTTGCGGGGATGAAAAAATACGAAGCAATATCCCGGGAACACGAGGGTTTCATCGATATTCTTCACGTCAGCCGGAACGACGCTTTGGGGTGCTTTTCCTACGTCATGGAATTGGCGGATGACGTGGAAAACGGCCAGTCCTTCGAGCCTGAAAACTACATTCCCAAAACGCTGGCCAGTGAGCTTTCCCGGCGCCAGATGGCGGCTGGTGGGGATGCGGGCCGCTTTACCCCTGCTGAATGCGCCCGCATTGGGGTGGACATCGCCGCCGCCTTGGGGGCCTTGCATGGCCATGGCCTGGTGCATCGGGATATCAAGCCTTCCAACATAGTTTTCGTGCGCGGCACGGCCAAACTGGCCGACGTGGGCCTGGTCACTGAAGTCAGGCCGCAAGGCAAGAGCGACACGCTCATTGGCTCGCCACCCTACATGGACCGCCTGGCGCACGGCACGGTGCAAGGGGATCTCTATGGATTCGGCAAGGTTCTATACGTCATGGCTTGCGGCCGGGATCCCATGGATTGGCCCGAGTTGCCCGGAGGTTCCTCTCAATGGGAGCACTCCGAGACGCTGCGCGAACTCATGGAGATCAGCCGCAAGGCCTGTCATGAGGATCGTTCCCAGCGTTACACGAATGCGGGTGAAATCCACCAGGCTTTGCTCCTGTTGCGCGTCGGGCAGTCAGTGAAACGGCTGCAGCGGCTGGAACGGCTGGTGCGCAGCATCAAGCGATATGGTTTGGCGGCGGCCGGTTTGCTCCTGGTCGCCGGCCTGCTGCTTTACCAAGGGATGGAGCAACGCAAACAAGCCGCCGAATTGCTCCAGCGGAAGGTTGGCTCGTGCGTGGCCTACGGCACCCGGGCAGTGGAGGAAAACGATCTGCTGGGCGCGCTGCCATGGTATGCCGAAGCGCTGCGCCTGGATGTGGGCAATCCACGAGCCGAATGGGAGCACCGCCTGCGGCTCGGGATGGCCCTCCGCCAATGCCCTAACATAGTCCAAATGTGGTTCACCGATCCTCCTTTGGAATTCGCCCGGTTCGTTGGGCAGGACAACCAAGTGGTGCTATCCATGCAGGATCGCCGCTGGGCGGTTCACGACCTGGCCACCGGGCGCCGGCTTTATCCTCCTTTTGGACGCGGCGGGAAGGTGGAATCCATGGCCATTTGCCCTGCCTTTCACAGCGCCGTGACCACCGAGGCGGACCGCAGCAACAACGTGGTGCGGATATGGGATTATATGACCGGACAGGAATTGGGGATTCTGGTCCATGCCAGCCCGGTTGGGCAGGTGGCCATCAGTGCCGATGGGCAATGGGTGGCGGCTTCCGCGATCCGGGGCAGCAATGATTTTCCAGCCATCATTTGGGATTCCAAGACGCGGCAAAGCACCATGGAATTAGCCGGCCATGGCCGAGCCATCAACTGCCTGGCATTCAGCCCCGATGGACGGCGGCTGGCGACCGGAGGCAGCGACAACCAGGTCATCGTTTGGGATCTGACTTCGGGAAAGCCCCTGGTCACCTTCACCAACCACACCAATTGGATTTACAGCGTGGCTTTCAGCCCGGATGGGAGCCGCCTCGCCAGTGCCAGCTTCGACCGTACTGTGCGGGTCTGGGATGCCACCTCCGGCCGGGAATCCGTGCCGTTCCTGGCCCATGACGATGGGATACGCAGTGTGGAGTTCAGCGCCGATGGCGGACGCCTGGTGACTGCGGGGCTGGATTTTCTGGTGCGGATCTGGGACGCGCAAACCGGGCGGCTTCGGCAGCGCCTGCGCCATAACGCCAAACCGATGTATGCGGCGTTCAGCCCCGGGGGGCGGCACATTGTCACTGCCTGCTGGGATGGCACCGGCCGGGTATGGGATATGAATCCCGCCCGCTTTGTTCCTGAGGCTTCGGCGGTGGATTACAGCGGTGATGGCGCCTGGCTCGCCCTGGCCACCAATCAGATCATCCAAGTTTATAGCGCCAGCCGGAACCAAACGAGTTCCGCCGCTCTGCCTTTGGGCCAGGCTTCATTACGGCGATGCTATTTTAATCGCGATGGCAGCCGTTTGCTGGTTCTCTCCGCACCCGTTGCCGGTGGATCATCCAATCGGGTGCGAGCGGTGCTCTGGGATGCCCGGCTGGGCAAGCCAGTGGGCCAGGCCAGGCGCCTGGATGATCTGGACTGTTTCCTCGGTTTAAGCCCGGTGGGGGACCGCGTGGCAATCGTCGATGGCACCCGGACCGTGGTTTGGGATTTTCTTGAGGGCAACGAACGGCTGATCCTTCCGCAAGCTGCCCAGCGCGCCACTTTCGATCCCACGGGCCTGAAACTGGCAGCGGCTATTTCCAATCAGGTTGAGGTTTGGCAATTTGCCGGAGCGCCCGCCCGGCTTTTTCCCCCATTCCCCATGGATGCATTTGTGGGCAGCGTGGAGTGGAGCGGCGATGGCCGCCACCTCGTCACCGGTTGTTGGGATTCCTCCTTCCAGCCGGAATATGCCCAAGTGTGGGACGCTGCCACCGGCAGCCCGATTGGCGCCCCTTTAAAACACCTCGACGGAGTGCGGTTCGCCGCCTTCAGCCCGGATGGGCGCCGAGTCATCACTTGCAGTGAGGATGTCACTGCCCAACTTTGGGATTGGCGGCTGGGACGCCCGGCGGTGCCGCCGTTGCGCCATAAGCACCAGGTGTTTCATGCTGCCTTCAGCCCGGATGGCCGCTGGCTGGCCACGGCCGGCCGGGATTGCACCGCCCGGGTGTGGGATGCTGAAACTGGCGAGCCCATAACCCAGGATTTGCCGCATCCCGAAGCGGTGATCCAGGTGCAGTGGGTGGATCAGGGGCGCAGTTTGTTGACCCGAACCAAAAGCGGCCAGACACGCCAGTGGCATTTGACGCCGGATGCCCGCCCCTGGACCAAACTGGTGAAGATTGCTGAATTATTATCCGCCGAACAGATTCACCCCTCCGGCGCTGTCCAACCGCAAACCCGGGCAGCCATGCAAAAGCTTTGGGAGGAACTCCGCCATGGCCCGGATGGCTTTTCCTGGCCTGGCGAATGAGGTTGCCGGTTGGTGATGTTTTTGGGGGGCGAGGGCGGTCCTTGGAACACCCAGCGGACGGGGAACCAATTCCCGTCCGCTGACGTCTGAGGTTTTTTTCCGCTGGCTGTCCGGTTGAAACTAATTGGAGTAACGTTTTTGGAATTCCTGGCGCTGCTGGTCGCGCTGGGCTTTTTCTTCCGGGCTCATTTTATTGAGATACCAGGAGTGGTCGCTGTGGTTCAAGGTTTCCTCCACCAGTTTTTCCAGCTTCTCCGCCGCCTGTTTCCTGGCTGGATCGGCGCTGCCTTTATTTTTCTCCGCCAATTCCTCAAGCTCAGGGATGAATTTGCTATAGAAATGCTTGGCCACCTCGTAGGTGCCATGCCAATGGGTGTAATCCGGTCCCATCATGGAAACACCATGGCGGGCGCGGCGGCCCTCATGATGCCAGATTTCATACCAGGTGAAATCGATCGGATTGCTGAACTGGACGGGCTTGAGCAAGGGTTTGGCCGCCTGATAAAGCGCCAGGCCCGGCTTGGCGAATTTGTCATGGTAAAGTTCGATCAAACCATCATATTGCTGGTAGAATCCCTCGATAAAAACCGGATTGTGGCAATTCAGGCAAATATCAACCATGTTAGTCCGGCGGGTTTGCCAGGGAATATTCTTGGTGGCCAGGCCAAGCTTGGCGTCCGAAATTTCCGGCCGCACGCTGATTTCCGGCCGGTTGTTCCAGGAGATGCGCAGGCCGACATCATGGGTCACCTTCTGGTTTCGGGTGGCGCTCATGTGGCAGGTGGCGCAGGTGGGGGCGGAGGAGTAATCTTCGCCGACGATCCATTTGGGGTTATCGAGTTTCATTTTGTCCACATTGGCGCGGTAGGCGATGCCGTGTTTGGACTCATTGTAGATTTCAATTTGCGGATGGTCCGGCCCCATGTGGCATTTGCCGCAGGTATCCGGCGTGCGCGCCTGGGCGGCGGAAAATTCGTGGCGCGAGTGGCACGCGGCACACGAGCCTTCGCTGCCGTCCGGATTGATGCGGCCGATGCCAGTGTTCGGCCAGGAAGCGGGATCGGGTTTGCCGTTGGGCATGATCTTCACTTCCGCCCCATGGCACTGCCAGCAGCCATTAACCGCTGCCGCCGATACTCCTTTGGGGAAGGAAGCGGTTTTGAAGCCGCGATTCCCCTCGACGACCTCAGCCAGGACATTGTCGAGCGACCCGAGGATGCGTCCGGCTTTGGCGTGATGCGACGCGTTGAATTCACCCACCTCATGCTCATGGCAGCGCCCGCAATCCTTGGGGGTCACGATGGTGGAAATGGTTTGCCCATAGTGGACATAGGCATCCGCTTCGTTCGTGAGGGCCATGTGGCATTCATAGCAGCCGACATTGGCGCGGAAATGCTTGCTGGCGCCCCACTGGCTGTAAAGGGCGGCGCTTTCCTTTTTGTGGCAATCCACGCAAGCCTGGCTTTCCGGGGAGAGGGTCTTGAGCGTGAAGCCAGCGTGAGGCTGAAGCGGGGCGGCCAGCGCCAGCACCGCGCAGAGGAGGATTTGTTTGGTCCAGGTATTCATAAGGTTTGGTTTGGTTTATGAAGGGGTTGTTGAAATTTGCGGCTCCGCGCACAGGCTGCCGTTCAGGATCGGGATGGCCACGTGCAGCATCCAGGAGAACAGGAGGGCGCCGAACGACCAGATGCCAAGGCAGACGAGGATTTCGTTGGTGGTGGGCAGGTATTCCACCACCTGCCCCAGCGGCGAAGGCACAAAACCAGGGATGATGAGCCCCATGCCTTTCTCAATCCAGACGCCCACGAAACAGCTAAGGCAGGCGGCATTGAGCCAGGTGATGCCGCGGCTCAGCGGGGTGATCAAAAGCAGCAGTCCTACGACATCCAAGGCGATGGCGCTCCAAATCCACGGGACCAAGCCGGCATGGCCGTGCAAACCGAAATAAAGATATTGGGCGGCGGCGGTGTGCTGGGTGGGAGAGTAAAACTCAGTGAATAATTCGCAGCCGAGCAGGAACATGTTAATGATCATCGCCACGGTCATGATCATGCGCAGGGTGAAAATCGGCTGGTCACCGATATAATACTGGAACGCCCGGCGGATGACCTGGAAGGTGAGGATCATCAAGGCTGGTCCGGCGACAAATGCTGAAGCCAGGAAACGGGAAGGAACCAGCGGATGATGCCAGTAACTCCGGCCCGCCAGGCCGACATAAAGAAAAGCGGTCACGGTATGAATGCTGACCGCCCAGGCAATGGAGATGAAGACAAAGGGGATATAAAAGAGGCGGGTTGGTTTTCGCCGCCGATACCGGCTATAAAGCAGGTATCCGGCAATGTGCAAGTTCAGCAGCAGGTAACCATTCAATACGATGACGTCCCACGACAAGATCGACCCTGGCCAGTTAAAGATGCCAAACGGCGGGATCATGTGGTGGAAACGGTCCGGATGGCCCAGGTCCACGGTGACGAACAGCAGGCACATCACGATGACCGCGATAGCCATCAACTCGCCAAAAAGCACGACTTCATGCATGTGCTCTTTCTGGTATACGTAGGCGGGAATCACGAGCATCACCGCGGCAGCGGCCACGCCAACGAGGAAGGTGAAGTTGGCGATGTAAGCCCCCCAGCTCACCTGGTTCGTCAGTCCGGTGGTTTGCAGGCCCTCCACGAACTGCCGGACCCAGGCGTGCAAACCCAGCAGGGATAGCAGCGTCAGCGCGGCCATCCAGGCGTAAAATTGGGCGCTGCCCAGGAAGGATAGCCGGAAGACGCGAAACAGAAAGGTGAGGTAATCTTTCATTTGTCGAAAAAGTAATAAAACCGGGGCTGCGTGCCGATCTCCTCCTTAAGGATGTAAACCCGTTTGTGGTTCAGGATGTAATTGATCTCGCTTTCCGGATCGAGCAGGTTGCCGAACACGCGGGCCCCTGTGGGGCAAACTTCCAGGCAGGCGGGGTACTTCCCGGCGCGGGTGCGGTGCAGGCAGAAGGTGCATTTTTCCACCACACCTTTGGGGCGCAGCCGGTTGCTTAAGTAGCTTTGGTTTGGATTGATGGCCTCGCTGGTTATCATCGGTTTCTGGTAATTGAACCGGCGCGCATCGTAGGGGCAGGCCGCCATGCAATACCGGCATCCGATGCACCAATTGTAATCCACCACCACCACCCCATCCTTTTCCTGCCACGTTGCCTGCACCGGGCAGACCTTGGTACACGGTGACTGCCGGCACTGATGGCATTGGACCGGCAGGTAATATTTGTCCTTTTGGGGAACCTTATCGGGATGGTAATAAACGGTCGAGGTTTCGACGTTGATCGCCCCTTTGTTCATTTCCAATACCCGGATGTAGGCCATTTCGATATCGTCATCGGAATCGCGGGATTGGTTGTTTTCCTTCAGGCAGGCGTGGGCACATTTGCGGCAGCCAATGCAGCGGGTCAGGTTCAGGGCATAGCCAAATTCGACCCCGTCCAGCGGCTTGATGTCGCGCACCATCGGGCGGACCTTGTATTCCTGCTCACACTTGCTCGCGAGCGCTTCCAGGATGGTCTTCAGCGCTTCCGGCTTCAGCTCCCGGTAATGCTTTTGCAGCATTTGGTCCACCGTTAATTCCCCACGCTCCAAGCCCAGCAAAGGCTTCAGAGCCATGGCGAGGCTGGCCATGCCGGCCGCAGCGGCGGCCGCGCCTTTCATGAAGCCGCGGCGGGTCATGGGTTGATAAACCTGGCCGATGGTTTTGGGGCTGGCCTCGTTGGGTGAATTGTCGCTCATGTCTGCTTATTTGGATGGGGTTCCCTGGCCAGGGTGTTGTATTGGGGCCGGTGGATTCGCCGCCCGCGCAGGGTATTTCAGGGGGGGCAAAGGCTTCATCGGCTGAAACTTCGGAGAATGCGGATCGTGGCATTGGATGCAGCGCAAACGGGTCTTTTCGCCCATCTCCGGGTTCCAATAGCCATTCTGGCGGCCGTGAACACCCGCTTTCCAATCCCGGTGGATCGTGCCATGGCACTTGGCGCATAACACCACCACCTCCGCCTGCGGGATTTCCGCACCGTCATAATCCACAAAGGCATTGCGGTTCACCGGATGATGGCAATTCAAACAGAAACGGTTGTTGCCGTGGTTGAGTTGAATGTCCCGGTGCTCATTGACCGGGCGGTCATAGTGCCATTTCGCTGGGAACAGCTTGTGGCACTCCATGCAATTATAGGTCCAGCCATTGCGAACCAAGTCAAGGCCCACGGTCTTGCGGGGAGGGGTTTTGTCAAGGTGGGTGTCGGCCGCCAGGCCGGTTGGCGGTTGGGTGGCGGGAGGGCGAAGCACAACCGGCAAATCCGCAGGGATGGGAGCCAATGCTGATACTGTCTGCTCCGCTCCAGCCAGGCGCCATGGCTGGTTGATTATCGCGCTCGCCGCGACTACCGCCAGCACCCGCCTCACGCATCTGTTAAAAGTCACCATGACAGTTGGGTTCCTAAGGGTGAAACTGGCCCCAGCTTAGGGCCTTCTGCACCACAAGTCGAGTTAAAGAATGCCACGATTCAAAGACGGAGTATTTGACTTGAGTCAAAGAAAATGCCGCTTGCATCGGCTGGGAATGGGGTTATTTTGTGTCGAACCTATAGCCGCCATCCATGCCACGGAGCGAAGTGGTTGATCCTGGCCAGGTGGTGAGGGATTATGATTAATTGTTATGAATAAGATGAGAACGAAAGGTTTCACGCTGATTGAGCTGTTGGTGGTTATTGCCATCATTGCCATCCTCGCCAGCATGCTGCTGCCAGCGCTGGCCAAAGCCAAGACCAAGGCGCAGGGTATCGGCTGCCTCAACAACAACAAACAGTTGATCAATGCCTGGCACCTTTATTCAGGGGATTACAACGATAAGGTGGCCAACAACTATACCATTCCTGATACCGAGGCCTCCATCACCTCAAAGAAATTCAATAACTGGGTCAATAACGTGATGACCTGGGGCACCAGTGCCGGATCCATTGATGATGTCAGCAATACCAATACAGCCTGGGTGAAAAATGGGGTGCTGGCCAAGTATACGGGCGCCGCCTTGGGAGTCTATAAGTGCCCCGCGGACGTTTACCTGAGCCCCGATCAGCGCGCCAAGGGCTGGCGATCCAGATTGCGCAGCAATTCCATGAACGCCTTGTTCGGGGTTTGCAGCGACAACCCCAGCGATATTTCGTGGAGCGGGCGCAGTTGGTATGCCAGCGGCACTTACCGGCAGTTCCTGAAACAATCCGATGTGCCAAAGCCTGCCAAGACCTGGGTGACGGTGGATGAGCATCCGGACTGCATCAATGACGGGTTTTTCATCGTCGATATCAACGCCTCCCAATGGGGTGACCTGCCAGCTTCCTATCACAATGGCGCCTGCGGTTTTTCGTTTGCCGATGGCCATGGCGAAATCCGTAAATGGAAGAGCGCCACCTCCATTTACCCGGTCAAATATAGTTTATCCACCAAGGTCTTCGATGCCGCTGGACGGGAAGACTTCAGATGGTACGTGGAACGGACCGCTTACATCCTGGCGCGTTGAGCCGCATTTCGCCAGCTCATGGATCCTTGGTTTGCGGAGCGCGAATTGAGTGCCAGCGATCAATGACAGGGTTTTGGAGAATAATGGCTTTGCCATCAACCCATTGGATCTTGACGCTATCAACCTGGCTGGCCGAGCCCAAGCCAAAATGAATTGCGTTGGCGTGCTGGGTCCGGTGGGAATCGCCGGTGACGATCCGCCGCACGGTGGAGCGGCCCTCCGAGTTCAAGGTCACACAAATTCCAACCGGCGAGCAGCCGGATCCTTCTTCGCGGAAACGAAGGCCGATCCAGTGGCCGGCATCGGCAATTTTGTTCTGGTAGATCCGCAAGGTTTGGCGCACTTCCGGCCAGACTTCCAAGGTGGCGGCCAAAAGATCAATGCGGCCATCTCCGTCGAGATCATCCGAGGCCACATTGCGGGAATCCGGCTGCAAGGCCACGCCTGCCAGGTGGCCAATGTCCGTAAATGAGTTGCCGGAACGATTCAAGTAAAGCCGGTTCTTTTCGTAGCCTCCATAGGACCATCCCTGGCCCCGGGTGCGGTTGAATTTCCCCAAGAAATAGGCGGTGGCCTCCAGGTCGTCCACGGAAGCATCCACATAAATGTCGTGCAGCCAGAACTCGGGTTCATAGTCCCGAACCGTTGGCTTGCTCTCCAATCCATTGGCGATATGGACATCCGGAAAACCGTCGTTGTCGAAATCGAACGCGCTGCACCCCCAGGACCAGCCAGAGCGCGCAATGGAATCGCTCAGGGCCGTTTGGGCAAAACCGCCTTCCGGCCGGGCCAGGTAAAGGCGGTTTCCATACGTCATCCGGGAGCGCATGGCGGGATCCTCCACGGTATTCGGGCGGCGCAGGCCGAGGGCTTCCAGGCGGTCGGCCGTGGCAGAAGGCATGCCAATCATGAGGAGATCCAACCGGCCATCCGCGTTGAAATCAGCCAGGGCATGAGCCATGCCAAAGGCGTGGGATTCCGGAATCCAAGCCTTGGTAATGTCGGTGAAGTGGCCTTTGCCATCATTGCGGTAAATATCCAGCCCGGCAAAATCGCTGACCACCACCAGGTCCAGATGCCCATCGGCATCCAAGTCCACGAAAGAGGTACTATAGGATCGGCGCCAGCGCTTGGCGCTCAAACCGGCGGATTGGGTGGCGTCTTGAAAATTCCCATGGCCGTCATTTATCAGCAAATGCGCAGGCAGGCCGTCGTTCGCATTGTAATAAAATGGACGAAGGATCTGGCCCAGGGTGGGAACCCGGTATTGGCAGAGAAACAGGTCCAAGTCGCCGTCTTGATCCATATCGCCACAGGTCATGGCCATGGTGTTCACCAAACGCGGGATGGCAGGCCAAACCAGCCGGTCAGGTTCGTCAAATACTCCGCTTGCGGAGCCCCGGTATAGGCATAAACCTTCCGCCTTGGCGCATAAAAGATCGGCGGCGCCATCGCCGTCAAAATCCGCCACCACGGCGCTGGTGATGAAACCCGGGGGGAATTTGCACAAGTTCCCTGGGCGGTATTGATCACCAAGCCGACGGTAAACGAGGTTGCTGGCGGCGAGAATGATTTCCGACAGGCCATCATGGTCCAAATCGTAAAGGATCAATGGATCGGCATAGGTGGATTTTTCAAAGGGGTGCATCGGTTCATCCAGCAAAAGATGGAAGAAAGGTTCCCCCAGCCTTGATTTAAGAACGAGCTGGGAGGTGTCGATCCGCTTGATTGGGCAGGCATCCTGCTGGTGGGTGGGAATCCCCCAATCCAATGAGAGGTTTCCCTCAAGCATCGCGCGTCCAGCGGTCAAACCTTGGGTGAAATGGGCTGAAAACTGGACCAGGGAGTGGGCTGCCTCCCCAACGCGAACACTAGCCTCGGCGGTTTGAAAGCGAATATGACGAAACTCAATAGTCTCCAGCATCCAGCCTTCCCATACAAATTGTTGCACCCAATCCCGCCATTGGCTGGCATTGAGCGAGGATGGTTTGGTGGTGGCCGGTTCCCAAAGTTTGATGCCGTGGGGCAAATCCCTCGGTGCCTCATATTGGGCCACCTTGATTTCCCCCAAAGGGAATTCAGATAACAGGTGGAGCTTGTTCGAAGAGGCATTCACTGCATCCCACAGTTTTTCGATGGTCCGCCAGCAGGCTTGGGCACGCAATTCCTTGGCCCAAGTGGTTGCCTCAATCCGCTTTTCCCGGAGTTCAAGCTGGGTGCCTGCCATCCCCATCGGTTGAGGGGAGGGATGGTTTGGGCTTTGGCCGGGAAGGTTGCGCAATTTTCCAGACCCAATCGCCATAGCCACCAAGGCCGCAATCGCCAAGGCGGTTGCCCAGATCAGAAAACGGTTATCAAATCTTATCACGGTCTGGACTGGGCTGCCTGGTCGCAAACTCGGAATCCGGACTGGCAGTTTGGCTGGGAAAATGGCTCAAGCGTGGTGAAATTGCTTCCATAAAGGACTGAATGCCAGTTGGATCGGAACTTCCGAGTCCGATGGTGCGAATCCTTTGCCGCGTCTGCTTCGGTTGACCACCGCATGCGCCCCAGCATAACTCTTTCTTTGATCGAGGCTCAACTTCGTTTTAAAAACGCTTTGCTAATCGGGATCTTCCATGGTTGATTTTACCGCTTTATGATTAAAGGGCTGATTTTTGATTGTGATGGGACCTTGGTGGACAGCATGGCAACCCATTGGATGGCATGGCAGAAAATCATGCGCCGCCATGGCTTTCAATGGACTGAAGAACAATTTTATTCCTTGGGTGGGGTTCCCTCCCGGGACATCCTCCGCTTGATCAACCAGGAACAAGGTTTGGATTTGAATCCGCTGGCGGTGGCCCGGGAGAAGGAAGCAATCTACGAATCACTCTTGGACCAGGTTGGGCTTATTGAGCCGATTGTGAATATTGCCCGCGAAAATTTCGGGCGCATCCCCTTGGCAGTGGCTTCGGGGGGCACCAGCCAGATCATACGCAAAGTTCTGGAGCGGAACGGTTTGATTTCGTTGTTCGGGGCGATTGTCACGAGTGAAAACGTGACCCGTCAGAAACCGGCGCCGGATATATTCCTCGAAGCGGCGCGTCAATTGGGGGTAAATCCGCTGGAATGCCGGGCCTACGAGGATACCAATTTGGGCATGCATGCAATCCTGGCGGCAGGAATGGAAGCGGTGGATGTCCGGCTGATTCTGGCGGAGCAATCCTGCCGCGATGCGGCTTGATGCAGAACATTGGCATAGGCAAGGTGTTTGGCATGGCTGGATCGCCATCGTGAAGGAAACAATCGGCGGTTGGATTGGCCTGCCGAGCGTACTTTACTGGGGACGATCTATTGATTAGACTGAACGAAATGAAATTCTCCAAGTTTGATGTTCGCCGGGCCACCTTGGATGATCTGCCCGCACTGCGCGCACTCTGGGAGCAAAACCTGCTGCCGGTCGATGAATTTGAGAAGCGCTTCACGGAGTTCAAAGTGGTTTACGGTGATGACGATGTTTTGATTGGCGCGGTGGGGATCCTGGTGGTGAAACACCAAGCTCTAGTCCATAGTGAGGCTTTTCTTTTTGCGGATTGGGAGGATCGTGTGCACCCGATGCTTTGGGATCGGATCCAGGCGGTGGCTCATAATTTTGGGGTCGCCAGGTTGTGGACGCTTGAGAAATCGCCGTTTTGGGTTCACTTCGCCGGCTTCAAGCCTGCCACCACCGCTGAAATGGAGTCGTTTCCGATCGGCTTCGGGGACGAAAAAGCGGGCTGGCTGTGCATGCAGTTGCGGGATGAAACCCAGGCTGCCGAGGTGGTGGAAAAACAGCTGGCGATCTTCAAACAAGCCCAAGAGCAGGAATTGGAATCGGCAAGGCTCACGGCCAGCCGCTTGCGGAAAGTGGCTCTGCTGATAGCGTTTGGCTTTCTTTTGGCGGTGATTGGCGGCGGGCTTTACCTGGTGCGCCAGAAACTCCTGCCTGGCATTCGTTGATCCTGAGGCCTTCCTCTGGATGCATCTTTGACTGAGTCGCAATACCATATGCCATTATCCAAACACGAATTTGAGTTGGTTGAACGCCTCCGAAAAAGCATCGACCAAGTCATCATTGGGAAATCCAAGGAGGTTAAACTGCTGGTAGCCTGCCTGCTGGCGCGTGGGCATGTATTGATCGAAGACACTCCAGGAGTGGGCAAAACAGCCCTGGCCAGAGCTCTGGCACGTTCGGTCGCTTGCGCCTTCAAGCGCATTCAATTCACCCCTGATCTCCTCCCCTCGGATATCACCGGCCTGAGCATTTTTGACCAAGCCGCGCAGGAGTTTGTTTTCAAGCCCGGCCCGGTATTTGCCAACATTGTCCTGGCCGACGAGATCAACCGCTCCACGCCGAGGGTGCAATCCGCACTGTTGGAGGCGATGAATGAGCGCCAGGTCACCTGCGATGGGCATACGCATGGGCTGCCCGTGCCATTCATGGTCATCGCCACTCAGAATCCGACCGAATTCATCGGCACCTACCCGCTGCCGGAATCCCAATTGGATCGCTTTCTCATGCGCCTCAAACTGGGTTTTCCCGATCCCCAGGAGGAATTCAATATCCTGGTCTCCCGCCGTCAAGGTGATCCGGTGCTGGTTCTGGAACCGGTGCTTTCCACCCAGGAAATCCTCCACCTCTGTCAATTGACGACCGAAATCCGCATCGATGATTCCCTCACAAAATACCTGGTGCAGATTGCCCAGCGCACCCGCACTCATGCCGCCATCAGCACCGGTGTCAGTCCGCGGGGGACGATCCATCTGGCCGCTGCCGCCCAAGGGCATGCCTTGGTGGAGGGACGGGATTTTGTGACGCCAGATGACATCAAAGGGGTGGCCGTGCATGTCCTGGCCCATCGGATACGGATCCGCTCGGATTCCCTGGTCAATCCACCCACTCCGGCCCAAGTGCTGCAGCAAATCCTGCAGGAAATTCCGGTTCCACAATAAAGCCGGGAACCTGCATGGCCAAAAGTTTGCCATCCTTCCGCTTTCAGATTACCGGGCTTGGGTTTGGTTACCTGATCCTTACCCTCGCGGTGGGGTATCAATCCATCATATCCGGCAACAACGCACTGTTCCTTATTTTTGCCTCGTTGCTGGCGGCAGTCATCAGCCTGGCTTGGTTCACCTTCCGGATGCCCGGCCGGCTGGCCTTCGTGCGTCGTGCACCTGGTGCGGGCTATTCCGGGGAGCCATTCCAGTATATTTTGGAGGTGCACAACCGGCGGAAGCTGTTTTCTGCATTCCTTCTGGAGATATTCGATCACCAAGGCCCTTCGGCGGTTGACGCCGGCGTTCTCCTGGCGGTTTTGCCGCCGGGGAAAAAGGTGGACCTGGCATGTGCCATTTCCAGTCCGGCCAGGGGGGTGCTGGGGCTGGGGCCGGTTGAGGTGCGGTGCCGGCTGCCGTTTTCGTTTTTTAAATGCTCCCGCACTTATCGCCTGGCTGAGGAGGCTTTGATTTACCCCCGGCGCTGGCTGGGCGATGATGGAATCGAAATCCAAGCCCTGGCCGCAGCTGAGGGGGGGCCAAAAAGTTACAATCCCGGCCGGATGGATCTCGCGGAGTTCGCTGGATTGCGGGAATTCATCCCGGGCGACCCTCCCAGGCTGATCCACTGGAAGCGTTCCTCGCAATTGCCGGGGCAAATCCTGGTCCGCCAATATGACCACGGGGCGGACCGGCGGGTGGTGTTGATCCTCGATTCATATTTCGATCCCCAGGCTGAGCCCGCATATGCCGAGGCATTTGAGGATAACCTGGGGTGCACCCTGGTCTTGGCCGGCCAGTTGCTGGCCAGCCATTGCCAGGTAATGGTTGTTTGCCAGGATCGGAATCCATGCCAGGTGGAGTTGAGCGCCGATGTCCGCTGCCTGGAAAATCTCCGGCGCCGTTTTGCCTTGATACAACCCACGCCGGGCGAAGGCTTGGGAAATCTCCTGGCCCGTTTCGCTGGCGGCGGCGGCAATATTTTGGTGGTGATAGCTTTGCCCCGCGGCGGCGATGCTCGGAGGACAGATGCGCGGCAGATTATTTTTCTGACTCCGGAGAAATTGCGCCGGTTTTTGCGGCCGGCCGCAGGCCAGGTTTTGAAATCTGACGACCGCTCCCAGGCCGTCAGGGATTCAACCGGGATCAACCAATTGCTGCGCAGCCCGGACCACCCGGATCCCATACCCACTCATGCCGAACGCTAGTCCATCACCGGCTGAAACGCTTCCAGTCCAGTTCCCCATGCTGGCCAGGCTGGGATTGAACCTGGCATTGGCCATGGCTTTGGCCGCCATGCTGCAAGCCGGACCCACCATGTTCCTGCCGATAGGGCTTTTTGTCCTTACCGGCCTCATTCAATGGTTGCTCAGCCGCTTTTTGCATAAAACCTCCATCCGGATCATCTTGGTTTTAGTGCTGGCGGGGAGCCTGGCGCTGTTTTTTTCCGTGGCTGCACTGATCATCCAGCAGGAGGAACGGCAGGTCATTCAGCTGATCAATTATGGTTTGATTGGCGGCGCCTTTATCGCCCTGTTTTTGATCCCACGCACCGAGGCGGATTTATGCAAACTTTCCACCCTGGTGGTGGCCCTATTCTTTTTTTCCGCGACTTATGCCGATTCCGTGGTGTTCCTGCCCGCCCTGCTCATTTCCATCGGCGCCCTGTTTGCCGCCTTTTTCGCCAATCGCCGATCCCGGCCTTCTGAATCCGGCGAGGAACATAGATACTGGCTTTTTGCGGCCGGGTTGGCGGGCGTCACGCTGGCCGTTGGCTGGGGCATATTCCTTTTGTTTCCCCGGGCTTGGTTTTTCCGCCCGCCGGAAATCAGCACCGCCCAAATCAAATCCACCACCCGCAAATCGCTCCTGGATTCCACCCCGGGAGCGCAAATGGGTTTCGATGCCCGTGGCAATGTATTGCAGCTGACCAATTTTTATGACCTGGCGAGAAGTTATGGGGAGGTGCTCAACCTGCGCCTGAACGTGATGGGGACTGGCCAGCCATTCGTGGCCATGGATGGGGCTTATCTGCGGGCCCGCGTTTTCGATCAATACACCAACGGCGGCTGGGTTAATAGCGGCCGGATGGAATTGCGGCAGGATAGCCAGGATGGCAGGGTGGATGGCTGGACCACCACGGCTCCCGAAACGCGCCCCGCCGATTACCAGCGCATCCGGCAGAATATCCGCCAAATCCCGCTGGAGGATGTTTGTGTCTGCCTGCCCGAACCGGAACGCATCCGCTCGTACCGCATCCTGACGGACGGCCAGGGCCTGCTATCGTTTCCCACCCGCGCTCAAATGGAGCGTGAATACGAGATCATCAGTGATGTGCCCGTCCAATCCCCGGATTCCTTCCTCGGCCGGGCCAGGCCTTTCATTCCCGAGGACCGGTTCAAACCGTTCCTGCACGTGCCGGCCGAAGTGCGGAGCCTGCTGGAGCGGATGAATCAGCAGTTCCAGGGAATCACCCCACCGGGAGCCAAAATTCTCAGCTTGCGCCGTTTTCTGCAAACCCGTTTCAGCTACAGCCTGGAGTCCTTCATGGTCCAGGATGGTTGGGATCCCGTCTCCGAGTTCCTGATCCGAAAGAAAAGCGGATACTGCACTCATTTCGCGTCCGCCATGACGCTTTTGGCCAGGTCGTTGGGCGTTCCCGCCCGGTTGGTCACCGGTTTCCATTTCGGTGGCATGCCGGGCAGTGACAATCGCTATTACATTCGTGATTATAATGCCCATGCCTGGACCGAGGTGTTTTTCCCCGAACTGGGTTGGGTGATCGTGGACGCCACCCCATCGGGCAACCGCCCCTCAATGCCGAAAGGATTGGAAGGGCGCGGCCTGAATCTGGTCCTGAGCCTGCTCTCCAATTGGCGAGAAAAGCTGGTTGAATTTGACCGAACCACCCAGGGACAATGGCTGCGCGAAGGGAAACAGCTGGTGAACCAATCGCTGGGCATGGCCTCCCAATGGTTCCGGACCTGGCCGGCCTGGGTTGCGGCGGGGATGCTGGCCATTTGCGCATGGATTTTTGCCAGGGGCGGTTTGCGAATCGCATTTCCCGGCTGGCTGGCCCGGCGGGAGGTTTTATCGTCCGTCCAATTTTACAACGAAATGCTCGCCATCCTCGCGCGGCATGGGCTCAAGAAAAAGGCGGCCTCCACCGGTTGGGAGTTCCTTCACAATATCAGCCAGTCTGAAGCGCCACTGCCGGAAGTGGATCGCCTGACAAGCCTTTTTTACCAGATCAAATATGGCGGCCGCGCACCATCCTCCGGGGAATTGGCCGAGGCCCGCACCCTATTGGAATGCCTGCGGACGCGAATTCGCAGCTTCAAACCATAGCCATGGCTGCCACTCAGCCCTGTTTCTCTAGTTGGGATGGAATCGCGCCGCAGCTTTTTGTGCAAGATCAGGAGCGAACTATGAGCCTTGATCTGATCGGGAAAAGCGGCGAATAACAAAGGTCTTGCACAAAAAAACCAAGGCAGCGCGACCGAGCCTATGGCATGCACATGACTGAGCCAGCAGGGCCGGATCGTGCCGGGCTTCCGGCGGTTTCAGGCCGGCCAAAAAATGGCGCCGCGCAGTTGTGGAAATTGGCCTTGCAAAAATCACTGCTTTTGCTTAGAATCTCGCTATGGATGCCAGATCTGAATCTGCCCGGAACCCCGGCGCGGAATCGGCTTGGTTTGTCACCACGCATTGGAGCGTGGTGCTGACGGCAGGCCAGGCAGACTCAGGAGCCTCGCAGGCGGCTCTGGAAAAACTCTGCCGCACCTATTGGGCGCCGCTCTATGCCTATGTGCGGCGGCGCAATTACCAGCCTGAAGATGCGCAGGATCTGACCCAGGAGTTCTTCGCCCGCTGCCTGTCGAAAGGCTATTTGAAGAACGTCCAGCAAGGCCGTGGCAAATTCCGTGGGTTCCTGCTGACGGCCCTCAAACATTTTTTAGCCAACGAAAGGGACAAGGCCCAGGCCGCCAAGCGGGGTGGGGGGCGATGCCACATACCTTTGGATGAACTGAGCGCGGAGAACCTCTATCAGCTGCTGCCGGCCGCGGAAAGAACCCCTGAAGAAATCTACGATCAGAGCTGGGCCTGGACGGTTTTGAAACAGGTGCGCGACCGGTTGCGGGAGGAGTATGCGAACGGTGGCAACGGCCGCTGTTTCGAGCAATGGCTGCGTTTTTTGCCGGGGGAAGCCAGTTTATTGAGTTATGCGGAAGCTGGACGGCAACTGGGATTAACCGAGGAAGCGGTGCGGTCGGAGGTGTATCGGTTGCGGAAACGCTACCGGGAATTGTTGCGCCGGGAAATCGCCCAGACGGTGGCCACGCCGGGTGAGATTGAAGAGGAGTTGCGCTATTTGATCAGCGTGTTGAGCCGGACGCTGTAACACGTTTTGAGGCATTAAAACCGGAATGAGGCAAACTGCACTCATTCCGCCACGCCAGCCTGGATTTGCTTCAATATGAAGAAAGAGACTATGGCAGCCACCTGTGCTCAATGCGGGGCGGAAATAGCCAGCGGGCTTTTGGATGACCGCTGCCCGAAGTGCCTGTTATGGCTGGCCATTGAGGATGAGCCGGGAGAAGCGGCCGCGATTTCCGGGGGACGGAAATTAACCGGCTACGAGCTGCTGGAAGAAATCGGCCGGGGTGGGATGGGGGCGGTGTATAAGGCCCGGCAAATCAGCCTCAATCGCGTGGTGGCGGTTAAAATGATCCTGGCCGGCGGCCTGGCCTCGGAGGAGGCCGTCCGGCGGTTCCGCGCCGAAGCGGCAATGGCGGCCAGCCTGCAGCATCCCCACATTGTGGCGGTGCATGAGGTGGGTGAATTTGAGGGGCATCAATATTTCTCCATGGACTATGTGGAGGGCAAGAACCTGGCCGAACTGGCGAGGGACCACCCGCTGGCTGTCCGGCAGGCGGCGGGCTACTTGAAGACCATTGCCGAGGCCGTTCAATACGCTCACCAGCAGGGAATCCTCCATCGGGATCTCAAGCCGTCGAATGTGTTGATCGACCTGTTCGATCAGCCGCGGATTACGGACTTTGGCCTGGCTAAACGGCTGTGGGTGGCGGGCATCCCGCCTGGCGGTTCCGGCGGCGGGATTGAACGCGGGCAAGCGGGTCCGTTAAACAGCCAAACCGGGAATCTGATAAAACCGGAATGGGATTTCACACTTTCCGGCCAGGTGCTGGGTTCGCCGAACTTCATGCCGCCGGAACAAGCCGCGGGGCGGCCCGGTGACATGGGCCCCGCCAGCGACGTCTATGGCATGGGGGCGCTGCTGTATTACTTGCTCACCGGCCGGCCACCTTTTCAAGCGGAGTCATTGACCTCCCTCCTGAAACAAGTTGCCGGAGCCGAGCCGGTGACGCCGCGCCTGTTGAATCCGAACGTCCCCAAAGACTTGGAGACAATCTGTTTGAGGTGCATGGAGAAGGAGCCAATCCGGCGGTACCGGAGCGCGCAGTTGCTGGCGGCGGAACTGGGGCGTTTCCTGGCGGGGGAACCGATCCTGGCCAGGCCTGTGGGAGCTTTAAGCAAAGGGTGGCGCTGGTGCCGGCGGCAGCCGGCTGTGGCAGCCTTGTCCGCGGGGTTGGTGCTATCGGTCGGGTTGGGATTTGCGGGTGTGGTCTGGCAATGGCGGCTGGCGCGGATGGAGGCCTATCGGTCACAGAGATATGCCTATGGCGCATCCATGAATCTCGCGCAGCAGGCCTTGGAAGAGAACAATTTGCGGCGGGTCGTGGAACTCCTGTCCTTGCAGCAGCCTCAACCAGGAGCTTCTGATGTGCGGGGATGGGAATGGCGGTATTTGTGGAATCAATGCCAGGGGGATCAGATCCTGAGCCTTGACGGGCACAGCAACACAGTGACTTCGGTGGATTACCTGCCGGATGGACATGGTTTAATCTCCGCCAGCTGTGATCGGACCATTCGGTTTTGGAATGCGCAAACCGGAGTTCAGACGGACTGGAGTCCCGGCTTGGACATTAATCATAGGTGTGATCGGACTGATGGCGGCATTTGCGGGAACAGTCCGGGCGGAGGCGAAAAAAACCGGCTTCACCTCGCAGTCCATTTTCATTGGGTTGCCGGCTGGGGGAACGATGGTCACCGATGGCGTCAGGATGTATGCCATCGACGCCGGCTTTCAGTACCAAGAGGTCGCCACGGACCCACGCGCCTCAGGCCTGGCCACGGTCCGATCCAGCGCGGTATTCGATCTTCCGAACTCACCGGGTCCGCTCTGGGGATCGATCCGCATTGAAAACGCGGACGGAGTTTGGGAAGGTTTCTGCACCGGGAGGCGCACGGCCATCACGGATCCGGATGGCACCTCCCACCTGCTCACGAGCAATGTCATGACGGCGGAGGGGAGCGGCGCCTACGCGGGTTTGGTAATGCGTTCGACGATCACCGGGGTGGATGTGGCTAATGGCAACCCCCTGACATCCATCGGCTACATCATCGAAAAGAAGGGTGGGCCGGGGGAACGCCCAATGAGTTATCGCGGCATCGAGTCGGGCCGGTTTGAACTGCACCCGGGAATGTATTGGCCCCCCTCGGACCCCCCACAGTATGGCGCCATGGCAACCTTTGACATCCTGGAAGAGGTGGGCTTGGGCTCGCACATTGGCCGCTCGACGAACCATGGCTTTGGCTTGGTTGATATCCAGACCGGAAGGTGCTCCACGGGGGGCTTTGTGGTCGCCGCTAATGGAGATATGCTGAATTGGGTGCTGACGGGGACTTATAGCCTGGCAACCGGCGAGGTTGCCTTGATCGTCCACTGGGCGGGCGGGACCGGCCGGTTCGAGGCCGCCGTGGGTGAATGGGCTTGCGCATCCCGAATGGAACTTGTCGGCACTGAAGATCCGCTGGTCTTCATGACCGATTGGAGTTACAACTTCATCGGCACCATCCGTTATTGAAAGCACCGCCGCGGCCGATTGGCTTTCATCGGCCTCAAAATGGGCCAGATGAAAGATCCGTTCCAAATCAAAGGCCAAAAACCACCAGAATATGGATGCGATAATAAAGGTTCAATGGCTTCACCAAGCCCGATATTGCCTGGCAATTCTGGCGGTCTTGCCGGGCGTGATCCTGGTGATTCCAGCCGCAGTTCAGGCAGCCACCCATACCTCCTTTGAAGCACAAGGAACCATTGTGGGCGTGCCGTTCATGGGCAATTACCTGCCCAAAGGGGATGGGACAATGGAAGTGCGAAACCTGGTCATGCTCCTCAAGACCGACAGCCGGGATCCGCTGATCGCGGGACGCAAAACGGGGATCTTGAACGGGGATTTTCCAGCTGGATTCAACTACGGCACGATAATGCATGAATTGGGCTCCTGGAGCCTGGCCGACACCAACCATCCCGTCTTTACGCCGAGCGGGCCATATTGGGAAGGGAGCTGGCAGGGAACTTCGCAGACCAACGGCAGCGTGAAATACCAGAGTTTCTGCTGCGGCCACGGCGGGAGCCTTGAGGGATTGGTTTATACCGAAACGGAGGTGCGGGGAGCGACGACGAATCTCCTGGGCGGCGAGGTGCCGATCCAATACCGCGGCACTTATGGCCCGGAGAATTCGCTCGGCCTGCTTCTGGGCGATGATTTCAACGCGGGCCGCAAACCACAGATGAATTTCGTGTGCCACGCGCTGGCCCCCTCCCAGGCCACCTTCACCACCCAAGATGGCCAAGCCGTGATTGATGCGCAGTTCCGCGAAAGATCCGGCTACAATAACACAGGCGCCTGGGGCCAATATGCGGCGGATTTGAGCCTGCCGGAGGGCCAGGTGGGGGTGCTGCGGGTGGACCTGGCATATGCCGCTGGAAACAATGTGATGTTTCAATTGGGCTGTCTTAACAGTGCAGGATCTGGAGCCTACCTCGCCTTTGCGGGCCGCGGCTACGTGGGTTTCACCAAAACCGCTGATGGGGGACATTGTTTTATGTTCCTCGAACGGCCCAAGATTCCCTGGACCAATGTCGTGCTCTCGCTGGCGATCCACCACCAAGGCAACAACGTATTCCTCACCACCCAGATCCAGGATAAAGGGCCTGGCCAGGCGGTTTTGTACCAGAAAACTGTGGTGGACACGCCCGTTTCGGACCCCGGTTTGATTGGGAAGGTCGAGCTGGAGGCTGGCGTGTATATGACCAGCCTGGCCGATATCTCGGGAAATCCGTGGACCTCGCTCAAGGATCCCTGTTTTGGGCTTTGGCAAAATACCGAGGGCAACCAGCCAGTCGCGCTGGCGGTGTTTGACAATTTTTCGGTGGCCAGGCACGACCTGCCATCCCTCAATGCGCAACGAGCCATCCTGATCACCTGGCCCGCGACGGCCTTCCCTTTCCAACTCGAAGCGGGGGCTTGGCGGGAAGGGACGGGCAGCCAGTGGCGGGCGGTAACGGGCCCGGTGATGGAATCCAACGGCCTGAAGCGGGTGGTAATCCCCGTCAACTCCTATGAAGAAATGGAGTTGTATCGTTTGAAGTAGGATAAGGCTCCCACGGCTATTGGCAGGCGGGACCAGGTCCTCAAAGAAAGTGCGGGCTGAAGCCGGGCAGGGCTTGGAAAAGTGGCCGCCATCAGCTTCCCCTTCAAGGCCAGCCGCCGTTCTGGAATACGCGAAATCCGGCCCGCGCGCCGCGCTTCCAACCCGGTGGCGCTCCCGCCCCAACTGGAATTTGTTTTTGCACCCCAAAGGTTTTGGCGCCTGGGCTGGCGCAAGCAACCTATCACGGGTCCAAAACGGCCCGAACTTTGGCGCTCAAGCGTTCGGCCGAGAATGGTTTCTGGATGAAGGACGGGCCTTCGTCCAACACACCATGGGGGGCGATCACATGGCCGGCATAGCCGGACATGAACAGGCACTTGAGTTTCGGGTGGAGCGGCGCCAAGCGTTCGGCCAAATCCCGTCCGTTCATCCCGGGCATCACCACATCAGTGATCAAGAGCTGGATTTCCCTGGCGCGCGCATCGGCCAGGCGGATCGCTTCGTCCGTCGAGCTGGCGGTCAGCACGCGGTAGCCCAACCGCTCGAGGGTCAGGCGGGCAGGCTCCAGAATGGCCGGCTCATCCTCAACCAAGAGTATGGTTTCGCCGGCACCCTTGGGGGTGGCAGCGGCCACTTCCGGCTTGGCTGCGGCGGCCTGGCCCGCGTGGCGGGGAAGGTGGATTCTGAAGGTCGTGCCCTGGCCTGGCAGGCTTTCCACGTGAATGAAGCCACGGTTCTGGCGGACAATGCCATAAACGGTGGCCAAGCCCAGACCGGTGCCTTCGCGGGGCGCTTTGGTTGTGAAAAATGGTTCAAAAATCTGGTCGATGGTTTCCTCGTCCATGCCGCAGCCGTTGTCGCTCACGCCAAGCACCACATATTCGCCCGGCACAAATCCCGGATGTTCATTGCAATGGGCCTGGTCGAAGACCGCGTTGGCGGTGGTGATGACGATCCGGCCGATTCCGGCGATGGCGTCGCGGGCGTTGACACACAGGTTGGCCAGGATCTGATCGACCTGGGTGGAATCCATCTTGGCGAGCCACAAGCCTGCCGCCGGCAGCCAGACCAATTCGATGTCCTCGCCGATAAGGCGCCGCATCATCTTAAGCAGGCTGGCTATGGTCTCGTTGAGGTCCAACACTTGGGGGGTGATGGCCTGCTGGCGGGCAAAGGCCAGGAGTTGCCGGGTCAAATTGGCGGAGCGCTGGGCGCAGTTGACGATTTCCTGCAGGCATTCGCGGGCAAAGCTGCCCGGAGGGAGTTCGTCCAAGGCCAGTCCCGCATTGCCTTGAATAGCCTGGAGCATATTGTTGAAGTCGTGGGCCACGCCGCCCGCCAGGCGGCCCACCGATTCCAGCTTCCGAGCCTGATGGAGCTGGGCTTCCAGTTTGGCCCGATCCGCCTCGGCCCGCTTGCGCGCGGTGAGATCGTGCACCAGGGCCACGAAGTAGTCGATTTTCCCTTTTGGATTGCGCACACAGCGGACCGCGAGCTCGGATGGCAAGATCCGGCCATCGGCACATTGGAATCTTTTCTCCAAGGTATAACCATCGATTTCCCCCGCCAGCACGCGGTTGAAATCAGCCACCTCCGCCGCCAGATCCTCCGGATGGGTCAGTTCCGCCCAAGTCATGTGCAGTAATTGTTCCCTAGCATAACCAAAGGTTTGGCAGAGTTGATCGTTGACTTCCAGCCATCTCTTGTCCGGGGAAGTGATGGCAAGGCCAATGAGCGGCAACTCGAAATAACTCCGAAACCGCTGTTCGCTCGCCCGCAGTTCACGGGTGCGCATCTCGAGCAGGTCTTGCACGCGCAGCAGGGATCGCTCCCGGCGGGCCTTGACGCAAAGCTCGAGGAGATATTCCGGCTCGATCGGCTTGTGCAAGTAGGCGGCCGCGCCCCGTTTCATCCAGTCCAGCGCCAGTTCTGGACGGGGATCGATGGTCATCATCAGGCATACGCAGTCTGGCCGGCGCGCCTGGAATTGGTCCAGCAAGGTGTCGCCCGTGCCGTCGGGCAGGTGGTAATCCAGCACCGCCACATCGAAGGCGAATTTTCCGAAAGCTTCGACGGCGGTCTGGGCCGTGAGCGCGGTTTTGGCCTCGTAGCCATGGCTCGCGAAAATATCCGCCAGCACGGCACACAGCAGGGCGTCGTCGTCCACGATCAGCACCCGCAGGGGGATGCGCACCCGGCCGCCATCCAGGATCGCCCGCACCTGTTCGCAAAAGCGGTGGCTATCGACAGGGGAGGCAAGGAAGGCTTCGGCCCCCAAGTCGGCGGCAATGCGAGCGGCATCGTCCCCGGAAAACGTGGCGGAAACCACCAGGATGGGGACCCGGTTGCAGACCGCATATTCAGGCGAACGGAGCAAGCGGCAGAAGCGCCAGCCATCGATGCCGGGCATGTAGAGATCGGTAACCACGAGTGCTGGCAAAGCGGCAGTGCCTGCGCTGGCCGTGTTTGCCACGGCGGACATTTCCGCCAAGGCGGCTTCGGCCCGGGTGAAGGCGCGGGGTTCAAGGCCGGCCTTTTGCAGCAACCCGCATAGCAAGCCAAGCTGGGTGGGATCGTCGTTGACCACCACTGCCAGCGGGGGTATTGGATTAAGGAGGTTCATGTTCCTGGGTGGTTTGGATGGTTCGGCTCGCCCGGGGTGATATCTTGGGAAAACTCCGGATACAATTGCTTCATACATTCCGGGCAGATGCTATGGCTGAATTGGGCTTCGGAGTGGCGGCTGACATAGGCTTCGACCTGGCTCCAAAAGCCGGAGTCGTCCCGGATATTTTTGCAGTTCGCGCAGATGGGCACGATGCCCCGCAGCGTTTTGATCTGATCCATGGCTTGGCGCAGTTCTTCGATTTTGGCGGCCAGGGCGGACTGCATTTCAACCATGCGCCGGCCGACCTAAACCCGGGCGCGGAGTTCGCCGGAATCAAATGGCTTGGCGAGGTAATCGTTGGCTCCTGCCTCCAGCCCGGCGACGATGTCCGCCTTGCCGCCCCGGGAGGTCAGGATGATGAGGTAGGGAGGCGGGCTCTGGTGGTGAAGGGTTCGAACGCGGCGCACCACCTCCAGCCCATCCAGTTCCGGCATCAGCAAGTCAAGAATGGCCAGGGTGGGCGCACCGGGTTGCCGCAGCGCCTCCCAGGCTTCGGTGCCGTTGACTGTGGCGGTCACGTCGTGGCCCTGTTTTTTCAACACACCCGCCAGCAGCGCGCGCGAGGTGGGATCGTCTTCGGCAATCAGGATGCGCATGGGCAAACGCCTTTCTCCAAGCCGCCAAGATCCAGCGGGATGACCCGCGCTAGTTTGATCTTTTTGGGCATAACGTCAGGGCACAACAAAATCCAGGATCTCAAATGGCATGGCATGGTTTTCGCAATGATTGTTACGGTAGTGCATTGAGCAAGACTTCACGCAACCGGGCAAACTGCAAATCCAACTCCCCCAGGGTGGCCTGCACCGACTGCAGGCTGCCGGCTCGGGCGGCTTGCTCCATCGCCGAGGCGATGGAGCAGAACGCCTCACCGCTGATCGCGGCGGCCGCACCCTTGATTTTGTGGGCTTGCTTTTCGGCGCCCCGGGCATCCTCCGCGGCCAGGAAGCTTTTCAGCTGTGCGATTTGATTGGGCAGATCCCCCAGGAACGCTTCAATCAACTCCCGGAAAAAATCCGGGTCGTCAAATACCCGCTCCATCAGGGCGGCCCGGTTGAAGACCGGGAGTGCCTCGGCACAAGGGGAGTCAGGGCCATGTGTTTTCACCTCGGTGTCCGGTGGTGGCGGAGGGGCATCGGCGCCGGGCTTGAGCCACTTTTCCAGGGCCAGGACCAGGGCTGGCACTGAGATCGGTTTGGTGACATGGCCGTCCATGCCGGCTTGGAGGCTGCGTTCCCGGTCGCCCTGCATGGCATGGGCAGTCATGGCAATAATGGGCACTTGGTGGTCAAGCACCCGGGATCGCGGATCGCGGATCAAGCGCGTGGCCTCAAAGCCATCCATCTCCGGCATTTGCACATCCATTAACACCAGGTCATAAGGAACAATTTCGAGGGCTTTGACCGCCTCGGCGCCGTTGGCGGCCACCTCGGCTCTGAGCCCCAGTTTTTTGAGGATGCCCATGGCCACCTGCTGGTTTGTGATATTATCCTCGGCGATCAAGACGCGGGCCTGGCGGTTCAGCCGGCGGGCAAAGTCGGGCGTGTAATCCGCTGGGGATACCGGGGCTTTTTTGCCGCTGACAGCCGCTTCCAAAACCATGCGCAGTTCCGAACGCCGCACCGGTTTGCTCAAGGTGGCCACAAAGCCGATTTCTGACCGCTCCTGATCGCCACCAATCTGGCCCAGGGAAGTCAACATCACCAGTTGGGTGTTCCGCAGGCAGGCATCAGTTTTAATGGCGCGGCCGAGGGTGTTCCCATCCATGCCGGGCATCTGCATATCCAGGATGGCGATCGCAAAAGGATCCTGCGCCGCTTGCGCTTGAGCCAGGGCCAGCAGGGCGGAAGGGCCATCGGCGGCCTCGGCGGGCCGCAGGCCCCAGGATTTCAGCAAAACGACGAGGATCTCCCGATTGACCGGGCGGTCATCGACAATCAGGACACGCACCTCACGCAAGCCTGCAAGGGAGTCTGACCGCTCGCGGGCGGGGGCTTTGGCCAGGCGCACGGTGAACCAGAATTCCGAACCTTTGCCCACCTCGCTATGGACGCCAATCTCACCCCCCATCATCTCCACCAGTTGCTTGGAAATCGCCAGGCCCAATCCTGTGCCCCCGAAATGGCGCGTGGTTGAGGCATCGACCTGGGAGAATTTGGCAAAGAGACGGCCCAGCTTGTCCGAGGGGATGCCGATCCCGGTATCGGTTACCCCAAAACGAAGCTGGGCCGCTTCCGGGGTTTCCGAAACCAAGCCCGCCCGGATGACGACCTCGCCCTGGGCGGTAAACTTGATCGCGTTGCCGGCGAGATTGATGAGGATCTGCCGCAAGCGACCCGGATCGCCCCGGAGGTCCGAAGGGATCTCCGGCGCCGCCACACAGCCCAAGACCAGGCCTTTCTCGTGCGCCCGCAGGGCCATCAGGCCGGCAAAGTCGTCGAGCAGGTCATGGAGGTCGAAATCCAGCACTTCGAGTTCGAGTTTGCGGGCCTCAATCTTGGAGAAATCGAGGATATCGTTCAGCAGGGCGAGGAGTGTCTCGCCGCTGGCGCGGGCGGTCTGCGCATAACGGAATTGGTTCGCGGTCAGGCCGGTATCCAGCAAAAGTCCGATCATGCCCAGCACACCATTCATGGGAGTACGGATTTCGTGGCTCATGTTGGCCAGGAACTCGCTTTTGGCGGCGCTGGCCATCTCCGCCTGAACCGCCATTTCGTTGGCTTGAGCGGTAGCTGCTTCCAGGTGGCGGTTGGTCTCCAGCAGTTCCGCTTCGGCCCGCTTGCGATCCGTGATGTCGCGCACCACGGCCTGGATCACCGGCCGTTCATCCAGTTGCATGGCGGTGAGCAACACTTCGGCGGGGAATGGCGAGCCATTGTCAGCGCGCTGATGCACCCACTCGAAACGCTGGCTGCCCATAGCCAGCGCGTCAGCAATCCGCTTTTGCGCCAGCGCCAATGAATCGGCGCCGCACGGCTGCTGCGGCGGGGAAAGGTCGGCGGGATGCTTCGAGCAGAACTCCTCCCGGCTCGGGCAGCCCATCACGCGGAGAGTAGCCTGGTTGCAGTCGATGAATCCTTTTTCGTCCAGCAGCATGACCGCGTCGCCCGTCGAATCGTAGAGGGTGCGGAACTTGGTTTCCGAACGGCGCAAAGCTTCCGCGCGCCGCTTGCTCTCAGTAATGTCAAAGACAATGGCATGGATCACGATCCGCCCCCGCAATTGAATACGGCTTGAGGATTCATCCACATCACGCACCGAGCCATCGGCCAGGCGGTGTTGGAACTCGAACCGCTGGCCCCGATCCTGCGGAACCGAAGCCATGGCCCGCAGAACTTCCATGGCGGGCAGGGTATTGATGTCGGTGATCCGCATGGCCAGCAAGCGCTCCCGCGCATAGCCGTAGAAAACCAGTGCGGCGGCATTGGCATCCAAGATCGCGCCCTCGGTGGGATCGATCAACAGCATGACCGCGGAATTGTTGGCAAATTGATTGCGATAGGATTCCTCGCTTTCCCGCAGCGCCGTCTCGGCCTGCTTCTGGGCAGTGATGTCACGCAGAATCCCCACCACATGCCAGCCACCATGGAGTTGGATGGCGGAAAGGGAGAACTGGACCGAGATTTCCTGGCCGTCTTTCCGCCGGGCCTCCAGATCGAGCGTTTTACCAATGGCGGCGCCTTGACCCGTCTGTTGGAAGGCCGGGAAGGCGGCCCGATGCGCCGCATGATAACGCGCGGGCACGATGAAAGAATGCAGATTCTGGCCCAAAGCTTCAGCGCTCGCGTAGCCGAAAAGGCGCTCGGCGGCGGGATTCCAAAAGGAGATCCGGCCTTCCGGATTCATCATCACGATGGCATCCCGGGCGGAATCCGTGATGATGTGGAGGCGCGACTCGCTGGCTTGAAGCGCGGTGGTACGTTCCAAGACCAACCGCTCCAGTTCCTCGCGCCGGCGGCGGAGCACACTGATCAGCGTCGCGAGCGCGGCGGTAAGCAAAAGGCCCGTCAGCGCGGCCAGCCAACCCTCCCGGATTGGATGCATGCGCCCGAACTCAGGGCCCGCATGGGCACGCAATCCAAAGACTTTGCCGAAAGCCAAGATAGGGCGCAGCGTGCTGAGCCCTGAAGCTGGAGGACTGGCGGACTTCCAGGTGGTGGCAAGCGGTTCGGCCGCCGCGCCGTTGCGCAGGAGAGAAAGTTCCAGGCGCACGGCGTTGTCCGGCGCTTCGCTCCGCAGCAGGTTTTCAAGCCGCAACTCAGCCACGGCAAAGCCGCGCAGGCGTTTGGATTCCTTATCGTCGAAGACGGGCCGGCAGATCAGCATTCCCTTCTGGCTGCCCGCATCCTGCACCAGGGTGATGGGCTCGGTGGCAGTGGCGAGTCCGGTGCGGGCTGCCGTTTCGAGGGCGGCTCGCCGCCGGGGTTCCGAACCAAGGTCGTAGCCCAGGGCGCGCTCGTTGCCCGTGAGGGGCGCCACGAAGAAGACAGGATAACATACCGCACGCCCGGCAGCTGGCGTCCGCGTCCCTGGAGTGTCTTGCTGCCAGATTTCAAAGCCTTGCCAGCCCGCCGCGCGGGCCTCCGCTTCAAAACGGGACTTCTCTGCCATCGGCACCGCCGGAATCCACTCCCATGCCTGGATCAGGGGGTTCCTGGTGAGAAAGGCGGAAAACTTCTGAAACTCCTCCGAGGACACCATGGCGTTGTGTTGGAAAAAGCAGGCCAAGCTCTCGATGCCGGTAGCGCGCAGGTCGCTCATTCTTTCCGCGACCGTTTCGGACCGGCCCGCCGCCATTTGCCCAAAAGCCTCGTTGAGCTGATGAGTTTCACGTTCGCGGATCATCAAAGTGGCGAACAAGGTCAGGACCAGTCCGACGGCGGCAGCCAGGGCCGGTTCGAGCCGGGGAAGGCCGCGTGGCAGCAGTTTGGCGGCCCGGGATTTCCGGCCCAAAAGCACTTGGCCGGCCAATAGGGTCGCAGACAATGCCAGCGTGAGCAGTATCGAGGGCAGCGCGGCGCGGGCCAGCCACCGGTTCCAGGAATGGGCATCGATGTCCATGCCCAACACGGCGAGTATGGCTCCGGTTCCCCGATACGCCCCGGCGCAGACGATGAGGTCGCCGGATCGCTCGACGCAGGTGGTTTTGGGCTCGATAGCGTGGCTGGCGGGATTTTCGTATTCGTAATCCACCCAGCCACTGCCTTTGGATTGGGCGATTTCCTGGATCTCCCGGCGGAAAAACTTTCCCCCGGCCCAATCTTTCTGTCCGATTTGGTTTTGGCCGATCAATTCCGGTTTTGCTGGATGGGCCAGCAGGGTCATGTGCCGGTCGTAAGCGAACGCGTAGAGATCCCCTTTGCGGAATTCCCCCTGCGGATTGCTGAGTTCCTTCAGGAACCGCTCCTGGCCGTGCTTTTGGTTGAACTCCACGGCAGACCGCACCATCTTCCGGGCATCGTCTGGTGTGGCCAGACCAGACCGGACGGTCTGCGGGTCGTGGATTGGGATCAGCGCCGAAATCCATTTTCCCCAGCGGTCGGTGTCGGGCCCTTCAGTCTCCGCCGTGCGGGTGGTGAATGCCCGGTAGCATCCCTCAGGGGCCTCTTCGTAAACCTGACCCGGGGGTGAATAGTCCTTTGAACTGGCGGGCTCGCTGTCCACGAAAAAGAAAATTGATCCAGCAGGCTTCGCCGAGCGGGTCTGCGCGGCCGGGGCTGGCTGGCTGGTTTTGCGGCCCATGAGATAGATGAACCGGCACTGCGGATTGGCGGTACGAACAGCTGCGAGCTGGTCCTTGATCCGCAGATATTCCGGATTGGCCAGGTCCGCCTCCGTGCCTGAAAGCGTCCGGATCCGGGCGGGGTCCAGAGCCTGGGCCACCAAAGAAGCCTGTTGCAGCAGACGGGTGCGTAAATCGCGATCGGCCCGGGTCACGCTCCACCAGCCGCTGATTAACCCAACAGCAAAAATCGTCGTGAGCAGTCCAGCCTGGATCGCCATCTGCCTGCGGGGCAAAGCATCTGTTTCAGGTTCCAAATGAATTATAGCTTTTAATTCCAGTTATAATTTCCGCTGCATCGTTGTGCCTGAAGCTGTATAATAACTCAACTACTACCCCAGGCAAGCCATAACGCAGCCATAACGCGAGCCATAGCGCGAAGCGGGGAGGTTTTTTTGCGTTGCCGGATAGCATGTTTCCACGCGGGAACATCCGGGGGCGGAATGCCAGCGGCGATGCGCCGACCCGGAATTCAGATGGAAATCGAAGTGGCACCCAGCCGCATCCGGGATGCGAAATCGATGTTCAAGGATTGAACACGGTGGTCCAAGATCCTTTCCAACGGCCTGGACCAATTCAGCCGGCCAGCGGCGGT
The DNA here is from genome assembly GCA_964409245.1 of uncultured Verrucomicrobiota bacterium. Taxonomy (GTDB): domain Bacteria; phylum Verrucomicrobiota; class Verrucomicrobiia; order Limisphaerales; family UBA1319; genus CAIMWS01. Next base: position 93,570 of record CAYPCQ010000003.1, read on the forward strand.
TTCTCGCGATGCCAGGGGGTGGATTGTTCGTAAGCGTGGGCGATTTTCAAAAGGGTGGCCTCCCCGAAATGCCGGCCGAGTAACTGGATGCCAATGGGCAGTCTGGGATTGGAAGTGAAGCCGCACGGCAGGCTCAACCCGCAAATTCCGGCGAGATTGCAGGAAAGGGTGAAAATATCGCAGAGATACATCTGGAGCGGATCATCGATTTTTTCGCCAGCTTTGAAGGCGGCCGTGGGGGCGGTGGGGGTGATCAAGGCATCCACCTTTTCAAAAGCCTGGAGGAAATCCTGGCGGATGAGGGTGCGGACCTTTTGCGCCCGCAAGTAATAGGCGTCATAATAGCCGCTGCTCAACACGTAGGTGCCCAGGATGATCCGGCGCTTGACCTCCGGGCCAAAGCCGGCCCCCCTCGTTTTGCCATACATTTCGATCGGGTCGGCGCCCGGCACGCGGGCGCAGTAGCGCACGCCATCGAATCGGGCCAGGTTGGCGCTGGCTTCAGCGGTGGCAATGATATAATAGGTGGCGACTGCATAGTCAGTATGAGGCAGCGAGATCTCCACGATTTCCGCGCCCAACTGCTCCAATTGCCTTACCGCTGCCATGGTTGCCTGGCTTACCTCGGGATCCAGGCCGCCCACGAGGTATTCCTTGGGCAGCCCCAGTTTGAGGCCCTTGATGCCTCCCTCCAGCAATTGGTGATAATCCGGGACCGCCTCGGGCACGCTGGTGGAATCGTGCTCATCCCACCCGCTGATGGCCTGGAGCATCCGGGCGGAATCAGCCACGGATTTGGTCATGGGACCAATCTGGTCGAGTGACGAGGCGTAGGCGACCAGCCCATAACGGGAAACGCGTCCATAAGTGGGCTTGAGACCCACGCAACCGCAGAACGAGGCTGGCTGGCGGACTGAGCCGCCGGTATCGGAACCGAGCGCGGCGATGCATTCATCGGCGGCCACGGCGGCGGCGGTGCCGCCGGAAGATCCCCCAGGCACGCGGGACAGGTCCCAAGGGTTGCGGGTGGGGCCGAAGGCGGAATTCTCGGTCGAGCTGCCCATGGCAAACTCATCCATATTCAACCGCCCGAAAATGACCGCGCCTGCCTCTTTCAGCTTGCGGATCACGGTGGCATCGTAAGGCGAGATGAAATTGCCGAGGATTTTGGAACCGCAGTTGAGCGGCTGGTTGCGGACGGCGATTACATCCTTGATAGCCACCGGGATGCCGAGGAGTGGGCGGGGGGCGGACTGGGAAGCGAATTCCCGGTCTGCGGCCTCGGCTTGGGCCAGGGCATCCTCGGCCATGAGCGAGAGAAAGGCATGAAGCTGGGTATCGATCCGCTGGATGCGGTCCAGGCAAGCCTGGGTGGCTTCACGGGAGGAAACTTCCCGTTTGGCGAGGCGGTGGGAAAGCTCGGAGATGGTAAGTTGGTTTAACATGGGGCTAAGGATTACTCAACGATTTTGGGGACCATGAACAAACCATTGGTTTGGGCTGGGGCATTGCGCAAGGCATCCGATTGGGAAAGGGAGGAAGTCACCTGGTCCGGCCGCATCACATTCACCCGGGGCATGGCGTGGGCGGTGGGTTCAATACGGCTCACATCCAATTGGTCCAGTTTGTGGAAATAATGCAAAATCTGGCCCAATTGGGGCTTTAGTTTCTCTTCCTCGGCGGGCGTCAATTGGAGGCGCGCCAGGTTAGCAACATATTTGATATCAATTTCATCCGCAGCCATGCGGAGATATTAAGTAGCGGTGTAAAAACGTCAAAGGGCAATTTCTGGCCCGGCGCATCGCGCACCGCTGGCGGGGGCGGGTTTGGGATCATAATCCTTTCTTCCCAGGGGCTTTGGCTTTACAGGTGGGAATCCCCGCCGATGGCGGCGGCTTCCCAGCAGTCTCTTGATGAGGAATAAACGCACTGCGCCGATCTCAAACCGGCCGGCGCAGCCGGGTATCGTGGGTCGGTGTTTGAACGGCTTTTTGCCGCTGGACAAGCCGCGGGGCAATCGGAAGAATAGCTGCGCTTAATAGAATCCAGTTTTGAATCAGGTAATATGAACGGAAATAATCCTACGCGCTCATGGTCTTGGCTCAACGGGAGTGTTTTATGGGTGGCGGCCTGGCTGGCTCAAGGCTCAATGGCTTATGCCGCGGCTGCCATTCCTTTGCCGGAGCATCCCCGCCCGGATTTCGAGCGGACCGAATGGCTGAATCTGAACGGGCCATGGTCATTCTGGTTTGACCCACAAAATGTGGGGGAAAAAGAGCAATGGGTGGCGCGTGATTTGCGTTTCAGCGAAAAAATCATGGTTCCCTTCCCCTGGGGCTCCAAATTATCTGGCGTGGAAAACCAGGCCGACATTGGCTGGTATGCGCGGCCGGTCCGCCTGCCCGCGAATTGGCAGGGGAAGCGGATTTTCCTGGTGGTCGGGGCCTGCGACTGGCTCACCACCGGCTGGCTGGATGGCGAGCGGTTGGGCCAGCATCGGGGAGGATACACCCCCTTTGAATTCGAACTCACGAAATACGCCCGTTTCGATGCCGAGCAACGCCTGGTGCTGCGGGTGGATGACACGCCGCATCCATTCAAGCTGATAGGCAAGCAGGGATATGGAGCCGCCAAGGGCATATGGCAAACGATTTACCTCGAGGCCCGTTCCCAAACCTACCTGCAAACGGTGCAATTCACCCCCGATATCGACCGGCAAAAAGTGACGGTCAAGGCCACCTTGAATGAGCCCGCTCCCACGGATCTGCAAATGGAGGTTCAATTCAAGAATGCCCAAACAGAGGCGAATAAGCAGGCGTTTCCCAAGGGGCAAGCGGAGATCCAGTTCGATATCAGCCTGCCGAATTCCCGGCTGTGGACTTTGAATGATCCGTTTTTATACGAAATCCAGGCGGCTCTGACGGGGGCTGGCGGCCTCCAGGATGCGGTGCAATCGTATTTCGGCATGCGGAAAATCAGTGTGGCCTTGCTGCCGGGTTCCGATCACCCATACATCGCGCTGAACCATCAGCCCGTTTACCTGCAGATGACCCTGGATCAGGCTTATCATCCGGATGGTTTCTACACGTTCCCCAGCGATGAATTCATGCGGGATGAGATTCTGCGCTCCCGCCGCATCGGCCTGAATGCGATGCGGATCCATGTCAAAATTGAGGCGCCCAGAAAACTTTATTGGGCGGATCGCCTGGGCATGCTGATCATGGCGGATGTGCCCAATTCCTGGGGGCCTCCGGATGACGAGATGCGCCGGGAAGCCGAGTATGCTTTGCGGGGCATGATCCGGCGGGATTACAACCATCCTTCCATATTTTCCTGGGTGGTATTCAATGAAACCTGGGGGTTGAATTCCAAAGACAAAGGATATTTGCCTGAGACCCAGGAATGGGTGGCCTCCATGTATCGCCTGGCACGGCAGCTGGATGGCAGCCGGCTGGTGGAGGATAATTCCCCCTGCCTGAACGATCATGTCATCACGGACATCAACAGCTGGCATGCCTACCTGCCGGGTTATGCGTGGCGTGAATCACTGGACCAAGTCTGCCGGGACACCTTCAAAGGTTCCAAATGGAACTACATTGGCGGCCGGCAGCAGGAACACGCGCCGCTCTTGAACAGCGAATGCGGAAACGTATGGGGCTACGATGGCAGCACCGGGGATGTGGATTGGACGTGGGATTACCATATCATGATGAACGAGTTCCGGCGGCATCCCAAGATTTGCGGATGGCTTTACACGGAGCATCACGACGTCATCAACGAGTGGAATGGCTATTATCGCTTCGACCGTTCAGAGAAGCATACCGGCTTGGGGGATTTGGTTCCCGGCATGACCTTGAACGATTGGCATGGGCCGTTTTACATTTCCACCGGCAGCGACCTTTGCCGGACGGTGAAACCTGGCGAGCAGGTTACGGTTCCGCTTTGGGCTTCGTTCCTCACCGCGAGCGCCCCGTGCCAGAACCTGGTTTTGCGCACCCGCTTGTCGGGATGGGATAGTCTGGGCCGCCGCCTTTACCGGCCGCAAAGCAGCCGGGAAGTGGTCTTCCGCCCGTGGCTGTCGCAGGCTTTGGAGCCGCTCTCAGTGGAAATGCCGGCCCAAAGCGGATTGTGCCTTTTGACGATCACTTTGGAAGATGGCGCCGGGACGGTGCTCCACCGCAATTTCACTTGCTTTGCCATCCGCGACGGGGCCGCTCCGCGGGATGAAGCGCTGGAACTTGAGGATCACCGGGTGCGCGTGGTGCGTTTTGCCCCCGGTTCGTTCACGCAGCAGAAATGGTCGCTGAAACAATGGAATGTGTTGAATGGATTAAAGGTAAACGGCGCCGGCCATGGGTTCTTTGAATACCGGGTTCGGTGGCCGGAAGGTTTGAAGCCGGACCAGGTGGGCCAGGCGGTGCTGCGCCTGGAAGCCTCGGCGAAGCAGCTCTTTGGCAAGGACCAGAAAGGCAGCGCCAAGGTGGAGGGTGATTTCATGCAGGGCAAAGGCACGCTCGATCCCAGCTTGAACCCCAACTCCTATCCCATGACCGACAGCGTGCGTTTCCCCAGCTCCGTCCAGGTGCGGGTGGCGGGGCACTCCGCCGGTATTTATGAATTGCCGGACGATCCCGCCGACCACCAGGGAATCCTTTCCTGGGCGGCGCAGCCGCGCAACCGCAAACTTGATGAGGCCGGCTCCTATGGCTACCTGCTGAATGTTGTGGTTCCATCGGCGGCATTGAAAGACGCCGCCACCGCCGGCGAATTGGTCATCCGCCTTGAGGTCGATCAAGCGCTGCCGGGCGGTCTGGCACTATATGGCGAACAATTTGGCCGGTATCCGTTGGATCCCACGCTGATTTTCCATCTCAAGTAATGTCGGAGCCAGGGGTTGAGACCGGGATGCCTGGCGCAGAGCCGGGCAGGGATGCCGCCATGGTGGCGCGTGAATTGGCGCGGCTCGCGGCGAAATGGACCCGGGTTTTGGTGGCGATCACCCCACCGCCGGGTGAAGACAGCCAGGCAGAGACCTTTGAGGAAATTGTGGCCTTCGCTCATTTCCTGCTGCATTCGCGCTGGCGCAGCTTGGGATGCCGGATGAGTCCGGTGCAGGCCAGACAGCTGCGGGAGTGTGTCTTGAAGGAGGTCCGGGAAGCGCTGCCAGCCAAAGGCCAGCGGGCCATCAAAAACGGTGGTGGTATCCCCCCGGAACCCAAGGCGGAGGTTTTGGAACAGGCTTTGGAAACCTATTCCGCCCGCCGTGTAAGCCCCGAAGTCTATGAGCGGTTCTGCCAATCCACCGGGCTTTCCTCCACCTGCCTGGTGGGGCAGGGCATCAACCTGGCATCCGTCTTTTTTCACTTATCCATTTTTGCCATCCTGGCCGGGGGTGATGACGTTACTTTTGCGCAAAGGCAATCCCTACTGCAAGCCACCCAGGAGTGCAAAGACCACCTTTTGAAATTGATTGATTCCAAACTGCTGCCGGCCATCGTGCCTGCAGAGCTCAAGCCAGGCCAATTGGAAGGGCCAAGCCCCCCTCAACTTGCGCATTCGGGAAATTAATATATAGTAGGTCGTGATAAAATAGCTGCCGGGGCCAAAGGGCTGCTGGCCGGCGGATCAGAGTTCCGCCGATTTGTGGATGGCGGAAAATCAAAGAGGTGGCTCTTTGAAAACTGCCTCTGAATGTGAAAACCGAAAACGGAACATAACGAGAAACGGGTAAGAACCATGGCATATCAATACGAGAACAAGCAGGAAGCGTTACTGGCCAGAGTCAAAGGCAAAACCGGGAAAATATCGGACAAGACGCACGAAGAGCATTTGAAGCTTTACACGGGTTACGTCAACAAAACCAATGCCATCCTCAAGGAATTGGAGGAATTGCAGAAGACTCTGGATCCGGCGAATCCAGCCCAAGCGAACCAGATTTTCAGCAGCCTGCGTTCCCTGAAAGTGGACTTTTCCTTCGCCCTGGGTGGAGTCATCAACCATGAGATTTATTTTCAGGTTTTAGGTGGTGAGGGCGGGGCGCCCACCGGCAAGGTGGCGGAAATGATCAACAAGAGCTTCGGGAGCTTTGAAGCCTACAAGAAGGATCTCAAGGCCACCGGCATTGCCGCCCGCGGTTGGGCTTGGACCTGCTATGATTCACGCTCCGGGCTTTTGTTCAATCATTTGGGCGATTCCCAAAATACCTTCCTGGTCTGGGGATCCAAACCCATCCTGGCCTTGGATACTTATGAACACGCCTATTACGCGGACTTTTTCACTGGCCGGGGCGCCTACATTGATGAATTCTTCAACCGCATCGATTGGGCGGCGGTAAACGCTTTCCTGGAAGCACCCTGCGGCGGCAAGTAAGCCGGTCTCAGCCAATCTTTTTAACCAATCATATGGAAATCACCGGGCAACCGGTGATTTTTTTATTACTGGACGGCCGGGCCGGCGATTTTCATGCCCATCTGTTGCTTGGATTGGCCGTCCTGGTCAAAAGTACCATAAAAAAGCGCGTTGGCGTCCATCCAGGTAATCAACCGCTCCGACTCCTCGGAAGATAAATGAACAAAATGGCGGCCCGCGAGGACTTCGTTCATCCATTGGGTGCCCCGGGCTCCGAAAAATCCCGGCGGCGTCATTGGCTCGCGGTTGACCTGGCGGAAATCGCCCGCTTTGCCGGCCCAATCCGAGTAGGAGACTTTGGGGGCGAGGGCATTATATGAAACGGTGTAACGGCCTTGAGCTTGGCCGGTCAACTCCACTTTCCCTTCGCGTTTGCTGGCATTGTGGCATTGTATGCACTGGCGATCCAGAACCGGTTGGACCAGCAACGGGTAGCTCAGTGGGCGGGATCCCTCGGGCCCCGGTTTGATGACGGATGGGGAGCGGCGGATGGCCAGGGCAGTTGATCCCGGCGGGGGCGCCGAAAGCCGCGATTCGTGGCAGCCAACGCAGGCGGCGCGCTCGCCAGGTTGCAGGTAAGTGACGCTGCGCATCATTTGCACCGCGCGGCCTTGCTCATCCAGCGCTTGAAACGCCAAGGGAATGCCGGCCGGGGCCCGGAAATAGGCGGAGCCGTCCGTTTCCACCGGCACCGTTCCCAACACTTGTTTGCCGGGCGAGGCATTGGCCAGGCCCACCGTTGGGGTATTGGCGTGGGGGGTGGATTTGGGCAGCACCTGGACGATGCGCAAAGCGCGGATAGCCTCCCGGGGCAGCGCTGGCCAGCTGGTGTAAATATTCTGCACGAAAAAAGTGCCTTCGCCGGTGGATTCGTTGTCAGCGAAAGTGGCCGTCCGGCCTGGCCGGGGGCGTGGGCGGACTGGCACCGGCCAGAGCGAGGCGATGTTCAGGTCGCGGTAAAGCAGTTCCTTGTTGCCAAAGGCATCCACGAGATACAGGCCAAACATGTTCGCGGGGTTCCAGGTGGGTTCCCCAATAAGGGCGTCGTAACTGTAGGCCGCGAGGAAATATTTTTCCGAGAGCGGCCAGGCGGAGCGGTAACTGTGCCCGGGCCAGCGCTGCGCTTCCGGCGGCACGGCGGGCGGGCGTTCGATGCCTGCGGTGGCGGACCAATTGCCAGCGGGTTTGGAAGCCACTGGCGCCTCGCTTTCCGGGAATAAAGCGTCCGGTGTCAGCCGTTGAACTGGCCCGGAGCCATCAACCCCGCAGAAGGGATCGAGCAGGATGATGGAGCCGGCGGTCATGGCATGGTGGGCGCCGGCGGTGGCCATGATGCGGTGTGAGCCAGGCACTGCCTGGGCCTCCCAAACGCCCACCGGGTTGAAGGTGTTATTGCCGTAAAAAATCCGCACCCCGGAGCCATCGGGCCGCGCGGCCCAGAGTTGCTCGTAATAAACAGCGTGGCGGTCCACGTAATCCCAGCGGGTATAAACGATGCGTCCATCAGCCAGAACGGCGGGATCCCATTCATGGGTTTCGTGGTGGGAAATGGTGCGCACTTGGGAGCCGTCTGATTCCGCCAAGGTCAGGGTGTAAATAGGGCAGGGGCCGCGGCCACAGCGATGGAAACCGCCCCGGCGCGTGGAGACAAAAACCAGCCGGTCGTCCGGCAGGTAACGCGGGGAGAAATCGTCAAACGGCCCCGAGGTCAACTGCCGCAAACCGGTTCCGTCACGATTTACTTCGTAGAGGTGAAAGTACCGATCCAGGCAGGATTCCCGATCCTTGGGGACCGTGTCCGCCGGGCAATAAGAAAACAAAAGGCGATCCGCTTCCCAGGAGACGTCGAGATGCTGATAACTGCCCAGCGGGAGGTTTTGGCCGGCCAATTCCCGGGAGGCCATGGTCTTACCTGGATTTTCCAATAGATACAGGCCTCCTCCCGGCCGCGCGCAGCTGCCATAATATTGGGTCAATTGGTGGCTGAACATTCCCGGCACCTGCTTGATGAAGGCAACCGGACCCGTGTGGGCCAGGGGATTGGCGAAGGCCAGCGCCCGGCGGGCCTGATGCAGCTGCCGCCAAAGATTCTCCCAGGTTTGCTCCGATGAAGCGGGCGATGCTTTCAGCGTGGTCCATTGCTGCCGTAAAGTGTCCCAATCGCGCATGGCTTTGGGCTCAGATATGCCGGAATTCCGCAAATCGGCCAGGAGCGAATCACCGCGCTGGACAAGGCGTTCAATGGCAGCCGGATAGGTTGCTGGAAGCCGTTCAGTGCCGATTCCGTCCTGCCAGCGCCAATCCCATTCCACCAAAGCCCGTTCTATCGGCGCGCGATAGGCCGGCAATACCGGTGGCGGGCAAACCTCCAGGTTGCCGCTGCCAGGATACAGGGGAATGTTGGATTCTTCACTGCCACTCTGCAAAGTCACCTTTTCCCAACGCAGCGTGCCGGAGCTTTGCCGGGCCGCAACCCGCAGGCGAAGGATGTTTTCGCCAGTGCGTGAAACGGCCATGAGCCTGATTTTCATCGCGCCTGGGGCAAAATCCGGTATCCGCACCGAATTTTGGTTAAAGGAAAGCTCGCCCGACAAGTCTCCCGCATCCTCAACGCTGGCAGTGGCGCATAAGCGGGTTTCGCCATTCAATCCAAATATGGGGACAGCGATTTCAACCTCCTCGCCTGGCTGGAGGCTGATCAAGGCGGTGGACGGTTTTTCGCTCAACAGGATCTGCGGGCCTGAACCCTGAGCCACCAATACCAGCCCGCAAACCGCTGAGCTGGGCGGGGGAGCGGGATGGCCGGAGACCGTGATTTGCGGCCGGCCAATGACAATGTTCGTGTTCTGGGCTGCCGGGGAGGAAACCAACATCCAACCGGGCAGGAGAATCCAGCCAGCCAATATCGATGGGAGCAGGACCGATCCTGGGCATCCGGGTTGCTTCAACATGGCGCCAGAGTAATGGTGGCGAAGGAAAGATTCAATCCGAATGGCAAGTTGCGAGGTTGCGCCCCAATCCGTGGCGGGATATATGTGGGGATCATGGGCACTAAAGAAAAAGGATTTGCGCCTTGCCTGCCATCCGGAAGGCAGGCTTTTACATTGATCGAATTGCTGGTGGTCATCGCCATCATCGGCATTCTGGCCAGTTTGCTTTTGCCAGTCCTGGCCCGGGCCCGCGACAAAGGGAAAACCGCCCGCTGCCAGAGCAACTTGCGCCAGTTGGGCATGGCGGCCTCCATGTTCGATGAGGATCAGCGGGCCTATCCCATTGGCTGGCCGCCCGCGGACGGTTTCACGGGGGATCAGTTTGCCATTTGGTATCGGCAGTTGCAGCCTTACCTGGGGCGCACCACCAACACCTCCGGCCAGGGGGTTTTCATCTGCCCCTCGAGTGTGCAGAAGGCGCAACCTGACGAAAAACAAGCTGGATTCCGCGAAGGTGGTTTTTGGGGATTCCTGGCCTATGCCCAGAACGGAAATATCAACAACGGCCGGCGGGACATCAGTTCGCGCCAGGTGATGGATGTGCCCCGGACGATCTTGTATGGGGATACTGATGGATGGGATGCCTGCCTTTATCCGGATGGCGATCCCACCGCCAATGTTTGTTACCGCCACAGTGGCGGCACGGAAAAAAGCTCGGATACGGATCGCGGGATTACCGGCGCAAAAGGCAAAAAACACCGGGCCAACGCCGTATTCGCGGACACGCATGTGGAACTTAGAAGGGACGCTCCGCGGCGGATTTTCACGCTGGAAAGGGATTGAACGAATATTCTGCCGGCGGCTAATCGCATTGACTCGGACGCGGGGTTCTTTTAGACCTAGGCGACGATGAAAATTAGTTTGTTTGGGATTTCCGGAGTTCCGCTGGGCAAGCACAACGTCAAGGATCCTCAATTGGACCAGGCGGATAAATTGGTCGAGGCCAAAAAGAAAGTCTATATCCAGGTTGATGCCATTGATGCGGAGCATATCAACGAAGCCGATGCGGTGATGGCTTTGGATGAGGCGGCTCCGGATTTGATCCTGCGGGATCTGGAATTTGTGGAATCGCGCTTGAGCCGCGATCCGGCTGGAATTGAACTCGGGTTGTTGCCCAAATTGAAGGCCAGCCTGGAAAAGGAAGAATTCCTGTTCAAACTCACTTTTAATCCTGAAGAACAAGCGATGGTGGCCAGCTATGGGCTGGTAACCGTCAAACCCACCCTGGCCATCAAAAGCGAGCAAATCGAAAAAATAGGCGAGCTATGGCTGTCTTTGGTCCAGGCTTGCGGATATCTCAGTTTCCTGACCTTGGGCGGCAAGGAAAACCGGGCCTGGCAGATCAAAAAGGGCACCAATGCCTGGGAAGCCGCCGGGGCCATCCACTCCGATATCCAAAAGGGTTTCATCCGCGCGGAAATCATCAGCTTTGCGGACTTGGTGGCCAACGGCGGTGAAACCCAGGCCAAAAGGGCGGGGAAAATGCGCCTCGAATCCAAGGATTACCTCATGCAGGACTATGATGTGGTGAATTTCCGCTTCAACAAGTAATATTCCTTCCACTGCTCCCTGGCCGGATTGCAGCAAATAAAAACCGCCAACTGGCTGGTTGGCGGCGTCCATTCCGAACTGGTTGATTTCCGGATTATTCGCTAAATGCTTTCGGGCAGCACCCAGGGTTTGCGGCGTTCCCGGTCCAGATAAGTATTTGCCTCCGGATCGTCCGGGAAAACCTCCTTGACCGGATTCCATTTCAATTTACGGCCCAGCAGCCGGGCGATATTGCCCAGGTGGCAGACGGTGGCGGAGCGATGGCCTATTTCCACATCGGCGATCGGTTTTTGGCGGGACTTGATGCATTCGATCCAATTCTTGAGGTGGTCGGCGCTTTTTTGGAGATGGATTTCGTTTTCCTTGATGGGTTCCTCGGCTAGTTCCTCAGGATCGGACTTGCAGATGGCCCGATCAATCGTCAGCGTCCCTTTTTCGCCCATGAAGACCGCCCCTCCAGCCGGGCCATTAGCCAATTCCATGATGATATCGCCCGGATATCGGTAAAACAGCTTCGGCTCCCGGCAGATGCCATCACCGCGCTTCTGCGGCTCCGCAGCGGTGTAAGTGGGCAGCTTGAGTGCCGGACCATCGGTCCAGATTTCGACCGGCCCGGAATCATCCATGCCCAAGGCCCACTGCACCTGGTCAAAGCCGTGGCTGCCCCAACCGGTCATTTCCCCGCCGGAGAAATGGCGGAAAGACAACCATCCGGGATTGGCCCGGGGCTGGTATAAATCTGAATTGAAAGCGACCAGCGGAGCGGGGCCGCACCACATTTCCCAGTCCAATTCCGAGGGGATTGGCTGGGCTGGCAGGCCATAACCCCAAGGGGACGGGTAATTGTAGGCGATCACGCGGCTGATTTTCCCCAAGCGCTGGTTGCGGATCAATTCGCAGCCGCGCCGGTTCGCCTCCATGGAGCGTTGCTGGCTGCCGGTCTGAAAAACCCGCCCATATTTCCGGACCGCCTGCACGATCATCCGGCCTTCCTTGATGGTCAAGCTCATCGGTTTTTCCACATACAGATCCTTGCCGGCCTGGCAGGCATGCAGGCAGATCAAAATCCGCCATTGTTCCGGGGTGGCTGTGACTACGGCATCTACATCTTTACGTTCCAGCAGGCGCCGATAATCCTGGTATGGCTCGGCCTGCAATTTTTTGCCCATTTCGCGGGCTCGCGGCAGGTTTACGTCTGCCACCGCCACAAACCTGGCCACCGGCATCCGGTTCAGGAAACTCACCACTGATCCCCCTTGCCGGCCCACCCCAATTCCTGCCACTCCAATACGGTCATTGGCTCCCGGACGTCCGGGAGCGGCCAGAACATGGGATGAAATAAAGTCAGGGATGGCCAAGCCTGCGGCGCCCATCAAGGCTCCGCTGCGGATGAAACTTCTCCGGTTCAGTTTTGGATGATTCATGCACTATTCTATCCCCCACCCAGGGGCCAGGCCAAGCAAAAACGATTCACGCTCTTGCGCAGCGGTTTTGGGTTCCTGTTTTCGATATTGACCAAAAATATCTTTGGACATACCATATCTGGTCTGGAATTCAAAGGCATCAGGATCTGTGATTTGTTCCAGAGTTGGGACAGGCAAGTGCCGGGCTTAACGGTTGCTTGCGGATGCGGTTTTGGATTTCAAAGCGCAAAACATCATGAAAGGAAACGGAATGTTGAACTATAAAACTCCAATGCGAGCCTTTTTGCTGACCGGCTTGCTGGGCGCTTTTACCAGCGGCCAGGCGGCCAGCATACTCCTGCCGGCCGATGCCGCCGGGCCCTTGGGTTCGGCCAGCGCACCAGGATTCCTGGTCCGCACAGTGCAAGGCCCTCAAACGCCTGCTTTGGCCAATAGCGTGATGCGGGCCGTCCGGCAGTTGAATGGCACCTTGCTGGACGCCGATGGAAACCCGGTTGTCAATGAGGCCATTGCCGGACCCAACGCGGACGGAGGATACACCCTCGACGCGGTGGGATTTGAAAGGGATGGAACCTCCCCCATGGATGTCAAGGACGACACCGGCACGGTGATCGCCAGTTTTTATAACACTACTTTTCCAGGAATTCCGGGCACGGGAGGGCACACCGATAATTTTGCGGTTGAGGTTCTGGGCTACCTGCAATTAGCCAAAGGCACCCATGTGCTGGGCCTCAGCGTCAGTTCAGACCGCACCGACGTGAACAACGACGACGCCTATTCCCTGTATGTCAGCGCCAATCCGCGTGATTTTTTTGCCACCAAAATAATGGAGTACCAGCGGGCCGGCGCTCCTTTTGGCGGCAACCAGCACATCGAAAACCAGTTCACCGTGGAAGCCCCGGTGGCGGGGATTTATCCCATCCGCCTGGTGTATGCCCAAACCGGACTGGGCGCGAATCTGGTGCTGTATTCCATCGATGAGAGCACCAGCGAGCGCATCCAGATGAACGATCCGAGCGATCCCCGGACGATCAAGTCCTATACCGTCAGTTCCGTGGCCAAGGCGAGCGCTCCCGCAGTGGCGGAAGTCAGCCCGCTCCCCGGCTCAGAAGGGATTCCCGCCGCGGATGCCATCAAAGCTTTGCTGGTGGATGGCAAGACCACGGTATCCGCAGATAAAGTAAAGCTGTTCTTAAACAACGTCCAGGTGACGCCACAAAAAATCGCGAAGACCGGCAACCAACTCAGTGTCGAGTATAGCCCCAACGCCAGCCGGCCGGATAAAAACAACCTCGTTCGCCTGGAGTTTACCGATTCGGCGAATACGACCTATACCAATAGCTGGCAGTTTGGCATTACGGTCGGCGGCGGATCCTCCACCACGGTGGCTGGACAGTGGGACTTTGACGCGGGCGACCTGCGGGCGACGGTGGGCAAACCGCTGGATTATTTTGATGGGGCCAACGGAGTCACCAAACAAGGCACCCGGTTTGGGACCACCACCAAACTCGGTGTGGCGGACATCAATGGGCAAGCCGCGAAAGTCATGGAAGTGCCCGGCGACCTGGATCCCAATGCTGGTTACCTGATGAACCATGGCATCGCTCCCAATGGCGGCGGCACGCGCGTGAACCAGTGGACGCTGATCATGGATGTATTTGTGGATACTGCCGGGCCGGGTGCGGCCTCGCTGATCCAGATGAGTTCCACCAACCAGAACAACGGGGCCGATGGCGACCTGTTCTGGCAGGGCAGCAATTTTGGCCAGGGTGGGAGCGGCTATAATGGCCGCGGCACCTTCACAGCGGGCGCCTGGCACCGGGTGGTCGCCGCTTATGATGAAGCGGCCTCGCCGCCAGTGGTAACCAAGTATGTGGATGGGATCAAGCAGGATGACTGGACCGCCAATCAAGGTTTGGATGCTCCCCGCCGCACCCTGGCCCCGATGGCGATCCTTTTCGCCGATGGACAGAAGGACGAGCGCCGTAAAATGTGGGTCAACAGCATTCAAATCCGCGCCGGCAAATTGAGCGACGCGGAAATGGTGGCCTTGGGTGGCCCATCCGCCAGCGGCATTCCGCAGGTCATTCCTCAAAGCACGGTTACCGGGCAATGGGACTTTGAATTTGGCGATCTCGGCGCCACCATAGGCAAACCTCTGGAATACTTCGATGGCGCGGATGGCCTGACCAAAGCGGGCACCGAATTCGGTGTCACCACCGACCTGGGCGTGTCCGATATCAACGGCCAGCCCGCCAAGGTCATGAAAGTTCCGGGCGACCTGGCCCCCAATGTTGGCTACCTCATGGATCATCGCATCGCCCCCAATGGCGGCGGCACCCGCGTGAATCAATACACCCTGATCATGGACGTGTATATCGCCACCACGGGACCAGGTGCGGCTTCTTTGATCCAGGTCAGTTCCACCAATTTGGATAACAAAGCGGATGGCGACCTGTTCTGGCAGGGTAATAATTTTGGCCAGGGTGGCGGCGGCTATAATGGCCGCGGAACCTTCACCGCGGGCGCCTGGCACCGGGTCATTGCCGCCTATGATGAGGCGGCTTCGCCCCCGGTGGTTTCGAAGTTCGTGGACGGCATCAAGCAGGATGATTGGACCGCCAATCAAGGGTTGGACGCTCCCCGGCGGGCCATGCTGGCCAAGGCCATCCTGTTCGCCGACGGTCAGGCGGACGAGCGGCGGATCATGTGGGTCAGTTCCATCCAGGTGCGCGCTGGCAAGATCAGCGATGCCGAAGCCGTGGTCCTGGGCGGGCCCACCGCCAGCGGCATTCCGGTGGTCATTCCCAAGAGCAACGTGACCGGCCAGTGGGATTTCACCTTTGGCGATCTCGGCGCCACGATTGGCAAGCCGCTGGAATATTTCGACGGAGCGGATGGCTTGACCAAGGCGGGAACCTTGTTTGGAACCAACACCGACCTCGGTATCGCCGACCTCAACGGGCAGCCGGTTCGGGTCATGCAGGTTCCGGGCGACCTGGCTCCCAACGTGGGATACCTGATGGATCACGGTATTTCCCCGAACGGTGGCGGGACGCGGGTGAACCAATATACACTGATCATGGATCTCTTCATTGATACGGCCGGGCCTGGCGCGGCTTCGCTCATCCAGGTCAGCTCCACCAACCTGGACAATAAAGCCGATGGCGACCTCTTCTGGCAGGGCGGCAACTTCGGCCAGGGTGGCAGCGGATATAACGGCACCGGGATCTTCACGGCCGGTGCCTGGCACCGGGTCATTGCCGCTTACGATGAAGCGGCGAAACCGCCGGTGGTCACCAAGTTTGTCGATGGGATCAAACAGGATGATTGGACCGCCAACCAAGGCCTGGATAATCCGCGGAGAGCGATGCTGCCCAAGGCCATCCTCTTTGCCGATGGCCAGGCGGACGAGCGGCGAGTCATGTGGGTCAGCTCGGTCCAAGTCCGTTCCGGCAAATTGAGCGATGCGGAAATGGTTGCGCTGGGTGGCCCCTCCGCCAGCAAGATCCCGGTCCTCATCACCGGGGTGATTGCTCCGGAAATACCGCCTTCGCTTTCCATTGGTTTAAGCGGGGGCTCGGTGACCATCTCCTGGCCGCAGGATGCCACGGGCTATAAATTGGAATCAACCAGCACCTTGACCAGTCCATCGTGGACCGAGGTTACGGGCGCTGCCAACAACTCGGCCACCGTGCAGGTCAAGGCGGGAGGCCAATTCTTCCGGCTTAAGAAGTAAAAAGCGGACTTGCGATTGCCTGGCGGTTCAGCCCGCCTGACAATTTTTTTCAAACGGCTGGCGGTTTTCGCCAGCCGTTTTTTTGTCCCCCGGACCGAATGGGTGGCCGCAATCCGGAACGCCAATCTCAAGCTTGCATTTGGGGCAGCGAGCAGCAAGACTCACCGGCAGTCATGGGCAGTGTTGAGAAAGCGAACTCCTGTCAGGACCGGCTGCGGATGACCGGCGAATCCCATTGCCCCATTCCGCTGCCAGGTCTGAGGGGGTTTTCACCATGGCGGCGGGAATATTCCGCCGGAAGGGCTTCTGCTGGCTCGTAGGCCATGGTTTTCACCACCCAGATTTTCGTTTTCTATTTTCTGCCAGTATTCCTGCTGGTTTATTACAACCTGCCTTGCGGTTGGCGCAATGTCTGGATCACCCTGGCCAGCTATGTTTTTTACGGTTGGTGGGAGCCGTGGTTCACCGGCCTCATGCTGTTCACCACGGTCCTGGACTTCCTGTGGGGCAAGGTCATCACCCGGCCCCGCGCCACCCCGCTTCAGCGAAAGCTCGCGGTGCTGGCCTGCGTGGTGACGAATCTGAGCTTCCTGGGGTTTTTCAAGTATTACATGTTCGCCGCGGGGACGTTGAACCAAATCCTGGCGGCGGTTGGGGCCAGGCAATTCCATGTGCTGGAGGTGATCCTTCCCATTGGCATTTCGTTTTACACGTTCCATTCCCTCACCTACATCCTGGATTTGTATCGCGGGCACGCTACCCCGGCGAAGTCGTTTTCGGTATTCTCCGCCTTTGTGGCGCTGTTTCCTGACCTGGTGGCGGGGCCGATCATCCGTTACAAGACGCTGGCCGAGCAATTGCACGAGCGCGAACACACGGTGCCGCGGTTCGCTGCCGGCGTGGCCATCTTCATCGCTGGATTCGCGAAGAAGATCCTGCTGGCCAATCCGTGCGGGCAGGTGGCGGATTCGGTGTTCAATGCGGCTTATCCATGCGCGCTGGATGCCTGGACCGGGGTGGTGGCTTACGCTTTCCAAATCTACTTCGACTTCTGTGGTTACTCGGACATGGCCGTGGGGCTGGGGCGGATGCTGGGCTTCGAATTCCTGAAGAATTTCGACGCGCCGTATCGGTCGGAAAGCATCACGGAGCTTTGGCGGCGCTGGCACATCTCGCTGTCAAGCGTCCTGCGGGATTATTTGTATATTGCGCTGGGCGGCAACCGGAAGGGGGAGGGTCGCACGTATTTCAATCTCGCAGTGGTGGTGCTGCTGGGCGGCTTGTGGCACGGCGCGAAGTGGAACTTTGTGATGTGGGGCGCCTTCCACGGATTGCTTCTGGCCGCCGAAAGGTGGCGGGGCAAACTGAGCTTTTATGGCACACTGCCGCGGCCGGGACGGATTGGCCTGACCTTTCTCCTGGTGCTGTTCTCGTGGGTGTTGTTCCGGGCGGACAATCTGACGCTGGCCGTGGAATACTTCCAAGCGATGCTCGGCCTCGGCCCGGCCGGGAACACGGCCCCGTTGCTGGCCGCCACGATTTACACCCCGTACCACCTGCTCATTTTAACCGTTTGCGCGGGACTGGTATTTCAACCCTTGCAGGCACATGACTGGGCTATGTCGCCGGTGACCTGGGGGCGGACAGCCTTGCTGGTGCCGTTGTTCGTCCTCTCGCTCATGGCGATGTTTGCCCAGGACTTCAACCCCTTCCTCTATTTCCAGTTCTGAGTGGCCATGAAACGTCTCCGCGATCCCCAGTGGTTCCTGATCCTGATGTTCCTCGGGATCATCGGCAGCGTGCCATTGATCCAAATGGTGGTCGAAGTCCGCCAGGAGGAGGGTATGCGAGTGTTTGAAGTGTTCCACCAAAAACCCACCGCGGCCAGCTTGCGCGCCTACGAGCGAAGTTTGGAAGCAGCCAATTGGGCGGCGCGGGCGAGCCGGCCCTGGATGCAGTTCGCCCAGTTTGAGTGGCTGAAGGACGGCGGAGCAAAGGCGGCCATCGGAGGTGCGGGGTGGTATTTCTACAAACCCGGATTGAATTACATGCTGGCCCGGCCCGAGCGGGCGAAGGTGGCCGGCACCACCAATGATCCGCTCCCGGCCATTGTGGATTTTCGCAATCAACTGGCGGCGCGTGGCATCCGGCTCGTGGTTATGCCGGCGCCGAACAAGGAAAGCGTGTATCCGGACCGTTTGACGCCGCGGGCTGAGGCCTTGCGCGGGGTGCTGGCCTCCCGCACCCAAGACCTGCTGGATCGGCTGCGCGCGGCCAACGTCGAAGTCATCGACTTGTTTAAAGGATTCAGCCAGGCGCGCCAAACTTCAGGTTCCGCCTCCCAGGCTTCGCTGTATCTGGCGCAGGACACCCATTGGTCGCCAGCCGGTGTTGAGTTGGCGGCCAAGGTGGCGGCGGGCCGCCTCCTCGAGTTGGGCTGGGTGCGGCCCGGGTTGGTCGATTACAGCGGGCGGCCCGCGCCGGTGGAGAGGTTGGGCGATGTATTGCGCATGCTGCAAGTGCCGGCGATGGAGCGCTGCGTAAAGCCCGAAACCGTGCCGTGTGTCCAGGTGGTCCGCCGCGACAACGGCGAGCCATACCAGGAGGGTGCGGACGCGGAGATTCTGGTGTTGGGCGACAGCTTCACGCGGATCTACCAGCGGGATGAGCCGGGGGTGGCGGGTTTTATCGCGCACCTGGCCAAAGAACTCAAACAACCCTTGATGTCATTGGTCAACGACGGTGGAGGGGCCACGCTGGTGCGCCAGGAACTTCAAGGGCGTCCCGCGTTCCTTAAGAACAAGAAGGTGGTGCTTTGGGAATTCGTTGAAAGGGATATCGGCCTCGGTCTCGAAGGCTGGAAGCTCGTGCCCTTGCCGCCTCCGGTGTCACCGAATTCGCCTGGCCTCGTTACAGATCCGGCGGCTTTGCGCCAGCCAAAGGCGCCACCAAAGGCGAATTAGGTGTCACGGATCAAATCAGGCGGGAATTTCCGTAGGAACCTTATTTTATATACAAAATGCAAACCAGTGCGGAAACGACTCACGGAATGGCAAGCCCCTTAGCTGTGGCCCTGCAATTGCCTGCTCGGTCTTTTTACGCAATAATCTGTCTCGCAATCACTTCCCTCCCAAGTGCACAAGGACGGCTCGGCAAGGCCGGCCGGCACAAAGCGCCAACAATAGGGACTTTGGGCTTGTTGCGGGCGGGTGGGTAACGTAGTAAAAGCGCCATGAAACCACGGAGCATATTCCGACTTCGATCAGGGCGGGACATTGGACTGGCAATCTTGGCCGCTGGATTAGCCACCGCTTGGTCAGCCAATTGCCTTTCGGCTGAAGAATCTGGAAAAGGGGGCCGGGACGAAGCGCAAACCAAAGAAACGAAGCCAGGCAAAGATGGCAAGCCGGCTGGCAAAGAGGAGCTTAAGCTGGAGGATCTGTTTCCGGAGAAAGGATTATTCGGGCCATCGGCCAGTGGAACTGCTTTTTCCCACGATGGGCGATATGGCGCCTATTTATACCGGCCATACGCTGAAAGACGCCATGGCCCTGATCTTTGGCTGCTGGATACGCAATCAGGCCAGCTTAAGCGGGTGACCTCGGTGTCGGTAATGTGCGAATTCCAAGCCGAGACCCGAAAGGTCAAGGAAGACCGGATCAAGAAGGCCCGCGAATCGAAAAAGAAACCGGCGGCCACTGGAGATAAACCAGCTGCGGAGGGAGCGGCCAAGGACAAAAAGGCCACCAGTCCGGAAGGTTCGGAGGAGGATTTCAAAGACGAGGACCGGAGTATTCCCGAAGAGGCTAAAGGGAGCAGCGATACCGGGAAAAAGGATAAAAAACCGGAAAAAGGGGATGGGGTGGATGAGAAGGACGCCGATGCCGAAAAAGCCCCGCTCTATGGCGGCATCCATGCCTTTGAATGGGCCCCGGCAACCAATGAAATGATGTTCGCCTCGGGAGGTGACCTTTATCGATATGTGCCGGAGCGGCAGGAAATCAGCCGGCTGACGCGCTCCACCGACGAGAAGCGGAACCTGCGATATCTGCCGGACGGCGGTGGCTACACTTTTCTGCGCGGGAACCAATTGATGTGCGTGCGTTTTGGCCAGCATATCCAGGAGCAGATCGAACCGAAAGTGGCCGATGGGGAGCGGATTCATGATTATCAAATCAGCCCGGATGGAAAACGGGTGGTGCTGGTGACGATGAAGGAAGTTTCCGGTCCCGCAACGGACCGCAAAGTGCAGATTGCGCAATACCGGGACCGATTCATGAACACCACCCAGGTGGCGCGCCAGGTTTCCGATGACCCGGTCAAAACCAACGAAGTCTCGCTCTATGTCTGCGAACTCGGTGGCACACTGAAGGAGGATCTGAAAACCATCCGCATCCTGAAAGCCCAGCGGACCGGCCCGCGCGATTACTGGTCCACCCCGGATTGGGCACCGGATTCGTCGCGCCTCGCCTTTGCCTGGTATGAGCAGAATTCCGGGCATATTCAGATTTATGAGGCCCTCCTGGATACCGCCCGCGAAAAGGATAAGGCTGGCCCCAAGAAGGAGGAACCCGCGGCGGCAGGCGAAGAAAAGAAATCCGGTGACCAGCCAGAAGCTGAAGCTCCCCCCGCCGATAGTGGCAAGGAATCGGCCTTGGAGGAGCGCCCGGCGCGGGTGGTTTACCGTATATTGCACCATGGTGGACCCACCACGCCCAACATGGTTGCTCCCCAGTATATCGCGGACAGCCGGCGTTTGGCTTTCTTGAGCGAGCAGAGCGGCTATCGCCAGTTATACCTGCTGGATCCGCTCTACGAGTCGGTTGCTTCCGTCACTCAGGGATCTTATGAGATATACCCGGTGCCGATGGGGAATCAGCGAAAATACCTGTTCGCCGCCGCCACCCGTGACGATCCAGCCCGGCGGGAATTATTCCGCATCAATCCCCAAGACCGGTCCATGGAGAAGATATCCCTCTGGGAGGGATCCTACCAGGGCGCGGCTTTCAGCCCGGACGGCGCCAAGGCTCTGGCCAATTACTCGACCTATGGCCGGCTGACGGAGCTGGTTTACATCGACGCCACCCGCGAGGAGGTCAAGGTTCTGACCGATTCGCATCCCAAGAAGGCAGCGGAATTGACCACCGCCAGGCCGGCTTTTTTCGCTTACAAGAATCGTTTGGGGCACGAAATCCGGGGCATGATGTTCAAGCCGGCCTTGGTGAAAACCAACGAAAAACTGCCTGTGCTGGTTTATGTTTATGGCGGGCCATTGGGTGAGCGGAAAATGGTGGACGACGGCAACTACGCCGGCGATCCCTATTTCTTTGCCTGGTATATGGCGCAGAAGCACGGTTACCTGGCGGCCACCATTGATCCGCGCGGTTCTTCCGGCTATGGCGGTTTATTCGAGAAATCCAATTTCGGGAATGTCGGCCGGGTCCAGGTGGAAGACTTGGTGGATGGTGTGAAATGGCTGGTGGAACATTTCCCGGTGGATGCCAAACGGGTGGCCATCCATGGGTGGAGCTTCGGCGGTTTCCAAACGCAAATGTGCCTTTACACGGAGCCGGACGTCTTTGCGGCGGGCATGGCTGGCGCCGGCCCCACCGAATGGGAGAATTACAATTCGTGGTACTCCACCGGAACGATCGGCCCCAGCCGCACGGGCCAGACGGACCTCAGCAAGTTCTCACTGTTGCCGCTGGCCAAAAACCTCAAAGGCAAATTGCTGCTGGTGCATGGCATGGAGGACGACAACGTCCTTTACCAGGATACCGTTCGGGTTTACCGGGAACTGCTGAAGGCAGGCAAGGAAACCCAGGTGGAAATCTTCCTGGACCCCACCGGCAAGCACGCTTTGGGCGGGGATGTCAAAAGCCTGGGACGCTACCGCAAATATGAGGAATTCCTGCTGAGAACCATTGGCCGTGGCCCGGTCCAATAAGGAAAACGGCCTCCTTGCAGCGCCCGGTGCTTTTTCGGCCAGCGATTCAGAATCAATCGTTTTGGTGGCATTTGCGGCCTGGTTTGCAGTATTCCGGGCTGGCGAGCCAATCGTCCGGGCCGGTCTCCGCCTGGGTGCGGTTGCACCAGCAGTGGCTGGAGCCACCAGCCGGCTCGGATGGCTGGCTAAAAGCTTCGCCGGCTTGCGCGGGAATATAGATTTTCTTGGTGCGCAGATGTCTGCAAATTTCCAGGTTCATAGCAATCGGGACGGGGTCGGATTGGCGCCAGGCTTGAAATAATTCGTCATCATGCCCCCAGCTTCAGCAACGTTCTTTGGACCAACGCTTTGGCCAGGGGAACCTTATAGGCATTGTGCTCCAGCGGGGAGGCTTTTTTGAGGAGCAAATCCGCTGCTTCCTCAGCGAGGCCGGTGCTCATTTCCCGCCCTTCCAGCAGCTTGCCGACCGCCTTGACTTGATAAGGCACGGGGGACACAGCGCCCAAAACCACTCTGGCTGCGGCCAGTTTACCCCCGATTATTTTGGCGGAAGCGGCGCAGCTGGCCAGCGCCCAATCAAATTGGGATTTTTCGCTGGTTTGCAGGTAGGCGCTCCGGCGTTCAGCCACGGGGATCTCCACCTGCAGAATCAGGTCGGTGGAGGCCAGGGAGTGGTGGGCGGTGGGATTATCCCAGGCCTTGGCGTAAAGTTCGTCGATGGACCAGCGTGCCAATTCATCCTCTCGCTGGACCACCACGGTGGCCTCCAAGGCGCCCAAGGCGACGGCCAGGTTGGAGACCACCGGGCTGATGCAGGTGTTGCCGGTGAACAGGCTGTGGTATTTGTTTTCCCCGTTGCGCGCGAAACAGGTGTCGCCGCCCTTTTTCAGGCAAAAAACATCCCGCTGCCGGAAATACCAGCACCGCGAATGCTGGGCCAGGTTGCCGCCCAGGGTGGCCACATTCCGGATTTGCGGCGAACCCACTTCCGCGGCGGCCTCCGTCAAGGCGGGGAATTTTTGTTTGAGGCCCGGGTGCGCCTCGATTTCCGCGACCTTGACATTGGCTCCGAGTATCCATCGCTCTTCACCTGGAGTGATGCGGTTCAGCCCGGGGAGGGACTTGATGTTGACCAGCAAATCCGGCTCGGCGATGTATTCCTTCATCAGGCCCAGGAGATCATTGCCGCCGGCGATATAACATCCGCGGTCCCCCGCCAGTTCGCGGGCGCTGGCGGGCGTGAGGGCGGTGGCGTATTGGAAGGCTTTCATGCTTTTACGGTTTGAGTTTTTCCGAGGGCGGCCAGGACTTTGGCCGGGGTGATGGGCAGGCTGCCCACGCGGACTCCCAAGGCGTTGGCCACCGCGTTGGCGATGGCGGAGGCGGTGGGGATGGTGACAGGCTCTCCCACTCCGATGACCCCCCGCTCGGGCATGTCCAGGAGCACCACGTCGATTTCCGGCACATCGGCCAGGCCGGGGATTTTGTAGGTTTCGAAATTCGGATTCAGCATCACCCCGGTGGCGCGATCCATCACGCGTTCCTCGTAGAGGGCGTAGCCGATGCCCATGATGATGCCGCCATTGACCTGGCTTTCACAAGTGAGCTTGTTCAGGATCAATCCGCAATCCTGGATGCAGGTGATCTTTTTCACCCGGACCAGGCCGGTTCCGGTGTCCACCGCCACTTCGGCGAATTGGACCCCGCCGGCTCCGCTCGAAGACAAGCCGGGTTGCCACTGGCCGGGCACCACCAAGGGGTTGATGCCGATTTTGCGGCAGGCTTTGAGCCAGTTTTCGCCCCGCACATTTTCCAGGCCGGAGGTTTTCTGGAGTTCCGCCAGGGCTTTGGTGCAGGCGTCATGGATGGCGGGCGCCACGGAGGGGGAGGTGGTGCTGCCACCGCTGCCGCCGGAGGGCGGGAACCGCGTATCCCCGATGCGCACGGTGATCTCCTCCGGCTTGAGCCCCAATAGCTCGGCCGCCACCAAGGCGATGACTGTGCGGGTGCCGGTCCCCAAATCCTGGGTGCCGCACCGGATTTCAACCGTGCCGTCGGGATTGATTTGCGCCTCCGCCTTGGTGCCGCCGCCACCGCCACCCCAGGAGGCTCCGGCGCAGCCCACGCCGGTTTTCACCGGGCCGGGCGAGGCGCCTGGCCGCCGGTATTTCTCCTTCCAGCCGAAACGTTCGGCGCCCAGCCGGTATTCCTTTTGGCGAACCGGGGAGGGATCGTTCCTGAGGCGGATTTCCAGGGGATCCAAATTCAGCTTCACCGCCAGATCGTCCAGGATGGATTCCATGCCCAGGGAGGCTTGGGGATGGCCGGGGGCGCGGAAGGCGCGGGCGGATCCGGCGTTCACCGCCACGCCTCGATGGGTGACACGGGTGTTAGGCACCGGGTAAATATAAGGCGCCGGGAATTCCGCGCCGCCGCCACCGCCCTCGGTGGAAGCCCCGCTGCCGAGGCCGGCGGTGCCATAGGCATCCAACTCAAAGGCGATCAATTTGCCCTCCGCCGTGCCCCCCAGCTTGATTTTCTGGATGCTGGAAGGCCGGTTGCCCACTGCGAGGGATTGCTCGAACCGGGTCAGCATCAGGCGCACCGGGGCTTGGGCCGCCTTGGACAGTTGCGCCGCCAGGCTGCCCTCCACGCCCAGCCCGAACTTGGCGCCGAAACCGCCCCCCATGTATTCGCTGATGACCCGCACCTTGTTTTGCGGCAGGTTCAGGCTTCCGGCCAGGCCATCCCGGACGCTGAATATCCCCTGGGTGGAGGACCAGGCGGTGACGCCCTCTTCGGTCCAGGCGATAGTATGCCCGTGGGTTTCCAAGGGCTGATGAATTTGCACCGGGGTGGAGAAGACCCCCTCAACCGCCGCCGCCGATTCGCTGAAAGCTTTTTCCACATCCCCCTTTTCGGTGGTCTTTGGCTTCGAAAGGTTGGGATTGTTTTCCCACACGCGGGGGGAAGCGTCCTGCCGGGCATCCACTTCCCGAACCACAAAGGGCAGGGGGGTGGCGGCCACTTCGATTTTCCGGAGCGCATCCAGGCAGGCTTGCTTGCTGGTGCCGGCCACGGCCGCCAGTTCCTCCCCGTAATACCGGACGGTTCGTTCCCCCTCGCGCACCGCCACCACGGCCTTGATGCCAGGCACCTGGCGGGCTTTATCGAGGTTGATCCGGGTGATTTTTGCCGCCGGCCAGCGGGAACGGAAAACCATGCCATACAGCCAGCCCTTGGGCTGCACATCCGAACTGTATTTCGCTTGGCCGGTCACCTTGACGGCTCCATCCACCCGCCGGTTATGCCGGCTCAAATAACGTGTTTCCTTAGGCCAGGTCGCCATAATTAATCACCTCCGTTTTGCTGGTTGCAGCGGCGCCCCCCGCTCTCAAAGCGGCTTTCAGGATCCGCGGATAAGTCCCGCACCGGCACAGGTTGCCGGAGCAGGCGTGCCGCACGTCATCGCCAGTGGGATGAGGATTATCCAGGAACAGAGCGGTCACGCTCATCACGAACCCGGGCGTGCAGTAGCCGCACATCAAGGCGTCTTCCTCCAGGAAGGCCTGCTGCACCGGGCTTAACTGCCCGTCGCGGGCCAGGCCTTCCACGGTGGCGATATCGTGGCCTTGAGCTTCAAGGGCGAGCAGCATGCAGGCGTAGATCGGCCGGCCATCCAGCAGCATCGTGCAGGCGCCGCAAGTTCCCCGGTCGCATACTTCTTTGGCGCCCGTCAAATCCGTATGGTTGCGCAGGGCGTCCAGCAAAGTCACCCGCGGCTCCAAGGCCAGGCTCAATTCCTTGCCATTCACGCGCAGTTTCACGGAGACCGCACCGGGGCCGAGGGCCTTCTCCGGATTGGCCTTTTCCAGTTGGGCGGCGGCCTGCTGCACCTGGGTGGCGGCGGTGGCCACCGCCGTCGTGCCAATGCTCTTCAGGAAGTTCCGCCGGGAAAAGCCCCTTTTCCCACTGTCCTCTGACAAAAAATCACTCATAAATTCCAAGACAAATAGAGTCGAGCGGCCTTTTCGTAATCCTCCGGCCGGTCAATGTCAAAATCCAGGCCGGAGTCCTCAATCTTGCAGGAAGATAGCACGTCCGAACGATTCTTCAAGAAACCGCTCAGCCGATCTTCAACAGCCATGGCCAATTCCTGGAACCGGGGCCTCGGGAATAGAATGGGGTGCCGGGTTTTTGAATGGAAAAATGGCTGGCAGATCCGGTCTGGCTGGCTCCGGCTCCAGTCCACCAGCGCCCGCAGGGTGTCCTCCCGCAAATGGGGCTGATCTCCCAGCGCCAGGGCGATGTGGGTGATGGATGGCTGCCAGCCAGCCCACCGGGCCGCGCATTGGATGGAACTGAACATGCCGAGCTCCGGCTGGGGATTGGCGATGCGGCTGCCGGCGGGGAATTCCAGGCGGTCCAACTCGGCAGCCATGGCCGCCTGCCCGGGCGCCACCACCACCGCGATTTGGCTGGCGCCCACCCGGCGCCACTGGTGAATCAAATGGCCGAGGATTGTCCGGGGGCCCCAAGGCAGCAGCAGCTTGGGCTGGCCCATGCGGGAAGAAGCGCCCGCGGCCAGGATAAAAACTCCCAGTGCCAGGGATGGTTGCATGCGCAATCGGTTTGGAATCCGCTAAAAATAAAACCCGATCCACGCCAGCAGGAGCAGGATGGCCACGATCCACCACAGCCAGTGGATGCCGCGTGGCCTGGCTGGCTCACCGCCGAATTCCCGGCTCACGAATTCGTCGTAATCGAAACCTTCGGCCGGCAAACCCAGGCCGTCCGAGCGCGCGGCATCCGACCAGCCGGTTTTTTCGTCCGAGCCGCATTCCGGGCAGGCCTTGGCCCGGGCGGGAATATCGGCCCCGCAAAGCGGACAGTTATCAGGAGTCATGCGCACCGGGTGTTTCAGTGGGGAGCCAGGTGCCCTCAGCCCACGCCGGCGTATTCCTCGTCTGTTTCCAAGTCCATGCCCATCAGCACATAATCGTGCTTGTTGGTCTGCATGTCCTTGACGTACTCGGATAATTTGAGCAGCGAGCGGAAGCCCAAGTGGCTGAAAATCTTGATGGCTGCCTCCTGTTCGCCGAGGAATTCGGCCTCGATTTTTTCGAGGCCCAGGTTCTGGGCCAGTTCAAGGGCTTCGGTGACCAGCGCTTTCGCCAGGCCGCGCCCGCGGCAGGCGGGATGCACCAGGACGCTGACCCGGCCGATGTGGCGTCTCCATCCGCCCAGCTGCTGGTGCAAAGTGGAGGCGCCGATGACCTTGCCGCTGGCCACCGCCAGCAGCGGCAGGTTGCGGCCCAAGTCGATATTCTGGCACCAATCGCGGATCACCGCCGGATCCGTGACCCGGTGTTTGATGAACAGTCGTTCCGGTTCCGGAACAGCCTGGAAAAACTCCAAAAAGTCCGGTTCATCGGTGCTTTCCAGCGGGCGCACCGAACAGGCCGACCCATCCTTCAGCCGAAGCTCGATCGGATATTTTTCAAGTGCGGTTTCAATCAGCATAAAAATTTGTCCTGTTTTCGGTTGGACTCAATCTACACCGTTCCCGTGGACTTGCCAAATGATTCCCCCCATTTTAAAATTGATCGATGAAGAACCTGATTTGCTGGCTGCTTGCCCTTTTCTGTTGCCCCGTGCTTTTAACGAAGGCTGGCGGTGAAACCGCCACCGCCAAAATTGCCAGCCGCCAGGATGTGGTCAAAACCAATGTATTCGTCCTCCTCTGGTTTGACACGGAGGATTATCTGCTGCCGGCTGCGGACGATGCCGCCAAGCGCCTGGCAGAAATCCTCACCCAAAGGGGGGTGCGCGGCACCTTCAAGGTGGTGGGTGAAAAGGCGCGGCAACTGGAGCGGCGCGGCCGGCGCGATGTGATCGACTCCCTGCGGAAACACGATATCGGCTACCACACGGATTTTCATTCGGTGCATCCCACCCCGGCAGAATACCTCGCCGGGTGCGGTTGGACGGAGGGGGTGGCCGAATTCCTGCGCCGGGAAAGCCAGGGCGCCGCCGATGTGCGCCGGATTTTCAGCGTCCCCAATCTGGCCTGTTACGGCCAGCCGGGATCCTCCTGGGCACCCCAGGTTTTTGCCGCCTTGGAAACTTTGGCGATCAATCCGCGGGGAGTGCCTTGTTACGTGGATGAAGGAGACCACCTCGGCCTGGGAGGACGGCCGTTTTGGTTTGATGGTGTGCTGACGGTTTATAAGATGGGTGAGAACTGCACACGCATGGAGCTGCACGAGGCCGGTGCGCTGGAAACAGCCCGGCGCCAAGCCACCGCGCTGATCGGCCGTCTGCAAGGGCAGGGTGGCGGTTTGGTGAGCATCTACTATCACCCGTGCGAATGGGTGCACCAGCAGTTTTGGGATGGCGTCAACTTTTCCCGGGGCGCCAATCCTCCCCGGGAGCAATGGCGCAACCCGCCGCAGCGGCCGGCCGGCGAGACCGAAGCTGCTTTGGTCCGTTTCGCTGCCTATATCGATTTCCTCCGCACCTGTCCCGGGGTTCGGTTCATCACGGCCAGCGAATTGCCGGATCTATACCCGGATTATGCGAAAATGGATGGGATTGCGGGTGATATTTTGTCGGCAATCGCCCGCCAGGTCGTTCAATCCACCAATGCCGGCATCAACTGCCTGATTCTGGGCGGGAAAGCTTTTTCCCCGGCAGATCAATTCGAGTTGTTGTCGCGGGCGGTTTGTGAATCGGCCGCCATCAATAAACCAATAAAACCCATTTGGTTGGGTGGTTTGACTGGCCCCGTGTCCCCGCCGTTCCCGGATGCTTTGCCGCGTTGCGATTGGCCCGCTTTCCAGACCGCTTTGGCGGATGTGGAAGATTTTATCAGCAAACAGCGGCAGGTTCCGGCGCGGGTATGGCTGGGCGCCAATGCGGTGTCTCCGGCCAGTTTCCTATATGGCCTGGCCGGCTGCTACCTGCGCCACCAGGAAACTGGTCGATGGCCGGTTCAGGAAGGTGTGTCCCTGAAGCCCGGGCTGGAATTATTGACTGCCCGGCTGGTTGCCCAGGATGCGCCCGGTCTTTATGGTGGCTGGATCATCCATCCCGCCGGATTTCGCGCTCCCCAATTGCTCGAGCTGGCCCGGCTCCAAGCCTGGGCCTTCAAGCCGGCCTTGCTGCAGGCTTCGGCTCCCACGCTGCCGAATCAACCCAACCGCAAGGCATCGTGGGCCAGGCCCATCCATCGGCCCGGCTTGAAAAACCTGCACCGGGTCAACTCGTCGCTTTACCGCGGCGCCCAGCCTGAGGAACCGGGCTTCAAGGAACTTCAGGCCATGGGCATCCGTACGATCATCAACCTCCGCGGTTTTCACAGTGATGAGCCGATGCTGGCCGGCCTGCCGTTGCGCCAGGAGCACATTTCGTTCAAAACCTGGCATCCCGAAGATGAGGATGTGGTGCGCTTTCTCAAAATCGTTGGCAATCCCAAACGGGGGCCGTTTTTTGTCCATTGCCTGCATGGGTCCGACCGCACGGGCATGATGCTTGCCATTTATCGCATCGCCATCCAAGGCTGGTCCAAAGAAGAGGCGATCGCCGAAATGACCACCGGCGGCTTCGGTTTTCACTCCATTTGGCAAAACCTGGTCAACTACCTCAAGGCCCTTGACCTTGACCGGCTGAAAAAAGAAGCGGGGATTTGAGGCGCCTGAGTCCTCCCGATGGTTGCCGGCTTTACGGAACCAGCGTCAGCCGGTAAACCGTTGGGCCGGGCAGCAGGGGAGTGGGTTGGATTCTCATCCAGGCCTCATGGCCCGCCCGGTAAAACGGCGACAGGAAATGGCCGCTTTGGCCGCCGGGCATGTGGAAAATGGCTTGTTCCTCGCGGCCGGGGGACACGACCATCCGCTCCGAGGCGCCGAAGGCCCGCCCCTGGACCCACGGCATATTCTCATCCCCCGGCAACCGGGCCGGCGGCATATCCAGCCAGCGGGAAAGCACCGGCAGGCCCAGGCTGATGGGATGCCGCATCCGAAAGGTGTTTTTTTGTCCCCAGGTGGCTTTGGCCAGCGGCAGTTTTTCTTTGGCCAGCGCCGCCAGCAGCCGTTGGACGCTGGCTTCCAGCAGCTGGCCGTAAGACTCGAAGGCCGGATCCAACAAGTTCATCGGGCGCTGCTCCACAATCTGCCAGACCGGCTGTTCCCGGGTCCAGGCCGGCCAGATGCCGGACTCAACCCCGGCTTTTTTAAGGCGCTGGAACACCGGGCGCAGGACCAAATGATGCACCTGGCCGCGGAACTCCGCCACCAGCCGGTAACCTTGGGATTCCGGCGCGGCCCGGCCTCCCCAGTTGGACACGTATTGCTTGAGTTCGGCCCAGGCCGCGTTGGTGGCCGGCGGCTGGTCCAGGACGGCGAGCAGGAGCTGGCGCCAGCGTTCCAGGAAGAGCGCGCGATTATCCCGGTAAATTTCCAATAGATCCGCCTCTTTGACATTTTTCAGGTTGCGGAGATCCTCGCCGATTTGGCGCGCCCGTGCCCCGAAATCCTGGCCCACGGGGTGCAGCGCCAGGTATTCCGGCGTGCCCAGCACCCGGTTGTTGGCGGTCCACAGGAAGCCGCCGGGCGGGTTCATCACCTGCGGGTATTTTTCCGGGGGCAGGAAACCTTTCCAGCCGCAGGAGCCATCCGCCCAGGAAGCGGGCGCCTGGCCGTTGGACCCGAACCGCTCAGGCAGGCGGCCAATGGGGATGTAGCCGATCGCCCCCGATTTGTCCCCAACCACCAGGTTTTCCACCGGGATGCCCATGCCGGGCGCCAGCTTCAGCGCGGTGGCCACATCGCGGGTCCGCTCCAGTTCGAGCAGGCGCAGGTTCACCGCGCCGGGCAGATGGGCGATCCAGCGCAGGGCGTAGCGCCCCTCCAGCCCCGGGGTTTCCACCACCGGCCCCCACACGGTGTTGGTGATCAGGCAGGGAAGGTCGCTCCCGCCGTTCACATGGATGATTTCGGTGTCCACCTGCGCGGCCTGCCAACCTGCGGGCGTCCGGTATTTGAGCGGATCGGCGGGGTCGAACTCCAGGGGAACCAGGTCGGTGTTGTCCAGGAAGGCGTCGGTGAAGGACCAAGCCAGGTGGCGATTACTGCCCACGACCACCGCCGGGGCGCCCGGCAAAGTGACCCCGGCCACATCCTGCAGGCCCAGTTCCGCATCCCAATACCGCAGGCGGGCCCGGAACCAATAGTGCGGCAGCATCAAGTCCAGGTGCATGTCATTGGCTATGATTGCTCCGCCGTGGGCCGACCGCTGGCCGCCCACGCCCCAATTGTTGCTGCCTACGGGCAGGGCGGATCCCAGATCCGCCTCCTCGGCCGGGAATTGGCCGGCGCCGGGCTGGTTGGTGGCGGACCGGAACGAGAAGATCCGGGCATCGGGAATGGGCGATAAGGGGAGTTGCGAGGCATCCACCGCCGCATCCCAGGCGGTGCCGGCGGGCAGGTAGAAATCCGCCACCGCGGGCGGGAAGAGCTTGCGCATCACAGCCTGCAGCCGGTCCTCGTCGCCATCGGAATCCTGCAGCGCGAAGAACATGGCCAGCCCGGCCAGCACGGTGTCTTCCGGCTGCCACGGCCGGGGCTGGAGACGCAGCAGCAGGTATTCGGGCGGCCGGCTGCGCAGGGCGTGGAGGCCGGCGTTCACCCCGTCCGTGTAGGCTTGGGCCATGGCCTGCTCGCTGGACGGCAAAGGCGGGCCATTCTGCAGCCGCTGCCGGAATTGGTGGCGCCGCGCCCAGCGGTCCCGGCCCGCCATTCCGGGCCCGAAAATCTCCGCCAATTCACCCGCGGCGGCCCGGCGCAGCAGATCCATCTGGAAAAAGCGTTCCTGGGCATGCACCCAGCCGAGCGCCCGGGCGGCGTCGAGCCGGTTGGTGGCGTGGATGGTGGGCACCCCCTGGGCATCCCGCTCCACCGTCACCGGGCTGGATAGATTCAGGAGCGGATGCCGGCCATCCAGGTGCGCCAGGCTGCCGCGCAGCTGCCAGCGCAGCCAGCCCCAGCCCAAGCCAGCCAGGATCACCGCCGCCAGGGTGGTTCCTCCCAGCCATTTCAGCCTGCGCTTCCAGCGCAAAGAAGCCAGCGGCTTCGCGGGCGAGTCCATTGTTTCTGGATTCATGATAGGAGGTTAAGCCGCTGATCCGTGATGCGGCAAGCACGAAGAAATTGCTGGATTCGTTCCTTTGCCCCCTTTCCCACAATTTTTTCCGGGATAGGAAAATAACCTCGCCCCTCCAAAAAATCGTGCTAAATCGTGCTTTTTTGCGCCAAAACGTGCCAAAACGAGGCCTGGGCAGAAGCCAATCGTGAGCAGCCAGCCGGGGGGTAAAATGCCCGGATGTGGAATGAGGTGGAATTGGGTGGAAGAATCCGGGCCTTCCCGAAGTGAAGCGGAAGGAGCGGGGAGCCAGGAGCGCAGACCAAAGGGAAGCGTAACACGCCGGCTGGGGGCAGCCGGCCTACAGACTGGGAGCGGACGCCGCTGGCCTGCAGGCCAGGTTCCCTGACCCGGCGAACCCGGGCTTTGGGTGGGTGATCGGATGATGGCTTTGTCAGTTGCATAGGGTTGTTTTTCCCGGCTCAGCCCGCGCCGGCATCGGCGCAGTGCAGATACACATCCGCAGGCTGAATATGGCTCAAATCAGTGGCGGAGGCTAACCCTCAGTGGATTGGGTGGACTCCATTGAGGAAAAGTAGAAAGGATGAAGGATGAGGTACCGCAACAGAAGTGTTCGCCAACCCAGCGCGGGTAGCCGCCGAGGTCAGGAGGCGGACCCGGACCGTTCGTGTGTCAATGCGATGCGCAAAACCTGGGTGCCGGGTATGAGGTGGTTTGGGCCTGGTTTGGGATTTGGCCGCGGCGGATCCGCCTCGTTACCTCGGCGGCTGCCAGATTCAGGCTTGCGCATGCAACAGCAGTATTAGTCCGCCTGGCGCAAGCCTCGTAGCGCAGCTTTCCAAAGCTGCTGTATCGCCGCCTTCCAAGACGGCGAGGCGTCCCCTGAGCCAGCAGCGGGGAAAGGCTGGCGGATTATGGGGCTTGGGCTGGGTTCTTCTGGGCCGTAATGGCTCGCATCCCAAAACGAAAATCAGGCTTGCCGAACAAGCCAGGCCTCCAGATCCTCCAGCGACTTGAAATCTAAAAGGGCGTCCGCCAGTTTTTCCATTTGTTCCGTGTTCAGCCCCCGCAGCCGCGTTTGCATCACCTCGGGCAAAATCCCGCAGCGCCGCCTTAATAGCTGTTCCAGCAACTTTATTTGGCCTTCCTGCCGGCCTTCTTCCTTGGCTACCCGCTCAATGCTTGTGATGTATGGCATAACATTCTCCAGATTACACTCGCTCAATTCCCGCTTGAATTCAATGTCCAATTCCACGGACAACGTCATCAGCCAGTCCACCAGCTTGAATAACTTCCCAATCTGTTCCCGGTCATATCCTTTGTCGAAAACGCGTTTGATCAAACCGAGCTTGAGCCGTTTGCGCTCCCCCAAATCCCGCCGGGTCCGCAGGGTATTCAAATGGGCTGCGATGACCATCGCCACCGGATTGTCCGATGGTTCGAGCAACCCGGGCCGGGTTTCGAAATCCAGCAGCTTGCACACTTCAAAATCGAATTGCAGCCGGGTGCCCCAAAGGTCTTGCACATACCGGCAGGGACGCCAATCGACCCGATCATCGGCCAGCACCGCCAGGCTCGCCACCGGCAGACCATACTGCTCCGCAATCCGGTAGTGGTAGATGAACATGCGCTTGCCCAGTTCGATCCCTGCCTGGCATTGAATCTCGATATGGAGCAGAATCACTCCCTGCTTTCCGTCGCGGCGATAGACTTTGACCAGCGTATCGGCGACCATTTTTCCGGCGGCGGCATGGGGGTTGATGGCGGGCAGTTCTTTATCCAAAAACTCATGGCCTTTGGCCCACTCGATGTCCGCCGCCACGTCCGGGAAACAAAACTCCATGAAGGGACGGAAAAACAGCTCAATGGTTTCCTTCCATGCGCCGTCAAAATCGGTGGTGAGCGTGCCAGACATATCGCGGCAAATCTTCCGTTAGGCGGGTCAACGATTCAAGGCTTTACTTTTCGCGGAGCTGGCCCGGCCGTTAAGGGTCTTTACGAATGGCCGGCTCACGGTTAGCCGGCGAAACAGCAGGTTGGGACACCTGCGCTACGCGAAAGAAGCTCCGGATTGATCGGTCACTCTGGGCATTCGCACCCACCCAGGCGTCGAAGCGGAAATGAAAAGCAGATAAAGTTAAAGTCCGGTCGGTATTCTGCCGATGGATGGGTAAATGGATTGGGTATGAAAAGGTTGATTTTGGTGGTTGGGATGATGTTGATGGGGGGCGTGGGGGAAGCGGGCGCGGCGGCGCCGGTGGTGTCAAACGTCGGGGCTTCGCAGCGCGCCGACACGCAACTGGTGGATATCGTTTACGATCTGGCGGATCCGGACAGCGCCACGGTGTCCGTGGCGGTGGCGGTATCGGACAACGCGGGGGCCACGTATTTGGTGCCGGCCAGCAGTTTCAGCGGGGATATTGGCAGCGTCAGCCCGGGAGTGAGCAAACGGATTGTCTGGGATGCCGGGAAGGACTGGCCGGACAAATATTCGGCGAGCATGCGTTTTCGCGTGCTGGCGCGGGATCAGGCGCCGGCGCCGTCAGGGATGGTCTGGATCCCGCCGGGCACCTTCACGATGGGGAGTCCCGTCACGGAAAAGGAGCGTTGGGATGATGAAGGTCCGCAGACGGTGGTGACGATCACCAAGGGTTTTTGGATGGCGAAATATGAGACGACGCAGGGGGAGTATCAATCGGTGACGGGGAGTAATCCGTCGTATTTCACCGGTGATCCGCAGCGGCCGGTGGAGAATGTGAGCTGGTATGACGCGACCATTTATTGCAGCGAAAATGACCGATTCCAGAAAACGCCAATAATACCAA
>CAYPCQ010000004.1:0-127845 GCA_964409245.1 uncultured Verrucomicrobiota bacterium
ATGGCCTCGGCAGCGGCGGTCCCTTCATCCAGCAGGGAGGCGTTGGCCACCTCCAGGCCGGTCAGGTCGCAGACCATGGTTTGGAAATTCAGCAAGGCTTCCAACCGCCCTTGGGCAATCTCCGCCTGGTAGGGTGTATATTGGGTGTACCAGCCCGGGTTTTCGAGAAGGTTGCGCTGGAGCACCGGCGGCACATGGCAGGCGTGATACCCCATGCCCAAATACGAGCGGCAAATCCGGTTCTGCCCGGCAATATCCCGCAATTCAGCCAGCGTTTCCGCCTCGGTTTGGGCCGGCGGCAAACCCAGGCTGCCGGGCATGCGAATAGCCGGCGGCACCACTTGCCCAATCAACGCATCCAACGAATCGTATCCGCAAAGACGCGCCATCTCGAGGATTTCACGATCATTGGAGCCGATATGCCGGAATACAAACTGGTCCGGCGCCACCAGCCAGCCCGGCCCGCTCCGGGAACCGTCCAAGGCAGGGCCGGTCTGGAGCATGTTGGCCGGGGAACCTGTGCCCGAAACCGAATTTTCGTCAACCATGCAGGGAAATTAAGTGAGGCTGCCATTTAATCAACCCAAATCCCGGAGGGGGCATCCTTCCCACTTTGAATCCCATTTTGAATTTGCATCCTGGCCCATCGTAATACAAATTATGAAAAGCGTATGATGATTGCCGCCCGGCGGCACCGATCATCAAGGGTCCAATGGACGGCGGGGATTCAGCTATCCACGCCAGACTGAATTAAACTATGCATATTCCGGACGGATTCTTGGATGTGAAAACAGCGGCGGCCAGCGCTGTGGTATCAGGCGCGGGCCTGGCCCTGGCCCTGCGCTGGGCGCAACGCACCGTGGCGGCTAACGCCCGGCCCCTGATGGGCTTGGCGGCGGCCTTCATTTTTGCCGCCCAGATGTTGAATTTCCCGGTGTTGGGCGGGACTTCGGGCCACCTGATGGGGGCGGTGTTGGCAGCCGCTTTGCTCGGCCCGGCCGCCGCCGTGGTGGTGATGACGGCCGTCCTTATCGTCCAATGTTTCCTGTTCAACGACGGCGGCGTGCTGTCCTTGGGGGCCAATTTATTCAACATGGCCATCGCGGCTCCCGTGGCGGGGGGGGCCGTTTATGCGCTGCTGAAACGGACGATGACCGGCCAGCGGGGAGTGATCCTGGCGGCCTTTGTGGCCGCCTGGTTCTCCACCATGCTCGCCGCCACCTGCTGCGCGGGGCAACTGGCCTTGTCCAAGGCTGCCGGCTGGAACGTGGTCTTCCCGGCGATGTTTCATGTGCATCTTTTCATCGGCTTGGGCGAGGCCTTGATCACCACGCTGATCCTGGCTGCCATCCTGCGGGTGCGGCCGGAATTGCTGGCCAAAGCAGCCATCCCCGGCAGCGGCCCCACCATGGGGATGTTCCTGCTGTGGGGCGGATTGCTGGCCTTGGGCTTGGCGCTGTTTGTGGCCCCGCATGCCAGCCCGCTGCCCGATGGCTTGGAATATGTGGCCGGCAAATTGGGATTTGAGCATAAAGCCTCCGCCCAACCTTTGCTTCCGGCTCCGCTTCCGGATTACCAACTGGCCGGCCAAACCGGCGGCTGGTCAACGGGCTGGGCCGGAGCGATGGGGGTGCTGGTGGTCTTCACCCTGGGCTGGGGGATGTCCTTGGTGCTGGTGCCGGCGGCCCGGAACGAGGCGGTCCACGGCGCTTCACTCCGCTGATTACCAGGGCCTATGCGCATCCAATTCATCGATGCCTACAGCCGTTTGGACAGCCCCATCCATCGCTGGCCGGCCTGGCTCAAACTGGCAGTGGCCGGAACCGGGATTGGATGCCTGATTGCCTTGCCGTTTTCAGGCTGGCCGTTCTGGATCGTCTGGGCATTGCTTTTGATAGCGGGCTTCGGCATCGCCAGGATTCCAGCTGGTTTTGTGCTGCGCCGGCTGATCCTGTTCGAGCCACTGGTGTTGGGGGTGGCGTTGCTCGCCTGGTTCCAGCCCCACGGGGGCTGGATTTTCCTGACGCTCATGGCCAAAAGCACCCTTTGCCTGCTCACGATGATCTGGCTCTCGAATACCACCCCCTTCTCCCACCTGCTCCGGATCCTGCAACGATGCCGGGTGCCCCCCCTCCTGGTCACCACGCTGGCCTTGATGTACCGCTACCTTTTTGTGCTCGTGGATGAAACCGACCGCATGCGCCAGGCCCGCGCCAGCCGCACCTTCCACCAGCGCAAACGGCAGGACTGGAAATCGCTGGCCGCCATCATCGGTGTGCTTTTTGTGCGGACCACCGAACGCGCTGAGCGTATTTATGCCGCCATGTGCGCACGCGGCTGGAAATAGGCATTCCCATGGCCATCAAAATCGTGCCCCTGCCGGCTCCGGCCCCTGCCAGCCTGCCGTTTGTTTCCATCAATATGGCCATGACTGCGGATGGGAAAATCGCCTCGGAAAACCGCCGCATCACCTCGTTTGGCGGCGATTATGACCAACGCCATTTGCTGGAATTGCGCAGCGAGGCGGACGCCGTGATGGCCGGTGCGCGGACCCTGGAAGCGGATGAAATTACCCTGGGTCCCGGTCCCCTGCCCTACCGGCGCCGGCGCCTGCAACGTGGCCTGGCGGAATACAGTCTGCGGATTGTGGTCAGCGGATCCGGCTCCATCAGTCCCCGCGCGGCGATCTTCCAAAAACGTCTGTCGCCGGTCCTGGTTTTGACGACAGGGGCGGCCCCGCCCAGCCGTTTGGAGCAATTGGACCCAGTCGCTGCCGAGATCCTGGTATGCGGCTCCACGAAGATCGATTTCAAAGCCGCCTTGGCCTATTTGAAAAGCGCCTGGAGGGTGCAAAGGCTATTGTGCGAGGGCGGAGGAGAGCTTAATGAAGCCCTTTTTTCAGCGGGATTGGTGGATGAATTGCATCTGACTATCTGCCCATTTATTTTCGGGGGCCAGACCGCGCCCACCCTGGCTGGAGGCTGCGGGGTGGCTCACCTGCAGGATGCCCAAAACCTGGTTCCCAAATCCCGAAAACGGGTGCAGGACCGGCTGTTCCTGGTGTATGAGGTAAAAAAACGTGTGGCACCATCCGATCCGTCGTGAGCACCATCCAACACGCCGCCCCCCCGCCTCCTGCAATCGTGACAAACCGGCAGAGGGCCTTATATTCCCACTGAATGCGAGTGCGTATGCGCTGGATATCCATTTTAATAAACATCCGCCTGTTGGCCATTGCCTGCGGTTCCGCCGAGGCTCCGGTTGATCGGCGGCCGAGCCAACCCAACGTGGTTATCATTCTGGCTGACGACCTGGGTTATGGGGATTTGGGGATTCATGGGAACCCCCGAATCCGGACCCCCAATTTGGATCGCCTGGCAAAAACAGGCGCCCGTTGTGAATATTATTATATTTCGCCGGTTGATTCGCCCACCCGGGCCAGCCTGCTGACCGGCCGTTATAACTACCGCACCGGCGTGGTGGGCATCTCTCCCGGCAGTTCTTTAATGCATCCCCAAGAGTCCACCCTGGCGGAGATCATGGTGGAGTTTGGGTATCAGACCGGCCTGTTTGGCGCCTGGCACCTGGGCGACAACCACCCCCTCCGTCCCATGGACCAAGGCTTCCAGGAAACCCTCGTGCAAAAAAGGGGCGAATCGAACCCGCAGTTCGTTTCCCCCGGCGGAAGCAATTATTGCAATTCGGCGCCATCGGCAAACGGTCAAATGGCCACGAATGTGGGATATGGCGCGGATATCTTCACCGATGCCGCCATCAGTTTCATCAACTCCAATGCGAGCCAGCCATTCCTGGTCTGGCTGGCTTTTAATTCCCCCCGTGAACCGTGGCAAGTGCCCTCGAATCATTTCGATTATTACCGCACCATGAACCTGGCTCCAGCCGATTTCCCGAGCCAGGGACATCCGCTGCCCACGGAATTTTCCTGGGAGGCCACTGCCGCTGCCTATGCCGCGATCAACCGTATTGACGATAACGTGGGCCGGTTGCTCGCCCGGTTGGAGGAACTCCATTTGGCCACTAACACGCTGGTATTTTTCTCAACCGCCAGCAGCCCTCAAAAAACCCGGTATAATGGCGGACTTCTCCAGGGTAACGGCAGCGTTTATGAAGGCGGCCTGCGCGTGCCATTTTTCGTGAATTGGCCGGAACACATTCCCGCGGGCACCGTCATCAAACACCTGGCTGCACATATTGACCTGGCCCCTACCGTGCTGGAGGCCTGTGGCCTCGCCCAACCTTCCCGGGTCCGTTTTGATGGGCTTAGCCTCTGGCCATTGCTGCAGAACAAGCCCGGGGAGTGGCCGGATCGAAGCCTTTTTTTCCAATGGCACCAGGGCGATATCCCGGAGCCTTACCGCTGCCTGGCGGTGCGAACTCCCGGTTACAAACTGGTCCAACCGCTGGGCGCGAATGAACCAGCGCCTGATCCGCCCGTTTTCAAGCTCTTCGATATGCTCACTGACCCCATGGAGTTGAAGGACATCGCCTCAGAAAAACCGGGATTGATCAAAGATTTATGCAGCCAGTACGAAGCATGGTTCAAGGAGGTGGGCAGCAGCCGCGGCTATGGGCCGGTTCCCATCTGCCTGGGCTCAATTCACGAAAACCCCACGATTTTAAATCGCTATGACTGGCGCGGGGCACCCTTTGAATTAACCCCCAATTCCCTGGGCCACTGGGAGGTGAAGGTTGTCCAAAAGGCCAAATACCGGGTGGTGTTGCACTTCCCCCCCACAGCCAGGGAAGGATCCGCTCATCTGACCTTGCGCGAGCGGGTTGCCAAAGTACCCGTGGCGGCCGGAGCGGCCGGGTGTGTTTTTGAAAATTTAACCTTCACCAAAGGCAGTGGCCGGCTGGAAACATGGCTCATGCAGGACGGAAAAATTCTCGGCTTGGACTATGTGGAAGTCGAGCGGCTGGCATCCGCTGAAACCAGCCCGGCAATTAAATAGTTGAGCCTGAAGGCCAACTTTGCATCATTCCCCGCATGCCGGATGATTTCAACATACCGCGGGTCAATGTGCTGGGAGTGGGCATCAGTGTGCTGAACCTGCCGCTGGCCACGCGCCTGGTATTGGAAGCAGTCAAACAATCCCACCGGGGCTACATTTGCGTGACCGGGGTCCACGGCGTGACCGTGGCCCAGGAGGATGAATCCTTCCGCCGGGTTTTGAACCGCGCTTTTTTATGCACTCCTGATGGGATGCCCATGGTATGGGCCGGCAAATTGAACGGCCACAAGCATATGAGCCGGGTTTACGGGCCGGATCTCATGCTGGAAATATTCAAAATCTCCGCGGCCAGCGGAATCCGCCATTTCTTTTATGGTGGCAACCAAGGTGTCGCCGAAGCGTTGCGAATCCGGCAGATGGAGCGTTTCCCGGGACTGACCGTAACCGGCACTTACGAACCGCCTTTTCGGCCATTGGATTCGGCTGAGGAAAAGGCCCTGAAAAGCCAGGTAAAGGAAGGGCATCCGCACATCATCTGGGTCGGCTTGAGCACCCCCAAGCAGGAGCAATTCATGGCCCGTTATCTGGAGGTGCTCGATACCACCCTCATGATCGGAGTGGGAGCGGCTTTCGACTTCCATGCCGGGCGCGTCAAACAAGCTCCCCGCTGGATGCAGCGCACCGGCCTGGAATGGTTTTACCGGCTTTGCCAGGAACCGGGCCGGCTTTGGAAACGCTATTTGAAAAACAACCCGTTATTTGCAGCCAGAGCCTTCTGCCAGGCCACCGGCCTCAAGAAATACTCCCTGGATTAACGATTCACCATTTTCCCGAGGGAGCCTTTTCCCGTTTGAGGAAACCTGATGGGCATAAAAAAACCGCCACCCAATCGGCGGCGGTTTTCAAAAGATCCGTAAGAAATTACTTCTGAACCAAAGAACTCTGTTTCTTGGCGGTGTCGGCCAGTTTGCCATTTTGGGCTTTGCCGGCGCAGCAGCCTCCTTGCGGCTCCATCTTGGTCGCGGCGGCCTTCCAGGCGGTTGCCGAGTCAGGGCTGCAGGATGATTTCCCAGCCATCGGGCAGGCTCCAGCCTTGGCATCCATTTTGGCGGATACTTTGAACCCCTTGGCAACGGTGTCAGATTGGGTAGCCTTGGCCTGCAGGGATGCCTTCATTGGGCAATCGCCTGTGGCGTCCTTGGGGCAGTCCTTTTTCATGGGGCAATTATCCTTATCGGGACAATCAGCTTTGGCATCCTTGGGGCAATCCTGCTTCATCGGGCAGGAGTCTTTATCGGGACAGTCGGCTTTTTTGGCGCAACAGCCATCCGCATAAGCGGAGGAAACCGCCGCAAAAGCAACCAAGGTCAGGGTCAGAACTATTTGTTTCAATGTTTTCATAGTCTTTAGGTTGTCGTTAATCACTTTGTTTCAATTGGCATAAGATTCGCACAAATCCGGAATTTGTCAAAGCAGCATTTTCGCCATTTTCCCAAAATCGCTTGGCCATTTCCTGGGCCAGCAGCCCCCCCTTTGAAACCGCGCGATCCATAGCCTTTTACCGATTGCCCCGGGCCTCCAATACCAATCGGTTTTTGAATTCATGCAGGCCCAATTCCAAGCCCACGGGGTATTGATGGGGATGGATGAACCGTTTGATCCCTTTATGGAACCTGGCCAATTGCTCACGAACCCGCTCCCGGGTGCGGTGGATGTCCGGGGCCTGGCAACTTAAATGCCCCTTGCGGAATACCGGCACCAGGAGATCCTCATAGTCCGTTTCCGGGGAAAACTGCTTGCGCCGGGTGGCATCGAACGGGTCCACAATCGTAAAAACCTGTGGCAGCGGCTGGCTGAGGTCATAAATGGCATCACCGAGGCATTCCTGGGGGGAATGAAACCGTCTCACCTGTTGAATGCCTGGGGTGGTCGTTTTGACCGCTTGTTCCGAAACCTTTACCTTGTGTTGCCACGATCCGTCCGCCTGGCGGACCGCCGCCAGCTTATACACCCCACCCAAGGCGGGTTGGTCGTAGGCGGTCACCAGCTTGGTGCCCACGCCCCAGACGTTGATCATGGCCCCCTGCTGTTTCAAGCTGTCGATGATCTGTTCATCCAAATCATTGCTCCCCACAATCACCGCCTTGGGAAAACCGGCCTCATCCAGGAGTTTGCGGGCTTCGATGCTCAGATAGGCCAGATCGCCTGAGTCCAGGCGGATTCCGGCCAAATCGTGGCCCTGTCCGCGCAACCACCGGCCCACTTCCACTGCGTGCCGGACGCCCTGCAGGGTGTCGTAGGTATCGACCAGAAAAATACAGTTATTGGGCATGGCCTTGGCATAGGCTGAAAAAGCCGTCAGCTCATCGTCAAAAGACATTACCCAGCTATGCGCATGGGTGCCTTTGACCGGAATGCCGAACATTTTGCCGGCGAGCACGTTGGAAGTCCCCGTGCAGCCGCCAATATAGGCGGCGCGGCTGGCGGCCAAGCCACCATCCAATCCTTGCGCCCGGCGCAATCCAAATTCGATCACCGGCTCCCCCTTGGCGGCCAGGCAAATCCGGGCGGCCTTGGTGGCGATCAAAGACTGGAAATTGAGCAGGTTCAGCAGCGCGGTTTCCACCAACTGGGCCTGCAGGATCGGCCCTTGGATCCGCAACAGCGGCTCCTGGGGGAAAACCACCGTTCCCTCGGGAACGGCATCCAAATCGCACGAAAACTGCAAGCGGCCCAGGTAATCCAGGAAGGCGCGGTCAAAGAGCCGCTGGTCATCCCTTCCGGTCAGGGTGGCCAGGTATTCGATATCCTCCAGGCTGAAGCGGAAGGACTCCAGGAATTCGATGGCTGGCTGCAAACCGCAAGCCAGGGTGAAACCACTTTGGAATGGGGCTTTCCGGAAAAACAGGTGGAACACGGCCTCGCGCTCGGCCACTCCCGATTTCCAATAGCCGTAGGCCATGGTGAGTTGGTAGAGGTCGGTCAGCAACGCCAGCGATCCCACGTTGCCTGGGGCGGAATGGCAGTTCATTTTCATAAATTTTGCATCCACGTTTAATAAACACCCGGGAGGACGGATTGTCATCCGGTTTCGGCTGCCGGCCCGGCCCCATCACCATGGCACATTATTTCTTGTTTCAACCAGCGCCACCGGCTAGATTTCCCATCACCAGACACGCAAATTAGCGCAAATAGCAAAATCATTTATGAGCATGAATCTGTCTCGCCGCCATTTTTTGGGGGCCGCCGCCGCCACTGCCGCCGCTTTGACCATTCC
This sequence comes from uncultured Verrucomicrobiota bacterium, assembly GCA_964409245.1. GTDB lineage: Bacteria > Verrucomicrobiota > Verrucomicrobiia > Limisphaerales > UBA1319 > CAIMWS01. The sequence goes on from CAYPCQ010000004.1 coordinate 8,251, forward strand.
CTCGCAGCCGCAAGCCGCCGCGCCCACCCCCGCCCCTGGGCGGATCAAGCTGGGCATTTCCAGCTATTCCTATTGGCATTTCCGGCCGCCGAAGGTGACCATTGAAAAGGTCATCGAGAAAGCCTGTGCGCAAGGGGTGGAAGGGGTGGATATCCTGCACCGCCAGATGGACAGCGAGGACCGCGCTTACCTGTCAAAACTCAAGCGCCACGCCCTGATCCATGGCATCGATTTGAACTGCCTCTCCATCCATCAGAATTTTGTTTCACCGGATGAAACGATCCGCAAGGAACAGATCCAGCATACCATCAAATGCATTGAAATCGCCAGCCAGCTGGGCATCCCCTGCATCCGGCTCAATTCGGGCCGGTGGAACACCGTCAAATCCTTCGACGAGCTGATGAAATTGCGCGGGGTCGAACCGGCCATCCCCGGGTATGCCGAGGACAATGCCTTCGGGTGGTGCATTGGCTGCATCGAGAAATGCCTGCCCAAGGCGGAGGAATGCGGGGTGATCCTGGCTCTCGAAAACCACTGGGGGCTATCGGCCACCCCGGCAGGCATTCTGCGCATTGTCAACGCCATCAAGAACCCCTGGCTGGGGGTGCTGATGGATACGGGGAATTTCCTCGAAAACCCATACGATAAGCTCAAGGAAATCGCCGCCTTGACGGTATTTGTTCAGGCCAAAACCTATTTCGGCGGCGGGGAATGGTACACTTTGGATCTGGATTATCCGCGCATCGCCAAAATCCTGGCGGAGGTCAATTACCGCGGTTATGTCTCCCTGGAATATGAGGGCAAAGCCCCTGCGGACGAAGGGGTCCAAAAAAGCTTGGACATCCTGCGGAAGGCTTTTAAGACAGTTTAGCGGTCCGTTTGTCGTTGAGCCACGGTTCGGCGCGGTTTAGCGGCTGAAAGATATTTGGGCTGGCAGGCTTCCATCGCCCGCCCTTCGCAATTGCTGGAATTTATGGGAAACCACTTTTTACAGGTCATGGCCGGAGTTGGGCTGCTGCAAGGCATCGCCTTTGGCAGCCAGGAGATTGCCAAGGGGGCTTTTTATGTGCCCGAAAATCCCCGCTACACGATTGTGGATTCGGTCAAGGACTCCCTGCGTTTCACGGTGGATAAAACCCTCAAACCGGATAACCGGGGCCATCTGGTTGCCATCAGCAGCTTTGTGAATCCCCAAGCCGAGGTGATGGGCTGGCACGATTTTGGCAACCTGGAGGGGCCTGGCTGGGCCGCCAACGCCATCGGCGGAGCCTATGAAATCCTCGCCTTTGGGAAATTCCTGAACTCCCAATCCTGGCCAGCCCATGCGCTGGGCATCCTGGATCACGTCCTGGAAGGTGGATTTGTGGATGAGAAAACCGGGTTCATCACCGGCTACCGGGAAACCACCACCGGCAAGTTCTGCCTGAATTACAAGCACAAGTCCGATTGGTTCTGCCCGGGATCAATGGCCAAAGTGGCTTTTCAGATGTTGCTCCTGGCGGACGAACTCGGCCAGGATCCACGCGCCCCACGGCTCCGCAGGGTGGCCGTCCGTTGCGCCCAATGGGTCCAGGAACATGTCGAACCGGTGCCCAACGGATGGTTTCCGCGCCGGGCCACCCCGGAAGGCAAGGTTTACCGGCCCTCGCCCGATGGCGGTAATGACACTTACTGGCAATCCTCGGCCGATGGCCTGTTCATCGTCCAACTGCAGGCCGCGCTGACGGATCGCCAGCTGGCCGATTACCGGCCGCAATTGCGGGACAAAATCCGGGTATTTATGAACGCGGGCGGCATTTTTGGGAGCATCAACCACGACACCTACGATCCCCAGGAAAATGTGGCTTACAGCGTGGCGTTCCGGACCTTGCGACTGGCCGCCAAAGTGCTCCAGGACGAAACCATCCGCACCTTCGCCTATAGCCGGTGCCTGGCCGGGCTGGAGCAATTCAAAATGACTGACGACCGCAATGGGGTGGCCACCAAGGGGTTGTTATACATGGAAAAATCGTGGGACACCGCCTACTTGTGGGAAAATGCCGAAGCCGCCCTGGCTTTTTTTGAGGCCGCGCTGGATACCCGGAAGGAAAATCCGCCCCAAAGCCGCCGCTATGAACAGGACGGTTTGGTCATCTTAAGGGCGATCGCGAAACACCATTACGGCCCGCACGGTTTCTTGACGGAGGGGGTGGACTGGAACAACCACGTGGGGCAGCAGCACCACATCAACCAGGCCAAATTCGGGGCCATCCAATACACCGAGCCATTCCTGAACAACCAGCACATCGCTGAACCAACCCTTTTTTACCTGTCCAACCTGGCACGCAAGAACGCCACCGGGAAAAGCACCCGCTGGCTGGACTTGGAAGACAATGTGATCTGCGAAACTCGATAAAGGCGGATGACGTACCCGATTAATGGATCAAACCGCCTGCCTTCACGTTAAGGAACCGGTATTTCCACCCAGAATACTGAACCGCCATCACTGGGGAATTCAGCTCCAACCCTGCCGCCTTGAGCCTCAGCTAATGCTTTGACAATGGAAAGCCCCAGCCCGGTGCTTCTTTCCCCCCCGGTCGGTTTGCTGGATATCCTTGCAAATTCGCAGAATAAACCACCTCTTTCATGTGGTGGAATTCCCGGACCTTGATCCTGTATCTGAACTCGCCAGCTTTTCCCAGCAGCGGCCATTGTGATAGCCGTCCGGGTGCCGACGGGACTGTATTTCAAGGCGTTGGAAAGGTAATTGGTCAGGATTTGATGGGTATGACTCCGGTTGCCCAACGCCAGCAATGGACCGGGTGGGATCTGCATCACCAGGGAAATGCCTTTGGCTTTGGCAGAAAACGTTTGCTGGTCGGCTACTTGTTCAACGACCGTTTGGAGGTCGAAGATCGCCATCTTCCCTGCTTGCTGAGCATGCAAAATGCTGAGCTCAAGGAAATCCTCGATGATGGACGCCATATGACCGGTGGAGTCCTTCATTTTTTGGAATATGCCTTTCATCTCAATGGGGTCGGAAGCGATAATTCCCAGTTCCGACCAGCAACTCAAAACCGTCAGCGGATTTCGCAGGTCATGGGCCGCCATACACATAAAACGATGGCGCTGTTCGAGCATTTGTTGAAGTTCACGTTTTTGCCGCACAATCGTGAGCTGGGTGTGGACTCGCGCCGTCACTTCCTCTTTTTCAAAAGGTTTGATGATGTAATCCACGCCCCCCACTTCGAAACCCTTCAGTTTGTCAGAGATTTGCGAACGCGCGGTCATGAAAATGACCGGTATCTCCTGCGTTTCAGGGCTCCGCTTAAGCCGCTGGCAGGTTTCATAGCCATCGATTCCCGGCATCGTAATATCCAGCAATATGACATCGGGCTTATTATGGGCAGTTTGTTCAAGGGCCGTTTCCCCGTCCTCCGCAACCAAGATCCGATATCCGGCATCCGCCAGGAATTTCACCAGCAATTGCAGGTTGGTGGGCGTATCATCAACTACAAGTATAGTGGCGCTCATAACTTTTCCAACAAGGTGCGGATTGCTTTCACCTCGCAGGTGGCGGCCAGCAGCAGGAGTTTTTCAACCGCGGGATGGGGTGGGCTGGCGAGGCTGACCAATCGCTCCAAAGCCTGCCGGAGCCCGATGATATCACCACCGGCCACCAGCGTTTTCAGATGCTGGATTTCCTCTGCGGGCAAGCCAGCAACCGCCTTCTCCTCCTTTGGCAAGGACGGCTCGGGCGGGCACGTTGTGACCGGCCCAGGAGATTCCACACTGCAGTCTGGACAAGGCAGTTCAAACACAAAAACGGAACCCAGGCTGGGGGTGCTTTGCACACGCAGTTCCACCCCCATGGCGTGCAGTATTTTCTTGCTCACCGACAACCCCAAGCCGGTGCCTTCCGCCCGCTTTGAAGCCGTGCCGAACTGTTGAAAAGGTTTGAATAAGTTGGGCAGATCGTGCGGAGCAATCCCGCATCCGGTGTCGGATATCGCAAATTGGATTGCCTGACCTGCGGGCGCAACCCTAAGTTCCACGGAGCCGGTTTCCGTGAATTTAATCGCATTGTGCAGCAAATTAAGGATCACTTGCGTCAAACGCCGTGGATCCACAGTGATGATCGGTGGAATCCGCGCATCAATTGTGCATTGGAATTTTAAACCTTTTTTATCGGCTTGGGGCCGGATAATCGCCACCGTCTCGAGCAGGGTTTCCGGCAGCGAAACCGGGCGCGGTGCGAGTTCCACTTGAGACGATTCCGCCTTCGAGATGTCCAACAAGTCATTGATCAATGACAAGAGGTGTTCGGCTGAACGCCGGATGATACGCATCTGGCTGGACTGACGGGAGGAAAGGGGTTCCTCCTGGATCAGAATCTGGCTATAACCCAAAATGGCGTTGAGAGGAGTTCGCAGTTCATGGCTTACCGTAGCCAGGAAGGCGCTTTTGGTCCGGTTGGCAATTTCGGCTGCTTCCTTGGCTTCTTGCAGCTGGAGCGTTCTTTCTTGCACCAAAGAATCCAGTTGCCGGTTTTGCTCCTGCAATTCGAGAGTCAATTCTTCCGACAGAATGGCATCGGCGGCACAGGCCAGGTAGGTCGCCAGGACAATGGTATGCGTATCCCAGCCTGACGCTGATGGGGTGTCAAAGAGCGCCGCAAACATTCCCAATACCCGGCGCCGGGTGCGCAAGGCTGCCAGGATCAGCGTGGTTTGACCGCCCGGGATTTGAAAGGCCGCTGGACGCGTATGATGCAACGCCCACCCAAACACCCCGGAATCAATCGCTTGATCGACCGAACAGGCCAGGGCTGCCGCCTCCTCCCCATCCAGCTTGGTTCTTAATACAAAAATTTGGTCCTTGGGGTCAGGGAAATAGAATCCGGCAGTTTTTAAGGGCAGCAGCGTCCTCAAATGGCGCAGGGTCAGGCTGAACACTTCCTCCGGGCCGGATACGAAACGTATTTCCGATAAAAACTGTTCCAGCGCCAGGATGCAGGCCACCAACTTCTCGTGGAAATGGGTATGGCTGGTGTCGCGGAGCGGTGGATCCTTCAACTCATCCATGCTGGCAAGCGGTTAAGTTAATATTGGGAAGAGTTGCGCACATTTCTCTTCCAACTCAGCCACCAACGGTTCAATCCGGTGTTCCGCCAGCAAAACGTGCTGGCTTTCCCGAGGCAACTCCAGCGGAGCGATTAAGTATTCTCCATGCCGGCCCATATCAAGGGCGCTGGTGATAAAATCCGCCTGGTGGATAATGAATGCATCGACCATTGCCAAGCGGGCCCCAGCCGGATGATGGTGGTATTGAACCATCTCGCAGAGAGACACTGGCATCTTCCAGGAGGCAAGGAGTTCCGCCCCCAGCCGGGCATGATCAAAACCTAAAATTTCCTTTTCGACGGATGACACCAATTTTATTTCCACCTCGCACCGCCTCAGGATGTCCTGGCAATCTTCGGGGGCTTTCAAAAACAGAATGAGCCGTCCGATGTCGTGCAGAAGCCCCCCCACGAAGAAGCGTTCCGGAGAGGGATCATGTTGTTCCTCCGCCAATAAGGCGCTAGCCGTGCCGCAAGCGATGCTGTGTTTCCAAAATGAAACCACATCCACCAAGTGGAGGGGCAACTTGCTGAACAGGCGTATCACGCAGGTCGCCAGCGCCAAATCCTGGATTTCCCGCATGCCGAGCAGTTGCACCGCTTCTTCAATGGTCCCAATTTGCGAAGGAAAACTATACAAAGCGCTGTTGGCCAATTTGAGTATGCGGGAGGTCAGGCTCTGATCTTTACGTATGATATTACCCACCGCGGAGATCGAGGAATTGGGATTCTGCACCGCTTGCGTCAGTTCGTAATAGATGGCCGGCAGCGAAGGCAGGGGGCCGGTATTCCGCAAAAACGTGCTCAAGTCGCGTTCCATGATCAGGCGGGGGGTTGCTTGGGCGAAGGCTGGGCAGCCAATTCCTGGGCGGTTCGCTCAATGGCGATCTTTTTCAGGATAGCCACCATCACCGTGATGTCCAAGACATGTATGAATCGCTTATTCACAAGCTGTTCTGCGGCGTTCATGAGATCGGCGCTAAAGGCGCTTTCAACAGGTGCCGGGGGACTGTCGACCTCGGAGCTGACAACATTGACCACCTCAATCCCCCACATTTTAAGCGTACGGATATAGGACTGGGTTAGGGTTGTCCCTTTCGTCATTAACAGCACCTGATTATAGTTGATTACATCGGCGGCCACCTCCATCCCCGCTTCCAATTTATCCACGGGCACCATCATATTCAGTCATTTGATTAAAGGGTTCACTACTTATGATCATTCATTCAGATCCTCAGACTGACAATTCAAATTGTTGCCCAACCGGGCGGTTCAATCGCTGGACGTGCAGACCTGATCCGCGGCCGCCAACCCGAGCCTGGCCTGCAGCTTTAAACCAGAGCGAGGAGTTCGTATCGAAATATCCGCCAAACCAGCCTGCGCACTGGGCAGATCACACAATATCAGGAATTTGCATCGGTGGAATGCAAAACCGTACCACCCAGCGATAATTTCCTGTCAGAAAATTTCCTTGTTCATCCATCAAATATGCCTATGCTCACCTATCGATGAAAACCCTCATTGTGGAGGACACGGAATCGATGCGGAAGGTGTTGGGCTATTTGTTGAGAAAACTGCCTGACATGGAAACCATTGAAACCTGTGATGGATTGGAGGCATGGAAATTGCTGGAAGGGGGATTGCGCCCAGACTTGGCTTTGGTAGATATTGCGATGCCCAATATGGACGGTTTGGAACTGGTCCAGCGGGTTCGTTTTCATCCGCAACTCCGCACCTTGAAAATCATCATCTGTTCCGCCGTCAAAGAAAGGCACCGTTTGGCGGAAGCCCATTCCTTGGAGATTTCGGGTTACCTGACTAAACCGTTTACGTCCGCGAATGTATACACGGAGGTTAAAAAGGCTCTGGGCTTGTCCGATGGTCTAAAACCCGCAGCCTGAAGCCGCCCCAGCCAACCGCACCCTGCTAAGAAACCAGTTTTAAACCGATGATCCCCGCGACAATCAACCCGATGCATACCAGACGCGCCGGGGCCGCAGATTCCGCGAATAGAAGCATCCCCACCAAGGCCGTGCCCACCGCGCCAATGCCGGTCCACACGGCGTAACCGGTACCGATAGGTATGGTTTTCAAGGATTGAGACAGCAAAACAAAGCTGCCCGTCATGGCCAGGCCGGTGAAGAGGCTGGGCCACAATTTGGTGAATCCCTGGGTGGATTTCAGGCCGGCGGCCCAGGCCACCTCCATCAATCCCGCGAGCAACAGGCAAAGCCATGCCATACCATCCAAGGGGCCGTACGGATTACTTTTGCAGATCGTAAACCCGGACGTAATCGACTTCAAAAAAGTCGGGCAAGGCGGCTTTTTCAATTTCCCCTCCCCACTTGCCGATCTCCTCGGTGAGCTTCAAGTATTCCGTTACTTGCGAGACGCCACCGGCCTTGGAGCGCCAGGTTTCTTTGCCATCCGTATAAAAAATGTATTCGTCCGGCTTCCACCACATGGCAAAGGTGTGATACCCCCCGGTTAACTCCGGGATTTTAAGCTGGTGCCCGGCGGACTTATGATCCTTGCCGTAGCCATCCCAGTGCAGGTTCATCGTGATCCGCCCATCCCGCCACGGTATTTCCACGATATCGATCTCGGTTCCATCACGCCCCTCGTCCCCCACTTTGCCAACGCCACCGCTCATCAGCCAGAAAGCGGGCCAATGCCCCGGCTGCGTGGGCAGTTTGCACCGCGCCACCCAGTAGCCGAACTTGTGTTCGAATTTGCCAAGGGTGCGGATGGCGCCGGAGGTGTAACGATCCCCCGTTTTCGCGGTGCGCAGGATCAAGTGCCCCTGGCCATCCACGTAGCTGTCGGCCTTGACCCAATAGCCATCCCGGCGCTTGGAATCGCCCATGATATCCCATTTGGATTCATCGATCCGAGCCCCGTCGAACTCATCCTGCCAGGCAAGCTTCCAACTCTGCCCGCCGGGCAGTGGCGGCAGCCACTCCGCCGGGGCATTCGTTTGCGCGACACAATTCCACGCGATGCTCATCAGCGTGGAAACCAGAATAATGGTGGTATTCATATGATCTTAAACTCGTCCGATGCTCGATCCGCCATCCACAAACAGGTTTTGGCCGGTGATGAATCCGGCCGCCTCGGAAAGCAAAAAACAAATGGGCGCGGCGACTTCACCGGGGTCAGCGATGCGTTTCATCGGCACGCCATTCACATAACGCTGGCGGCTCTCGCTGCCTGGGGGATTATTGGTGTTGAATAATTCGGTGTCGGTGGGGCCGGGCGCCACCGCGTTGACGGTAATACCCAGGCCGGCCAATTCCAAGGCCCAGCTCTTGGTGAAACTCACCAGCGCTGATTTGGCCGCCGCGTAGCTCGAACGGTAAAGCACCCCCGCCACCACCAGGCTGGTGACGTTGACCACCCGCCCGTAACGGCGCTGTTTCATCCCCGGCAGGATGGCCTGCATGCATTGGATGGATGGACGCAGATTCAAGTCCATGACGGCGGCCAAATCCTCCAGGCGCAACTCCTCCAAGGGGGCGGGCCGCACCATCCCTACATTGTTCACCAAGCCGTCCACCGCATGCCGGGACAAAACCTGCTCCAGAACACCCGCCGTGGCCGCGCGATCAGACAAATCGGTGGGAATGAACTCGCCGGGGAAGGAGGAGGGCGTGGTGCGGGCCAAACCGATCGGGAAATACCCCTGTTCAGCCAACAATTTGGCGGTCGCCAAACCAATGCCCTTGCTGGCCCCGGTGATGATGAAGCAACGTCTTGTGCTCATGCCCTGAGGATGGCTTTGAAAGTGGCCGATGCCAAACAAAAAGACCGGAAGCGGGCCATTTGGTCCGCTGGGCCTTGGGATTTGGCGAAGGCTCCCTGTGCAAAAGGGGGAAACCACCCCCGTTTTTTCCGGCATCGCCGGGCACGGTAAGCGCTTGTATAAATCCACCTATTCCATATGCTGATCCCGGATGGGAATGGAGACCAAGAATCTGATCATCGCCGGCCGGGAATTCAAATCCCGGCTATTGTTGGGCACGGGCAAGTTTGCTGCTCCGGAACTGATGCGGGATGCTTTAGCCGCCAGCGGAAGCGAAATTGTGACCGTGGCCCTGCGCCGGGCCGATTTGAGCGGCAAAAAAGATCCTTTTGCCAACATCCTGGAATTCATTGATCCGCAAAAGTATCTGCTGCTGCCCAATACCAGCGGCGCGCAAAATGCCGGGGAGGCCATTCGCCTGGCGCGATTGGCCGCCGCCGCCGGGCTGCCCAAATGGGTGAAACTGGAAATCCACCCGGATCCCCGTTATTTGCTGCCGGACCCCATCGAAACCTTGCTGGCCGCTGAACAATTGGTGCGCGAAGGCTTCATCGTGCTGCCCTACATCAACGCCGATCCCGTGCTCGCCAAACGGCTGCAGGAAGTGGGAACCGCCACTGTCATGCCTTTGGGTTCACCCATCGGCAGCAACCGGGGATTGGACACCCGGGAGCAAATCCGCATCATCATCGAACAAGCCATGGTGCCGGTGGTGGTGGACGCAGGCTTGGGCGCTCCCAGCCATGCCGCGGAGGCCATGGAACTGGGGGCCGATGCGGTGCTGGTCAATACCGCCATCGCGGTGGCCAGCCAGCCTGTGGAAATGGCCAAAGCCTTCCGAATGGCGGTGGTGGCGGGCCGCATGGCATATGAAATCGGCACCGCGGAATCGCAGTTGACAGCCAGCCCCACCAGCCCGCTGGGCACGTTTTTGAACCAGTTATGAACACCCTCCCGGCCCGCCGTGTCAAACAACTCCTCGAAACCGCCCAAAAACGGAGAATCCTGGTCTTGGGGGATGTCATTTTGGACCGTTTTTTGTGGGGCTGGGTATCGCGGATTTCCCCGGAGGCGCCCGTCCCGGTGCTGGAGTACGATCATGAAAGCTGCATGCCGGGCGGCGCGGCCAACGTGGCGCGCAACTTGACCGCCCTGGCCTCCAACGCGGAGCTGTTCGGAGTGGTGGGACGGGATCAGGCCGCCCGGCAGCTGCAAAAACTGCTGAAAGAGTGCCGGGTGGATTGCCAGGGTTTGATGGGCAGCGGGAAACGGCCGACTTCCTTGAAAGTCCGTGTCATCGCCCACCAGCAGCAGGTGGTGCGCATCGACCGGGAGGTCAAAACCGAGGTGGATGCGCTCCTGACCCAAAGAATCCTCAAGGCCATTAACGAACGGCTGCCCCATACCGATGCCGTGATTGTGTGCGATTACGGCAAAGGCATGGTCACCCAAACCTTGCTGGATGAGCTTAAAAGCCAGTGCCGCCAGCGGGGCGTCTGGTTAAGCTTTGATCCCAAACCGATCCACGCGTTGAAAATTGACGGGCTGTCACTGGTCACCCCAAACCGCAAGGAAGCCTTTGAGCTGGCGGGCGAGCGGGACGTGGTGCGCGGCCGGAATCCCCTGGAGGACGAAGGTTTGCTGGCGGTGGCGGACCGGTTGTTGTCGGGCCTGGGTCCGGCCCTGCTGCTGATCACCCTGGGGGAACAAGGAATGCTCCTTTGCCAGCGCGGCCAGAAACCTTTCCATATTCCCACCATCGCCAAGGACGTTTACGATGTCTCCGGCGCGGGGGATACCGTCATAGCCTCTTTCACGCTGGCCATAGCGGCCGGCGCGTCCCCGGTGGAAGCGGCCATTTTCTCGAACCATGCCGCGGGGGTGGTGGTCGGCAAGGTGGGCACCGCCACCGTATCCCCGGATGAACTGCTGGCCAGCTTTCCCAGCCGGCCATGAAACGCGCTGTATTCCTGGACCGGGACGGAGTCTTGATCGAGGAGAAAAACTACCTCCATAACCCCGCTGAAGTGGTGGCCATCCCAGGCGCTGCGGATGCCTTGCGCCGGCTTCATCAGAGCGGCTTTCGCTTGCTCATTGTCACCAACCAATCCGGCGTGGGCCGGGGATATTTTTCGCTGGCGGATGTGGAACGTGTCCACGAGCGCCTCCGTGCCGATTTTGCGAAGGAGGGCGTTCAATTCGATCGCATTTATGTGGCGCCGGAAGCCCCCGACCAACCCAGCCATGGCCGCAAGCCATCGCCCGCCTTCCTCTATGATGCCCGGGATGAATTCGGGCTGGATTTAAGCGAATGCTACCTGGTGGGAGACAAACTCAGCGACCTGGAATGCGGCTGGAACGCCGCCGTCAAAACCTGCCTGCTGGTGCGCACCGGCTACGGCGCCACCACGGAGCGGAAACACACAGCTCACCTGGCGCGCGCCCAGGTGGTGGACAACCTGGCGGCTGCGGCTGGGTGGATTTTGTCGCAACCCACACGCAATGCATAACTTATGAAAATCATCGGCGTCATTCCGGCCCGCTACGGGTCCACTCGTTTCCCCGGCAAACCGCTCGCTTTGATCGCCGGCAAACCGCTGATCCGGCACGTGGTGGACCGCTGCCGCCAGGCCCCGGCCCTCGCAGAAGTGATCGTGGCCACCGATGACCCGCGCATCCAGGAGGCGGTCCGCCCGTTTTGCCGGGTGGAAATGACCAGTCCGGCACATCCCAGCGGCACCGACCGCGTGGCGGAAGTGGCCGCCCGCTGCCCTTGCGATGCCGTCATCAATATCCAGGGTGACGAACCGTTGATCGATCCCCAGGTGATCGCGCAGGTGGCCGAAGCGCTCCAGGATGAAGCCATGAGCACCGCCGCCGCCCCGCTCCGCTCGGCGGCGGAATACGACAATCCGAATGTTGTGAAAGTCGTTGTCAACCTGGCCGGGCGGGCACTATACTTCTCAAGGCGAACCATCCCGTATTTGCGGGACGCCGCCAATTCGCCGACCGCGGAGCAAATGGCGGCCTTTGCCTTCAAAAAGCACATCGGCATCTATGGATACCGTTGCGAAACGTTGAGGCAATTGGTTCAGTGGCCGGTTTCGCCATTGGAGATAGCAGAAAAACTCGAACAACTGCGGGCCTTGGAACATGGGGTGGCGATCGCCGTCCGCCAGGTCGATTACAACAGCATCGGCGTGGATGTCCCGGAGGATGTCTGCCAGATTGAGAAAATTTTAAAAGCGTGAGCACCAAATTCATTTTCGTTACGGGCGGGGTAGTCAGTTCCCTTGGCAAAGGTTTGACCGCCGCCTCCCTGGGGGCCTTGCTGGAAAACCGGGGCCTGAAAGTCACGCTGCAAAAGTTCGATCCTTACCTGAATGTCGATCCCGGAACCATGAGCCCCTTCCAGCACGGGGAAGTTTATGTGCTGGACGACGGAGCGGAAACAGACCTGGATCTCGGCCACTACGAACGCTTTACACACACCAAGCTGACCCGCTGCAACAACCTCACCAGCGGCCAGGTCTATAAAACCGTGCTGGACAAAGAACGGGCCGGGGCCTACCTGGGCAAAACGGTGCAGGTCATCCCGCACGTCACCGATGAAATCCAAAACCGGATTCACATGGTGGCCGAGCAATCCAAGGCGGATGTGGTAATCACCGAAATCGGCGGGACCACGGGCGACATTGAAGGCCTGCCTTTCCTGGAGGCCATCCGCGAATTTGCCCTGGACGTGGGCTTTCATAATGCCCTGTTTTTGCATGTCACCCTGGTGCCGTTCATCAAGGCGGCCGGCGAGCTGAAAACCAAGCCCACCCAGCAATCCGTGGCCAAGCTGCGGGAAATCGGCATCACGCCGCAAATCATCGTCTGCCGCTGCGAGCAACCGCTGACCAAGGAACTGCGCCAGAAGATTTCCCTCTTCTGCAACGTGCCCTTCGACTCGGTGATCGAGGAACGCGATGTGGAGCATACCATCTACGAAGTCCCCCTGATGCTCCAGCGCGAGCGCCTGGACGACCTGGTGTGCCACGCCCTGCACCTGGAGACCCCGCAGGCCGCCATGAGCCACTGGCAGGATATCCTGCGCAAAATCATCGCCCCGCAATACCGGGTCCGCATCGGAGTGGTGGGCAAATACATGGGCTTGCAGGACGCCTATAAATCCGTTTACGAGGCGATCACCCACGGCGGCATCGCCAACGATTGCGCGGTGAGCATCGAGAAAATCGACTCCGAGGAACTGGTTAAAAACGGCCCCCAAAGCTGCTTGCGGGGGTTGTCCGGCATCCTGGTGCCGGGCGGTTTTGGCGAACGCGGCATTGAGGGGAAAATCCAGGCTGTGCAATACGCCCGCGAAAACCACCTGCCTTATCTGGGGCTATGCCTGGGCATGCAGATCGCCTGCATTGAATTCGCCCGCAACGTGCTCAAACTGGCCAAAGCCCATTCCACGGAATTCGAGCCCAACACACCCCACCCGGTGGTGGCCCTGATGGACGAGCAGCGGAAAGTGATCAAAAAAGGGGGCACCATGCGCCTCGGGGCCCAGCCGTGCCAGCTGGCGGTCGGCAGCCGGGCGGCCAAATTATACGGCGCGTTTGTGATCAATGAGCGGCACCGGCATCGCTATGAATTCAATCATGCGTTCCGGGAACGATTTGAGCAGGCGGGCATGGTTTTCAGCGGCACCTCTCCCGACGGCAAGCTGGTGGAGCTGGTGGAGCTGGCGGAACACCCGTTTTTCCTGGCCTGTCAATTCCACCCGGAATTCCAAAGCAAACCCTACCAACCGCACCCGCTGTTCAAGGGCTTCATCTCGGCCAGCCTGGCCCACAGCCTGCGCCGCACGGGGTAGAACGCTCAAGGCATGACCTACGCGGATGCCATCCAGTTCTTATACAACCTCCGTTTCTTCGGAGCCAAGTTCGGGCTTGAAAACACGCTGCGGCTGGCGGAACTGGCCGGCAACCCCCAGCGCGGCCTCTCGTTTATCCATGTGGCAGGCACCAACGGCAAGGGATCGACCTGTGCGATGCTCGAAAGCATTTACCGCACCGCCGGTTTGCGGGTGGGGCTGTTCACCTCGCCGCACCTGGTAGCCTTCGGCGAACGCATCCAGGTGAACCGCCAAATGATTTCCCAGGCGGAAGTCATCGATCTGGTGCTGCGGATGCGCCAGTTGATCACCCATTTCCCCCACTCCGCGCCACCCACCTTTTTTGAAGTGATCACCACCATGGCCTTGGTTCATTTCGCCCGCCACCAATGCGATTTGGTGATTTGGGAGACGGGGCTCGGAGGACGCCTGGACGCCACCAACATTGTGACGCCATTGGCCAGCGTCATCACCAATGTGCAATTGGACCACCAGCAATGGCTGGGGAACACCCGGCCGGAAATCGCCGCGGAAAAGGCCGGCATCATCAAGCCCGGCGTGCCCGTGGTGACTTCGGCTGATGGTGACGCGCTGGACGTGATCACTGAAAAAGCCCGGTCCCTCCTCAGCCCATTGGCCCGAGTAGGATCCGGGGACGTTGAAAAGCCGCCTTTGGCCGGTTTGAAGCTCCCGCTGCTCGGCGATCACCAGCGCATCAACGCCGCCCTGGCCTGCGCCACCGTGCACGCCCTCGCCCCCCAAATGCCGGTTGCCGGGGAGGAACTGCGCGACGGCTTGCTGAATGTAGAATGGCCCGGCCGCATGCAATTGGTGCGCCGGGACCACCAGCGGTTATTGGTGCTGGATGGCGCCCACAATCCGGCCGGTGCGGCCACCTTGAAGGCGGGTTGTGAACGCCACTTCCCGGGGGTGAAGCCGGCTTTGATCCTGGGCGTGCTCAAAGACAAGGACTGGCATGGCATATGCCACACCCTCGCGCCACTGGCTTCCCGCATCCTGCTCACAGCGGTGCACAGCGAACGCACCACCCTGCCCGAAACCTTGAGCCACGATTGCCAGGCGGCTAATCCCGGGATCCAGGTTATCCCCTGCGGCTCCGTGGCCGAAGCCCTGGCACGGACCGAAACGGAACCTTTCACCCTGCTCTCCGGCTCGCTTTACCTGGTGGGCGAGGCGATGGAATTGCTGGATCTGGGCAACCGTCCCCCGCGGGAAGAACGCGGATTGAACGAATGGACGGGGTCCGGAACAGCCACCCGCTCGCTCCTCAGGGCAACCTGAACGCCAATTATGCGCTGGTGGAACTTATTGCAGCTTAAGTCCAAAGACGCCGCCACACGCCGCAAAGCCATTGCGCAATTGGGGAAGGATTCCTATGAATCGGCGGCGGAACCCTTGCTCGCGGCGCTGCAGGATCCGGATGCCGAGGTGCGCCAAACCGCCGCCAGCGTAATCGGCGCCTACCGCAATAAAAATGCGCTCCCGCCGCTTTTGATTTTGCTGCGCGATCCCAAGCCGGAGATTCGGGAGACGGCGGCCGAGGCCCTCGCCGCCACCAGCCTCCCCGGCGCGGTGGAACCGCTCGTCTCCACTTTGAAGGATGCCGTGGCCGGGGTGCGCTGGAAAGCGGCCAAAGGGCTCGATGCACTCGGCTGGCAACCGGAAACCCCCGCCCAAAAAGCCCTGCGCCACGTGGCCTTGGGCGAATGCGACCGGGCCGCTGAAGCGGCCGCCGCCGCGGTGGATCCCTTGATTGCCGCTTTGCAGGACCGGTCCTTTTACAAACGCCAGGCTGCGGTGGACGCTTTGACCAAGCTGGCCGATCCCCGGGTCTTCAAGGCCATGCTCCAAGCCCTCAACGATGAGGATCTGCAGCTGCGGGCCCGCGTTATCGACTCCCTGGCCCACATCGGCGATGCCCGCGCGGTGGAGCCGTTGATCAAAGCCCTTAAGGTCGTTGACCCCTATGTGCGGTCCCGGGCGGCGGAAGCCCTGATGCAACTGGGTGATCGCCGCGCCATGGACGCCCTCAAACCTTTGCTGAAAGATTCCTCCTGGGAGGTGCGCCTCGCAGCCATCCGGGCGCTGGGCAAACTGGATCCGGTGGAGAACCTGGAATTGCTGGCCAAAGGCCTTCTGGACAAAGACCGGGAAATCCGCGAAGCGTCGCTCCGGGCCTTGCAGAAATCCGGCGATTTGCGGGCCATTGAATATATCGTCCCGGCCTTGCTCGATGAGCAGGAGGCACTGCGCAAAATGGCCCTCTCGATTCTGCGCCGCCTGGATCCACAATGGCAGAACTCGGAGCTGGCCAGGAAAAGCATCCCCTCCTTGCGGGCCGCCTGCAAAAGCCTCGATTACAAAGTGCGGAAAGTCGCCATCGATGTTTTGGCTGAGATGGGTGAGCCGTTGCCGGTGGATCCGCTGTTGAGCGGCCTGCTGCAAAGTGTCACTAAAAATAAACGCTCCCTGGGCGATGTCCTGGTCGGCCTGCTGAAAGACTCTGACCGGGATTTCCGGCTGGCGGCCTCGGAAGCTTTGGGGCGTTTGGGGGAGAAACGTCATGCGGAGCCGCTGGCCAGCGCCCTGAACGATCCCGACACCTGGATCGGCCGGGCCACCGCCCACGCCTTGAAAAACCTGAACTGGCAACCGGCCAACCCGGGGCTGAAAGCGCGGTGGCAGGAGCTATTAGAAGCTTGAGTTTTATCCGGACCCAGCTTTATCCTTGGTCCGGATTAAAATCCGGCATCGTATTAAAAAGCATTAAATAACAAGGTGAACCAGGGCAATAAAAAGGCTCAACTGCTGTTCGTGGATGACGAAGAAACCTTTTTGGATCATCTCCGGACGCTCGCGGAAATTTACGGTCATTCCTGGGAAATCCAAACCGCCGCCTCCGCCAGCAGCGCCCTGTCCTTATTGCAGCGCCACGATTTCGACCTGGTCGTCCTGGACATGCACATGCCGGAGATTGATGGCCTGCAACTGCTCAAGCTGCTCCAACGCCGCTTTCCAGGCCTGAAAAAAGCGGTGCTTACCGGGCAGGCCAACGAAAACACCCGGGCGGCCTGCCTCAACAGCGGCGCCGAGCTCGTTTTCGCCAAACCCATCGATCCCAACAGCTTTAAAACCATTTTTTCGACCCTGGACGAATTGGTCAGCCTGCCGGTCGAGGATGGCTTCCGCGGCGTGCTTAAGCGCGTCGGGCTCCAGGAAATCATCCAACTGGAGTGCCTCAGCCGCCATTCGCTGATCATGGAAGTCAAAGGCGGCAGCCAGGCCGGCCAGATTTTCATCAAGGAGGGATCGATCATTCATGCCCAGGTGGGGGAAACGGGCGGGGATCAGGCTTTTTACCGCATCCTGAGTTTTCCCAGTGGCGAATTCAGCTTCAAGCCATATGCCGATCCCCCCCAGGTCTCCATCGAAGGCCAGTGGGAATTCCTGCTGATGGAGGCCGCCCGGATCCGGGATGAGGCATCGGAAAATCCGGATTCGCCCAACCAGGCTGACCCCATAGGTTTCACCGGGGACCAGCTGGAGACCGCAGTTTCCCTGTCCGAATTGGCCCAGATGCCCGATGGAAAATCCCGGGATGGCCCCAGGCCGGAAACTGATTTGCCGCCGCCGAAAATCCACGAATTCCTGGTCTGTTCCAGCCAGGGTGCGGTGTGGCACGAATGGCACTGCCAGGATGCCAATTCACGCATTCTCTTCCTGGAGTTTGTTTCCCAAAAATCCCAACAAATGGCGCAAGGGCTGCCCTTGGGCAAATTCGACCGGGTGGAAATGCAAACCGCCGGAGAACGAGTGGCGGTCCAAATCCAGGATGACTGCGGCATCTTCTTGCGATCCAACCAACAGGCGCCGCTGCTGGCCTTCTCGCGGAAATAACGAGCATGTCCCAGGAATGGCACCAATGGCTCGAAAAACGCCCGCCCGTCCCCGGGGTGGTGGCCTGTGGGATTGGCTTCCCTGACAAGACCTGCGTGGCCCAGTCATTTGCCCCCAAATTCCCGCTGGAAACCTTGAAAAATGCCTGGCGGTGCCTGTTGGACGCCTTCGAGGTCGTAAACTTGCACCGGTTCCCGGCCGACGAATTCCGCTGGCAATTTGAAAACGCCACCGTTTATGGCCTGCGCCGCGCCGACCAGGTCTTTTTAGGATTGTTTCTCGAAAAAGACCCGCTGGCCGTGGATTGGGACGCGGCCCGCAACCTGGCGGCCGAGTTCCGCAAGGCGCCGCTCGTGCCCCCGGCAGCCCCAAGCCGGCCCCTTACCCCGCCACCGGCCCCCCGGCCCCCGGCAGGGTGAACCAAAAAGTGCTGCCCTGGCCGGCCTGGCTTTCAACCCCGATCCGGCCGCCATGGGCCTCCACCGCCAGCCGGCAAAAGGCCAGACCCAATCCCGAACCCATGCGTTTATGGGAAACATCGGCCTGGCCGAACTTACTGAAAATATCGCGTTGGAACTCCGGCGGAATGCCCGGACCGGTATCGGAAACCGAGATGCGCGCCACCCCGGCTTCATCCCGGACGGCCACCGTCACCTGGCCATTTTTGGGGCTGTATTTGAAAGCGTTGATGAGCAAATTGGACAGGATCCGCCGCACAATTTCCAGGTCGCAAGGGACGGTCACCGGTCCTGGGGCCAGCAGACGCAATTCCCGTCCGCCCACCATGGACGACAACAATTCCATGGCCTCTCTGGCCAGTTGGGCGACATCGCAGCCAGCCTTGATCAAGGGCATTTGCCCGGCTTCAAAACGGCTGATATCGAGCACCTGGGTGATCATCTCGATCAAACGGTGGGCGGAGGTGTTCATGTCGGCCAGCAGCTTGCCATCAGGTATCCGCCCCTCTTTGCACATCACCCGCACCATGCCCAGGCCGGCGCTGATTACCGTCAGCTGCGAGCGCATGTCGTGCACCATCATGTGAACCAGGTTGTCCCGGGATTGTTCCAGGCTTTGGAGCTGGCCAAAGCTTTCCTTCAATTGGCGCTCGCGGTTGCGCAGCTCCAGGTGGGTTTGCACCCGGGCCAGGACTTCCTCAAACTGGAAAGGCTTGGTGATGTAATCCACCCCTCCGAGGCTGAAGGCCTTCACTTTGTCCAGCGTCTCGTCCAAGGCACTGATGAAGATCACCGGAATATCACGCAGCCGGGCATCCTGCTTTAGCCGCTCGCACACTTCAAAGCCGTTCATGTTCGGCATGTTGATGTCCAGCAAAACCAGGTCCGGAGGATACGCGACGGCAGCCCGCAAAGCCAGTTCGCCGCTGGGCACCGGCCGAACCTTATAGCCGCGCTGCTTCAGCAGGTCAGCCAGCAGGTGCAGGTTGGCCGGGGTGTCATCCACAATGAGCAGGTCAGCAATCATTCGTTCTCCAAGAGTCCACATATTAGGAGCGGATTCAGGGCTTTCAAGCGAAAACCAGCCAGGCGATCAACGTGGGTTATTTTCATGGCGATGGATTGGCCAAAGTCAAAACCTTTTGCATGGCATCGTAATCGAAACTGTCAGCCAGCCGGCGCAACATTTTGGCACACGGGCCATCCAGCGCCGCCACCCGATCCATCAGGACCATGATATTGTCCCAATCCGCCCGCCGGGTGGCCTCCCGCAGCTCGTCAACCAAGGCCGCTGGCAACCGGCGGACAGCGTCCTCCAGCTCCGGCTCCGCGGTGGCTTTTTCCGGGGCGTCGGCCCGCAGCGGCTCTTCGTATAGATACTCCACCCCAGTCAGCCGCTGCATCAAATCCAGGAGTTCGGCAGGGTGGATTGGCTTGCCCAGGAAAGCATCCGCGCCGGCGGCCATCGCCCGCTGCTGATCCTCGTCAAACACGCTGGCGCTGACGGAAATGATTTTGCAATCCCGGCCGCAGGAAGCGCGAATCCGGCGCGTGACTTCGCAGCCGTCCATCACGGGCATGCGCTGATCCAGCAGCACCACGTGTGGACGCCGGGCTTCGCACTGCGCCAGGGCGTCGGCGCCATCCACCGCCTGCGACACCTGAAATCCGAGTTCCGCCAGCACTTCCACCAGCAGTTTCCGTTGCATGGCGTGGTCATCGGCCACCAATACCCGGCAGCCAGGCTGGCCCGGCTGCAGCTGCAGCACCCGCCGGCGCGCCGGCGCCGAGGGCAGGGGGCCTTCGGATTCGTCCACCCGCGCCGCCCGGATGCTGAACTGGAAAATGCACCCCTGGCCAGTGTCGCTCACCACCCCCAAATCGCCACCCATCAAGCGGGCGAACTCCCGGCTGATGGACAGCCCCAAACCCGTGCCGCCGGGAGTCTGAATCCCGGAGGCGGTTTGGAAAAAGGGGTTGAACAAGCGGGGGATCTCCGCCTGGGCAATACCTCTGCCGGTATCTTCCACCTCCGCCTCCAAGTGCCATTGCTCGGCGGTTTCCAGCTTTGCCTGAATCCGCACCACAATCCCTCCCTGGTCCGTGAATTTCAGCGCGTTATCCAGGAGGTTGACAAAAATTTGGCGCAGCTTGGTCCCATCACTCCGCAGGAGCTTGGGCAATCCGGGCTGCCGCACGACGGTGAAATTCAGCAGCTTGCTTTCCGCCCGTGGCCGGACCATGCGCTCCAGGTCATCGAGCAGGCTGTGGAGATCAAAAACTGCCTGGTTGACGATGGCGCGGCCGGATTCAATGCGGGACATCTCGAGGATCCCATTGATGATGTTCATCAGGTGCTCCCCGCTGCGCACCACGGTGGTCAGCTGGCGCTCCTGGTGGCTGGTCAGGTCCGGATCGCGCAGCAGCAGCTGGGAGAAGCCCAGGATGGCGTTCATCGGCGTGCGGATTTCGTGGGACATATTCGCCAGGAAAACACTTTTAGCCCGGTTGGCGGCATCGGCGGCCTCCTTGGCGGCCCGCAGCTCCTCGGCCGCTTGTTTGCGCCCGGATATATCATCCTTGACCGCGACGAAGTGGGTGATGGCGCCCGCCTCGTTATGCACGGGCGCAATGGCGGCCGACTCCCAATAAATCTGGCCGTCTTTGCGCCGGTTGCACAATTCCCCACGCCATACCTGCCCGGCGGTGATGGTCCGCCAGATATGCCGGTAAAACTCCGGGGGATGAATCCCGGATTTGAATACCCGCGGCGTCTGGCCCAGAACCTCGTCCGGCTGGAAACCGGTGATCTGCGCCAGGGAGGGATTGGCGTATTCGATGCGCCCGGACGCGTGGGTGATGAGGATGATCGACGGGCTGTATTCAATCGCCCGGGACAGTTTGCGCAGGGTTTCGAGGCTCTTTTTGCGGCCTGAAACATCCCGGATCAAGCCCTGGAAAAAGCGCTGGCCGTGCAATTCCAGGCTGCCCATCGCCACTTCCGCCACGAACATGGTGCCATCCCGCCGCTGATATATCCATTCGAAGAAATGGCTGCCTTTGGCCTGCAGCCCGGCGAAAACCTCCCGCGCCGCCAGGCTCGAATCCTGGCCATCCGATTGCCAGGGCGGCGAAAGCTCCAGCAGCAGCTTGCCCCGCAGGCTCGGCTGCGACTCAAAGCCGAACAACCGCAAAGCCGCCGGGTTGCAATCCATCACGGTCCCGCTCATATCCACCGCCAGGATGGCGTCGCGGCAAGTCTCAAAAAGCAGGCGGTATTTTTCCTCGCTGCGCAGCACCGCTTCCTCGCCCAGTTTCCGCTGGGTGATATCCTCGATGAGGCCGACGAAAAACTGCGGCTGCCCGGCAGCATCCTTTACCAGGGAGGCGTTAAGCTGCCCCCACACCAGATGGCCATCCTTGCGGAGATAGCGTTTGGCGATGGCGACCACCTCCTGCCGGCCCGCCAGCACCCGCTGGATCAGGCTCAGGGACCGCTCCCGATCCTCCGGGTGCGTGACTTCCAGCATGGTCATTTGCTGCAATTCCGCCTCCGAATAATCCAGGAAACCGCACAGCCAGGGATTGGCCCGCAGCCAGCGGCCGGCGGGGCTCATATGCGCGATGCCCACCGAGGAATGCTCGAAGGTGGTGCGGGCCAGCGCTTCGCTGGCCCGGAAGTCATCCTCCACCTTTTTACGCTCGGAAATGTCCAGCACCGTGGCCAGGCCTTTAAGGAATTTGCCGCCGGCGTCCCGGACGGCAACGACCGTGAGCAACACCGGCAGGAACGAGCCATCCCGGCGCCGCAGGTCCACCTCCACGGTCATTTGCGGGCCGCCGGACCGCAGGGCGGCGAATTTCTCCTCAAACAAGCCTGCGCTAGTGGACCGCAGCAAGGTGGCCAGGGGCAGCCGTCCCTCCACCTCTTCCCGCTGGAGGCCAAGCCAGCCCAGCTCGGTATCGTTCATTTGCAGGACCGCGCCATCGGCGCCGATGGCGTGGTAGCCGCACGGCGCGTGATTATAAAGCTCCAGCGCTTCCGCGGTGCGCTCCGCCACGCGCTGTTCCAGTTCGCTGTTAAGGCGCACCAGCGCCTGCTCCGCCTCCTTGCGCCGGGTGATGTCGCGCACCACGCTGAGCAGCACCGGCTCCCCGCCCATTTGAGCCAGGCGGGAATTGACCTCCACCGGAAAGCAGCTGCCATCCCGCCGCCGATGGCGGGTTTCAAACAAAATGCCCTCGCGCTGGGCCACCCCCATTTGCTCCGATACTGCGGCCGGGTTGTCGGCGGCCCGCAGGTCGTATATCGTCATCCCCAGCAGTTCCGCACGCAAATACCCATAAGCCTGGCCGGCGGCCTCGTTCGCCTCCAAGATCCGGCCTCCCTCCGGGCGGATGAACAATAAAATGTCCCGGGCATGGTTGAAGAGCAGCTCGTATCGGCCCCGCAGGGATTCGGTCTGCTGGCGCTCTGTGATATCCCGGATGAAGCCGAAGAATCCACCGATCGCGGCCGGCGCGGGGGACGAACTGATCTCCACGTGGACCTGCGTGCCATCCTTGCGCCGCCAGCTGGATTCGTACCGGGCATGCCCACGGGAGCGGATGGTGGCCGCGTGGCTGGCGATCTCCGGGCCGGTCAAAGCGGCTTCCAGCTGGGCCAGGCGCATGGCCAGGAGTTCCTGGCGGGAGTAGCCGCTCATGAGGCAGGCCTGCTCGTTGGCCTCCCGGATCCGGCCGTCATCCGCCACCATCAAAAACCCGTCCATCGAAGTGGCGAGCGCCACCTGGTAATTGCCCATGGCTGCGCGCCGCTCGTCCACCAGGTTGATTAAACCGCCCATCAGCAGGGTTCCGACCACCTGGGTTCCAAACAAGGCCCAACCAATTTCCCGGAACACCACCAGGCCTTTGTCCGCTGGCTGGACGAACAGCAGCGACAGCGCCTCCACGCCACCCACCGCCACCCCCGCCAGGCAAAGGATGGTTAATGGCCGTCCCCCGCGGCCTGGGAACCGACGGACAACCCCGACCACCAACACAGCTGCCAGAAAATCCGCCATTATCCCCCCCAAGCCCGCCAGCAGGCCGGCTCCGCCCAGGGCCAGCCGGCCGGCCAGAGCAACCGCCGCGGTGGAAGCCCCCACCGCCGAACCACCGATCACGGTTGCCACGGCGATGACGGCGCCGCGGGCATCGATGAATATCCCCTTGCTTTCCTCGTGGCTGAAGAGAAGGCTCGCCAGCGCCAACAGGCCAAAAGTAGCGCCTTTCACCAACCGGTGGCCGGCCCCAGGCTTGCGCACGTCCCCCCATAAATCACCCAGCAGGTAAACGCCGAAGGCCATCAACGTGGTTCCCGTGATGAAAACCAGATGATCGAGCATATTTACCAGTGCGTTCGTAAGGCTACCCGGGGTTGGTTGAGGGTTCCGCGCGGTTGGTCCCCGGCCGCGCGGCCCCAGGCGGGAGGAGGGGATCGGTTTGGATGATCAATGCCAAGCAGTGGTCCAATGGCAAAAGGGTGTCAAATCCGTCAAGCCAGCTCCACCCGGCCCTCGAACACAAATTGGGCCGGCCCGCGCAGGCGCACCTTGTCAAAGCCCCCGGCGGCTTCGGCAAAACTGATTCCCAAGGTATCTCCGCCTTGCACCCGCACCGCGACGGGGGATTGGAAGCCATGCACCTTGGCGGCGATCAGGGCGGTGGCCGTGACTCCCGTGCCGCAGGCCAGGGTCTCCCCCTCCACTCCCCGCTCAAAGGTGCGGACTCTGAGCTGTCCGGCAGCCAGCACTTGCGCAAAATTGACGTTGGTTCCCTTGGGGGCAAAATGCGGGTGGCGGCGGATTTCCGCCCCCAGCTTCAGCACTTCCACTTTTTCCACATCCGGCACAAAGACGACCGCATGGGGCACCCCGGTATTCAGGGAATGCACCTCCAGCGGCCCGCCAGCCAGCGGGATTTTCTCGCTCAGCCGCAGGTTTTGGGGTGCGGTCAGATTTACGGACACCAAGTCTCCATCAAACTCAGCCGTGATCACCCCCGCCAGCGTCTCGAAAGCCAGCGGGCCGGAGCCCGGCACCAGGCGCCGGACATATCGGGCGAAGCACCGGGAGGCGTTCCCGCACATTTCCGCCACGCTGCCATCGCTATTGTAGAATTCCCAGGCCCAAGGCGCCTGGCCGCTGCGGCCGGGGACGAGCAAGACCAGGCCATCCGCCCCAATGCCATGCTGGCGGTGGCATAAACGCACCGCCTGTTCCGGGGTGATTTCAAGCTTCCGGGATCGATTATCCACCACGATAAAATCATTCCCCGCCCCATCCATTTTGGTGAATTCCAATACCATGCGTATACCATAATGAAGATGGCATAAAAAACAAGCCGAACTATGCCCAATCGAAGGCGTCCCCCCCGGATTTGCGGACTGCGATTCCCCTTGCCGGGACTGCCGCCGCCAATCCGCTGGCTGAAAAAGCCTTCCCTGCCGGCTGGGATTGCCAGTAGACTACTTCCATGACATCAAGTGATGCAAATAACAGCCACCGGCAAGGCATGCTAATAGCTGCCGCGTGGAGGATGGCGGCGGCTTTGGTTTATGGTTTGACGGCCGGGCTGATCCACTCCGCCGCCCCGGAATGGATTTGGATTGAAGGTGAAAACGCCACCTCGCAACAGGTCACCCGCAACGCCTGGTATGAATCCGTCCCCAAGGCCGCCTTTTCGGGGAGTGATTTTCTCGCCCATTTTGACGATGCCAAAACCGGCGCCGCGAGTTACGTCTTTGACGCTCCCGCCGCCGGCAGCTACGCCTTCTGGCTGCGCGCCAATCCCAATGCCGCCACCATCCATTGCCAGATCAACGGGGGTGAATGGCTGGCTTTGCCGATGACCAATGTCGTGCAGAAGTTTTCCCTGGCGGGCTGGGATATGCGTTTCCTGGGCTGGATCAACGCCGGGCAGGCCAGCCTGCTGGCCGGGCGCAATGAAGTGCGGTTCCGGTTCGCGGGCCAGCCCAAGCCGCACGGCATGCTGGACTGTTTCGTCTTCACCCAGGCCGCTTTCGAGCCGCTGGGCCTGGCCCATCCGGATGCCGCCGCCGAACGCCGGGCCGCGGCGGCCCGGCAAAACTCTGAGTGGTTCGCCTTCGATCCCCCCCGGGACGCCACCGGCAGCCTCATCGATTTGCGTTTCCTGAACGAGCAATTCGCCGGGGAGCATGGCCGGATCCAGGCAGGGAATGGCCGGTTCATCCACGCCCAAACCCGCCAACCGGTACGTTTTTGGGCGGTCAACGGCCCGCCCCACGGCCTCCAGGGCGGGGCGCTGAAGGACTGTGCCCGCCTGCTGGCCCGCCATGGGGTCAACCTGGTGCGGGTGCATGGCGCGGTCTTCGAGGAACAGACCGGCGAGCTGCAGCCGGCCAAAGTGCAGCACCTGGTGGAGGTGGTGGAAGCGATGAAGGCGGAGGGCATTTACACGCACCTTTCGATTTATTTCCCGCTCTGGTTCAAGCCGCGGGCCGGTCTGAGCTGGCTGCCGGGATATAACGGGAACCAGAATCCGTTCGCCGCGCTGCAGTTCAACCGCGAATTCCAGGAGCATTACCGCGCCTGGTGGCGGGCCGTCCTGGCGGCAAAACTTTCCCACGGCGGCACCCTGGCGGCCGAGCCCGCCCTGCTCGGTGTGGAATTGCAGAACGAGGATTCGTTTTTCTTTTGGACCTTTTCGGAGGCCAATGTGCCCGATCCGCAGCTGCGCATCCTCGAAAAACAATTCGGCGCCTGGCTGGCCAAAAAACACGGATCCCTGGCCAAAGCCTTTGGCGCCTGGGGCGGCTCTCCGCTCAAGCGCGATCAAGAAGCGGACGGCCGCGCGGCTTTCCGGCCCCTTTATGAGATGTTCTCCAAACGCACGCTCCGGGACCGCGACACCGCCGAATTCCTCTGGGAAACCCAAACGGCGTTCTACCGGGAAACCGTCCAATTCCTGCGGGACTTGGGCTGCGAAGGCCTGATCACCTGCTCCAACTGGACCACCGCCAATCAGGAAATCTTCGGGCCGCTGGAAAAATTGAGCTATCTGGCGGGGGATTTTGTGGATCGCCACGGCTATTTCAGCTGCCGCAGCGGCGGCTTGTTTTCCGAGTGGTCCATCCGTGCCGGCCACACCTACGTGGACCGCAGCGCGCTCCGCTTTGACGCCGAAGAGCCTGGCAAACCGAAGCAGTTCAACCACCCCGTTATCGATATCGAGTATAACTCCAAACCGACCATGATCTCGGAGACCACCTGGCCGCGCCCGAATCGCTACCGGCCGGAAGCGCCCTTATTTCTCGCGGCTTACGGAGCCCTCCAGGATAGCGATGCCATTGTTCATTTTGCTTTGGATGGCGCCAAGTGGGAGGTCAAACCCGCCTTTTGGATGCAGCCGTGGACCCTCATGGCTCCGTCGCAAATGGCCCAATTCCCTGCCGCTGCCCTGCTCTACCGGCGCGGATTGGTGGCCACCGGGGAGGTGCTGGCGGATTTGCGGCTGAACCTCCGCGATCTCAAGGATCTCAAAGGCACCCCCCTGCCCCAGGACGCAGCCTTCGATGAGTTGCGCCTTAAAGATGTGCCCGCAGGTGGAGAGTTGAAGCCAGGCAACCGGATCGATCCGCTCATCCATTTTGCGGGACGCACCCGCGTAGCCTTCAGCGATGGGCCAGCGCAATCCAGAGTGGCGGATCTGAGCCGCTGGATCCAGCGCGATCGGCAGCTGGTGACCAGCAGCACGAAGGAGTTGGCCCTCGATTATCAGCGCGGGGTTTTGCGCATCGACGCGCCCGCCGCCCAGGGCGCCTTGGGCAACCTCAAAGAAGCCGGGGAGATCACCCTGCACGACTTGCGCTTGCATTCGGACCTGAACCTGGTGGAGATCCTTTTGGTGCCGCTCGACGGCCAGCCGCTGCGCTCCTCGCGGCGGATGCTGCTGCAGGTCATGTCCGAAGAGCAAAATTCCCAGTTCCAAGCCACCTCCCAAGGCGCCATCCAGCTCATCGAAAATCCCGGCCACCAGCCCTGGCAAGTGCGCAAGCTCAGCGGAGTGGTCCAGCTCACCCGTCCGGACGCCTCCAGGCTGCGGGTGCAGGCCTTGGATTTGAACGGCGCCCCCCGGAGCAAAATGGGCGGGGCCGACCGTATCGAACTGCTCCCGGATTGCCTTTATTACCTGGTCACCCAGGACGCTCCGTGATCCTGCCCCCTGAAAACAGAATAGTAAAATCTGGCCAGCAATCCTTGACCTTGGCAGGCTACGCCGCAAATTAGGCTGTGCATATGAATAAAATGCTGATTGGAAGATGGCTCGCCACCTGGGTGGCGGGCTTCGCAACCTGCTGGGCGGCGGCGGCGGAAAAACCAGCCAAGCCCAAGGAATTCGGCTTTTCCGGCTGCGAGATTTTCCCGGTGGACCAGCAAATTTCCCTGCTCCGGACCGCCGACCTCGATGGCGACGGCAAGCTGGACTTGGCGCTGGCGAACAACGCCCGGTCCAAAATCACCATTCTCTACAACCAAACCGGCCGCACCAACCTGGACCAGGACGAGAAAACCGCCGGGCGGGACTTCAATCAGCTGCCCCCGGATGCCCGCTTCCGGATCACCTCCATCGCCTCGGAAAAGCGCATCCACAGCCTGGTGGTGGCCGACCTGAACGGGGATCAAAAACCCGACCTGGCCTATTACGGCGAGCCCAAGGAGCTGATCATCCAATTCAACCAAGGCAACAATAACTGGAGCCTGCCCAAGCGGATTCCCATCGAGGATGGGTTCCTCGGCTCCGATACCCTGGCCGCGGGCGATCTGAACGGGGACGGTCTGACCGACCTGGCTTTGCTCGGCGAATCCTGCATCCACCTGCTGGCGCAGAAGCCCGGCCATGGCTTCGGTGAGCCGGAAAAAATCCCATTTTCCGGAAACCTCAAAGGCATCCAAATCCTCGATATCAACGGCGATGGGCGCCCGGATTTGCTGGCCGGCAATTGGGATTCGCCCAATCCCTTCCGCTTCCGCCTCCAAAACTCCTCCGGGCAGCTGGGGCCGGAGCTGCATTTGGCCATGCCCCCGGTGCGCTCCTACCTGGCGGAAGACCTGGACGGGGACGGCAAGACCGAGATGATCACCATTGCCCAGTTAAGCGGCCGCGCCCAACTTTATGGCTTCGTGGAAAAACCGGCCGAATCCCTCGCGGGCAATATCGGGCGCGGCCAGTTCGCCGTTTTGCCCCTGCCCAAAACCGGCAAGGATCGCCGCGGCAGCGTCTGGGCCGACATCAATGGCGACCAGCGCCAGGATCTGCTGGTGGCGGAACCCGAAAGCGGCCTGCTCACCGTTTACCTCCAAAAGCCGGATGGCAGCATGGCGGCCGCCCGCAGTTTCCCCACCTTTACCGGGGTGAGCGAACTGGCGGTGGCGGACTGGGAAGGCGACGGCCGCGGTGAAATTTTCCTGCTCAGCACCGATGAACGCCAGATCGGGGTCACCCGGCTCGACGAATCCGGACGCGTCCCCTTCCCCACGATCCTGCCCTTGGATGGCCGCCCGTTGGCCATGGCGGCGGGCAAGCTCCTGGCGGGCGACAAGCCGGTGCTGGCCTTGATCCTGGAACAGGATAACAAACGCCTGCTCCAAGTCCGTGCCGCCGATGGCCGGATTCTTCGCCTCCAGCCCCTCAGCGATCAACTGAAATCCAACCCCACTTCGCTTATCATCCAGGACATCGACCAGGACGGCATCCTGGACCTCGTCGCGCTGATCCCCTACGAAAAAATCAAGATCCTCCGTCAGATCAAGGACCTGGCCTTCGAGGAACTGGACCTCGCCCCCCCGGGCGGCAGCACCGAGCAGATCTGGCTGGGCAAGGCGGATGTCGATGGGGATGGCCGGGAGGAACTGCTGCTTCCCTTGAAAAACTTCCTGCGCGCCGTCACGCTGCGGCTGGAAAAACAAAACACCGGCTCGGGGAGCCGGTCCAACTGGATTTTCCACGTCAAGGAACAAATCAACGGGGCCGGCAGCAACTCCCGCCTCGTGGCTGCGGCTCCCCTGCCCCATGGCTCCAACGGCATTCCCGCCTTGTTCCTCCTGGACGCCGAGCGCAAAGTCCTCAGCGTCTGCGAGCGGGACGCTTCAGGGGTCTGGCAAAACCTCGCCAACTGGCCCCTGCCAGTCACCGATTTTGACCGCCTGCGCCCGGTCGGCCTGGGCGGCCCCCAGCCCAACAGCCTCGCTTTCATGGGGCTCAACTCGGTGGCCTGGCTGAAAACCACCGGACAGGCCTGGGAATTAAGCGCCTTGGGCGGCTACGAATCGCCCATCAAGGACGGCTTCCTGAACGATGTCGTCTGCGGCGACCTCAACCAGGATGGCATCAAGGATCTGGTTTTCCTGGAGACGGCCAAGAATTTCATCGACCTCGCGACCTTCAAACCGCCCCGGGAGATCCTGCCCGGCCTGCGCTGGCGCGTCTTCGAGGAGCGCACGTTCCGGAACCGCCGCAGCGAATTCCCCGAACCCCGCGAGGCCGTGGTGGCCGATTTCACCGGAGATGGGAAAAAAGACCTCGCCGTATTGGTCCACGACCGCATTCTGCTTTACCCCCAGGAATAGCCAGCCCTCCTTGCCTTAACGTGGAATGGACGAACTAATTTATTACCATGACAAACAAGAACAACACCTATCAGAAAATCGAATTGACCGGCACCTCCGAAGTTTCCATCGAGGATGCCATCCAAAACGCGGTCGCCAAAGCCGCTAAACTGTTGAAAAACAGCCGCTGGTTTGAAGTCGTCGAAACCCGCGGCTCCATCGACGCCGGAAAAGTCCGCCAGTGGCAGGTCACCCTCAAAGTGGGCTGCACGCTCGAGGACTAATCCCAAGACTCCCTGCCTGCGGTGGATGCTAATTTCCCGGGGACATCAGCCGGAAAAAGGCGCCCCCCGTGGTGGAGCTGATGGCCGCTTCATAGCGACCGCTGCCAGTATCGTCCAGCAGGATGGCACCTTGGCCGGACCATCCCCGCAAATCCGCGCTGGTTTGCAGGACTAGTTTTTGCCCAGGATTGCCCCGCAGCCAGAATTGGATGGCACCCGGCCGGCCGATGGACCAGGAGGTGATTACGGGCCTCGCCATGGCCGAAGGCTGAAAGAGCGCGGTGATGGCCAGAGCTTGATCCGCCGGGAGTTGCAGCGTGGTGGAGGCATTGCCGGAAATCCCCCGCCACCCGGCGAATTTCCACCCGGGGATAGGCTTGGCTGTTAGGGAGATGGGGTTATTTGAAAAGTAGGCGCCCCGCCACGGATCATTCGTGGAAGCCCGGATTTCGAGCAGGTTCAACCGGATTGAACCGGCGTTGGGGTCGGAGACCGAAAGCGTGATCCGGGCGGTGCCCGCGGCTCCCAGGTGGTCCATCAGGTGCTGCCGGCAGAATGCCGGGCGCCGGATGGCGTAATCCCGCAGGTATTGGACATTGGAGCGCCACTCCACAGAAGAGGCCGGCATCCGCCAACGCCGGATATGTTCGGAAATCTCCGGCAGGAGCTCGGCGGCGCGGGCATCGATATAAGACAAGGCGCGGGCCGGCACGTAAACGGAATTCAACAAGTCGGCGAATCCATTGATGAATTGCCGTTTGAATTCCCCGCTCTCCACCAGGTGGCGCAGGAGAAAGGTGGTGGTTTCGTTGCTATGGCCATCCATTTCACCCGTGGGGACAAGTTGCCGGCGCAGCATGTCAAATTCCCAAGCGGGCTGGGTGGCCCAAAAACCTCCCCAGCCGACATCGTTGTCAAACTGCACCCAGCGCCACCGGCCGCCCGGTGAGCGCGAACGCCACAGCCGGTGGTTGCCCATATCCCAGCGGTAGCAAAAGGACTCGGTGGCCTTGTAGATGATGTAATTGTCCGTATCGAGCATTTCCCTGGCCCGGGCATAATTGCCAGGCTCCGCCAGGCTGTGGGTTTGCATGAATTGGACCATCTCATTCCAGCCCTGGGTGTCACCCACCCGGGCCGTGGCATACCCCTCCAGGAAATCCTGCTGTTCCTCCGGAACGCCGCAGTTTTCGGCCAGGTATTCGGCGTCATGCTTTTCTTTCAAATAGTGCAGCCCCCAGTATTCGCCGTTGATGAATACCACGCAGGCCCGTGAGGCCTGGGTTTCCACCCCCAAGTCCTCCACCAACCCTTGCATGAACTCATCCCGCATAAAAGCATATGGCTGATCATGCCCGGTCGGCCGGAGCAGAAAATGCCCGAACTGCCGGCGCGGGCGTTTGGGAAAGATCGGGTACAAAAACGGGCCGCCCCCATCATTCCCGGTGGCGTCCAGATCCAACCCCTTGATGGGGAACCCCTGGGAGGTGTTGCCGTGGATTTTCACGCTGGCGGGCTGGGCGAAAGCCAGCGCGTTGTTGGTCTCGTAAAACTCCACATGAACCGGCCGCTCCCAAGCCGGCCCGCGCTGGGAATAATTGCCCCCCAAGGCGTTGCCTGGCACATAAATTCCCAGGTTTGAATCGAACAAGTTGGCCTGGTCGGTGCTGAGCGATATCACGGGCAAAGTGTAGCGTGCCCGGCCGGCCATGGACACCCAGTAGGTGCGCGCAACCACCGGGCTGGGCAACGCGCCCTCCTTGAACGCCCGCGCTTTGATCACCCACCCCTTGAAAACCTCCCCATTGGCGGTTTGCCCGCCAGGCACGGTGGGGATGGCAGAGAAACGGTTGGGGGTGCCGGCCCGGCTGGTGATCGCCAGCGCCTGGGTGTAGAGCAGCGACGCCACAGTGGGGGTGCCGCCATCCAGGGTGTAGCGGATCTGCGCCCCGGGGCTGCCGCTGCGGATCTCCAGCCTGAACTCGTTGGTGAAAAAACCGCCCGCCTGGGAAAAGGCCAGCTCCCCGATAGGCTCCGAGGCTCCCGCCGCCAGGTTGGACTGGCCAGGGCTGGGCTGCGTGAAATACAGGAAAGGACCGGCGCCATCGGGCTGCCTTCCAGAGGAAACATTGCGCGGCAGCGCGGGGAAAGCTGCCCGATCGGCCAATGTCCCATCGGGCCGGGTCACCCTCAAGGTCTCACCTTGCGCGCTCAGTTTGAAATTGGCGTGGAGGGATTGCGCCAGAACCAAACCATATTTGCCGGCCAGGTACTGTTCCACTCCCCGCCGCTCGGCATCCGCCAGCGGCCGGTTATAAACCAACAGTTCGGCGACATCGCCCGAAAAACCGCCGTAAGCCCCGGATCCGATCTCGATCGGTGCGGTAACCGTGGCCCGGGCGGAAACCACCCCCTGGCGGGCGGCCTGCCCCTGGATAAACAGGTCGGGGCGGCGGCTGGCATAGCGCAGGGTGATGATTTGAAAGGTCTTGCCGAGGTAATTCCGGGCCACCGCCAGGGCGGGCATGTATCCCGAGCCGTGCTCGTACACCGATGCCCCGTTGGTGCCCATGGATAAACCGGCTCCCGCCGCCCAATCCCCCCCGTGGCGGGCTCCCAACAGGTAACGCTGGCCGCTGATACCCCCGACTCCCGCATTGTTCTCCGGATCGATCTCATGCCCCAGCCAGGCCCTGGCCACCACAATCACCGTGAAATCATTGGTGGCGGGCGCCCGCGTCAAGAGCAGTTGATCGTCCTGGCCGTCAAACCGCAGGGTGGGCCTGCCGTTCACCACATTGGTGACCCAGATCGGCTGCAATCCGCTCGTGCCCTGAAATGCGGAAATCCCCCCGCCGCTGTGGTC
Source organism: uncultured Verrucomicrobiota bacterium (assembly GCA_964409245.1). GTDB lineage: Bacteria > Verrucomicrobiota > Verrucomicrobiia > Limisphaerales > UBA1319 > CAIMWS01. Next base: position 41,201 of record CAYPCQ010000004.1, read on the forward strand.
CAGCCAGGCCTTGACGTAGTTTCCGCCATTGGCCTGGCGGATTTCGGCGGCGTTCCTGGGATTCACCGTATCGGCCGATAGATATACGGTCAGGCCGGTTATTGACCGCGGATCCTGGGGGGCGGAAGACTGGGGTTGCCGATCTTTGCCGGAAGCGAATATTACCAGGAATCCGCCCGGGGCCAGCTGCCCCTTTTGCAGGATCCATTTGAAGGGACGCTGGCCATCATCCGAAAATCCGCAGCCGGATAAATCAAGGCTGCCGGCGCCGCCGTTGAACAACTCGAACCAGTCTGAAGCATCGCCGTTTTCATCCCTCAGCCCGCTCTCGTTGGCGGCCATGAGTTCATTGATAGCCAGAGATTCGCCATAAACCGGTGGCCAGCACTCCATCCAGCAAGCCACTAACAGGAAGATGATGGTGCTTGCGGAACGCCCAAGGCGTTGGTTCGCTGGATCGACTACGGTGTGTGTTCCCTGTCCCACGCGCGCAAACTACCACGGCCATTTGGCCGCCGGCAATAGAATCCGGGGCCAGGGCGGGTCAAAAAAACTGCGGCCATCCGTTCCCCGTGTCCGGCCAGCCAGCCAGGGATTCCCTTTCGGTTCGGCTCGCTCCCAGGCCTCGTGTCCCTGCGTCGTGCATACAGATTACGATTTGACCCGGCCCGCCCGCTGCATTAAACCATAATCCATGAGACCCGAATCAGATCCTGCTGGCCGCTCAAGACAGACGTTCCATAGAGCGGTGACATTCCCGCTTTGGATTATTTCCATATGCCAGCTGTTCGCCATGGGTCCGGCAGCGGCGCTGGCGGCTGGCAATCCTTTCCTGGAAACGCCGGCGCTGCGTTTTGAAGTTTCCCCGGCCGATGGCAGCTATACCATCCTGGACAAACCGGCCAGCCGCAAATGGCAATCGAATCCGTTCCGCCGCCGTTTTGGATCCGCCACGACTCGCCTGGATGGCCAGCTCAAAACTGGGAGCCTCGGCCAATGCTCGGTGGAACAGGCAGATCAACGCCTGGCGCTGATGTTCCAGCCAGCCGCTTGGAATGCCAGCGCCAAGGTGGTGGTCACGGTTCAAGCCGCGTCGAACCATCTCGATTTTTCCTGGGCGGCCGAGCCAGCCGGTGCGGTGGAAAGCATCCGGTTGCTCGACGACGCCCTCTGGGTCACTGATACGGGCGGCGGCTTCGCCACCGCCCCGGTGCGGGAGGGCCTGCTCATCCCGGCGGATAGCGGCCTGGCTTTCGAACACCGCTTCGACACCTATGCGTATGAGGGTTGCCACCTGCAAATGTGGGGCCTTTACGACCGGCAATCCGCAGTCCTGGTGACGTGGAATGATCCCTATGTGGCAGTGACGCTGAAGAGCAGTCTCACCAACCTGGCCGGTTTCCAGTCCCAGCCATGCAAGCAGGCTTTGAGCACTTCCCTGGAGTTGCGCCAGTCGGCAAAAAGCTTCCGCCTGACCTTCTGCGGCAAAGGGGATTACGTCACTCTGGGCAAAGCCTATCAGCAGGTGGCCAGGGAAAAAGGCTATCTGGTCCGCTGGGAGGAGAAACTGAAAAAACATCCCGACGACGCCAAATTGTTTGGGGCCGTTAATTTCAAGCTGTGGAGCACCCTTTCCCGGCAAATGAGCGAGGACAGCGCGCGCGAAATTTCCTCCGAGGTGAGCTGGACCTTCGATGAGGCTGCGCAGATCGCCACCCACCTGCGCCGGGATTTGGAGATGGAAAAGGTGCTGTTTATTATCGGCGGCTGGATCCGCCGCGGCTATGACAACCAGCACCCGGACATCCTGCCCGCCGCCCCGGAGTGCGGTGGCGACCCGGGGCTGGCCGAATGCGTCCGGAAGGTCCAGGAACTCGGCTACCTGTTCAGCCTCCACGACAATTACCAGGACATCTACCGCGATGCGCCCTCCTGGGATGAATCGTATGTGATGAGGAATCGGGACGGCAGCCTGGCCAAAGGCGGGCACTGGGCGGGCGGCCTCGCCTACCTCACCTGCAGCCGCAAAGCCCTGGAGCTGGCCCGGCGCCCCCAAAACCTGCCCGCCGTCCAACGCCTTACCGGGGCGAAATCTTATTTCATCGACACCACCTACGCGGCGGGTTTGCAGGAATGCTTCGACCCCCAGCATCCCCTCACCCGCCTGGACGACCTGAAATACAAACAGGATTTGTCCGATTATGCCCGGGATCTGTTCGGCGTGTTCGGCAGCGAATGCGGCCGCGAGTGGGCCATCCCGCACAGCGATTTCTTCGAGGGTCTCACGGGCGTGAGCGGGAATTATTTTCACGACGAAAAACTGCCGGCCAAGCTCGGTGCCAGCGTGGTGCCCCTCTTTGAACTGGTCTATCGCGACACCATCGCGATGTATGGCAAATATGGCTACGATATGGCCCGCTCGGCGAACTACGTTTTGCATCACCTGGCCCTGGGCCGGCCTTTGCATTACCATGAAATCCCCAGCCATCTTTACTGGAAAAATACCGCCCGCGAGCCGGCCACCCCCGCCGCCGCCGCCGTGTTCATGCGCGGCGACCAGGGCTGGACCGATGGGCTCCACCCGGTGGATCGCTTCGTCAAGAACACCTATGAAATCCTTTCCCCCCTCAACGAGCTGACTTCGCAAATGCCCATGGAAAAACATGAGTTCCTGACCCGCGACCGACTGGTGCAAAAGAGCACCTTCGGCGCCGGGCCAGCCGCCATGACCGTCGTGGTCAATGCCAGCACCAACACCTTCACCTGCCGTTCCCAGGCCGGGGGTGAAGTGGAATTGCCTCCGCTTGGGTTCCTGGTGGACGGCCCGGAATTCGCCGCCTTCCATGCCAGCCAATGGAACGGCAAACGCTACCCGGCACCCACCTGCTTCACTTTGCGGAGCATGGACGGGGCGCCCCTGGCCCAATCGCGCCAAATCCGCGTTTATCACGCTTTTGGCGATCCCGGCCTGCGCTTGGGAACCAGCGAGGTTAAGGTGCTCAAAGCCCAAGTGGTCTCCCCTGGCCGGGAATAATAAGGCCGCTCACCTTTCCCGCCGCCACCGGCCATCAGCCCGATTTAAAAAAAGGGTCCGGATTGGGCTTTTCGCTTTTGACGGCCCCAAACGCGGAAACCCGGCACGCCAAACTTACCGGCGCGATTCTGAGGCCGGGTGGCGATGCTCGCTCACCGCCTGCAACCGGCGGATTTGGCTGCGTTCAATCCAGTCGAGGTGCTTGCGCAGGGCACGCTCCGTGGTTTGGTTTTCCATCATCAAGATGGCTATGATCATCAGCAACCCCAAGATCAAGAGCAGGGCGTTGCCCGAACAATTCCGCCGGCCGGGTTGGCGAATCGAAATCCTCACGGCGCAACCTCTTTGGGGACGGCCACCAGGAACGTAAACAGCGGCCGCAGCTTTGCTTTCCGGGACGACGGCTGCAATTCCAGCTCCCATTTCCAGGCAGACACTACCTGGCGTGGATCGGCCACCATGTGCGACGCTTTCACATGGGGCACCAGCAACCGGGGATCTGCGGGTTCATTTTCTATCCGCCATATGCTGCCAAGGGAAAACAAGTAAGTGATTTTCCCCCGGGCTTGGGGCACGTGCAAGGCCTGCTCCTGGGCGTTGGTTTCAAGCCGGAGCGGCCCGGCCGCCTGGCGCAGATCCTGCCGCCATTGCTCGCCTGCTTTCATGACTTGGAGAACATCGGCCGCCATCACCTGCAGGCGGCGGCTGTGCGACAAATATTGGAAAAACATTGAAAACGCCACCGCGGTCACCACCGCGAAAATGGCGATGTACACCAGGCATTCCAAAAGGGAAAAACCGTGTGCTCGAGGAAATGAGCGTTTAGTGCTCATGCAGGGTGATTTCCCGCCGCACTGGCCCGCCGGCAGCGGGCGCCCGGGGCATCCATTCCAAACGCAGGCGGTCCTGGCTCCGGGCCAGCACAAATTTCCCCGCCGGCAAATTCCGCGCCGATTCTGCTTTCACCACATAATCGTTCGTGCCGGGCGGGTGGGCCTTCCACTCTCCAGCCGCCAAAATTTCCATCTCCCCATCGACGATGGCGATGGCCGTGGCCCGGTAGTAATTGGCCCGGGCCATTTTTTGATCAATCAGGACCGAAAAGCAGATGGGCATGACCACCGCCAGCAAGATCGCGATCCCCACCATCAATTCAACCACCAGGTATCCCCGCTGGCCAACTGCAGGATCCTGGTGGCGGCGCCGGGCGGCGCCTGTTTGGCTGGATGGGTTGGTGTGGAGCGTTACCATAATAGCGCGCTGTTGATCCAGGAGGTGATGAATTGGAACACCGCCACCGCGATGGCGCCGATGCAAAGCCCGTTGAAGAGGATCAACGCCGCCGTCACGGTTTGCGCCCAGGTTTGTTCCCGGGCGAAGGCGGCCGCGTCCAGGGCCTGGCCCCAGCCGGCCAGGGCGGCCACAAAACCGGCCCCATGCGCGGCATTTTCCAGGCGCCACTTCAATTGGGCGGCCTTGGTGAGCGGCCCCAGGGCCTCCATCAAGGGAATCCCTTTGGCCAGGTTTTGGCGGACCAGTGCCGCCTGGCGGACCATGGCTTGATTATGGGTGGCATCCGCCGCGAGTTGCACCGCCGCCGATTCCGGCAGGCCGGCATCCAGGAAGCTGGCCAGCAATCCGGTAAAATCCCGCAGCAAACGGTCCCGCTTCCAGGGTATCAACCACGTGATGAACTGGCTGGCTTGCGGGATGCCGCTTTCCAGCCATTGCAACCCCCGGGGCCCGATGATGAACAGCATGGACGCCAGCAAGATCAGGGCGCCGCCCGCCACAGTCAGGATCACCCAGGCCAAAGCGCCCGTGTGCTGCCGGACAATCCACTCCATCAAAGGCGGCGCCGGGATTTCCATGTCCTTTCCGATTTCACTGAATTTAGTCAGGACGGTCCCGATCAGCAGCGGAACAATCCACAGCATGCAGATGGATATGATAGCGAAGGGCAGCGCGGCGAGGTAGTTTTGGGCTTTGATGAAGGCCGTATCATCGTCCTTGAGAAGCGTCTCGCAGGCGGGCAGCACGCGCGGCACATCCCGGATGGCATCCCCGGCTTTGAGAATGGCGTTCATCTGAGGCGGCAGCAAATCAGGCACCCGGTCCAGCGCCTGGCCCAACGACAGCCCCCGCTCCAGGCAGGTGGCCAGCAGGTGGAACCGGGGGCCCAGAATCGAATCCCTCGACTGCGCGGTCTGGCGGATCAATTCCACCGGGCTCAGGCCCCGCTTGAGCCCCAAGGCCAGCAGGTCCAGGAAAAAACGGGCCCGTTCCCGGCGCCGCAGGGGCAGGCTCACCACCACCAGGTAAACCGCATAGATGACACCGCCGAGGAATAGGATCCAGAACCCCCAGGCGAGCTGGCTGAACCAGGCATCCCAATATTCGGAGGTATTCATGGCGGCAGCCGGTTACAGTCCCGCCACCAAGCCCAGCATGTTGATCGAGGCGCCCAGGATGATGGCGAACAGCGAATACGCCTGGGTGGCCACCATGACGCCCAGCAGCATCACGGACACGGGCAGGAATGCGTTCAGGAAGACGTCGCCGCGCCGGACCGCCCGCGCCTGGTACAGATCGGCGGCCTGCTTGAGCCCGCCAGGCAAATCCTCACCTGCGCTCGCCACCACCCAGACAAACAATGGCGGGAGTAATTTGGAGGGAGAGACCATCTCCGCGAACCGGCCCGCCCCGGCGGACAAGCGCTCCTGCCAGGCCGCCAATTCCCGGCCCAGACGGGTGTGTTTTTCCAGCAGGCCCAGCAACTGCACTGCATCACGCAAGGAGCATCCGCCCGCCATCAGCAAATTCAGGGTGGCGGCCAGCTGGGCGCAACTGGCCTCCAGAAAGATGGGCAGCCGCCAGCGGAATCCGCGCCGCCAGGAAGGCCATGACCACACCGCCGCGATGCCGGCCAGGAGCACTGCCACCAAGGCGGTGGGAGCGAAAATCAAGGCGGTATAAACCCGGGGATTGGAAAATACAAATTCCGTGAAAGCCGGCAGGTTCCGCCCCTTGAGCAGTCCTTGTTGCTCCTGCAAGTTGATTTGGAAAAAATGGTGGCTCAAGGTTCCCAGGAAAATCGAGGCCACCAGGCAGCCCACCAGCACCATGACCGGGTAAATCATCAGGCCGCGCAGCCGCGTCCAGAGGATGCTTTGGGCCTGGTAATGGTCGGCCAATAGCACCAGTATCCCCGCCAGGTTCCCCCCCTGCGCACCGATGGCCACCATTTTCTTATATAGTTCCGGCAGCTGCCGTTTGGACACCGCTTCGGGCAACGGGATGCCTTGGGCCAGATCTTCCTCCAGAGCGGCCATTTCGTGCTTCAGCCGGCGGTTCCGCATTTGCCGGCTTAACTGGCGCAATCCCCCCTCCAGCGGGAGGCCGCTGCGGATCATCGCCGCCAGTTGACGGTTGACGAAGGCCAGTTCCTCGTAGTTCATCACTTGGTTATCTTAAGGAAGCCCTGCGCCTTGAGCCAGAAGAGGCAATCGTTCGCCCAGGGGTGGCCGCTGCCCAAACCCATGCCATGGCCACCCTTCTGGTAAACGTGCAGGTCGAAGGGCACCCTGGCTTTGCGCAAGGCGGCTGCAAACGCCAGGCTGTTCTCCACCGGCACCGCTCCGTCCTCAAACGTGTGCCAGATGAAACAGGGCGGCGTCTGCGCCGTGACCTGTTTTTCATTGGAAAGGTTCTCGATCAATTCGGCGGCAGGCTCGGCCCCCAGCAGATTCTGGCGCGAGCCGCGGTGCGTGAACTCCCCCATGGTGATCACCGCGTAGCAAAGAATCCCCAAATCGGGCCGGGAGCTTTCCCGCTCGACCGGATCGCCGGCGTCCGGTTTGCCGGCCTCGAAATGGGTGAGCAGCGTCGAGGCCAAATGCCCGCCTGCGGAAGATCCCATGATGCCAAGGCGCTTGGGATCCACTTTCCATTCGGCAGCCTTGGAGCGCACAACGCGGATGGCCCGCGCGGCGTCATTCAACATCACCGGATGCCGGTAGCCATGGGAACCGAGCCGGTATTTCAGGACGAAGGCGGCGACGCCATGCTGGTTCAGCCATAAAGCATAGCCCTCCCCTTCATGTTTGGCCAGGCCGCCATACCCGCCTCCCGGCAGGACCACGATCACCGCGCCGCTGGCAGTTTCCGGATCGGGCAGATAGGGGGTCAGGGTGGGTATGTCCCGGTCTTGCGTGCCCAACGCTCCGGGAGTGCCTTGCGGCCAAAGCGGAACGGCCGGCAGCGTTTCGGCTTGAACCTGGGCGGTGGCCCATAATAGCCCCAAAAACCATTTTAGTTTATTCATGCGCGTCCTGATGTCTGATGCACCGCAGGCTAAACCAACCGCCGCCGGAAGGAAAACAAATTTTGCTCGCTTGCTTTCGCCCCCGGAAAAGCTTACTGGTTGGCGCATGCACTTCGGCTTATCGCCCATGGAAATTCACCTGAAACGTTCGGGCCGCAGCGGTTGCCTGGGAATCCTGGCGGCCGCCGTCATTCTGGCGGCTCTCAGCTCCGCCAGTGGGGAATCCTCCGCCTACCTGGATAATCAACGGCTTGGCGGCCAACTGCTGGAATTGGCTGGCAAATTCCCCGGCCGGGTGCAATTCCGCGAAGCCGCCCAATCCTTGGGTTCGAACTCGGTCTGGCTGCTGGAACTGGGCCAGGGCACGGCCCAGGAACGCCTCCAAAAACCCGCCCTGCTGGTGGTGGCCGGAATTGAAGGCAACGACCTGCTCGGCACTTCCCTGGTGATGTCCTGGGCCAGCCAGCTCTTATCCTCCAAGGAGGACGCTTTTACCGGCTTGCTGCAGACTACCACCGTTTACCTGTTCCCGCGCGTGAATCCCGACGCCGCGGACAGCTTTTTTGCCCGGCCATGGAATGAAATCACCGTCAACCGCCGCCCGGTGGACGACGACCATGACGGCCTGGTGGATGAGGATGAGGTCGAGGATCTCGACCACGATGGCTTGATCACTGGGATGCGTGTCCAGGATCCGGAGGGCGAATACCGCCTGGATCCGGCCGATCCACGCCTGCTGCTCAAGGCCGATAAAGCCCGGGGCGAATTCGGCGGCTGGCGCCTATTCAGCGAAGGGATCGACAACGACCACGATGAACAATGGAATGAGGACGGCCGCGGAGGCGTCAACCTCAACCGGAATTTCCCGTATAATTACCAATTTTTCGGGGCCAATTCCGGCCCCCACCCGGTGTCCGAAGCCGAGACCAAGGTCTTGGTGGACTTCGTCGTGGCGCACCCCAATATCGGTATCGTGTTCACCTTTGGCGCGGCGGATAACCTCCTGGCCTCCCCGCCAGGCGGGCCATCCCCCGCCCCCACCAACACTGCCGCAACCCCTTCGTCCACGGGTTCGGCACGCCAGCGCCCGGCGGCGCCCGACCCATCCCACAGGCAAACACCCACGAGCCTCCAAGGTGGAGATATTCCTTATGTCCGCGAAATGGGCCGCCAATTCCGCGAGACGCTGGGGATCAAATCCGAGCTGAAAGCAGTTTCCGAACCGGGCACGTTTTCCGACTGGGTTTATTTCCACCGGGGCCGTTTGTCGCTGGCGGCCCGGCCTTGGAGCCCCGCCTTGCAGCTGGAAATGGTGAAGGCGAAAACGGCCGCGGAAGAAGCCGCCAAAGCCAAGGAGAGCGGCAAGGAAAACAAACCGGCTCCAGGTGGCAAACCCGCGGAGACCGCCGCCAAAGGCGGCCCGGCGGCCAAACCGGAACCCGGCGCCAAAGACAACGAGGACAAGCGCAATGAAGAGGACCGGGCTTTCCTGAAATGGCTGGATAAAAATACGCCCGGGGCCTTCGTGGCCTGGAAAAGCTTTGAACATCCCGATTTTCCCGGCAAGAAAGTTGAGCTGGGCGGTTTCGCGCCTTTTGCCAAAACCACCCCCCCCGAACCGTTGGTTCAGGAACTCTCCGCCAAATACAGTCGTTTTTTGAACCAGCTGGTGCGCCAGTTCCCGCGCCTCGCCGTGCGGCAAGTAAAGGTCAAACCGCTCGGATCCGCCGTTTATGACGTCACCCTGCAAGTGGAAAATCCGGGCTATCTTCCCACCAGCCTGGCGCAGGGCCAGACCACCCGCGAAGTCCTCCCCACCCGGCTGGTGTTGGAATTGGAAAACCGATCGATCCTTTCGGGCAGCCGGATCACTTACTTGACACCCATCGAAGGCAGCGGTGGCATGGCCGAAGCCCGCTGGATTCTATACCTGCCGGACGCGAAGCCCGTGCCGTATCAAATTGTGTCCGCTTTGGCGGGAACCGTCAAAGGCGCCATCAGCCTCGAAACCAAGTAATCCCGTTTAATTGTTTATGCACCTGCAAATGAAATCTGGACTTAAAAGGGCGGCCTGGGGGATTTTGGCGCTGGTTTTGGCTGGCCACCCAGTCTGCGGCGCGGATTCGCCCACGGAGCCAGCCTCCTCCACGCCTCGCGATCCGGGCTCGCTGTCGTTTCCCGCCCTGGGCAGCCCAGCCGCACGCAAAGTGCGGGTGGAATGGAACCGCTTTTATGACAACGAGGGCCTCCATGTCATCCTGGCGCAGCTGCACGAGGCGTTTCCGGAATTGACCAAGCTGTATTCCATCGGAAAATCGTTCCAAAACCGCGACCTTTGGTGCCTGGAAGTGACCGCCCCCCAGGGCGGGAAGGCCAGCCCAAAACCCGGCATGTATATCGATGGCAACATCCATGGCAACGAGGTGCAAGGCGGCGAGGTGGTGGCCTATACCGCCTGGTATCTGTGCCACCAATACGGCCGGCTGGAAGCGGTTTCGGATCTGCTGAACCACTCCGTTTTTTACCTGGTGCCCACCATCAATCCGGACGGCCGCGACCATTGGCTCCACACCGCCAACACGGCCAGCACCTCGCGTTCAGGGGTCCGGCCCATGGACAACGATGGCGATGGCCTCTATGACGAGGATGACTATGACGACCTGGACGGCGACGGCGTGATCACCCAAATGCGCATCAAGAATCCTTTCGGCCATTGGAAACCGCACCCCGATTACCCGGATTACCTGATGGTGCGCGTGGGTCCCGAGGAACGGGGCGACTATGAGCTGCTGGGATACGAAGGCATCGACAATGACAACGACGGACGCATCAACGAAGACCCGGTGGGCGGCTATGACATGAACCGGAATTGGGCTTTCGACTGGCAGCCCAACTACATCCAGCCGGGCGCGCTGGAATATCCGTTTTGCCTCCCCGAAACCCGGGCGGTCGCCGAGTTCATCATCGCCCATCCGAATCTGGCGGCCCTGCAGTCCTACCATAACAACGGGGGGATGATCCTCCGCGGACCGGGCCGGGAGGGTGGCGCTTTCCAGGCCGCAGATGACAACGTGCTGCGGGTCATTGCCCAGCGCGGGGAGAAAATCCTGCCTTTCTACCGTTCCATCACCATTTGGAAGGATCTCTATACCGTTTGGGGCGGCGAAATCGATTGGCTCTATGGCGCCCGGGGGATTCTGGGCTTTTCCAATGAACTGTGGAGCAATCGCAATCTCGACAAATCCACCGGCGATGGCGCGCCCGACCAGGACGCAGCGTTCATCAAGCACGTGCTGATGAACGAAGCGGTCGTTAAATGGAAACCGTACCACCATCCCACCTATGGCCCGATCGAGATTGGCGGCCTGAAAAAAGAGTGGGGCCGCACGCCGGTCTCCTTCCTGCTGGAAGAGGAATGCCACCGGAACATGGCCTTCACCCTCTATCATGCCGGCCAGATGCCGCGCCTGAAATTCGGCGAAGGCCAGGTGGAGAAACTCTCCGGCCAATTATTCCGAATCCGGGCCGCCATCGAAAACTCCCGGCTGATGCCCACCCGTTCCCAGCAGGAGGTCCGCAACCATATCAGCCCGCCCGATGTCATCACGCTGGCGGGACCGGAAATCAAAGTGCTGTCCAGCGGGCGCGTGGTGGATCGGTTTTTCAATCAAGTGGAAGCGGTAAAACGGAGGCCGGAACGCCTGGAACTGGAGACCATCGACGGCATGAGCCAGACTTGGGTTCAATTCATCGTCTCCGGGCGTGGCAATTACCAGCTAAAGCTGCAATCCGCCAAAGGCGGGATTCTGGAAGCCAGCCGGCATTTGCCCGAAAACTGATCAGCAATTTAACCAACACTAAAAAAGGAGTTAACCAATGACTACCAACCAACAACGATTATCCCGAAGGTGTTTCCTGCGCCAGGCGGCGGCCGTGGCGGGTGCCGTTCCCCTGCTGGCTCATGCGCGCGTTTTCGGCGCCAACGACCGGATATCCATGGGCTGCATCGGCATGGGTGGCCAGGGCCGGGGCGACATGGGCGGTTTCCTCGGCTTCCCGGAAGTGCACGTGCGCATGGTATGCGATGTGGTGCCCGAACACCGTGAAGCCGCCAGGAACATGGTGAACCAGCGCTACCGCAACAGCGACTGCGCCGTCACCGGGGACTTCCGTGAAGTCATCGCCCGGAAGGATATCGACGCCGTGCTGATCGCCACGCCGGATCATTGGCACGCCATCATCGCCACGGAAGCCATGAAACAGGGCAAGGATGTTTATTGCGAAAAACCCGAAACCTTGACGGTGCGCCAGGGGCGCATCATGGAGGAGATTGCCCGCCGCTACGGCCGCGTCTTTTCCGGCGGCAGCCAGCGGGTGTGGGAAGATTACAATTGGTTCCATAAGATGGTGCGGGGCGGCGCCATCGGCCAGGTTCGCGAGGCCTGGGTCAATGTCGGCGAGGCTTCCGGCCCCTGCTACCTCCCGCCGGAACCGGTGCCACCGGGCGTGGATTGGGATCTCTGGCTGGGGCCCGCCCCCTGGCGCCCGTTCCATTCCACGTTAATCCGCGGCGGCTTCCGGCCCTTCCGGGATTACTCCGGCGGCGGCATGACCGACTGGGGCTGCCACGGCTTCGGAGGCGCCTTGTTCACCTGCAGCCTGCACACCACCGGCCCGGTGGAAATCATCCCGCCGGATGGCAAAGAGCATCCCAATCTGACCTTTATTTTCGCCAATGGCGTGCGCTTCTATCATGGCGGTGGCTGGGGCGGGCTGCTGTCGTTTAAAGGCACGGACGGTGAAATCCCTGACCGGCAGGGCCGCGAGCAGCGGGCCCCGGATATTTACATACCCAACTACAAAGGCCGCGGCGGTATTTTTGGCGATTTCCTGCACTGTGTCCGCACCCGGGAGCGCCCCTTCCGCGACATCGAACTCGGGCACCGCACGGCGTCCCTATGCCACCTGGGCAACCTCGCCTACTGGCTCAAACGGCCGCTCAAGTGGGATCCCATCAAAGAGGAAATCCAGGGCGATCCCGAGGCCACCCGCTGGCTGGACCGTCCCATGCGTGAACCGTGGCACCTCGGCTGACCTCCCATTGAACCCCTTGATTTACACCACCAAAATGAAAACTTTTTATTCACGCATCCTGGCCGCCCTGGCGCTGGCTTTGAACCTCACCGCGCGGGCCGCAGCACCGGATTTGCTGCCCCAGTTGGAGGCCGCCCTGAAAAACTCCGTCAACTACGAATTCGGCAAGGAATCCGGCCCGCTCGTAGCTGCGGAACAACTGGCCATCAGCTCGCTCTCGGACCCGGAACTGCGGGCCAAAGTAGAACGGCAGCTCCTGGAAGCTTTGTCCTTGGCCACCACCCGGCCCGCCCGGGATTTCTTGTGCCGGCTCCTTTTTACGGTCGGCACGGTGCGTTCGGTGCCGCAACTGGAGGCGCTCCTCACGGATCCGGAGATGTCGCATCCAGCCCGCATGGCCCTGGCCCGCATGGCCATCCCGGAAGCGGATGCCGCGTTGCACCGGGCTTTATCCAAGACCTCAGGCAAGGTCCGCGCCGGCCTGATCAATTCCCTGGGCGACCGCCGTTATGAACCCGCGCTCAATGACTTGGTGAAATTGGCCGCCGCCAGCGATCCGGTCGCCGCCGAGTCCGCCATCAGCGCCTTGGGCAAGATCGCCAATCAAAACTCTGTTCCGGCGCTGGTCTTGACCCGCAACAAGGTGCCCGCCGAGTTGAAATCCCGCGTGGATGACGCGCTGCTGGCCTGCGCCGACTGTTTCATCCGGGAAGGCAAACCGCTGGAAGCTGCCCGCCTCTTCGCCACGCTGAATGCCCCCACCCAAACCACCACCATGCGCATCGCCGCCCTGCGCGGCATCATCGCCGCCCGCGGCGATAGCGCCGCCCAATTGCTCGTGGATGCCATCAAAGGCGCGGATCCTGAGATCAGCGCCTGCGCCATCGGTTTCACGCGTCTGTTGCGCACCTCCGGCGCGGTGGACCAGATCGCCGCCCTGCTGCCCGCGCTCCCCCCCGGCCGCCAGGAACTGCTGGTCCGCACCCTCGGTGAAATCCCGGTGCGAACCCAATCCAAAATCTTTGCCACAGCAGCCAGAAACGAGTCGGAAAATGTCCGACTGGCCGCCTTGGAAGCCCTCGGCAGCCAGGGCGATGGATCCGCTGCCGCCCTCCTGGCTGAAGTGGCCGCCAAGGGGGGCGCGGAGCAGCGAGTGGCCCGCAACAGCCTTTTGGCGCTGCGGGGCGAAGGCATCGACCAGGCGATCCTGGCCGCCCTCAGCCAGCAGTCCGCTCCCGTCCAGGTTGAATTGGTCCGGGCGCTGGCCGCCCGCAAGGCCAGGGCCGCCATCCCGGATCTTCTGCAAGTGGCCCGCCAAGGCTCAGGCGCCGTTCGCCTGGCGGCCTTGAATGCCCTGGGAGTGCTGGGCGCGGAAGGTGAATTATCGCCTTTGGCCAAACTGGCCTTGGAACCGGCTGAACTGGGCGACCGGCCAGCCATTGAGGAGGCCATCGCCGCGATCCTGCGGCGGATCACCGATCCCCAAAAACGCGCCGCCCCTTTGCTGGCTACTTATGCCACCGCCACCCCTGCCGCCAAACCAACTTTGTTGCGCTTGCTGGGGCTGGCCGGCACCGCCGATTCCCTTGCCGCCGTCCGCGCGGCGTTGAACGACACCGCTGAACCCGTGCGCCAGGCCGCCATCCGCACCCTGGCGGAGTGGCCGGACGCCGCGCCCGCCGACGACCTGGTGCGCCTCCTCCAAACCTTGGGGGATCCCACCCAAAAAACGCTGGTCTTGCGCGGTTTCGTGCGGATGGCCGCCCTGGCCGAAAATCCCACCGCGCGTTACGCCCGCGCCATGGAACTGGCGCAAACTGCCGACGAGAAGAAACTGGTGCTGGCGGGACTCGGCAGCGCCCGCTCCATGGAAGCGCTACAGCTGGCCGAAAACTCTCTGCCGGACGCCGCTTTGCGGGCGGAGGCGGCCCAAGCCATTATCCAACTCGCCGATTTCGCGCGCCAGAAAGATGCCAGCCGGGCCAAGGCCGCCCTGCGTGGCGTGCTCGCCGCAACCCAGGAGGCCAGCCTGCGCCAGCAAGCCCAAAAAGTGATCAACCTGATTGAGCAGCACGAAGGATACATCCTCAACTGGGTGGTGGTGGGGCCTTTCACGCAAAAGGACAAGGAAAGCCAGGCCATTTTTGAATTCGTTTTTCCGCCGGAAGATCCCGCCAAACCGGCCATCGCCTGGCAACCGCTGACCAAAGGCATGGGCGCCTGGGAGGTGACCTTGGACACCGCCCTCCGCTCCGAAAACCACTGCGCCGCCTACGTGCGCACCCGGGTGTGGTCTCCCGCGGTCCAGGAAGCCCGGCTGGAATTGGGCAGTGATGATGCCGTCAAAGCCTGGTTGAACGGGAAATTAGTGCATGCCAACTATACCCATCGCGGAGTGGGGCCAGCCCAGGACACCGCTAAAATCAGCCTGGCTGCGGGCTGGAACGAACTCCTCCTGAAAATCGTGAATCACGATGGCGGCTGGGGCTTCTGCTGCCGCATCCGCAATCCTGACGGCAGCGCCTTGCCGGGCCTGAAAGTGGATGCCAAAGCCGATTGACAGGCTTTAATACGATGGTCATCGGAGGTTTTCCGACCCGGAAAACCTCCGTTTGCGAATAGTGAATTCAAAGCCTGGCCGATGGCCGGGGTTTTTTTCTGCCGCGTGGGATTCCGGCGGTTTAGCCAGCCAGGAGGCCATGGAGCTTGCCCGCCCCACGGTTTCCGGGGCCCAAGGTTGCGCCAGCGGGTGGCGGTGGATCAGATCCCTTCGCCGTGATGCAGCACTCCCCGCTCCCCATAGCCTTCTCCACGGCCGATGGCGAAAATGGCGAGGTCCGCATCCAGATTGGGATTTTCCGACACTTCGATCCCTTCCTCCGTGTTCAAGGGAATGGTCCGGTGGATCTTGATCCGCTTTTGCTGGCAAAACTCCTCGAAATCGGTGATCGAAAAAAAGCGCCGGTTGGGCGTATTATACCACTCATAGCAGAGGACTCCCGTGGACTTCGGGGCCCGCCCCTCTTCAGCCAGCATTTTGCGCAAACGGCGGAAGGCGAAATTCGGGAAGCTCACAATGCCCGTCCGCCCCACGCGCAGCATCTCCCGGATGATCCCTTCCACATCGTCGATCGCCTGCAAGGTTTGGGACAGAACCACAAAATCGAATTGGTCATCCGCGAATGCCGCCAGACCCTGGTTTAGATCCGCCTGGATCACATCCAACCCCTTCCGGATGCCCGCCAGGATGCTGGATTCATCCCGTTCCAGCCCCACCAGCGGCCCATGTTTGCCTTGTTTCAGCCGCGCCAGGAGAGCGCCGGAGCCGCATCCCAAATCCAGCACGCTGGATCCGGCGGGGATCAGTTCCCCGATCCGCTCGTAATCCAGGCGATGCTGCCGGAAAATACTCGTGGTTTCAAACGCTTCGTCTTCCTGGCTCGGCAGGCAGCCTGGCGCTTTCGGATCCAGTTGGCCAAGAAATCCGCGGATCATTTCCCCGTAGCTGGCCAGCTCATCAGCCAGGAGAAAAGCGTCATGCCCGCATTGGCTGGAGATATCGCAATAACTCACCTGGGCGCGGTTGGCGATCAAAGCGTTCACCAGGTCGCGCGATTGGCTCGAGGGGAAAAGCCAGTCGCTGCTGAAACTGAGCACGAGCCAGCGGCAGGTGGCCGGTTGCAGCGCCGCCGCCAGGGCCTGGCGCGAACTGCCCAAGTCGAACAGGTCCATGGCCATGGATATGGCGATATAGCTGTTGGCATCGAACCGTTCCACAAATTTATCCCCCTGGTATCCCAGGTAGGATCCCACCGAAAAGACTTTCTCGAACTCGGTCGCCACCTGGCGCGGATGCAGCCGGTCGAAATCGAATTTCTTGGCCATGGCCTCCCCGGATAGATACGTGATATGGCCGATCATGCGGGCGATCGCCAGGCCAACTTCCGGCCCTTGGTGCTCATAATATTGGCCGTCGCAAAAATGCGGATCCTGCCGGATGGCATTTCGCCCAACCACGTCGAAAGCCAGCGCCTGGCTGGTCAGGCGGGGAGAAGTAGCCAGGGCCACCACCCCCTGCACACGGTGCGGGAATTGGATCGCCCAGGTCAACGCCTGGTGCCCGCCCAGCGAACCGCCCACCACCGCGCGCAAGCGGTGGATGCCCAGGTGATCCATCAGGCGCCGCTGCACTTCCACCATGTCATTGAGGGTTATCGTCGGGAAATCCTGCCCATACGGTTTTCCCGTCTCCGCATTGATGCTCCCTGGCCCCGTCGTTCCGCGGCAGCCGCCCAGCAAGTTGGAGCAGACCACAAAATAACGATCAGTATCGATGGCTTTGCCGGGGCCAACCACCAAATCCCACCAGCCAGGATCATCGTTTTCATTATGCCTGGCTACATGGCTATCCCCGCTCAATGCATGGCAGGCCAAAATCGCATTGTCCTTGGCGGCATTGAGCTGGCCATACGTTTCGTAGGCCACGGTGACCCCTTGCAGCACTGCATGGTATTCCAATTGCAAGGGATCAGCCAGGTGGGCCGTTTGCACATAACGCAGCGGCTTGGCGCTGCGCAAACTATCGCTGCTATCTTGTAAGGAGGCAGTCATGGGAAAAACATTTTCGGATAAACCTCAGTTGTTTGGCCGGGTGCGGCCACCATTCAATTTGATCGTTGAAATAGATTCAGCACCGGAAACGCCAGCCAGGTGCGCCTGTGCACCCGCCGCGTCCGGCTCCCGGCCTGACCATTTGTTGGCAATCCACTCGTCAAAAATCATCTGGGTCATAACATACTGGATTCGGCTGGCCACGCCACGCTAGACTTTTTACCCAGCCACCCCGTCATGACGATCCACAGAGTCGCATTATCGACAAACCCACCCTCTGGTCAATGGCAAGGAGGCGGTGAAAAATAGGGGCGCGGCGCGCTGGGTGGCGAACCTGGTTTCATCTTATTCCAGCACGGCCTGCTTCCGGATTCAAGCCCCCTTCCCGCAATGGATTCAGCCCTTTACCGGAGCCTGAGCCTCGTGTTTGCCGGCGTGGTTCAGGTGATGGCGCCAACTGGCGATGAGCATAGCCGCCGCCAGGGCCAGGATGGAAGCGAGGGCGAATACCGGGCGCAGGCTGTTGCCATAAGCGGCCGCCACCCGGCCGGCCGCCCAGTTGGAAAACATGGGCCCCAGGCCGGTGCCCACCAGGAACAAGAACGACTGGGCCGTGGCGCGCACGGCTTTCCCCGCGATGACGTTGACCAGCACACTGGCCGTGATGTGGAAACAAACCACGACCACCCCCGCCAGGACGAAACTGAAAGCCAAAATCCAAACATTGCTCAACCAGCAAAAAAGCGCGTGCCGGACCGCCAAAGCCACGCAGCCCGCGAACATCACGCGGGCGAAATTCCAGCGCCGCAGCAGGGCCGGATGCCACTGAAAGAGGATGATCTCCACGATGACCCCGATGGCTTGGATAGGCCCCAGCCAGGGCCGGGCGATGCCCAGGCTCTCCAGGAAAGGCGGCGAGTAATAGGTGAGCAGCGAAAATGAGCCTGAAATCAGGAAATACCCCAGCACCAGCACCCGGTAATTGGGATTGCCCAACAGCTTTTTCAGAGCTGGCAGATAATGCCCGCCGGCGGAGCTGCCTTTGTCCTTCCGGACGGCCCCCGGCGGGGTATGGGGCAGGGCGAATGACCAAGCCACCATGGACAGGCATACTGCCGATCCCAATACCAGGATGAAACTCAAATCCCCGGTTCCGCGGTGCAACATCCACAAGGAGATCGGCAGGAACGGCACAATCCAGCCCAGTGATCCCCAGGCCCGTAATATGCCGAATTGCTCCCGGGGATTGGGCAGGTGATGGAAGCTCAAGGCCGTGAGCAGCGTGAAAGCAGGATTCAGGCAGGCGTAAAACAAGGAAAATGAAAGCAGGCTCCCGGCGAATTTTCGCTGCAGGATCAGCATTACCAGCGCCCCACCGGCCACGAGGTTCAGCACCGTGAACAACCGGTTCAGGGGTATGAAGCGGTCCGCCAGCATGCCCCAAAAAAACGGAAAAACCAGCATGGTGGAGGCGGAAAAAGTCAGCAGCCAGCTGATCTGGGCAAAATCCGCGCCACGGTCCCTCATTACCAAGGTAATGAAAGGGATGACCGTGCCCCCGCAAGCGTATTGCAGCAGCATGGCCAGGCGTAGAGAAAACGGCAATTGCCGATTGGAATGAATGTGCCGGATCACTGGGTTATTCGCTCCCGGGCTGGATTCGCTTTCGATTCTCCCGGCCCATAAAAGGGGCGCAGTCTGGCTGATTCCCGCCCCGTTTCAAGAAATTAATGGGATTGAAAAACTGCCAAACTGCCGCCTCAGGGCAGGTCAGAGCCCGTGGGCGAGCCTGGCTTGTTTCCCAGCCGGCCTTCAGGCTCGGCTCCCGAGCGCTTCACGGATTTGTCCGGGGCTGGCGGATCCGGTGGTGCCCAGCTGGTGGATGACCACCGAAGCGGCCGCATTGGCCATGGTGATGGCCTCCAGGGTTGCAGCCCCTCCGGCCAGGGCCGAGACCAGATTGGCGGTCACCGAATCCCCGGCGCCAACGATGTCAATCTCCCCGCGGATTGGCAGGCACGGCACATGGCAAACAGCGCCATCCGGATCAGCCCCCAGGATGCCTCGCTCAGCAAGGGTCACCAGGACTCGCTGCCGGTTTTTCGCTGCCAGCCGCGATGCGCTGGCTTGCACATCCTCCAAGCTTAGCTCGCTTTCGCGCCCCAAAAACCGGCCCAATTCAGCACGGTTCATTTTGAAAATCACCGGCGGAAAATGCCGCAATCCTCTCCGGCTGTCTGCCAGTGCCAGCAAACCCGGATTTTGCCGGGCGAGATCCCCCAGGATTTTCAGCAAACCCTGGGTGATCACTCCGGTCTCCGCCACGTCCACCTGCTCCATGAAAATCAGCCCATCGACCTGCCCGGCAAGGGATTGCAGATGCTGGATCAATTGGGATTGAATATGGCTGGGAGTGGCGCTCCAGTTCTTGATATCCAGCCGGTTCAGTTCGCGGGGAGGCGCGACCGGCTCCATCACCAAAGGCTTGGTATAAGTGAAAGTCCGGCGATCGGTCGTTTGGATGAAATAATCCAGCCGCACCCCCGGTTTGGCTTTAAGCGCCTGGATCAGCTCAAAGCCCTCGCCATCCTGCCCCGCCACCCCCACCGGGTAGATTTTCCCGATGCCCAAGGCAACCAGATTGTTCAGCACCGTGCCGGCCCCACCAGGTTGCGAACGCACCCGCGTGACGTTGTAAACCGGCAAGCCGGTTTCGATGGAAGTTTCCCCACGGGCCGGGTCGATCTCCAGGTAGCGATCAAGGCAAAAATCGCCGATGACGGCCAAGCTGAGACCGGCATAACGTCCTGTGATTTCCTGGAATCGATCGGAAGTCATAGTTTCTGTAACTGGTGGTAAAGATGATGCAGAAAGGTCACGTTGTCGCAGCAGAAATAATGCATCGCGCCGCCCATGCGCGAGTAGCTCTTGCAGAAACGCAGATAATAATCCGCGTTGTTTTTGGGTGGCTCGCCCTGGCTCCAATCCCAATGGCCGCCCTCCTGCAAATCCACCACATAGATGGAGTGGCCGGACAGGATCGGACGCTGTTGCTGGAGCCGGAGGTTGTTGACGCAGCTGACGCTTTTTTCAAAAACTTGCGGTCCCATGATCGCCGAGCCGATGGAAAAAACCACCCCGCCATCCAACCGCTCCACCGCCCCTGCGAACTGGCAAAAATCCAGCTGGGCGGCCCGGCCGATGGCACCGCCATTGAACAGCGGATGGTTGGTGATGATGTCATAGCCAATACCCGGATGAATGGTGGCCTGCACCCCCAGCCGAAAAGCATGCCCCAGAATGGAAGCCCGCTGCCATGGATGCGGGACAGTGATCCTGCCTCCCGCCAAACCCAGCTGGTTCATGGTCTGGAGCAATTCGGCCCGGGCGGCTGCGAGCGGATGGCCCGGCTCAGCGCGCAGGGATTCGGCCAGGGATTGTGGGACGGGCAATTCAATTCCATCCTCGGCGATGAAGCGGCCCAGGGATTTCCCATAACCTTCGCCCCGCAGGGCACCCGCTTGCATGGCCAGTTGAAAATTGCGGCCGGTTTCGTCCCACGTCCCAAACGTGCCGGTGGCCACGTTTTCTTTCACGCTTTCAGTCGAGCGTCCCAGGAATGCATACTCCCAGTCGTGGATGGAACCGGCCCCGTTGGTGGCCAGCGCCGTGATCCAGCCCCTGGCCATCATGCGCTCCAGGATCAGCGCGGCGCCATTGCGCAGCAGGTGGGCTCCGTAAATGAGCATGATGCTCGCGCCTTTTTGCCGGGCTTGAACCAATGACGAAACACACTCCCCCATCCAGGAATCAATATCGGCACTGGTGGAAGGCGGCGGCGAATCTGGATCGCGCAAAACATCTTCCACCCGGCTGAGGCTCTTCCGCCCGGCCAGCGGATAAACCTGCAATCGTTTTAAATCGAAAGGGGGATAATTCGGGGCAGGCATGGCGGGGCGAATATCGTTTAATGATCGTTCAGCAGATAATCCAACAAAACCTGGGCGTCGCGGAAATCCGGGATCACAACGTCCGCCCCCACCCCCAGCAGCCGCTGGCGCTTCCATTCGTCCATCTGGCCGGAGCCGTTGTTGGCCTCGTCGCTGGCCACGGCCACGGCTACCCCGCCCACCTCTTTGGTGTTTTGGATTTCCACATACCCGTCCCCAAAAGCCAGCAATCGCTCACCTGGGATCTGGTTCTCGCGGAGGATGCGATCGATGATCATTTTCTTGGAAAAGTTTTTATAATCGTCCAAGGCGCCATAAATATGCGTGCCGAAATATCGGTCCACCTGCAGCAAGGCCGCCTCCTGTTTTACAAAAGGCTCATCCGTGCCACTGGCCAGATACATTTTCAAGCCGCGCTGTTGCAGCAAATCCAGCAACTGCCTCGATTGATGCACCAGCAGGGAATCTGCCACGATGCTGCCGTTGCGCAAACCATCAAGCCGCGAGCGGATGCGCACCTCCAGCCGGCGCAGGTATTCATGTTTATACCACAAAGGTTCCCGGGCTTGGCCGCCGCGTTCTTTTACCCGGTCGGCAAACTGGATCATCTGGTAAATGGTCTGTTTGCCGTTCAGCCGCATAATGTCGTCATAGAGCATCTGCCGGCGTTGATCCTTGGTTTCCCCGCCATGGGGAGGCAGCATTTCATCAAACATTGGCAGCATCACCTCTGGCCATCCCTGTCGGATCAGCGACAAAGTGCCGTCAAAATCGAACAACACATGACTGATCCTGGCTCGTGGCTCAAACCCCTTGGCAAATTCCACCAAGCCGCTGAATTTTGCGTTTACCATATTGGGCATTGAGAGTGCGAAAATGCGGGCCAAAGTCAATCCCGCCCCCGTCCCTGGTTCCGATGGCCTTTCTTTTGTGAACAGCAGCCTTTTGAACACGGCAGATCCTAACTACGGCCCGGGAAGCAAAGCGGAATCCATTTTGTTGGTTCACTCCGGCGCCGGGAAAAGTGAAAAAATCCAAAATCAATCGAAAGTGCTTGCGGTTTTGCCCGGCGTCGGCATAGTTTTAGCTCAACGAGGCAGATGCCTCGTTCAATTGTAGTGGCTAGATAGCTCAGTCGGTAGAGCAGAGGACTGAAAATCCTTGTGTCGGCGGTTCAATTCCGTCTCTAGCCACCACTTCCAACCTGCAACCTGAAACGAACTGTTTACGTTGAATCAGCCGGCAAGGATGGCTGCCAACAATCGCTGAACAGCCGAATATTCAGGGGGGTGTTTTTTTGTCTTTACGCAAAATTCTCCTTTAACGCCATTAAAGCTTGACTTGAGCACGTTGACCTCTTAAATTAACGCTAGAAGTGAAATATGGCTGGGTAACCAGCGAGGTGAAAGTCGGAGATCATTCTGCCGACTTTTTTGTTACCCTGCCTGAACTGGCAACATTGAACTATGAACGCCGAATTACTGGCCGTATTGGAATTTTGGGAACGTGAAAAAGGCATCCGCAAGGATGTCTTGCTCGCCGCTGTACAAGACGCTTTGGTGTCTGCCGCCAAAAAAGCGATCGGCCCCGCGCGGAACTTGAAATGCATCATCGATTCCAAAAGCGGTGATATCCGGGCTTATGCCCAATTGATCGTCGCTGAAAAACTCGTGTCCAAGCACGACCAGGTTTCGCTGGCCGACGCCCGCCGTTCGAATCCCAACGCCCAAATCGGCGACGACATGGAAATCGAAGTCACGCCAACCGGCTTCGGACGGATCGCCTCTCAATACGCCAAGCAGGCCCTGATGCAGCATATCCGCAAAGCCGAAAAGGAATTGATCTACTCGGAGTTCAAGGATCGCACCGGCGACATTGTCAGTGGCATTGTCCGCCGGTTTGAGCGCTCAGACGTCACGGTCGATCTGGGCCGCTATGAGGCTTTACTCCCCAACCGCGAGCGGGTGCCTACCGAAGAATACCAGATTGGCGAGCGTTTGCGCTGTTATGTAAAGGAAGTCGCCAACACTCCCCATGGACCGGAAATCATTTTGTCCCGTGCCGACCCCAAGTTCATAGAAAAACTATTCCAATTGGAAGTCAGCGAAATCAACGACGGCACTATTGAAATCAGAGCCATTGCCCGGGAACCAGGATATCGCACCAAGATCGCCGTTTATTCGCGGGACGAAAAAGTGGATCCGGTGGGCGCTTGCGTAGGCCTGCGGGGGCAGCGGGTTAAGAATATCGTTCGGGAGTTGAATAATGAGAAGGTGGACATCATCCGTTGGGATTCCAACTTGAAGAATTTTATCACCAACGCTTTGGCGCCCGCCAAATTAAAAACCTTCGACATCGATGAGCGCCGCCGGCGCGTGTTGATCCATACCAGCGAGGACCAACTGTCGCTCGCCATTGGCAAGCGGGGCCAGAATGCCCGGTTGACATCCAAGCTGACCGGCTGGCAGGTGGATATCGAACCCGAAGCCGTGGCCAAGGTTGGTTTTGAGGAAAAAGTCGCCCAAGCCGTTCAAGCTTTGGCCCGCATTCCCGGAGTTACGCCTGAGCAGGCGGATGTTTTGGTGCATGCAGGATTCCACAGCCTGGAAGCACTGCTTCAGGCGGAAGATTCTGATTTAGAGGCAGTTCCGCAAATCGGTGCCAATGCAGGCATCATCCTTGAGGCCGCCCGGCTGGAGGCCCAAAGGCGGAGCATACCCATTGGCGACAACTGATCTGTATAAACACTTGATCTCCCCAACTCGTTACCTTTAAGCTTGGAAGGATATGAAAGGCGCCTGTCATAGGTGTCCAGTAGTGAATTTTTATGCCCGTTCGTATTTACGATATAGCACGCAAACTTGGGATAGAGAGCAAGGAAGTCCTTGTCAGGGCCAAGGAATTGGGTGTTGCTGGCGCTCGCGTGCCATCAAGCACACTCGATAAAATTACCGCAGAGTATTTGGAACAGGAAATCGCCAAAACTTTACCTCCCCCTCCCCCGGTTCCGCCACCTGCGGAAATAGTTGTTCCACCGCCTGCGGAACCTCCGTCCGGCGAACTGGAGGCCGTGGTTGAAGCCGCCGCAGATGGGCAGGTATCGACTCTCGCCTTTGAAACTGCCGGGCCGGAGGTTGCCGGCAGCCAAACCGCCGCTGCACCACCCATCGCGGTTTCCGAAGTGATAACTATCGAACCGGCACCGGAATCCCTGTCCCCTCCAACCGCTATTGAGCCAGCACCCGTTCAGGAAATTAAACCCATTGAGCCTTCCCAGCCTGAACCGGCGGCAGCGGGTAACTTGACCACTCCCGCAGAACCACCGGCTGCATTAGTGGCTGAAACAGTGCCCCAACCTCCCCTCCAACCCCCAACCTTGGTAAAAGAAGAAACAACCGCCACCGCCACCGAGTTATCCACTCCAATAACGGCAGTGGAATCCAAATCTCCGGGGACGATTACCGAAGCTGCGCATCCGGAAATTGCAGCAACCACTTTGCCTGTTGAACCGCCAAAAGCCAATCCTCCTGTTGAAACCGAGCCCAAACCGGTTCCGATGACCGCTACCCCTGACATCTCCGCTTTATCGGCGCCTGTTGCCGAGGCAATTATGCCACCCTCGCCACCGCCGCCGCCTGCTCCACCACCGCCACCGCCACCGCCAGTGCCCAAGGTGGGAGATAAAGTAGGCTTTATTCAATTGCCTCCCAAGCCCGCTCCGAAGGTGGGTGATAAGGTGGGTTCGATCAAACTTCCCCCTCGTCCGATCAAGGAAGCTGATCGTGGGCGCGGGGATATCAAACCCGGCCGGCCGCCGTTTGCCCAACCAGCTCAGATGCAGGCCAAGGTCAAGCAGCCGCACCAGCATCAACGGATGCCGATGGGTGCGCCTTCCAGGATGGGCGGCGGGGGCAAACATGAGGCTGGCAAAAGTGCGGCCATGGCTCCCGTGCTGGTGGGGATCATTACGATGAAACCCCCCATCGTCGTCAGGTTGCTGGCCGATCTGCTCAAACGGAAGCCCTTTGAATTGATCCGCGATTTGATGGAGCTGGGGGTTTTTGCCAATGTAAATCAAGCGATTGAGGAACCCACTGCGCAAAGGTTGTGCGCCAAGTATGGCTTCCGGTTTGAATTGGAGCGCCGCAAAAGTGGCGGTGGTTTGGTTCACGGACCCATCAAGCCCAAGGATCTGGATCCTGACGACAAGCCGGAGGAATTGAAACCCCGCGCCCCGGTCGTAACCATCATGGGCCACGTGGACCATGGCAAGACCACTTTGCTGGACGTGATCCGCAAGGCCAACGTGGCCGCTTCGGAAGCTGGTGGCATCACCCAGCATATCGGTGCCTATACCATTTCCATCCCCCATCCCGAGCGTCCCAAGGATCTGCAGCAGATCACCTTTCTGGATACCCCCGGCCATGCGGCCTTCAGCGCCATGCGCGCCCGCGGCGCCCATGTGACCGATATCGTGGTGCTGGTGGTGGCCGCCAACGATGGCGTCATGCCCCAGACTGAGGAAGCCATCAGCCATGCCCGGGCGGCCAAAGTGCCGATCATCGTGGCCGTGAATAAGTGTGACCACCCCGCAGCCAACTCCATGGCGGTTCGCCAGCGCTTGCAGGCCCTGGGTCTGGCGCCTGAAGAATGGGGCGGCACCACGATCTTCCAGGATGTTTCCGCCCTGCAGAAGAAAGGCATCGAGAAGCTTCTCGAAATGATCCTATTGCAGGCGGAGATGATGGAGCTGAAAGCCAATCCCAACCGCCCCGCCAAAGGAAATGTGATTGAATCCGGCTTGGCGCCCGGCGGCCCCACCGCCACCGTGCTGGTTCGCAAGGGCACCTTGAAAGTGGGGGACGTGGTTCTGTGCGGGCCGTTTTGGGGCAAAGCCCGGGCTTTGATCAACGAGGAGGGCAAACGCCTCCAATCCGTCGGCCCATCGGTGGCTGTCAAACTGCTGGGCTTGAACGGAGTGCCCGTGGCCGGAGTTGAATTCTCCGTCCCCGAGGATGAGAAATCCGCTCGGGACATGGCTGAAAAGCGGGCCGAGGAATTGCGCTCCATCATGGTCGAGGATCGTCCCAAGACCAGTTTGGAAGACCTGCTGGACAAACTGAATCCCGATGGGGCCAAGGTTCTCAAAGTCGTGGTCAAAGCGGATACCCAGGGGTCCGTCGAAGCCATCACGGAAGAACTCAAGAAAATCGATTCCGAAAAGGTTTCGCTCGAAATCGCCCACTATGCGGTGGGCATTATCAGCGAATCCGATGTCAACCTCGCGGCCGCTTCCAAGGCGGTTATTCTGGGCTTTCATACCCGCATCGATGCTGAAGCGGTGGACGCCGCGAAGCGTCATGGTGTCCAAATCAAGCTCTATTCCATCATTTACGAGCTGATTGATGAAGTGCGCCTCGTCATGGCCGGCCTGCTGGATCCTATCATCAAGGAGGTCTCTTTGGGATCGGCCGAGGTAAAACAGGTTTTCAACCTTTCCAAAGGTGGCAATGCGGCGGGTTGTATGGTGGTCAATGGCCGGGTCATCAAAGGCCGCTGCCGGATTCTCCGCCGCAAAGATCGCATCTACGAAGGTGTGATTACCACTTTGCGCCGATTTCAGGACGAAGTGCCCGAAGTTCGCTCCGGCCTGGAGTGCGGTATTCGGGTGGATGGCTTCGGAGATTTCCAAGTCGGTGATCTGGTTGAATGTTACCAGGCTGAAAAAATCGCTCAAAAGTTATAAGGCGATCCAAGGAGGTTCCCATGCAATCGCGTCGGCATCAAAGAGTTCGCGAGCTGCTAATTCGCGCCATAGGAGAAGTTATCCGGAAGGAGTTTTCCATTGAGGAAGGGGGGCTGATCACTGTTAACGATGTGGGCTTGTCGGGTGATCTGCATTCCGCAGTCGTGTTTGTCAGCGTCCTGGGCAATCCCGAGCAACAACGCAAAGGTTTCCATTTGCTTCAAAACCACCGCAAACACATCCAGACCATCGTGGCTGGCTCAGTGGTTTTGAAATATACTCCCCAAATGCGTTTTGAACTCGACGGTTCAGTGGAACGTGGCAACCGCGTGATGAGCATTATCGAGGAATTGGATCAATCATCTGAGGCTGAATGACGCAGCGCCTGAAAATCATCGACCGCCTCCTGGCGGCGATCAACCAAAGCGAGCGGATCTGTGTGGTGGGCCACGTGCGTCCTGATGGGGATTGTGTTGGATCCCAGCTGGCGCTCGCGTTCGCTCTGAAAAACGAGGGTAAAAACGTCCGTTGTTGGAATGACGACCCGCTCCCCCAAAAGCTGGCTTTCCTGGATTCTGAACGGGTTTTGCGGCCTTCCGCCGCAGGTCAGGAATTCGATTGCGTTGTCGCGGTGGACGCCGCCAGCTATGAGCGCATTGGCCGGACCGGCCTGCGGATCGCCAAGCGAAAAGTGCTGATCAATATCGACCATCACCAAAGCAACACCAGATATGGCGATATGAACTGGGTTTCCTCCAAATCACCCTCCACCGGTGAATTGGTTTACCGCCTCCTCAAGGAAGCCTCGTGGCCGATTACCGCGCCGATTGCCGACTGCCTTTTTACTGCCATTTCCACCGATACCGGATCGTTCCAATACGCCACCACCCAGCCCAATACTTATTGCATAGCGGCTGACTTGGTTAAAAAAGGAGCCAATCTGGGCCGTATTTGCGAAGAAGTTTACCAATCTTATCCTTTGTCGCGCGTCCGCCTGTTGCAGCATGTGTTCAACAAATTCCGGTTAACCCAGGAAAATCAGATCGGTTATTTCTGGCTGAAGCCGGGGGATTTCACGCGCACCGGATGCACCGCCAGCGATAGCGAGGGTTTGATTGACCATATTCGCGCCATTGAACCGGTGGTGGTCGCCTGTTTGTTCGAGCAGGTGGACGATACCATGGTGCGAATCAGCCTGCGGTCCAAAGATTCCCGGGTGGATGTGAACCAGATTGCCAAGCAGTTTGGCGGCGGCGGCCACAGCGCCGCCGCCGGCGCCAAAATAACCGGCACCCCCCTGTCTATTCAGCGCCGGGTTATATCCGCCATCAAGAAGTCCCTGCTCGCCAACTCCTGAGATTTTCATGCACGAATTTGACCCCCTCGACGGCGCCGTCCTGATCGACAAGCCGGCCGGCCCTACCTCCCATGACGTGGTGGACATCATCCGCCGCCGGTTCGACATTAAGAAAGCCGGGCATTGCGGAACCTTGGACCCCAATGCCACCGGGCTGCTGGTCATAGTTCTGGGCCGGGCCACCAAGTTGAGCGATCGATTCATGGCGACGGACAAGGTTTATCAAGGTTCCGTCAAGCTGGGAGAAACCACCAACAGCTATGACTCGGACGGGGAATTAGTATCCTCCTTGCCGGTTCCGGATGTCACTTTGGAGGAGTTGAACGAGCTCGCTGAATCCTTCGTGGGCGATCAAATGCAAATACCGCCTATGGTCTCGGCTGTCAAACGGGATGGGGTGCCACTCTACAAACTGGCTCGCAAAGGCATCGAGGTGGAGCGCAAATCCCGTTTGATCCACATCTATCGCTTCCGCTTCTCGGTTTATCAGGAGCCCTTTGCTCAATTTGAGATTGCCTGCACCAAAGGCACTTACGTCCGCAGCCTGGCCCACGAAATGGGCCAGAAACTGGGCTGCGGCGCCCATTTATCCGCTCTTCGCCGAATCCAGGCGGGGATGTTTGATGTGTCCGGGGCCATCCCTCTGGATCAGATCAAATCCAAAAGCCCGGCCGACTTCCAGCAATTGGTGATCCCCTATATGAAGCTGGTTGAGATGGCCAAAGTGCCGGTTTAACACCTTTCTCGAAATATGGCCAATGGGTTCATCACCAACCCTCGCCTTTTGCATTCTCCCGCTGAACTGGGCGGCCTCCCTGGTTCCATCAGCGCCGCCATTGGTTTTTTCGACGGAGTTCATTTAGGCCACCAAAAAGTCATTCGGCAGTCCCTCACCGAAGCCCGGTCCCAAGGGGGATTGGGCGGGGTGATCACCTTCGACCGGCATCCGGCCACGGTCGTGGCCCCGGAGCGGGCTCCGCGCATGATTTATACCCGTGAACGGCGCTTGCAGGAAATGGCCGCCTTGGGGTTGGATTTTATTTTGCTGCTGCCGTTCGATCTCGGCCTCAGCCGGCAAACCGCCGGCCACTTTATTGGCGAGCTGAAGCGCCAGGCGCCCGGACTCAAGCGTTTGGTGGTGGGCAGTAATTTTGTTTTCGGCCATGGCCGTTCTGGCAACCTCTTCAAACTCCTGGAATTAGCCGGTCATTGGGATTTTTCTGTTCAAGGCATTGATCCAGTCTGCCTGGATGGGATCACGATCAGCAGCACCCAAATACGAAAATCCATACTTCAGGCGGATTTTGGAGCAGCCTCCGCCATGCTTGGCCGCCCTTATGCCATGGAAGGCAGGATCGTGCCAGGCAACCAATTGGGACGAAAGATCGGTTTTCCCACGGCCAACCTGGACTACGGCGATCTGGCCCTGCCGCTGGAAGGCGTCTATTCGGGTTGGGCAACTACCCTTCAAGGCCAATTCCAGACGGTGGTGAATATCGGCCGCAGGCCCACTCTTCCCGGCCTGACTCCCCAAGTCTTGGTAGAAGCCCACTTGCTGGATTTTTCCGGTGATCTCTATCACCAAAATCTGGAGATCCGCTTCGGCAAACGCCTGCGGGAAGAACGCAAATTCCCTTCTTTGGAAGCCTTGAAAGCCCAGATCCAAAGGGACGTTGCCATGGCCCGGGATTAGGCCATTGCGCAAAAGGTGCGCATCCCTCCCCATCGGGCGCGCAACAATTGCACAAGCGAACTGGGAATGGAATCCTTTCCCATTCAAAACCCGTTCTGTTTACACGTTTTACAACTCGGCACCTTTCCTGCTTACACGGAGAAAGAATTGATTCCTCGCCTCCCTGACGGTGGCGGCCTAGGGGTCAAACGTGTAACCATAATAATCCTTAATTGCATGAAAATGTTTTTCCGAACGATGGCGCTAGCTGGAATCGCCAGTCTCTTATTGTGTGGGAATTTTGGAGCCAGTGCTCAACCGGCACCGGGCGGCGGTGGGCAAGGCGGTCCTGGCGGTCCTGGCGGCGGCAGAGGTAATTTTGATCCCGCCCAAATGCGGCAGCAAATGATGGATCGTTATCGCGAGCAATTTGAGATTAAAAATGATGATGAATGGAAATTGATCGAAGAACGCGTCACCAAAGTCATGGAAGCCCAGCGGGCTACCCGCTCCAGCGGCATGATGGGTTTTATGGGCATGGGGGGACCCGGGGGCCGCGGCGGCCAGCGTGGCAATGACCAGGGCGCCCAACCCGGCCAGGACAACCAGAACCGCCGCCGCCAAGGCGGAGGCGGATTCGGTGGCACGCCCAATCCCGAAATGGAAGCCCTGCAAAAAGCCATTGAGTCCAAGGCTTCGTCCCAGGATATCAAAGACAAATTGACCAAGCTGCGCGAGACCCGGAAACAAAAAGAAGCTGATCTCGAAAAGGCCCAGGATGAGCTGCGCCAGGTTCTTTCCGTGCGCCAGGAAGCAGCTGCGGTCATGCTCGGGCTCCTGAAGTAATCCCCGGGCAGGCGATCACAAGTGAGGTAAAAATGACTTGGCTTTTGCAGATCAAAAACCGGTGGGTCCCGCCTCGATCCACCGGACAGGTTGTTGGTCTGCGGGTGTGCGGCCGTAATTGGCCGTGCACCTTTAAGGAATCGTGCTAAACGGAACGGTTCCCATCAACAGGCTGGACTATGAGCACAAAAGAATTACTCGACCGGATGGTGGAAGAAAAACAACTGTCCAGTGCGGACGCAATTTTGCTGGAAAGCCACTGGGCCAGGCAGAAAGCCGGTGGCTCAGCTCCCTCTGAGCCGGATGTGCTGAAATGGCTGGCTGACGAATACGAGTTGAGTTTCAACGATCTGGAAAAAATCGAGCCGGATCGGCAGTTGTTGTCCCTGTTTCCAGCGCGGGTTTTACTGAAAGAGGAATTGTTGCCCCTCAGGCGCAATAACGGGTCGGTGGAAATCGCCACCAGCCGGCTTTTCTCGCCGCACGGCTTGGACACGTTGAAGACCATGACCAAGCTGGCCCTCAAACCGGTCCTGGCACCCCGGGAAGCCATCCAGCGCGAGATCAAAAAGCATTTGGGCGTGGGGGCCGACACCATCGATTCCCTGCAGGAAGAGGGCACGTTGCAGGTGGTCGAGGATGATCGCGCCGAGGACGCCAATCTCGATAACGCCGCCGCCGAGGACGCTTCGATCATCCGGTTTGTGAACCAAGTGCTCAAGGATGCCATTGAACTGCGTTCTTCCGATATTCATCTGGAGCCTTTCGAGGACGAATTACGCATCCGTTACCGCATCGACGGCGTTCTCCAGGAGGTGCCAGTGCCTCCGCAAATCAAGCAGTATCAACCAGCGATCGTTTCCCGCGTAAAAATCCTCAGCCACTTGAATATCGCGGAAAAACGCCTGCCTCAAGACGGGCGCATCAAAATCCGCATCGAGGGCAGGGAAGTGGACATCCGCGTGTCTGTGATCCCGATGCTGCACGGCGAAGCCGTGGTGTTGCGTTTGTTACGGCAGGATGCCACGTTGTTGACTTTATCCAAACTGGGGGTTGATGATCGGGAAATGCGGCTCTTCCACTCCGTGCTGGAACTCCCGCACGGCATCATGCTGGTTACCGGCCCTACCGGCAGTGGCAAAACCACCACGCTTTATGCCGCGCTGAACGAAATCAACGACTTGGTCCGTAAAATCATCACCATTGAGGATCCCATCGAATATCAGCTGAAGGGCATCAATCAAATCCAGGTATCCGAAAAATCCGGCCTGAGTTTTGCCCGCGGTTTGCGCGCCATCTTGCGCCACGATCCGGACGTGCTGCTGATCGGGGAAATCCGCGACCAGGAAACCGCCCAAATTGCGGTGCAAGCCTCGCTGACCGGGCATTTGGTGTTTTCCACCTTGCACACCAATGATGCTCCCGGCGCCTTGACCCGTTTGATCGATATGGGCGTGGAACCCTACCTGGTGGCCTCCTCGCTCGAAGCCGTCCTGGCCCAGCGCCTGGTTCGCGTCATTTGCCCGCTCTGCAAAGGTGAGGATACTTCCACTCAGACCAAAGCTTTGCTGGAGTTAAGAGGCATTCCGGCGGGCACGATAGTTTACAAAGCGGTCGGGTGCCGCGAATGCCGGGATACCGGCTACCGGGGCCGCCACGGCATCTTTGAGGTGATGGAGATGACCGGCGAAATCCGCCAGATGATTTTGAAAGATTGCTCCAGCGGGCAAATCAAGGAAACCGCCTTGCGTCAGGGC
The DNA here is from genome assembly GCA_964409245.1 of uncultured Verrucomicrobiota bacterium. GTDB lineage: Bacteria > Verrucomicrobiota > Verrucomicrobiia > Limisphaerales > UBA1319 > CAIMWS01. Next base: position 73,592 of record CAYPCQ010000004.1, read on the forward strand.
ATGCGCACACTGGGCGAGGACGGCTGGCGCTTGGTCCGCCAAGGCGTCACGACCCCGGAAGAGGTCTTGCGCGTCACCAAGGACCAGATCACCGCCCGCATCCCCAAACCCGAACCTGAAAAATAAATGGCTTTTTTCGAATATAAAGCGCTGCAGGCCGGTGGCGCCATGGCTGATGGCCGCATCGAAGCCGGCAGCCGCCAGGAGGCTCTCCAACAGCTCGAAAGCCGGGGTTTGACGCCGGTCAACCTGGCTGAAAAAAGCGCGCCGGCGGAAGCCAAAAAACCGGCCGGCCAGGGGCTTTTTGCAACGGGGAAAATCGGCAGCACCGCTTTGGAAAACTTCACCCGAATGCTGTCCAACCTGCTGGCCGCCGGCGTGCCCTTGAGCCGGGCGCTGGTGATCCTGCACCAGGATGCCGCGACGCCCGCGGCCAAGGAAAAATGGAAGGAACTTCATGATTTGGTGGTCGATGGCATGAGCCTGGCCGATGCGATGTCACGGTTCCCAAATGTATTCCCGGAAATTTACGTGGCCATGGTCCGGGCCGGTGAAACCGGCGGGTTCCTGGATATCGTGTTGAACCATATCGCGGATTTTCAAGCCCGCGACAAGGAATTGCGCTCCAAAGTCATGGCCGCCCTGATGTATCCAACCATCCTGGTTTGCCTGGCCATGGGCGTTCTCTGCTTTTTGCTCGTATTTTTCATTCCCAAGTTCCAAGCCATTTTCTCTGGCTTCGGCGCGCATTTGCCATTGCTGACCCGGATCATTGTCGGCGCCAGCCAGATTGTCCGCGGCTATGGCTTGCTGGTGGCGATCGGCATTGGCGTGGCCGTCTATTTGTTGCGGGACTGGATGCGTTCCCAAACCGGGAAACGGTTTTGGGAGAACTTCATGCTCAAGGCCCCGGTTTTGGGCACCTTGACTGCCAAATTCGCCATGGCCCGTTTCTGCCGCATGCTGGGCACTCTCCTGCAAGCCGGAGTTCCCCTGATCCAAGGCCTGCGCACGGCCAGCCGCTCCATCGGCAACCAGGTATTGCTCGACACCGTTTCCGTTTCCATCGAACAGATTCAAGGCGGCAGCCAGCTAGGCAAAGGCTTGTCAGGATGCCCCGAACTGTTTTCGGGAACCACTTTGGAAATGATTTCCGTGGCCGAAGAAAGCGGGCGCCTGGATCAGGAACTGGTGCGCCTGGCCAACTCCACCGAGTCCGAGCTGGATCGCCGGCTGAAAATCGCGGTCGCCATGGCGGAACCCGCCATGCTCTTCCTGATTGCGGCCTTTATCGGGACCATATTCATCGGCATGGTCATCCCCATTTTCACTTTGCAGGATTATATCAAATAATTTTTCAACTAAAACAATGTTATGAAAATACAAATCCGTAGGATATTCATCAAATCCAACGCCAGCGGTTTTACGCTGATTGAATTGTTGCTGGTGCTGGTCATCCTGGGCGTGCTGGCGGCCATCGTGGTCCCCAAATTCTCCGGGCGCACCGAGCAGGCGCGCATCACGGCGGCGGTCACCCAGGTCTCCAATTTCGGCGTGGCACTGGATGCCTTTGAAGTGGATAACGGTTACTACCCCAAAGGCAAGGGCGGCCTGGAAGACCTGGTGATCCAGCCCAAGGATGCCCAAAACTGGCGCGGCCCTTACATCAAGCAGATCCCCATGGATCCCTGGAATAACCCTTATATTTATGAAGCGCCCGGCAAGCACAACGATACCAGTTACGACTTGATGTCGATGGGGCCTGACGGCCGCATTAGCGGTGGTGACGACATCACCAATTACGAAGATGCGACTCGCCGGCGTTAAGTCTCGATGCCCCGCACGGCAGGCAGTGACCTTGATCGAATTGGTTCTGGTCATGGGCTTGCTGGCGATTGTCGTTGCCATGTCCGCCCCGCTCCTGTCGCGCTTTTTCCGGGGCCGCTCCCTCGAATGGGAAGCGGAGCGGTTTGTGGCCCTGACACGCTATTGTCAGAACCAGTCGGCCGCGACGGGCGAACCGATGGAAGTGTGGATTCAGCCGGATGATGGCATGTATGGGATGCGGAGAGTCATGCAAGTGCAGCAATTGACCATCCCCGTTGTAAAATCCAACGCTTTCGTGAACCCGCTGGAGTTGAATTTCCGCCTCAGTGACGACGTGCGGTTTGAACTCTCCAAGACCAATTTCACGCGCAATGCTTGGGCCTCCATCCGTTTCTGGCCCGATACCGGGATCGATGAAACCAGCGTCCGGGAATTGTCCCTGGTCGCCAAGGAAGGCGATTCCCGCTGGATCAGCCAATCCCGGAACCGCCTGTATTATGAAATTCGTCAACTAACCAATAGCTGGTATGAACTGGACAACGAAGTCATACGCTAAACGCGCCAACCGGGCGGGATTCACGCTGGCGGAAGCCTTGGCGGCGTTGATGTTCATGTCCGTGGTCATTCCCGTGGCCATGCAGGGTCTCCGCGTCGCCAATCGCACTTCGGTGGTCAGCCAGCGTAAATTGACCGCCATGCAATTGGCCGAGCACCAATTGAGCCAGCTGATCGCCACAGATCAATGGCGCAACTCCACCGCCTTCGGCAATTTCGACGAGCCTTACCGCCAATATTCCTGGCGGCTTGATAACCAGACTTGGGACCAGGACACCATGCGCCTGCTCCTGCTGACGGTCACTTTCGTGGCGCAAGGTGAAACCTATGAAGTTCAATTAAGCACCCTGGCCGATGACTCCCAATGAAAACCCGCAGGCCAGCCAGCAGCAGCAACGCCAGCACCGCTTTCACGCTGCTGGAGATACTGCTGGCGACCGCGATCTTTGCAGTGATCCTGGCGGCCATCAATACGGCTTTCTACGGCGCCGTCAAATTGCAGTCCCGCTCCAAAGAAGCCATGGACCAGTTTGAAATTGAAAACCAGGCGGTGGCGATCATGAAAAACGACCTGCGCGCCATGGTCGCCCCTGGAGGTGTCCTGGCGGGATCCATCACCGGCACCACCGAAGGTTCCAGTTCCGGCCAGAACGCTAATCTCGACTTCTACGCCGCCAACGGCATCACCGATACCGAACAGTCCTTTGGCGATATCCGCCGCATCACCTATTACCTGGGGAAAACCATTTCCACACGCAACGCTTACGGTAAAGACCTGATCCGCGCCAGTTCCCGCAACCTGCTGTCCCAAATCGAGGAAACCCCTGAGGAGCAGGTATTACTGAGCGGCATTGAAGCGCTGGAAATCCAATATTGCGATGGCACCAACTGGGTGCAGACTTGGGATCCAACCGTGCAAACCAATGCTCCGCGCGCGTTGGAGGTTCTGCTGACCCATGCCCGGGATAATTTCAGCACCATAAAATTAGATCCCCAGCCCATCCAGTTCACGGTTTTGCTTTCCATCCAGGCCCGCGCTTCCAGCACCAATTCGACTTCCGGCACCGGCGGCACGGGTGGTACTGGCGGATCGGGAACCCGCCCAACCGGAGGCGGCCAATGAAATACCCAAGCCTCCACCCTGCGGCCCGGCCGAACGGTTCGGTATTGATCATCGTGCTTTGGGTCGCCTTGGGATTAGTCAGCTTGACGATTTATTTTGGGCAAACCGCGATGATGCAATACCGCAACTCGGATAATCGCATGGCGGCTATCGAAGCGGACCAAGCGATCGAGGGCGCCGCACGCTATGTCACTTATATTCTGCAGAACTATGCCACCAATGGATTAATACCGGATCCGCAAACCTACGCCGCGGAAATGGCGCCCGTTGGGGAATCAGATTTCTGGCTGATCGGCCGGGATGACCAGTCTGATCGTTCTGAAACCCCCGCCTTCGCCCTGGTGGATGAGAGTTCCAAGCTGAATTTGAACACCGCGACCCTTGAAATGCTCGAGTCGCTGCCCAACATGACCCCCGAGTTAGCTGCGGCCATCATTGACTGGCGTGACACCGATGACACCGCCACCACTGACGGAGCCGAATCCGATTATTACATGAGGCTCAATCCTGCCTACCTGTGCAAGAATGCGCCCTTTGAAACGGTCGAAGAATTGCGGCTGGTTCGCGGCTGCACGGTGGAACTGCTTTTTGGCGAGGATTGGAACCGCAATGGCCTTCTGGATGACAACGAGAACGATGGCTCATCCACTCTCCCCCAGGACAATTCCGACGGCCGGCTGGATCCGGGCCTGGTGGAATACTTGACCATCTATAGCCGCGAACCCAACACCAAATCCGATGGCACCAATCGGGTCAATATCACCTCCAACCAGCAGCAATTGGTGACCGCACTGACCCAAAAACTGGGCGATCAACGGGCCCGGCAAATCGCGCCCGCCGCCAGCGGCTGCCGCAGCCTCCTGGAGTTTTACATCAAAAGCAAAATGACCGCCGCTGAATTTGCGCTGGTGGCCGACGATCTTACCACCTCCAGCGCCACCTACCAGGAAGGTTTGGTGAATGTAAACACCGCCCGGGAGGAAGTGCTGGCGTGCATACCCGGCATCGGCATCGACAAAGCCGGCTCGCTGGTTGCCTACCGCAAGGCGCACAAAGACGAGTCGCAGACGCTTGCCTGGGTCAGCGAAGTGCTGGATCAGGCCAGCGCCGTTCAAGCCGGCCCCTATCTCACCGCCCGCAGTTACCAGTTCACGGCCGATATCGCCGCCTTGGGACGGAACAATCGCGGCTACCGGCGGGTGGCCTTTGTATTCGATAACAGCCAAAGCGAACCCCAGATCATTTTTCGCCGCGACCTGACTAGATTTGGATGGGCTTTGGGCAAAATAAATCAAAATTCATGGACCTTAACTCGACGATCAAGGTAATCAACCGCTTCAAATCCAAGCGGCCGTTGTCGCTGCTGGCCTTTAATATGGAAGGCCAGCAGATCCGGGGTGCCGTTGCGCATCGCCAAAATGGCCAGGTGCTCCTGGACCACCCCATTCACTTTGACCTTACAGTGGACCCCCTGAACCAGGATGCGGAACTGGTGGGGCAGGAAATCCGCAACCGTTTGAATGAAGCCGGCATCCGCGAAAAGCATTGCCTGGTCACCCTGCCCCTCCAGTGGGCGCTAACCCTGCAGACTGAACTGCCGGACATGCCGGCGGAACATGAGCCCGACTTTTTGAAGCTGCAGGCGGAAAAGCGCTTTCCCTACCCGGCGGAAGACCTGGCCATCACCTATTCCCGTTACGAAGTGGCTGGCAAACGCTACGCGACCTTGATTGCCATCCCCAAAAACCTGGTCACCCGGGTGGAAAACGGACTGAAGGCGGCCCAACTCAAACCGGTCAGCTTCTCCTTGGGCGCCGCCGCGCTGGCGGATTTGGTGCCCGATCCCACGGCCGGAACACTGGTGTTGACGGTGCATGACCGAACCGTCGATCTGCTGGTTTTGCTGGGCCAGCAAATCATGATCCTCCGCTCCTTGGAGGGCGTTTTTGAGACCCAGGGAAATGAAACCCGGATGGTGAATCCGGATGTTGTCGCCCGGGAGATCCGGATCACCCTTGGCCAGCTGCCCGCCCCGCTGCGGGGGATCATCAAACACGCGCGGCTTTTTGGCAGCACGGAATTGGCCAAGCCCATGCTGGAAGAGTTGGCACCCATCCTGAACGCCTTGGGATTGCATTCTGACACAGCCGCCGTTGGCTTGCCCTCCAACGCGGTGGGGAATTATGATGGGAAAGGCCCGGGCATCCAAGTGCTCCGGCTGGCCATCCGCCATCTGGCAGGCGTTGATCCGGTTTTGGAATTCCTGCCGCCTCAATTAAGCCCGTGGCTGAAGCTGGTCAACCGTTTTTCCTCGAGGAAGCTGGTTTCGGTGGGGGGGTCGGCGCTCGCGGTTTTGGCCCTGTTCGGGGCGGTTTTCCTGTGGCAATACGTGCGGCTGTCCATGCTCCAATCCAAATGGCGCGCCATTGAGCCGGATAACCGGATGGTCGATGCCACTCAGCAGAAAATCCGCAAGTTCCGGCCCTGGTTTGACGAATCTTTCCAAGGTTTGACCATCTTGAAACAAATAACCGAATCCTTTCCCCAGGAAGGCTCGGTCTCGGTCAAAAGCCTGGAAATCAAAGGCTTGTCCGTGGTGACCTGCTCCGGGGTGGCGCGGGACAACACCTCCCTGATCAAAACCCTCGACCAATTGCGCACCCAAAAGCAAATCGCCGACTTAAAAATCGTGATGGTCCGCGGCAAGTCGCCTTTGCAATATTCGTTTCAATTCCGCTGGGAGGGAGGAGCTGCTCAATGAAAATCCAAAACCGGGAAAAAATGCTGGTGGTGTTCGCGCTGGCCGCAGTGGTCATCTTAGCCGCCGACTACTTCGTGTTGGAACCGCTGATCAAGCTGTGGAAAGACCGTTCCCAGCAAATCGTGGATCTGACAAAAAAAGTGAACCAGGGGACCATGTTGGTCGCCCGCAAAAAGGAGATCTTCGACCGCTGGGATAAGATGAAAACGTTGATGCTGGCTGGGGATGTGTCGCGCTCGGAAAATGAGGTGATCAAGGCCGTGGACCGCTGGACCCAGCAAAGCCGGATTTCCATGACCTCGCTCAAGCCCCAATGGAAGCAAAACGCCGACGATTACCGGACCTTGGAATGCCGCGCGGATGGGGTTGGAGACTTGCAAGCCCTGGCGCACTTCGTTTATGAAGTGGAGAAAGATCCCATGGCTCTGAAAATTGAGGATATGGAAATCACATCCCGCGATGAGGAGGGCCGGCAACTGGCCATTGCTCTCCGGGTCAGCGCGTTGCAGTTGAATCCGGAATGAACATGAAAAATCCTTTCGCCAAGCTCAGGAATGTTGCGCCGCTGGCGGCCCTGCTCGCCAGCCTGCCCATGCTGCCCGCCGAGGCCGCCGAAGGCGTCCGCCCGCCGCGCCCCTCCCGGAGTTCCACCAATGCCCCCTCCTCCGGGCCGGGATTCGATAATTTCAAGATCATACCGGAACGGAACATCTTCAATCCCAACCGCCGCCAGCGCTCCGATTCCCGGTCGGAGCGGCGGGAAGATCCGGTCCAGTTTTTTTCCTTGGTGGGCGCCATGCAATATGAGGGGAAAACGGTGGCCTTCTTCGATGGCAGCAGATCGGATTTCCGCAAGGCCTTTGAGAAGGACTCTTCGATCGAAGGTTTCAAGCTGGTTCAGATTTCCCCGAAATCCGTGATGCTGGCCGACAAAACCAACCAGTTCCAATTATCGGTGGGCATGCAAATGCGGCGGCAGGGCGAGGAGGCCTGGCAGATGGTTTCCGGCAATGCCGCCCCAACGCTCTCCGCCTCCAATACCAATCTGGTTGGTTCCGGACAAAAGTCCGATTCGGATACAGGCAAGAGCGGTTCCAGTGACGATATTCTAAAACGGCTGTTACAGAAACGAGAGGAAGAATTAAAATGAAAACGCACAACAACAATAGGCTGCTGTTAAGTCTTGTGGCGGGTCTGGCTGTCACGCTGCCCAGCCCGGCACAGGAGACTAACCCACCCCAGAAAACGGCGGCCGTGGAGCAAACGCCCGCCAAACCCGCCGCCACCGGAACCCGAGCGGAAAATGCCCCCCCGCCTGCGGCTGTGGAAGAGAAGGCTCCCGGCCGTCTGCCCACTCCGGCGGCGCCAGTCACTCCCAGCGCTCCAGCGGCGCCAGCGGCCGAGTCCGCTGTGGTTCCTCCACCGCCAGCCCCGGCGGGAACCAATGCCCCGGTCGTGCAAATCACCGCCGGCGAAAAAGGGCTGCGATTTAATTTCCGCAATGCGCCGTTGGAAGCCGTTTTGAGTTATCTCAGCGAAGCGGCCGGATTCGTCATTGTGCCGGAAACGGAGATCAGAGGCAAAGTGGACGCATGGAGCTATCAACCTCTTACTACAGAAGAGGCCTTGAAATTGCTCGACAACGTGCTCAGCAAAAACGGCTATACCGCCATCCGCAATGGCAAAACCCTGACCATCGTGACCAAGGAGGAAGGGCGCAAGCGGAATATCCCCGTCAAAACCAGCAACAATCCGGACGAGATCCCCAACGATGAGGAACTCGTCACCCAGATTGTGCCCATCCGCTATGCCAGCACGGCCGCTTTGTCACGGGATTTGCAGCCGTTGCTGCCCAGCAACGCCTCCATGACCGCCAACGATAGCAGCAGCGCCCTGGTGATCACGGACTCGCAAGCGAATATCAAGCGCCTGGTCAAAATCGTCCGGGCTCTGGATACGGCGGTAGCCAATGTTTCCCATATCAAAGTATTTCCGCTCCGCTTTGCGGACGCCAAGGAACTGGCCACCGTCGTTAAAGATCTGTTCGATTCTCAAGCCACTTCCAACCGCAGTGGTGGCGGTGGCGGTGGGGCCGCTTCGGATCCGCGCGCACAGATGTTCCAGCGGTTCATGCAAGGCGGTGGCGGTGGCCGCGGTGGCGGTGGCGGCGGCCCCGGCGGAGGGGGATTCGGCGGGATGCCCGGCGGGCTTCCTGGTGTTGGTGGCGGCGGCGGTGGTGGCGATACCTCCCGGCGCTCTGCGCCGCGGGTGTCAGCGGTGGCTGACGAACGCACCAATTCCCTGGTCGTCAGCGCTCCGGAAGAAATGATTCCGCTTATCGAGGATTTGGTGAAGCAAATCGATACCATGGCCGACGACATCACCGAATTGCGCGTCTTCCGCCTCAATTATGCCGATCCCACAGAAACGTCGGACACGCTGACCCAGTTATTCGCCGAAGATCAAAGGACCAGCCAGCGGGGCGGCGGCTTTGGCGGTGGCGGCTTCAACTTTGGCAATCGGGGCGGCTCAAGCTCATCCAGCACCAGCACCCGGGCGAAGAAACAAACCCAGGTGGTGGCGCTGCCGGATCCCCGGACCTCCTCAGTCCTCATCCGCGCCTCGGCGGATATGATGGAGCAGATTGCGGCGGTCATCACCCAGTTGGATTCCAATCCCGGCAAAAAACAAAAGGTGGCCGTTTTTTCGCTGGAAAATGCCGACGCGCAAAACGTGGAGCAGATCCTGCGCAATATGTTTGAGAATAACACGACCAGCCGGAGCCGGAGCAGCACCAGCAGCCAAACTTCGAATCCGCTCAGCAACCGCATGCGGAACAGTACCGGGTCAGGAACCGGAGGGAGTACTGGGAGTTCCGGCATGGGCAGCAGCCGCTCCTCCCGCGGTGGTTCAAATTGAACGGACCTGGCAATAAAAACAAATCAGACAATCTAAAAGATATATGAGGATCAGAAAGCATTCATCGCCGGGTCTGGCCGGTTGGTTAATCATTGGCCTTTGGCTGGCTGGGCTGAACAGCCTTTTTGCCCAATTTGGGGGTGGCGGCGGCATGGGGGGTGGCGGCGGCGGGGGAATGTCGCGCTCCCGCAGCGGCTCATCCACCACCCGGCAGTATCCCAACAGCGGCATGATTGGCGACGCCATGATCTCCAGCGATCCGGAAACCCGCAAGATCATTGTCATCGCGGATGAAGAGACTCTCCTGCAGGTCAGCCAGGTCATCACCAACCTGGACCGGCCCAAGCCCCAGGTGCTGATCAAGGTCGTCTTCCTGGAAGCCACTTACAACAACACCCTGGATTTCGGCATTGAAGGCAATAGCCAGCATTTAATCAGCAACTCAACCACGGGCGCGCTCAGTTCCAGTTTTTTAGCCTCGCAAGGCAGTGGTGGGATGTACAAATTCATGGGTGATGATTTCAACGTCACCATCCGCGCTTTGGGTCAAGCCACCAAACTGGAGGTGCTTTCCCGTCCCTCCATCCTCGCCCGCAATAATCAACAAGCCACCATCACCGTGGGCGAAACCCTCCCATTCATCACCGCTACGCGGGTTGAAATCACCGGCCAGACTGTCAACACGGTCTCCTATGAGGATATTGGGATTATCCTGCGCGTGACTCCTTTCATAACGTCCGATGGCTGTGTCGAAATGATTGTCTCTCCGGAGATCACCACCCGGACTGCTGACACGGTGCCCATTTCGGACACCGTTAGCGCGCCAGTCATAGCCAAACGCTCGGCGGATACCGTCGTCGTCACGCCCGATGGAAAAACCGTGATCATCGGCGGTTTGATGGAAAACAGCAAAACCGAGTCGGTCAACAAGGTGCCGTTTTTTGGCGATATTCCCTTGCTGGGAGCGGCTTTTAAAAGAAAGATCAAACAGGATGTGAAAAAGGAACTCATGATTTTCCTGACTCCCCATATTGTGGCCGATCCCAAGGCTCTGACTGCCATGACAAAATATGAGACCGGCAAAGCCGAAATGGCCCCCAAGGCTTTTTCCGAGGCTGATTTCGACAAGTTCTTCGATACTTTGCCCGTGAAGGAAGACCGGGTTTTCAACAATCCACCACCGGCGCCCAAAAAACCGGCCGCCAAAGCGAAGAAGCCCAAAAAATAATTGTGTTTCCCGCTCTCCCAATAAACGGTAAAAATTAATTATGAATGGCCACCCGGATGCGGCTGCATCCGGGTGGTCTTTCACATTCGCCTGCGGGAATCGTGAGTTCGCCACCTTTGACTTCCCCTCTGGCCGGGTGGTTGGATTCGACCGCGGAAGCAGTTAACAAAACAAACACACGCTGATCGGCACGCATTATGTGGTCCGCCACCAAGCGACAAAACGCCATGGTCTTTGGCTTGCTGCTGCTGGCTTGGGTCTTGATGATCGGTTGGGAATTGATCCAGCACGAGCAGGTCAAACAGACTGAACGAACCGCTCTGCTCAACCGCGGCCGCGATATCACCGGCACAGTGGGCCTCGTCATCCGTTCCCAGCGACGGTTCGGCGCCTTCGTTTCTCAGGAACGTATGGAGTCCGCCCTGAATGAGCTTTTGAATTCCGGCGAGCTGAAATCCGTCGCCCTGCTCAATGGAGCCGGCGTGGTGGTGGCTTCGGCGCGCGCCTCCACCGACGAGGACTTCACTGGTGTGCTGCAGAATGGCATCCGCTGGGGCCGGCAAACGGTCACCTGGACCAATCTCGTGGATTTAGGTTCCAATATGATGTCGCGCGAACATGAGCCGGCCAATTTGACCATCGTCATGCCCAAGCGGGAACCCGGCACCGGTCCTTGGGAGGATCGTCCGCCCCCCCCACCCTTTCCCGCTCCGCGGCGTACTAATGAGGTTCCCGGCAAGGCCTCCATGGAATCCACCAACCAGCCTCCCGGCCAGCGGGAAATGGATAATCGGCAGCGAGATCGCGGGCGCCCCCGTTTTGGCCGCCCCTTTGGCATGGACGAAAGTGAATATCAATCGTTGATCCAAAAGCAGGGCATGCATGGCTTTGTCACCGTGATGTCCTCCCAGACCTACCTGGCCGCCTGCAAAAAAGACTGGTGGTACCGCGTGGGGACCGTCAGCCTGGCGGGGCTGGCGGTGATCGGCATGGGCTTGGCCTGGCGCAGCCTGGCTTCCTCCTCCGAACTGCAGATGCGCCTGATCCGCGCCGGCGAAATGAACACCCAGCTCAGGGAAATGAATGTGGCCGCCGCCGGCCTCGCCCACGAAACCCGCAACCCCTTGAATATCATCCGTGGTCTGGCCCAGCTGATTTCCAACCAGAAGGACTCTTCCACCGAGATTCGCCGCAAGTCCGGTGACATCATCACCGAGGTTGATCGCGTGGCCGCCCAGCTCAACGAGTTCATCAACTATTCCCGGCCACGGGAAGTGCGGGCCTCCTCCACCAGCGTGGGGGATGTCCTCAGCGATGTCGCCCGGGCACTCCAAAGCGATCTGGAAGATAAATCCATCCATCTCCAAATCAGCGATGAAAAACTGTTGGTGGAAGCCGATGAAGCCATGTTGCGCCAAGTCCTGTTTAACCTTCTCCTCAACGCCATTCAAGCCTTGGGGAATGGGGGGGAAATCCATATCATTACCGGCAAATCCACCGCCACCGGCGCTTTCATCGAATTCCGCGACAATGGCCCCGGAGTCAAGCCGGAGCATCGGGACGATATCTTTAAACCCTATTTTACCACTCACCAAAACGGCACCGGGCTCGGCCTGGCGGTGGTGCGCCAGATTGTCCTCGCCCACGGATGGGATGTCCAGTTCCTGCCCAACGAACCGAAAGGCGCTGTCTTTCGGGTAAGCCAGATGAAACCGGTTCCCCGCACTTGATCCAATCGCACCCCATGCCCAGCCAGAATTCCAGCGCGCCCCCCTGCATATTGATTGTCGATGACGATGCGGGCCAGCGAAGCCTCCTTAATTCGTTCCTCAAAAACCAGGGCTTTGTCACCGTCACCGCCAGTTCGGGCGAAGAGGCTTTGTCGATACTCGATTCCCAAACGGTAAAAATGATGATTTCCGATGTGCGCATGCCCGGCATTTCGGGGCTGGAAACCTTCAAGCGGGCCCGCCAGCGCCACGCCGTCCTGCCCGTGCTGCTGGTGACCGCCTATGCGGATATTCGGGATGCCGTAAAAGTCATGCAGGATGGCGCGGTCAATTACCTCCAAAAGCCGATCGATCTCAATGAGCTGCTCGCCTCGGTTCAGCGGGCGACCGGCATCGCGCCCACCTTCGCCCTGGAATTCGCCGAAGGCCGCACCCTCCCTGAATCCATCGTGGCCCGCAGCCCCTTGATGCTGGATGTCTTCAAAGATGCCTCCTTGGTGGCGCCTTCTGAGAGCCGGATCCTGATCACTGGCGAAAGCGGCGTAGGCAAGGAAGTGCTGGCCGACCTGATCCATGCCTGGAGTCCGCGCGCCGCTGGTCCGATCATTAAAGTCAATTGCGCGGCCATCCCGGAAACGCTCCTGGAAAGCGAATTGTTTGGCCACGAAAAAGGCGCTTTCACGGGCGCTTTTACCCAGCGTATCGGCCGGTTTGAGGAGGCCAATCATGGCACGATCCTGCTCGATGAAATCGCCGAATTATCCCCGTCCGTCCAGGCCAAACTGCTGCGCGTCACCCAAAACGGGCGGTTTCACCGGGTGGGTTCCAACGTCGAGCACCAAACCAACGCGCGCCTGCTGGCGGCGACTAATCGCGATCTGGATAAGGAGGTCGAAAAGGGCACCTTTCGCGAGGATCTGTTTTTCCGGCTGAATGTGGTGGAATTGAATGTTCCTCCGCTCCGGGAACGCCGGGAGGATATCATCCCGCTGGCCCAGCTCTTTGCCAATGAATTCTCCGGCGGCCGGGCCAAGCTGTCCGCTGCGGTGACCCGTTGCATAGAGCAATATGAATGGCCCGGCAATGTGCGCGAGTTGCGCAACGCCATCGAGCGGGCCGTTTTGGTTTCCCGGGGCGAGCTGATCCTGCCGGATCACCTGCCCAACCGCATCCGCAAGGCCGTGACGGGCGTCGAATCCATTGAGGAATCTCAAGCCAGCCGGCTCGAAGACATCGAGCGCGAGGCCATCATCCAGGCGCTCCGGGAAAACGCCTTCAACCGCACCCGCACCGCGCTCGCGCTGGGCATCAGCCGCCGGGCCCTCAATTATAAAATCAACCGCCTCCGCCAGCTCGGCTTCGAGGTGGATGAAAAGCCCGACGCCAATCCCTGATCCGGCCTTCCTGGTTTGGTCCCGCGCAATACCTGGGCCATCCATTCATCCCCGGCACGCGTCCCGCCATATCCCGGATCGGGCAGGAGTAGGAGGCGCTCCCCGCCGTCCTCCCCCACTCCACCGGACGTATGGTTCCGCATCGCGGCGGTTCATATAGACCCCTCAATTCCGATGTCAGTCAGCCAGCCAGCTCACCTCGTCCAGAAGTGAGGTCAAAACCCGTTTTCGAAAGCAGGAAGCCACTGAGCCGGACTCTCACCCGGTCCAAGCCCGTGACGATCAGTCGTTTGTATCGTGTGGGCGGACGCTTCCACTTCCGCCATTCCCTGCCGCGGAGTTTCCCCCGATTTCATGGGTCAAGGGCCTTGAATACCTGCCGTGTGGCGCCCGCCACGCTGAAATAACCGGCCCACCCTCTGAGCAGCGGTTCAAACCCGGGGGCACCGCCGTAGCGCTGGACCGCCCAGAAGGCGGCTCGCAGGTTCCGATCGGCCCCTGCTTTGTCCCAGAGTTCATACCATTCTGTTTGCGATCACCCGCAGCCAATCCAACTTCAGCCCTTGAAGGGCGCAATAACCAGCAGTTCCGGCAACGGAGGGTGGCGGCTGAACAAACGACCGATCGCAGCGCGCCGGACTTGCCCAAGCCGGAAAGAGCCGGTCAATAGGATGATTTGCGCCGGCGGGACGGGAGCAGGGCGGCGAGCAGCCAGAGCACGAGGAAGCCGCCGGCCAGCTTGAGCAGGCGCGCCCCCCAATAAACGGTGCGGGTGTTGGCGGCGGAGAATTGGACAGTCATCGGCTGGCCGATCTCGGTCTGGAGCACCTGGCTGAAGGAGTAGCGGAGGCCGCGGGTGGGGAGGTTGACGCGGAGGGGCTGGACCTTGGCCTCGGCCACCTCCTGGGCCTGCTGGAGGCGGACCCATTGCTGCTCGGCGACGGCGTTGTCGAAGTTGAAGGCGGTGGCATTCTGGCCGGGCTGCTGGGCCGGGGCATTGGGGGCCTGGACCTGGGCGTCGTTGAGGCCCGCAAGGCCGCCATTCTGGATGGCGAAGTTGTTCTGGTAGAGGAGGAGGTTGCTGGCCTGGGCACGGTTGAGGTCGCTCTCGAGCTGTTTGAGATCGCGCTCGCCAATGCCGGCGTTGCGGTTGCGGAAGCTCTTGGACTGCTGCACGCTGGCGACGGCGTCCTTGAGGTTGCCCTCGGAGAGCTGGCTGCGGAGGCGCTTGAGGTTGTCCATGGCGGCGGTGCGCACCTCGGCCTCCTTGCGCCATTCCTGCTTGTTGTATTCATCCAGGCTGAAGCTGGCGGCGGCGGCGGGGCCGCCGGGGGCGGACTGGCGGGCCATGGTGCCGGCGAAATCGGCGTAGCGGTAGTGCGCGGGGAGGTCGAGCTGCCACTCGGCGTTCTTGAGGGGCACATCGAGCCGGGGAGTGGCCAGGGTGACGGTGCCGCGGGTGCGCGGGAAGCGGTTAGTGCCGACGAACATCAACTCCACCGCCACGGGGCCGCCGCTGGCCGAGGAGCGCTCCAGGGGCAGGAGGAGCCGGCTGCCGCGGCGGCTGGGCCGGACAGGCTGGCCCGCGACAAAGGCGGACCAATTGGTGGCGCCAGGGGGCAGCTCGACCTCGAGGAACTGGCGGCCGTTGTTGCGAACGGCGAGGATCATGGAGGTCATGAGCTGGCCGTCATCGGCCACGACGGTGGTGAGGCGGGCGTGGTCCACAAGGGCCTGGAGCACCTCAGCCTCCTCGAAGCGCTTCACCTCCAGGCCCAGGCGGTAGCCGGGGCGGAGGTAGCGGTAAGCCAGGACGGTGGCAGGATCCGGCGGGCCGGCCCAGTCAGGCAGCTCACGGGCATCCACCCGCAGGAGATCGGTGGCGGAGCCGGCGGTGACGAGCAGCGGCGGACGGGCCACCAGAGCCACCGTGCCGGACTCGCGCTCGGTGCCGGCGGTCTCGAGACCGCCGAATTCCCAAGCGCCGGACCGGGCGGGGCGGGGCTGCTCCCAGGTGACGTTGAGCTGGCAGAGGCCGCGCACCTTGCCCTGCAGCTCGATGCGCCAGAGGCTGCCATCCTGGTCCCGGCGGCGGAGGTTGGGGCCGGTGATGTCCACGTTGGCGAAGTTCGTGGGGATGCGCAGCTGGAACTCCTGCACCGGGGCATTGGCGATCTCGAACCGGACAGCCGCCCGGCCGCTGACGAGGGTTTCGGTGAAGGTGAGGGTGTGGGCGATCTCGGCGCGGACCCATGGCTCCACCTGGGCGGTGGCGAGGTTCAGCTTCCAGGCCGCCGGGGCGCCGGGCTGGTCCACGAGGAATTTGTAGGCGAGCGTGCTGCCGGCGGCCGCCAGGACGGGATTGACGGCCTGCGGCAGGGCCCGCTGCTGGACGGGGGCGGCGTTGCTCAAGGGATTGGCCACCCCCTCCATCACGGGCAGGGAGGCGGCGGGGATCTCGGTGAGCCCCTCGAAGGTGTCCGCCTTGACCGCCAGCCCCTGCTCGGCGGCCACGGACAGGAAGCCGGTGACCTTGGCGGCGCCGAGCGGGAAGACGCCCTCCAGGGCGAGCGTGGGGGGAACCTCCTTGTGCGCCTGCACCAAGTCCAGCCGCAGCCGGCAGGCGCCGAGCACGCGCTCCTTGAGCGCGACCTCAGCCACGCGCCCTCCCGGCTCCTCGCGCCCGGCCCACTGGAGCACCTGGGCGCCCTGGACCCGCTCCAGGCGGAAGCCCTTGGGCAAGGCGAGCTTGAGGGAGAAGGCCCCCGCCTTCTTGATGTTGTATTCGACAGCGGCAGCCAGGTTGTCCTGCTCGAAGCCGAGCTGGAAGGCGTTGCGGACCACGGCCTCCACCTGGGGCTGGATGGCCTCGCAGCGGACGGCCAGCGCGAAGTCCGGCTTGAGGAAGCGGAAGACGCTGGCGATGCCCTCCGGGCTGGCGCCGGAGACGCGGGCGAATTCGCCGGCATCGACCCGCTGCAGATCCGGGCCGTCGATGGCCAGGCTCAGCTCCTCCGCGCCGCGGATGGCCAGCAGGCCGGACTCGCGCTTGACGTCCAGGGCATGCGGCACCGCCAGGCGCACCAGGGCCGGCAGGGCCTCGAGGGGCTTCTCCAGCTCCAGCAGCAGATGGTAATTGGGGGAGATGCCTTTGAGCAGCTCGACGTTCAGGATCGCCTGGCCATCCTCCCCGGTGGGGAGCCAGGTGCGGATGCTCTCCCCCTCCACCCGCAGCAGCCGGTGCCCGGCGGGCAGGGAAACGCGGACCTGGCGCAGCTCGCCCTGGGAGACCTGGTAGTCCAGCGTGGCGCGGGTATTGACCACACCGCCGGCGAAGTTCACGAGCACGTGGCTCTGGCAGAAAACCGTGGCGGCGATCTCGGCGGCCCGCTTGACCCGCGGGGTCCACCGCAAATCCACCCCCTCCGGGGCGCCCACCACGGCCTCCAGGCGGGTCTGGCGGCCGGTGGAGAGGCGCTTGAAGGAGATGGCCGAGGGGAATTCGACCTCGGCATCGGATTCCTCGAGCAGGAGGTTGAGCTGGCTGTACAAGGCGTTGGGCAGGCCGAAACGGAGCTGCCGCCGGGTGACATCCCCGCCCATCCGGGCGAGGAATTTCAGGCGGACCTCCGCCTCGCCGGCCTGGTCCATCCAGACCTGGAGGACCGGCCCGGAACGGACGAGCTTGAGGCCGGCGGGCCGGGAGCTGAATTCCTGCACGGCCACCTCCCCGGTGAAGAGGTGCAGCACCTGGTTGGTGGCGGTGCTGGCCAGCTTGAGGACGGCGTCGAACTGGGCCGCTTTTTCATGCGCAACCCCATCATAAGTGGCCGAAACCACGGTGAGCGCATTGGTGGGGTCCGGGGGCGGCTGGAAGCTGGAAAGGAGCGGATCGCTGGCGCGCGGCGCCGGCTCTTGAGCGCGGACGGCCGGGGCCAGGAGGAGCCCCGCCAGCAGCACGACGGCGGCCGCGGGCTGGCTGGCCCGGGGCCGGAGGCTCCGCCAAAGCCGGCGGAGGAGCCAGGCCAGCCCGGCGAACGCCAGGACGGGCGCCGCCAGGATGAGGGCCTCATGCAGGATGCGGCGGGTGATCAACAGGTGCGCCACGGCCAGCAGGGCAAGCATCAGGCCCAAGGCCAGGCGCAGGCTCTGCCGCGGCTCGCGCCGCCACCCCAGCCCAGCCAGCCAGAGGCCGCCGAGGAACACGGCGGCCTGCAGGCCGGCCTGAAGCACCACGAAAGTCCGGGTTTCCATGATGCGCGCGGAAACCGTCAGCGATTCCCCGCCCAGGTTAAGCACCTTCGTGAAGGTGTAGGCGGTGCCAATCTTGGGGATCTCGATGAGGATGGGCCGGAGGCCGCTTTCGAGGGCGCGGCCGGCCATCCCCAGCGGGGCGGCGGCGGCGGCCTGGGGGCGATCCTCCGCCGGGGGCGGCGGGGCGGCGGGCGCCATCACGCGGTTGGTATATAACAAGGCCCCGCCCATGGGCAGGCGGGCGGCAGACAGCCCGGGCTGGGCCATCGGCTCCATCGCGGCAGCGGGAGCGATCATTTGCGACTGGATCGACGAATCGCCGGGGGCCGCCGCGGCAGGGACCGCGTAGCTCCTGGAAAAAGCCTGGGATTTGGCCCTCGCCCGGGTCAGGGCCGGCAGCAGCATGCCTAACAAAACCAGGAGCAGCACGCACAGCGCCGCCCCCACCAGGATTCCCCGCCAGCCACGCCGGACGGCGGCCAGCACCAGCACCAGGCCCAGCAGGGCCAAGCCCCCGCCCACCAGCAAGATCTCGCCGTTTTGCTGGATCAGATCGCGGTAAAAAGCGAGGAACCGCTGCCAGGCATCCGGCCAGCCGTAGGTGGTGCCCTGGGCGATCGCCATGTTCCCGCCGAAAGCCCCCAGCCGGCGCGAGGCGGGGATGTAGAGCTGCCACTCGGCGTAGGTGCCGGGGACATCCGAGCGCGGGGCCTCCAGGTTGAGCGGCAGGCGCCAGCGGGACTTCAAGGGATCGATTTTCTGGGCATAAACCAGGTCCACCGCAAAGGCCAGGTCCTGGTTCTCCTGGCGCGGCAGCGGGACCAGGTAGCCATCGGTGTCCCGCTCCGCCTTCACCGGCTGGTGGTTGACGTGGCAGGACCAGAATTCGGCGTCTTTGGGCAGGTGGAATTTTTGGAACTGCTTGCCGCTGTTCTTCACCATGAACGAGGCCTGGTGCAGCATCTGGCCGGCCTCGGTGAGCACGGTGGTCAGCTGGGTGCGGTCGGTGACAGCTTCCAAAAGCTGGGCCTGGTCGTAACGCAGCACCTCGGCCGACAGGGAATAGGCGCCATCCACGGAGCGGAAGGCCAGCAGCACCGGGCGGGTGATCAGGGCGCGGTCCGCGTCCGCCAGTTCCGCCTCGTCGATCCGGCGGAGGCCGCCGCCGGCTTCGCGCACCTTGAGCTGGAGGCCGCTGGCGCTGGTGATGGCCACCGAGCCGGTCTCCCGCTCCACCCCGGGCGCGTGGGCGCCGGCCAGAGCGAGCGTGGCGCCGCGGGGATCAAACTGGAAGTCATAGGTGGTCACCAAGGTGTAGGCGCCCCACACCTTGTCCTGCAGCGAGATGATCCATACGCCCTCCTTGAGCTCCTTGCGGCGGATGCCCGGGCCGGTGAACTCGACGTTTTTCCACAGCCCGGGCAGCTGGACGCGGAACTCCTGCACCCCCTGGTTGATGATCCCGAACCGGAAGGTGGCGCTGCCTCCCACCAGGCCGTCCCCCACGGTGACCAGGTTGAAGACATCAGCCACTACCCGGGCGGCAAGGCGCTCGGCGCTTAACACGAGGCGCCAATCCCCTTCGGCAGCCTGGTAGGCCAGGGATTCATCGGAACGCTGGCTCAGCCGGGTGATGGGGATTTCCCGGACGGCGTTCAGCTCGGCGGTTTTGACGCGGATGCCGGGCGAGGCGGCGACGCCGATCTCAGCCTGCTCGTTGGTGGCGCCAGCCACCCGCAGTGGCTGGATTTCGACAGTGTTGGGGAACACTTTGAGGGCCTGCTCCAATTGCAGCTCCAGCCGCCGGGCGCCCAGCACGCGGTTGGCGAAGGCGACCCGGACCTGGCCGGTGGAGGATTTCCAATCATCGATCCCCTCCCCGCCCACCGTGGCCACCGTAAAACCGGCCGGCAGCTTGAGATCGAGGCTGTAGATGCCCGCTTTTTCGACCCGGAGATCGAGCCGGTGGGAAACCAGCAGCCGGGTTTCCTCCAGGCGCACGCCGACGCGGGCGGCGGCCTTGACGACCGGTTCCATGCGGGTGAGCCGGGCCTGGGCGCTGAAGGGCCGGCCGTAAAACCGGTAGGCCGCCAGGATTCCCTCGGCCGCATTCACCTGGCGCAGGCCAGCCAAAGCGGTGACCTCCACGAGGGTGTCATCCGTGGCCAGGGTGAAGAGGCCGGATTCGCGCTCCACCTCCAGCGGCTGCGGGGGGGTCAACTGCGCCGCGAAGGGCGCGCCCTCAACGGCCTGCTCCGTCTGGAGCGTGAGCTGGTATTCCTTCTCGACGGGCTTGATGAATTCGACGTTCAGGAGCTGGCGGCCCCCTTCGGTGCGGATCTGCCAATCGCGGATCTGCAGCCCCTGCAGGCGGGTTAGGCCCTGGTTGGTGGATAAGGCGAAGGCCAGGCGCGGCACCGGCGCCTGGAGGAACTCGAACTTGAATTGGGTGTTGTATTTGATGACAGTGGGGGTGACCAGGACCGCGGCCGTGGTATCGACCGTGACGAACGATTTGCGTTTGACCTCCGCAGCCTTGCCCTGCCAGCGCAGAGCCACCTGGCCATCGGCGCCGATCAGCCCTGACACTCCGGCAGTGGCGTTGGTGGCCTCGGCCCCCAGGACGGTGCCGCTCAGCAGCTGGAGTTCCACGCCCGTGCCCGCAGCCTGGGCCTTGAGGGCGGCAATGGCCGCCGCGGGCCCCTTGAAGGAGACCTGGTTCCACGGCTCGGCCCGCTGGATCCGCGCGAACACGGAGAGCTTGACCTGGTGGCGGCCGGCAGCCTTGGACCACAGCACAAACCGCTTCCCGGCATGCACCAGGCGCAGCCCTTTGGGCAGCTCCGGCGCCAGCACCGCCACCTCCCCTTCGAACAGCGGGGCGGAAACCTCGTTGGTGCCGGGCGCCTCGATATCCAGCTGCGCCTCAAACCGCGCCTCCTCGTCGCTCAGCCGGCCCTCGTATTGGAGGGAATGGAACAGGAGGTTCGTGGGTCCGGGAGCAGCTTTGGCTGGCACGGCGGAAAGGAACTCGGTAGGGCTGGTACCGCGGGAGACGATCTGCAGCCCGTTCAGCACGGCGGAGCCGGCCGGCCCAGGCAGAACCTCGATTTTCACCGGCTGGTCCCCGGCCACCGGGACATCCCGGAAAACCACGTACTGCTGGCGCTCCAGCCAGGGCGAAACAGCCCGCCAGCCGGCGGAGCCGCTGGTGGTGAGTGGCCCGAAATGATTGGTGCCCGCCCGGAGCTGGAACACGCTGTTCTGCTCGCCCACCACATCGGGATCCGCGTGGCCGTAGAGGAAGAAATGATAGCGGCCCGCGGCCAGGCCGCTGATGGTCACCACCAGGTTGCTGCCGTCCTGCGCGAAAAGGTAGCCGTCGTACATGGGATCGCCAGTGGCATTGCCCCAGACGCCCGGGGCATTGGACACGGTGAGGCTCAAGGGGGTTGGGGAGCCATCGGCCTGCTTGAGATCCCGCAGGATCCCGTTGGTCACGAACGGCATGCCCGGGGCATACCTGGGCTCGTAGTGCCGGTAGAGGTTCCAGAAATCATTCGTCGTCTGGCCGGTGGCGGCAAACCCGGTTTTGCCGCTGCGCGCTCCGGCCCCAAAATCGACATTGACGAGCGTTTGGGCCTGCCCTTGGAACATAGTGCTGAACCAGCAGCACCAACTTATAATCCCGACGACCCGCAAATTGGCTTTCATGGTGGCGGCATATTAACACGGGAACGCCCCCCGGGGAAAGACTGGGGGTGTAAATTTTTTGTAAACCGCTGCCGGATGGGCAGCTTCAGGGGTGGATCAAACGTTCCTTGAGGAGGGCGACGATCCGGCCGCCGATAAAAGCAGCCATGATGAGCAGGCTGAGGCCGGAGAACTGGGACATCCGCAGCAGGTGCCGGGCGGAGAAGCGGCCGCGCCCCCATCCCACCAACAGGCTTAAAGCAAAAAACCAGCCCAGGGATCCGACCGCCACGCCGGAGATGCAGATCAATTTGCTGGTCCAATTGGGGGAAACCCATTCGTGCGCGATGAAGGTGGCGGATATGGTGATCCAGCCCAGCAGGACATTCGGGTTGGCCAGAACCCGCAGAAAACCGACCATGAAGGCGGTGTGGGGATGGAACCGATGCTCCATTTTCTCGGCGGTTTTGCCGCTGATGGCCAGGGATTTCATAAGCAGGTATTTGAAGCCGATATAAGTCATAAGCAGGAAGCTGGCCAGCTCCATGCAAGCCCGCAGCCAGGGGGTGTCAAACAGCTCGGAAAAACCAGCAAAACCGATGGCGCAATAGATGACTTCCATGGCCACCGAACCCAGCCCGATCAGGAAGGCCCACCAAAAACCGCGCTGCACACCCTCGTTCAGGATGGTGATATTGATGGGGCCCACCGGGATGGATACCAGCAGGCCGCTGATCACGCCCACCAGGGCGGTGACCCAAGCTTGGTGAAAACTAGGCATCGTCGCTGCCGGTTGCATCCGGATCATCAGGATCGCCGGAATCCTCGATCTCATGGCGGATCCGGCGGGAAATGTAAGGCCTGACAAACCCGTAAATCAGGTAGGAAACGAACACCCAGGGCAGCACGATGGGAATGATCTTGGAGCGCAAAACGATGAGGAAGCCGATCACCAGGATCACCACCACGCCGCTGGTGAACGTCTTCTTGGTCCGCCAGTCCCAGGATTTGAAGGAGGGGTAGCGGACTTTGCTGACCATCATCACGGAGAGGAACACCAGGATGACCGGGAGCAAATACCGCCAGTTGCCGGTGGCGAAATTGCGGTCTTCCCACCAGAGGAGAAACATGGTGATGGAAGCCACCAAACCGGCGGCAGCCGGGATGGGAAAGCCCATGAAATCCTTGGTTTTGGGCTGATCGGGCATGGCGGCCAGGCAGTTGAAACGGGCCAGGCGCAGGGCACCGCAGATGAGATAAACCGAGGCGATGAACCACCCCACTTCGGCGTGCTGCACAAAAACATCCCGGAGGACAATCCGATGCACCAGGAAAGCCGGGGCCACCCCGAAGGAGACCAAGTCCGCCAGCGAATCAAACTCGCGGCCGAAAGGGCTTTCATACCCGCCAAACCGGGCCACGCGGCCATCCAGGATATCGAAGATGCAGGCCAGCAGGATGAAAAAGAGCGCCTGGTGGATGCTTTGGTTGAAATTCGGAACTTCGGCTTCGACGATCTTGGTCAGCGCCAGAAATCCGCAAAACAGATTGCCCGCGGTCAACAGGTTGGGCAGCAGGTAAATCCGCAGCGGTTTAGGTTCTGCCAAGGGAGGCTTCGGGGCGTCCATAAATATCTCCTTAACCACGCCGGGCCACGATGGTTTCGCCACCAACCACCTTTTGCCCGACACTTACTTCCAATTTCATACTCAAGGGGAGGTATATTTCACAGCGCGATCCGAATTGGATCAAGCTCATGCGCTCTCCCCGCGTTACTGGCTCGGACAACTCAACCCACGGGATAATCCGGCGGGCCACCAGGCCGGCGATCAAGCGAATGCCAATCCGCTCGCCAGGGCGGTCGCGGGATTCAAAACCGAGCAGGATGTTTTCATTGTGGGCAGCCGCCTCCAGCCGCAGGGCATTCAGGAATTCACCAGGATGATACTTAAGATAAACCAACTGGCCATCCACCGGGGCCTTTTGCACATGCACATCGAAGATCGTCATGAAGGTGGATATCCGCTGGCAAGGCCCGCCCATGAATTCATCCTCCTCAATCCGGTCAATGACGTCGATGGTGCCATGGTTCGGCGAAAGGATGGCCTCAGGCGCTTGGGGAACCACCGGGGTGGGATCCCGAAAGAAATACAGGACGAAGCTGAGGAAAACGATCCACACCACAACCAAGGCCGCCGCCATGGCCGCTATGAAAGAGCCAACGACTACCGCCAGAACGCCGCCCCCGAGGATCGCCAGCAGGAAAACCAAGCTCCACTGGATGATCCGATACCCAGCTTGCCGCGCTTTTCCCTTATGTTTCATGGCTGGTATCGTAATTAACCTGAAGCCAATGAAAAGCCTATTATTTTATTGAAGCTTTTGGAGCTTGAAATATGTACGTTGGTCGATAACTTTTCCATAATGTGAGTCCGGGATGTCCAAAATAGTGGGGGTACGTGGTAAAACCCTCTTTTTCAGAGGGTTCGCTTTAACGTTATCTAACCAAAATTACACGGCTGCACACCCAACCAAGGCCCGGGAATCCGGTTTATTGGATGACATTCCCGCCGCGCGTTTGTTCGTAAAACCGTCCAAACCGCCAGTGCCAGATTCCGCCTCAAAATCATCTTTCTGCTGAAAACCCCGGGGTATTCCAGGCGCTTTCACGGAGTTTGCAAGACCGTTGCCATCCCCGCGCAAAATATTTTCAACCGGTTTAGCGGCCTGAGCCTCAGGTAGTTTCAAGCCCAAGCGCTCGCAAGCCGCGTGAATATCGCCAAGTGTCACATTTGACCGGCCGCCCTTCCCAGCGTTGAAAAAAGCCCGGCTCGCGATGTCCTCTATGGTAGCCGGTGATCCTTCACTCACTCCAGCAATCGAGACAATATAGAGAATGTAATCTTCGTCAAGCTTCGGAAACCTAAGGCGGGCAATGGCCGCCAAATCCTCGCGGTCGTGGACTTGGCGCAAAACCAGCGTGCCGGAAATCCGCCCTAAAAACTGATCCATATTGTAACGCGTGACTTTGACAAATTCATCCATGGACTGGTTGAAAGACTGCCGGGTTGCAAAAAGAGCGCACCCAACGCGCTTGTCGATCACATGGTGCCGCACCCAGTTCAGGCGTTTCGGCACCATTCCCTTGGTGCAGTTGGCAGGAAAGAGAAAATGGGCCTCATCATAAACCAAAAAGAGCCTGCCGTTCTGAACCACAAATTCCACGTCGCGCTTCAGAGCGTTCAAGGTTGTGTGAAGATTGAAAGGTATCCCAAGCGCTTTGGCGTGCTCAGCGAGAAAGTCCCATTCCCGGTTCCCATCCTGAACGGTCACGATGCGGGCCATGCCAGGGCGCATGCCGCACCAGGTCTCGACGGCAGCCGTTTTCCCATACCGGCTATCCCCAAAAATCCGAACCGACCGGCGCTGGCTGAGCCCATAATCGAGTTCCTCGAAAATTTCACGCCGGACACTGGTTTCCGCGGTGGAGCAAGCCACCTCGGCGGCGTGTTCATCCATGGCGCTGAACAGAGCATCCCCCAAGCCTTGGAAGTCAGAAAACTCAAGCCCGCCGTCCCAATCGCCAGTGCAAATGACAACCATAAACCCAGGCAGCGCGCTCAACACTCGGGAAGCGCCCTCCAGCCAATAATACTCCGGGGTCAACCCCTCCAGCCTGCTTTGCAAAAACCTCAAGTCCCCAGGAGGCAAGCCCTTGGCAGGGCTGATTAAAATTCGCTCGAAACGCAAAAAATCGGCCATTTGGTCCGCTGTCGCATTCTTCTCAGCGCCTTGCAGGCAAAGATCACTGAGATAGTCGCGATATCCGAGTAGATCGTGCTTATCGACCGTTGCGGCCCAAATTTGCGCGAACTCCGCCACGGAATACTTCCGGCCAAGCGGGAATCCAACCACCTGAATCCCCTTGAGCCCCACCCGCTCTGGAAACCGGATTATCAAATCGTGTGCGAATTTCTCCAGGCCGCCAGGCTGATGAGAAACCCACTGAATAAACCAGAGCAGCTCTTCGATCCGGGGATTTTCGCGCATCTTCCGCAGCAGCTCCGGAAGGCGCATTTCACGCGCATCCTGAAGCCTGGCCGCAACATCAACCGCCGAGATCGGTGAAGTCCGCTCCCGCCACGCGGGTAACAACCCCATGACGCTTGAAAAATCATTTTCCATTTGGTTCCTCAATTTCGTTGTTTTCGCGCGCCTGAATGCGCGCCCGCAACTCGTCCAAATTTTGCAGATCAGCCAAAACCCCTGCCGGGTTGCGCGGGTTTTTGGGGGCGATAAACCCGGCGGCCCGGGCCTCCTGGCCGATTTTGTTCAGGGTCCGGGTCCGGCTGGTTTTCTCGGCCTTCCCGGCCGCCGCCACCTCGTTCGTGAACGCCCCCAGCGCCTTGGTCGGCCCGTCGGTCAGCGTGTCGCGGGTGATATTGGAAACCACCGGGTGGACAATCCGGTCATACTCCAACCTGGCCTGCCGGTTGAAGCCACAAATCTGGCCTTTCACTGCCGCGAATTGGTCTTTGGTGGCACCGGTCGCGGGCAAGATGTTCGCCTTGACGGAAAAAAATTCTTTCTTGTCCAAACCCGAAACCACAATCTCGTCCTGGGTTTCCAGGAAGGTCCAAACCAGCACCTTTTTGCCAACCCAATTGAACAAGGCGCTGTTTGAATACGGAACCTTGTTGAGGATGATCCCGCGTGCGGTAACCGTCTGCTGGCGGCAATGGGTGGCCAGCAAATAACGCTCCTCGGGGTGCAGCTTCCTCAGGGGGTGCTGGTCAACCGATTCGCGCCACGCCTCCAATGGAGAACGGCCCGCAAGACGCGCCCCGTTTTGCGGTTCCTCGTTGAACTCAGTAACGATTCCGCTGAGCAACTCGCAATAGCGCGGCAGCGACAAAAGCTGGCTGGCGGCATCCGCCTTGCCGGATCGGACGGCCGAAAAAACCTCGCTGGTGCGTTCAAAACCAGCCAGCCGCTCATTCGATCCGGTATATCCCGGCAGCAGCGGCAAATGCTGCTGCAACCGCCGGAAGATGGATTCCATGGGCTTGGCCCTCGGATTTCGCGCTTCATGGTGGTGGACTTCAATGCCAAACTGGCTGTAGGCGTTGCGCTCAAAATCCCGGAAGTGAAGCCCCCCGTTCAAGCCTTTTTCCCCGTGGATGAACCGCGAAGCCCACACCCCGTTCTCAAAGAAAAATCCCCGCCGGGGCAGTCCTACCTGGTCGTGCGCCCGCGCGATGCCAGCCTTGATGAGCAGGCCGTTGAGCCGGCCCGTGGTCTGCACGAAGCAAATGATGTAGTCGGATGCGAAATCGGCAAAAAATATAGACTCCGCCCGCAGCAGCGCCGGCCGCCCGTTTTCGCCCATCAAAGGCTCGCCGTTCTCGCCAGGAACCCAAACCTCCGTGGCCAGGTAAGTGCGGTTGTCCTGGGTCATATCGTCGGCCGTAAAGTAGTCCCCCGGCCGCACCACATCATCGCCCCAGGTCCGCTTGATGTATGGGCCAGCGAGCTTGGCGGCCTGTTCCCCCTGGTGGATGGATGCCAGCCGCTCAACGATAGGGGTCACGTTTTCGCGGACACGTTTTGCCAGGTAGCTCTTGTAACGGCGCGGGTCGTGGTGGTAGTAACTCAGGAACTCTTCGCTCAACTCGCCCCGTTTCATGGCCTCCCGCATGGCCAGGCTCTCGTTGCCGCCCAGCAATACGGCGTACCCGGCAATAACATCCTCGTCGCGATGGAAATCGGGCCGCCGGTAATGGCCGGATTTGTCGTGGCGGCGGTCCAGGATGGCATCCTCAGTCTTGCCGCCAGCAGCCCAGCGCTTGAAGCACGTCCGGAAATCCTTATCGAAGGCGGCGATGTTTTTGGCCACGGCTGGAACCGCTGCATAAACATAATGGACCAGCGATTTTTTGGCCTTTTTCTGCGCCGCAGAATCCTGGCACCCATCGGCCAAAACCTCAAAATGCTCAAAGACGTTGTGCAGCAGCCAGGCCCGGTCATCCCGCGTAGGATTTGAACGGTTTTCCAGGTTGTCCAGGACATCATCCAAGGCGCGGTGCAAACCGGCTGCACGAGCCATGTCCCGGCTTTGCACGGGGGCTGCAAACGCAGACTCATCCAGGTAAAGATCCAGCCGCTGGAAGTCCCCAAAACCACGATCCCGATCCATGACCCGCTCAAAAAGCCGCCGCCAATGCCTGGCCGCGATGGCATACCCATGAATCCGGCTATACTCGGCCAGGCCAAGTTCGGTTAAAGCGGAGCCGGAAAGCTCCCCCGCCATGGATTGGCGAATCGGTTTTTCCAAGGCCTCCCGCAAAAGATTCGCTTTCTGCACAAAACAGCCCCGCACCTTGCTGATGGCTACAGGCGCCTTCCATGGCTGTTCGCGGCTGGCCAAATAGTCAGCAATCGAACGGCAATTCTTTGCGGCCGCCATCTCCTCCAGCCGCGCCCGCAGGGCCGCCGGAAAAACATTGACCGCCCACGCCCCAGCCTGGTTGCCAGATAGCACAACCGTTGAAGTCGGGGCGATTCCATCCAGCATGCCCGCAACCGTCTTGCGGTCTATGCCAAGGCCGCTGGCTATCTGGGAGGCGGTGAAAACGGACGGTTCCATGCTAATTCAAAGCCGGGTTGACCGGGGCAGGCAAAGCCCGCCCGCGCTTGCGGCCGACGCGCCCGCGCTTGAACTCCAAAAGTCCAGCCAACCCGAAGGCGCGGAACCGCTTGACCCACCGCAGAAGCGTGGTGGCGCTGAACCGGCGCGGGCCGAAGGCATTAAGCGTATTCGTGATGGCGCGCTTTTGCAGCGCTCCGCCCGCGATTTTCCGGGCGTAGCACATGACGGCGGCCCCACGCAGAGCGGCCCGCTCGAAAACGCCCCGCGGATCGCGGATTGAAAAATGAATTTTGCGGCGCACTTGGAAGTTTATGGGTTTGGGCGGATTTCGCTTTGGGCCACGGAGGCGGCGGCCAGGCGGTCCACATCCTCGCGCCGGAACCGGATCACCCTGGCAGTAATCCGGACGCAGGGGAGCTTCCCGGCGGCGGTCCACGCCCGGACTGTATGGCGGCAAACGCCAAAGAAAGAGGCAACCTGCCGGGCGTTCATCAGTTCACTGTTTGTTTGGTTTTCGCTCATGTCGTTGATTTTTTTTCGGAAGCGGCGGACTCGCGGCCAAGCCACAGCCGCTAAGAATGTTATGCGCCCTCCAGCCGGAACCCGGTTTTTTCCAGAATTTCGCGTGCGGCCACGCGGTAGCCAGCCTTCGCCAGGCCGCAAAACCCCGCAATGTGGCCATCAATGCCCGTGCCCTGCCGCGCCCCCAGGCTGAACCCCGCCAGCACCGGCTGGCCAGGGAAGGCGGCCTGTAATAAGGGCCGGTCGAACTGGTCGCGGAACACCTCCTGGACGAGCGTCGCTTCGCCCGCCAGGATCTTCAGCCAGGCGCGATGATGCGCGTGGGCCTGCCCGCCGCCGCCATCCCCGCCCACCGTCAGCATCGTGAGCAGGCCGGAAGTGCCCGCCAGCACCGTCCGCTCCATCTGGCAGCGGATGTGTTCCTTGAACGGGCGGCCGCCGGTGTCCGAGTGGTCCAGCGTGATCACGTCCGATCCGTGCGGCAGGTAGCCCCGCGAATTGCTGATGATGGCCTCGGCGGCCGCCTGGTAATCCTCCTCCTGGCCGGTGGGCACGTTGGGCGGGCCTTCGACAAAAATTGGAGGAATTCCGAAAGTCTCAACGTAGGCGTCCCAGTCTTTTTGGGCCATCGATTTTCGGACAAAGGAAATCAGGCCGATCTCGTTGATCGGGCGCGGGAACTCGCGGATGATGAAATTTGCCGGATTGATTGGCTGGCCGTAATTGACCCCCGATTTGGCCGCCTGGTTGAATTCCCAAGGCGAATTCGGCCCCTTCCGGATCCAAAGCCACTGCGGCACCGGCTCCAGGCGGACGGCAACCTTCGCGTTCCCGTCCCGATAATGGCGCTCCAAGTGGGCAAAACCCCGGAACCGGGCGGAAACCAGGAAGGTGATCGCCGCGCGCAGGTTGTCGATCCGCTCGTAAGCCGCCCGCAGCACCTGGAGTTGTGCCGCTGCCAGGTCGCTCGCGTCAAACGCCACGCAATCCCAATCATAACGCAAGATTCCGCCCTCAAACCGGCTGAGCAACGCGCTCGTTACCTCATCCCGCCGCTCCAGGGATCGATAAAGCCACTGTAAGTCCGCGTAGGCCCCGCGCTCCCCGGCCTCCAGGAGGGCGGCCGCGTGGGCGATGGCCAACCCCCGGATCGGGTTGTAACTGTCCCGCCAGCCGTTCACAACCCTCCTCCGTTTGCCAACCCCGTTGCAATTCGCCGGAATCCCGTTGCATTTTCGTTCGTGGCGGGCGGGTGGCAGGTTGATACCCCCCGGAGTTGCGGCGCGTTAAAAGCCATTCTAGAGCGTTCCCTTGATTTGGAGGGCTTCCAGCACCAATGCTGTTTGCCGCTCGATTGACGCTTCGTTCAGGGCAAGCTGGCGGTGCTTCCGAAGCGATACCGGAATGCAGGTCCGGCTGACCCGGAAAAAAACCGCCAGCTTGCCGGAAGACAAACCAGGCTCCGCCGCGTGCGCAGCAAAAATCGCCAGCCGCCGGGCATCCGCCACGTCCCGGCGGCGGGATTTGCCCAGAATCGCGTCAGCGTTCACCCCGGACACCTTGGAAACCGCCGCCAAGACACTGGCCAGGCGGCTGGAGCCGCCCCCGCAACCAAAAACGGGGGCGGCCCCTGCGGGTTGCTGAGAAGCAAAAACCACCGGGATGGATACCGAGCCTGGCGTCTTTGGCCGTGTCATTCGAAAAGTCCAGGCTGGGCGAGCCGGGCGCGATCCCACGCGGCAGAAAACCGCCCGCCATGCTTTTTTTGGATAGCCAAGGCGGCGGCTAGCTGGGCCTTGGCCCGATCGATCGGCGTGCCGTCAATGGCAATCGTGGTCAGCGGCTGGCCGCGGATAACCGGGGTGTTGGTCAGGGCAAGCGCCGATAGCCCGCGCGGGCGGATCTCCCGGTCCCGGACGTTCTCCAACTGTGCGAAAACCGGGCTGAGAAACCGGTAGCGGCCATTGCGGATCGCGGTGCCACCGGCGGTGGACCAGGCGGCGGACGCCCAAAGACCATCCGGGCGCGCGAAAAGCTCCGTCAGCGTCCCCGCGATGCCGCCATGCCCGCCCGCACCGCCCCCCAGGTGGTCGAAATCCACCGGCACCGGGCATGCCCGGTTGCAAAAGTTCCTCACGATCTCCCGGGCGGCCTGTTCATCGAGGATCTCGACGACACCCGATGGGTGCGGGAACCGTCCGAAAGGGAAAACTTGGAGCAAACCGCCGTTGGTAATTGAAAAACCCATAGAGAATCAGAGATTGGCCAGGTCGTTCAAGCAGCCCTGGAGCTCGGCGGCGGCGAGCGCTGGATGATCCATGTGCTGGGAAAGCCGGTATCGGGCCGTTTGGGCGCGCGAATGAATCTCCACGAATGGCGAGCCCCCGTTGATGCGCGCCGTAAGTTCAGCGCGCTCATGGGGCACCGAATGAAACGCCCCGAGGGCCTCGGCCG
This sequence comes from uncultured Verrucomicrobiota bacterium, assembly GCA_964409245.1. GTDB lineage: Bacteria > Verrucomicrobiota > Verrucomicrobiia > Limisphaerales > UBA1319 > CAIMWS01. The sequence continues at coordinate 104,701 of CAYPCQ010000004.1, forward strand.
CACGGCTCCGGGCGCGATCCAGGAACGAAGCGAACGCGGTATCCACTTGGGTGGAAAGGGCGGTCAGATCAGCATCCAATTCACCCCGGAGAGCGCCAATCTGCTCCTCGAGGGCGCTGATTTTTCGGGGGAAAATCTCCAGCTTGACGCGGACGCCTGAAAGCAAGCTGAAATCCGCAGGGTTGCTTACGTCGATGGTGCGGAGCAGTTGCTGCTCTTGCAGGCGCTGTTCCTCCAGGGATGCCCGTGCCTGACCGAATTGAGTTTCCAATTCCGCCAGCAGCGCCAGGCGCGTGTCGAGGCTGTCAGCCTTCGGTGCGTTTTGTTTTTTTGGTGCCATAATGGTGTATTTGGTGTCTGTTTTTCTGAAAATGGTCCGCCAATAGCGCCAGGAGAGCCGCCCGGTTGCGCGCCGCGCGACCCGGAATTCCCCTGGCCCGGGCGATGCAGAGAAGCGCGGGCACGCCCAGCAGGCGCGGGTCGGTGCCGATGGCCTTCCGAATGGCCTGAATTGAGCGCCACTCGGCCACCGAAGTGAAAAATGGAAAATCGAGCGCCGCTTCAATAAGTGTCCTGGCCCGCTTGGCAACCAGGTGGCCGGTAAACCAATTTTCCAAAGTGCGGTGGCTGACGCCGCAGAGTCCGGCCAGTTGCTTTCGGTCGAGCCCGCGACGAAGCATCATCACCTTGACCTGGTCAAGGATTGCGGCGGTTTCAATGTCGGAAATCGTGTGGCTCATGCACATCCTGGAGCACAATATACAGTGCATGTTCCGTGTACTGCAAGATTTTTAATGAAAAAATTTCCGGAGTCGCTAGACTTATATTGGTGCCGCTTACTAATCCATTGCCAGCCAGAGAGTTGCAAATACTGCAACGGTTAAAAAAATTTCGGTGCTCCCAACAATTGTCGCGGGTTGGCTTTGGTCAGCGCATTGGTTTGGATAGCTCCACAATAGCCAACCTTGAACATGGGCGAACGGCTCTCAAGTGCGGTGTAGCCCTTAAAATCCATTCCGCGTTCAAAATCAATCTGGGTTGGTTGGCGACTGGCCTTCCAATCTGCCAACAGGATTTTGGGATTCCAAAGCCCGAGGAAATTGAGGCGTGGATTCCTGACTTGTTTAGCACCGCCTATGATCAAATGTTGAAGCACCGAATAACCCAGAATTGGGATAGTTTTCGATTTTCTGCCGACGAAATTGACCGTTACTTCATGGCCGATACCTTGAAAAAACTAGCTCTTGACTTGATGATAAAGGTGCCGGACCAGCACCTTTTGGATTGTGCTAACCAATTGATAGTTGTGGTTCAAGAAGTCCTGAAAAAATACCCCAAGGACACGGCTGAGGCGGTTTTAAAGAGGTTGGCGGAGTTCAAGTCGGATCTTTATTAAGCAACTTGGCCACTCAGGAAAAATCCCACCACATTTTTTTTGACACTCCTCGTGCTATAGTGGTACATCTTCGCGGTGCAATTCCCAGATAGCAGGCTACCGGGCCTGATGATTCCCGTGCAGCAATGCGCATTGAATCGGGGTGCCAAGTCCGCTTTGGCACCGGCCTTGGGTATTCCAAGGCAGCATCCCAACCAATGGTGGGCCGGTGCTAAAAAGCCATCTGGAGAGCCTGCATTGCGCTTGCTGGAGTGGGTCACCCAGGCGGAGCGCATAAACCAAAAACAAAAAAACCCTTGGAAGTGATAACAGCACAACCAAGGGCACGAGACCCAAACCAAGGAAACAATCGAATGAAAACCTCAGTTCAGACCTCGGCGCAGAATAGCACAACCAGCCAGGAAATCAACCGATCGGCTCAATTCTGGCAACCGCCCCAGGAACTTCCGAAAAGAGAACCCAAGACCGAAGCCGAGCGCGTGGAATGGGACGATTCATGGGAGGGTGGATACATTGTCTTGGAATTGCCTGGGCTGTTTTGCGGGCTTTGTCTTTATGAGGATATATTGCCGTTTTTGTTGAAGGTTTTCTCAGCCTGGGAATTGGAAATACGCACCCAGGTGATCCCCAAAATCGAAGACCCCTCCAAAAGAATAGGATTGTGCGAAATTCTGGTCATTGCCCATAGCATGCGCGGTCGTGAATTCAGCCTGAAAGGCATTGAGAAACTTTCCTTCATGCAGATCCCCGGCTTGCTTGGGACTTGTTCTCGTGAGACAGAACTATGGATTCAGGATATCTGCGGAGTTGTCCTTGAATCCGTAGATATCCTGGCTGGCCTGGTTGGCCTGGTTGATGAAAACCGCCCGGTTGACAGCGCGAATTTGGCCACCGCCCTGGCGCTGGTGGAATATGCCAGCGCTCGCGAAGGCTACGGAACCGAACTGGATGAGACCCCAGTCGGGCAGAAATCGAGCCTATTGAAGCTGGCCTGGAAAATGCACGAAAAAGCCTGTCTGCATCTGCTGAACCCAAAACCATAACGCCACCAACCTCTAATATTGAACGTAAAGGCCGGTTCCGATTCGGGACCGGCTTTTTTTATCCCGGCTGGCCCGGCTGACCAGTTACATTAACTTAAAACCGCTTAACTTCACCCAAACAGGGATCGCTGTTACCCATCTTCGCCCGCCCCCCGGCACCTGGACGCCAAGCCCCATTGCAACCTGTCTTAAACTATCGTGAACCAGCATTGAAACCGGTTTGCAGTCGGATTTCAGGAAAACCACCCCGCACCCCGCACCCCCTATTTTGCGGCCATAATTTTTCCAAAACCGATGTCCAAAGTTTCACAACTCATTGCGCTGCAATATAATGGGCTTACCGGACCGGTTTTGGAATATTTATCAACCCCTTGAAAATTTTGGAATATTTTTGCGCCTGTCATATTGTTGTAAGTCATTGGTATTCCGGGCTTTTCCCGGATTATCCGGCTGTTTCTGTTTTGGAAGACTTATGGGCTAATCCACATTATAAAGGCACACCACAGTGCAGTTTTATACACTGTCCAAATAGGACCATCCTGTATAATAAAAACCACTTCCCCCAAGGCTGCCTGAAAACGTAATTCTTAATTTTAATACATCATACTCCACACAAAGGACTTACAGCATCAAAGATCAGGCGATACCGGTTTGGCACTCTACTTGCTCAAGGCCGAAGAGTCGGGTCTGGAACTAAGGTGTTTTTAAACTGGAACAGAATTATGAAAAAAATCGAAGCGATCATCAAGCCATTCAAGCTTGAGGAAGTAAAGGACGCCCTGGGCGATATGGGCATCGAGGGAATGACGGTTTCCGAGGTGAAGGGTTTTGGACGGCAGAAAGGCCATACCGAAATTTACCGCGGCAGTGAATATACGGTCGATTTTCTGCCCAAAATCAAACTGGAAATTGTGCTGGGAGACAATCAATGGGAACCGGCAGTGGCGGCGATCATCAAGGCGGCGAAAACGGGCAAGATTGGGGATGGAAAAGTGTTTGTTTACTCCATCGAACAAGCCATCCGGATCCGGACCGAGGAAAAGGGCGATCAAGCGGTGTAGGCTTTGGCCTTCCTGAAAACGAATTTTGCAGCTGAAAAACTTATGAAAAGATTAATGCTTGTAGTTGGCATATGCCTGGCAGCGGCAGGGCCGGTTTGGAACCTGGCCGCCGCCGATACCCCCACCCCACCGGCCGCCGTCAACGCGGTGGCGGCGGCGGTGACCAATGCAGCTGCCCAAGCGGCGGCGGCGGCAACCACGACCAACACCGAACCCACGATGGAGGAACGGCTGGCGGATTTGGAAGCCTACGTGAACAACGGGGCCCGCGCCACGGATGCCGTCAAGAAAACGAGCAAAGTTTCCGGGGCCGGCCCGGGGCACAATGGCTGGATGATGACCTCCTCCGCGCTGGTGCTCTTCATGACGCTGCCCGGCCTGGCGCTGTTTTACGGCGGCCTGGTGAGGCGGAAAAATGTGCTGTCCGTGCTGGCCCAATGCCTGGGTTTAGCCGGTTTGGTGACCATCCTGTGGTGGGCGGTGGGCTACAGCTTTGTTTTTGCCAAAGGCAGCCCGTTCCTGGGCGGGACAACCTTCGCCTTCCTGAAAGGTGTGGATTCAAATCCCAACACCGATTACGCAGGGTGGGTCTCGCACAATGTGTTTTCAATGTACCAGCTGATGTTTGCGATCATCACCCCGGCACTGATCATCGGCGCGATCGCGGAGCGCATGAAGTTCTCGGCCATCCTGCTCTTCATGACGCTGTGGATGTTCCTGGTTTACTTTCCGCTGGCCCACATGGTGTGGGGCATTGATGGTTTCATGAATGGCGTCTGGAACGGGGACGCAAAGATCAAAGCGATCGATTTCGCGGGTGGTACCGTGGTGCACATGTCCTCGGGATGGTCCGCCCTGATTTTATGTCTTATCCTGGGTAAACGGCTGGGATTCCCGAAAGAACCCATGCCTCCGCACAGCATGGTGCTCTGTATGGTGGGCACCGGCATGCTGTGGGTGGGCTGGTATGGGTTCAACGCGGGCAGCGCAGTGGCCGCGGATGGCATAGCCGCCAACGCATTCATGACCACGACGCTGGCGACAGCGGTGGCCTCCTTTGTGTGGGCCATGGCTGAGTACTTGCTGAAAGGCAAGCCAAGCATCCTGGGATTCTGCTCTGGCGCCGTGGCGGGTCTGGTGGTTGTGACTCCTGCCACCGGGTTCATAGATCCGTCCGGCGCTATAATTATCGGTATCGCGGCCGGCCTGGTGCCGTTCGTCGCCTGTTACAAACTGAAAGGCTGGCTGGGCTACGACGATGCGCTGGACACGTTTGGCGTCCACGCGGTGGGCGGCTCGCTGGGGGCGTTCCTCACCGGCGTGCTGGCCAATGCGTCCGTCAACTCCAACCTTTCCGGAGCGGCCGGGACGCCCAGCGCCGCCAATGGCTTGGGCAAGCTGGTGGGGCACGGCCTCTGGCTGGAACAGCTGAAGGCGATGGCCATCACGGTGATCCTGGCGGTGGTAATGACGACCATCATCGCCTTCATTGTCAAAGCCATAATTGGATTGCGCCCCTCTGAGGAAGTTGAAACAATCGGCCTCGACCTGGCGGAACACGGTGAGGAAGCGTATCACGGCTAAGAGCCAATTTTAACCAAAACAATCAAGCGTCGCCCCTGCCGGGCGGATCTGGAAAACCGGAACGGCAGGCGGCGACGCAGCACATAAAAGAACAAACAATGAGTACACCCAAAAGCGTATTAGAACTGGCCCGTAAAAACGAGGCCAAAATGGTGGACATCAAATTCGTGGACACCTTCGGGATCTGGCAGCATTTCAGCATGCCGATCGCAGAATTGACGGAAGACGCCTTCGCGGAAGGCTTGGGATTTGACGGATCCTCCATCCGGGGCTGGAAGAGCATCGAAGCCTCGGACATGCTGGCCATGCCGGACCCGGCCACGGCGTTCATGGATCCTTTCTGCGCAGTGCCCACTTTGAGCCTGACCTGCACGATCGCCGAGACCGGCACCAAGGAAGCCTACAACCGTGACCCGCGGGGCATCGCACAGCGCGCCGAGAAATACCTGCTAAGCACGGGCCTGGCGGACACCTGTTACATGGGGCCGGAAGCCGAATTTTTCATCTTCGACAATGTGCAGTACGATGCCAAGACCAACGGCTGCTTCTATACGGTGGATTCCAGCGAAGGCATCTGGAATTCCGGCAATGACGAGATGCCCAACCTCGGTTACAAGATCCGCCACAAAGAGGGCTATTTCCCCGTGGCGCCCTCGGACACCCAGCAGGACATCCGCACGGAAATGGTGCTGGTGATGGAGCAGCTCGGGGTGCCGATCGAGCGCCAGCACCACGAAGTGGCCACCGCTGGCCAGGCGGAAATCGATTACCGCTTTGATTCCCTCATGCGCGCGGCCGACAAGATGATGGTTTACCGTTACGTGGTGAAGAATGTGGCCCGCAAGCACAACAAAACGGCCACCTTCATGCCCAAGCCGCTGTTTGGGGACAATGGCTCCGGGATGCACGTGCATCAATCGCTTTGGAAAAAAGGCAAGCCGCTGTTCGCCGGCAATGAATATGCCGGGCTGAGCCAGATGGCTCTCTATTATATCGGCGGCATCCTGAAGCACGCACGGTCCCTGTGCGCGATCTGCAGCCCCACCACCAATTCCTTCAAGCGGCTGGTGCCAGGCTACGAAGCGCCAGTGAACCTGGCCTACAGCTCGCGCAACCGCAGCGCGGCCGTCCGCATCCCGATGTATAGCGACAATCCCAAGGCCAAACGGATCGAATACCGCCCGCCGGATCCTTCCGCCAACCCTTACCTGACCTTTGCCGCCCTGATGCTGGCGGGGTTGGATGGCGTGCTGAACAAGATCGACCCAGGCGAACCCCTGGACAAGAACATCTACGAGCTGCCGCCGGAGGAGCTGAAGAAGGTGCCCAGCGTGCCTGGCAGCCTGGGCGAGGCGCTGGATTGCCTGGAAGCGGATCACGAATACCTGCTCAAGGGCGACGTATTCAGCCGCGACTTCCTGGATATGTGGGTGAGCGCCAAGCGCAAGGAACACGACGCGCTGCGGCTGCGCCCGCATCCGTATGAATTCTTCCTGTATTACGATGCCTAGACCGTAGTCAGGCAATTATTTGGGTTGAGGTTATAGAGGTTTGGGAGACTGGTGGCGTGAAGCAATTCACGCCACTTTTTGTTTCCCAATTCCCCGCGCACCCCGGCCGAGCTGGGATTTACAACTTTTCCGCGAGCCCGGCAATCTCCTCGAACTTGCGCTCCACCAATAATTGGCCGTAGGGAGTCATCGGGGCGAGGTTCCGCCAGGCAGCCCAAGTGCTTTTCTCCCGGCCAGCCAGCAGCAGCTGCCGTTCCACCAAGGCGGACTCGGCGCGCAAAAAACGCTCGCGCGTGGCTGCATCCCACTGGGGCATCTGGCTGGCCAGGGCGGCCAGCCGGCCAATGATGGTTTCAGCCAGGCGCCGGCCATCGGCGGCGGTGGCGGTGGTTTTGGGGTCGCGCCCATGAACACCCTTATGAGGGGCCTCGCCCAACTGGCCCAAATCCACGCTGGCAGGCTGGAGATGAAGCATCAGGGAAGTCTCCCCCCAGGCCGCATGGTCCCCGAGGTAGCCGGCATCCAAGGCCAGCCAATATTCAGGGGTGCCCAAAACCGGGACGGCCAGGATGCGGGTCAGACGCGCGGCCAGTTCGCGCACTACGATCTGCTGGGCGGCCCCATAATGGCCCGTGAGGATGATCACCGCCCGGAATCCCTGGCGGACAGCCTCGCGGCAAAACCGTTCCACCCAGGGGCGGAGCAGGTTGGAAAACACATCGTCCTCCGGTTCCATGACGAAGGTATGCGGCTCATTCAGGCCACCCACCCCACCGAACAGGGGCGGGGCCACGAGGCCGCCGCCGCGCTGGGCGGCCTGAATGCACAAAGCATGGGCTTTCACCGCGTCCAAACCCACCACATTTTGGCAGCCATGCCACTCAATGGTGCCCAAAGGCTGGAACAGCACCGGGCATTGTTTCATGGCTGCCTCGATCTGCCGGGGCCGCAACCATTCCAACCGCACTTCGGTGGATTTGGCCAACGCATCAGCGGCAGGGGCCGCCGCCGGCTCGCCAGCCGGCACAGACGGGACCAAGGAAACGGCCGCCGAAGCGGCCCCCAACCGGCGCAGGAAAGTTCGGCGTTTCATAGGCATCGTGGCCTGGCCGGGAGGGTGGCACCCCGCCACCGCGGCTCAAGCAAGGGTGGTTTTGGGTTTTTCGGGTGGTTTTTTGTAAGGCGAATGAAGGTTGAAGTAGATGCCGCACAGCGGCCGCGGCCCCTCCGCCTGGCTGATGATGATGGTATGGAATTGATCCAAAGCGATGCCGTGCCTTAAGTGCGGAGCACGGGTGGCATAAGCCTTGATGGCCTTGGTGGTCAGCGAAACGAGGGAGGCCCGGCAGTCATCCGGGGTTTTTTCGAGGCAAATGACGTATTTCTCGTAAATCTTCAACGCCTCGGCCAATTCCCCTTCAAACATTTCCACCGTCAATTCCATATCCGTAAAAATTATGATGTCCGCCAGTTCAAGTTGAGGCTGTCAATTCCCAGGGCGCCCGGGAAAATCAACAATATCCCAATTTCCGCAGTTCCCGGCTCAAGCCTTGCTGGAAGGCGGCCATGTCCGCCGGATTCGGCCGGTAGCCAGGCTGGCTGGGAGCCAGTCCGGTGCGGCCCTGCTGATCAATCCGCCACACCGCGGTGACCCCGTCGGAAAAGGTCACCTTCCCGCTGACCACCGTGCCAGGATAAGCGAGCTGATCCACTGAGACGGAAACCGCCGAGGAGGAATCCGGCAGATCTTCAGCTTCCAAGTCGGCATCCTCCGGCAGGTCGTCCTCCGGATCGGCCAAGGGGGATTCAGCCAGGGCCGCTTTGGCAGGCAGCGGCTTGGGTGGCGGCGCCGGGGCGGGATCTTTGGGAGTTAAACTGAGTTCGGACAGCAGCAAACGCAACTCCATGTAACTGATCCGGATTTCCAGTTCCTTGAACATGCGATCCTGGATTTCCGAAACCTTGAGACCCTGCTGAATCCACTGGGAAACTTTGATTTTCTGCGTGTCGTCCAAATTCATATCGGCCATTTCTAACAAAATCGCGGGGGGGATTTCAATGCGCAATAATCGGCCGCAGCCAGCGCCCCCAAAAGCAGCCGGATTCCCAGCGGGCCGATTTTATACGGTTGGGTTGTTGCCGGGTTTGACATCCGCCAGAAAACCGGCGAGGATGCCCTCAACAAACTCAATCGATCTTATGCAAATTACAGCCAGGATAAACTCCTTGGTGCAAAGGGCTTTCACCTTGATAGAGCTCCTTGTCGTCATCGCGATCATTGCCATCCTTGCCGGCATGCTGCTTCCAGCGCTGGCCAAGGCCAAAGCCAAGGCGCTCAAAACCCTCTGTGCGAGCAATCAGAAACAGTGGGGCGTTGCCCTGGCCATGTATGCGGCGGACTGCAACAACTCATTCCCTTACAACCCGAACGGGTATGATCTAAGCTGGATGATGCCCGACATGAGTAATTTCTGGAATAAATACCTGTTGAAGAACCAGCGCAGCACCAGGCAAATCAGCCGCACCAAAAACGACGTCCTGTTTTGCCCCACCGAGGTCTGGCACCGCGTCTTCGAGGCGGACAATATCACCGTGGACAACACGGCCCAACTCCTCGGCTATTTCTATTTGCCAGGGCGCGCGAACAATTCCATGGGGGCGTGGGGAGTGCAGGGGTTGGGGACTGACCAGTGGTTTTACCGGCAAAAGATGGGCATGGGAACCAACCGCCTGGCGCCGGTGTTAATCGACAAGAATCAGGCTAATGGTCCGGCGGCCAAGGATCTCCTGGATTCGAGATTGCGCTGGACCACCAGTTACAACAACCGGAACGTCGCCTGTGGCACGCACCCGGGAGCCAAGGGGGTGCCCGATGGCGGCAATTTCTTGTTTGAAGATGGGCATGTGACGTGGTGGAACTCCCGGGCAATCACCCTGGGCGCCAGTTCCGGCGGCTCCGGGTGGCAATGCTATTTTAACATCCCGGCCGGCCGGCAATGACGGCCAGGCAGACGCTGGCCGGAAAAGGAACGTGGCGCGTGCCCACCGGGCCTGCGGATTCGCCCATGTTTCTTTCCCCATTGACTTTGCGCCGCATCCAAGGCGGAATAGCGGGAATGAACACCTTGAATATCGTCACACGTCGGAGTTTCCTGAAGTCCACCGGCCTGGGTGCCTTGGCGGCCTCCCTGCCGGCTTGGTACCTGGAGGAGACCATGAGCCAGGCGGCCGCTCCCAAGACCTTGTCCGCCAATGACAAACCCGGCATCGCGCTGGTCGGCTGCGGGGGCCAGGGCCGGGGGGATTGCAACTGGGCCCGTAATTTCGGGAATGTGGTGGCGGTATGCGATGTGGACGAGGGGCACCTGGAGGAAGCGGCCAAGCAATTCAACGCGCCGCACAAATACAAGGATTTCCGGAAGGTGATGGATCGCGATGATGTGCATGTGATCATCAACGGCACGCCCGACCACTGGCACACCCTGGTGAACCTGCTGGCGGTGCAATCCGGCCGGGATGTTTACTCGGAAAAACCGCTGACCCTGACCATCGACGAAGGCAGGCGCCTGGTCCGGGCGGTGCGCCGGAACAAAGCCATCCTCCAGGTGGGCAGCCAGCAGCGCAGTGACGCCCGGTTCCGGCTGGCCTGCGAGCTGGTCCGCAACGGGCGCATCGGCAAGCTGCAATACATGGTCTCCGGCCTGCCGACCGGCCCCCGCAGTGGACCGTTCCCCGGTGAAAAATCCCCGGCCGGGCTGGATTGGGATTTCTACCAGGGACAAGCCCCCAAGGCGGACTACACCCCACGCCGCTGCCACTGGGACTTCCGCTGGTGGTACGACTATTCCGGCGGCCAGATGACCGATTGGGGCGCCCACCACAACGACATCGCCCAATGGGGCAACGGCACCGAACGCAGCGGCCCGATCGAAGTCTGGGGCCGGTCCCTGAAGGAAATGGTGCCGGGCGGCTACACCGCAGCGTGCGATTACCTCATCCATTGCCGCTATGCCAACGGGGTGCAAATGGCCATCACGAACCAGGCGCCCAACGGGGTGCGGTTTGAAGGGACGGATGGCTGGATTTTCGTCAGCCGGGAAGCCATCAAGGCGAGCCGGCCGGAAATGCTGGAAGAACCGCTCCCAGCCGGAGCCACACGGCTTTACAAGAGCGACAACCACATGGGCAATTTCTTTGAATGCATCCGCTCGCGCAAAGACCCAATCTGCGATGTCGAAATCGGGCACCGCTCGATTTCGGTAGCCCACCTGGGAGTTCTCTCAGTGCGCCTGAACCGGCCGCTGAAATGGGATCCGGAGAAGGAAAAATTCGTGGATGACTACGAGGCCAATACGTGGGTGGCGCGCGAAATGCGCAAACCTTACGATTACAGCTTCATCGCCTGATCCATAATGGCAATGGCCGGTTTCCCGCACCCGCCAAAGCGATGGGGAACCGGCCGCTTTTGAATGATGAAAAAACGGCCTGGCATTCATGCTGCTGGCAAGCCAGGCGCGCAAACCGAAATCACGCCCATGAAAATCATCCTTTGCATCCTGCTCATCACCCTGATTGGCTCCCCAGTCAGCAACGCCGGCCTGTCTCTCACCCAAGCCGGGAAGGCCCAAGTCCCCATCCTCACGCAAGCTGGAGCCACCGCGCCGGAACTGCGCGCCGCGCGCGAACTGGCCGCCACCTTGAAAACGATCACCGGAGCGGATTTCGAAGTCCGCGAGGCCAGCGGTGGGACGCCCGCGCAGGCCATCCTGATCGGCGCCGGCCCGGTGGCCCGGGAAAAATTCCCGGAGGTGCCTTTCGACCAGCTCGGCCAGGAGGAAATCGTCATCAAAACCAGCGGCGACTGGCTGCTGCTGGCGGGCGGGCGGCCGCGCGGGACACTCTATGCGGTCTCGTATTTTTTGCAGCGGGAGTGCCAGGCGCGCTGGTGGACCCCTTGGGCCACCCGCATGCCACGCAATGAATCGTTGGTGCTGGGGGAGTTGAACGTCCGTTACCAACCGCCGTTTGAATCGCGGGATCCGTTTTGGTATCTGGCTTTCGACGGGGATTGGGCGGTGCGGAATTTTTCCAACAGCCAGAGCGCGCGGCTGACCGACGAGATGGGCGGGAAAATCGCCTACAAAGGCTTTGTGCACACGTTCTACCCGCTGGCGCCCCCGGAAAAATATTTCAAGGAACACCCGGAATGGTACAGCTACCGCAAAGGCAAGCGCACCACAGACCACGCGCAGCTCTGCCTGGCCAGCCCGGAATTGCGGGACTTTGTGGTGCAGCGGGTGCGCGAATGGCTCAAGGAATCGCCCGCGGCCCGGATCATCTCGGTGTCGCAGAACGACTGGTACGGCGCCTGCGAATGCCCCGGCTGCAAAGCGATCGACGACGCAGAGGGCGGCCCGGCGGGATCCATGCTGAGCTTCGTCAATTACGTGGCGGAAAAGATCGGGCCGGAATTCCCCCAGGTGGCCATCGACACGCTGGCCTACCAATACACGCGCAAAGCCCCCAAAAACCTGAAGCCGCGGCCCAACGTGATCGTGCGGCTCTGCAGCATCGAGTGCAATTTCGCGGTGCCGCTGGACGCCCCCGCCAATGCCGCCTTCGCCAGGGACATCCAGGATTGGTCGCGGATCAGCGACCGGTTATACATCTGGGATTACACGACCGATTTTGCGCACTACCTGCAACCGCATCCCAATTGGTATTCGTTGGGGCCGAACGTGCGCTTTTTCCAGCAGCACCATGTGCGGGGCCTGTTTGAGCAAGGCGCCTATCAGTCCCAAGGCGCGGAAATGGCGGAGCTGCGGGCCTGGGTGCTGGCCCAGCTATTGTGGGATCCCCGCCTGGACGACCGGGCGCTGATCCGGGAATTCCTGGAAGGTTATTATGGCCCGGCGGCCCAACCCATCGCCGATTACATGAACCTGATGCAGGAGGCGGCCCGAGGCCACAACCTGACCTGTTTTTCGCCCTCGGATGTTCCATTCCTCAAATTCAAGACCCTGGCCCAAGCCGAAGCCATTTGGCGGCGGGCGGAAGCGGCGGTGGAATCCAATCCCGACCTGGCCTGGCGGGTGCGGCTGGGGCACCTGCCGGTGCGCTACGCCTGGCTGGTGCGCTGGACCCAGCTAAGGGATGAGTGCCGGAAGCTGGAAGCTCAATGGCCGCTGGATTCCTCCCGCAAAGCGGTGGCCAGGGAATTTTTGGAGACGGCCACCGGCCCCGGGCCGGCCGGCTGGAGCAAAATCACCCATTTGAACGAGTCCGGGCTGACGCCGGAAAAATTCCTCGAGCGATTCGCAAAAGATCCCGAGGAAAAGAAGCCCTAAGCACCGGTTACGGTTTAAGAGTGACCTTGGGACAGAATCAGGCTATCAATATCGAAAAAGAGAATCCGACTATGCGACCAATAAAACCAATGACACGGCGCGGCTTCCTGAAACAAGCCGCGGGAGCATCGATCGCGACCATGGTGGCACCCTCCCTGGCTCCCGCCACGGCGCTCGGGGCGGAAGGAACCACCGCCGCCAGCGAACGCATCACGGTGGGCTGCGTGGGGGTGGGCCCCCAAGGCCGGGGCGACATGAGCAATTTCCTGGCCCAGAAGGACGCCCGCGTGGTGGCGGTGTGCGACGTGAAAAAGGACCAGCTGGAGCTGGCCCGCAACCAGGTCAACCAGCACTACAAAAACCAGGATTGCGCGGCTTATGGGGATTTCCGCGAGCTGGTAGCCCGGGCTGATATCGATGTGGTGCTCGTGGCCACGCCGGACCACTGGCACGTGCCAGCCGCCCTGGCGGCGCTGCGGGCCGGCAAGGATGTATATGTGGAGAAACCGCTGGCATTGAGCCTGGCGGAGCACCAGGTGCTGCGGGCCGAAGTGCAAAACCGCAAGCGGCTGTTCCAATTCGGCACCCAGCAGCGCTCGGGGGACGCCTTCCGGCTGGCCTGTGAAATCGTGCGCAACGGCCGCATCGGCCAGCTGAAGCACATCAATGTCTGGGCGCCCGGCAGCGCCCCGGGCGGATCGACCAGGATGGTGCCGGTGCCGCCTTCCCTGAATTATGACTTTTGGACCGGTCCGGCCCCGTTCAAGCCTTACACGGAGGACCGGTGTTCCGACGACGGCTACAAAAAAACCTGGTGGTTCATCTCGGATTATTCGCTGGGGTTCATCACCGGCTGGGGCATCCATCCCATGGACATCGCGGTGTGGGCCGGCGGGGCCGCTCTCTTTGCGGGACCAATCGCCGTCGAGGGAACCGGACGCATCCCGACTTCCGGCGCGTGCGACACCGCAACCATCTGGGATGTGAATTACCAGTTTGCCAACGGGGTGACCCTGAAATTCATCGGCACGCCCAACGCCGGCAACACGGGGGCAGGCACGGGCGAGCCCTGGCCGCTCTTCCAGGAATGGAAAAACCACTACCGCCGCATCAGCACCCACGGAACTTCTTTTGAGGGCACCGAAGGCTGGGTGCATGTGGACCGCGAGGGCATCCATGTGCAACCGGAATCACTGCTGGATGAAAAAGCCGCGAGCTACAAAGTCCAGCTCAAGCGCAGCCACAACCATGTCCGCGACCTGCTGGACTCGGTGAAAAGCCGGGTGCAGACGATCTGCCCCGTGGAAGAGGCCATCCTGACGGACCAAATGTGCCATGTGGCCGACGCCGCGCTGCGGTTGCGCCGCAAACTGACTTGGGATCCGCAAAAGGAGCAATTCCTCAACGACCCGGAGGCCCAGGCCCGCATTGCCTCCCGGCCGCTGCGCGCGCCGTGGTATTTGTGATCCCGGAGCTCGCTCGCAGATTTAATTATGAAATTACAGCGATTCGAGGGCAACCCGATCCTGTCTCCGCATCCGGACCATCCGTGGGAGGATTTGGCCGTTTTCAATCCCGGAGCCTGCTATGATCCGGAGCGGAAAGAGGTTTTGCTGCTCTACCGGGCGGCCGAATCGCACGAGGATTACAAATGCTCCTTCGGCCTGGCGCGCGCCACCGATGGCCTGCATTTCGAGCGGATGTCGGACCAACCGGCGCTGAATCCCAGCGCCGAGGGTTTCGACGGCTCCACCATCCAGGATCCGCGCATCGTCAAAATGGGGGATTGGTATTACATCACCTACGCGTGCCGGCATTATCCGTTCGGCCAGTTTTGGCTGCCGGAGGTGCGGAAAAAGTATATCACCCCCCCCTGCCCTCCCGAGTTCCCACGGTACTTGCGGGTCAACGCCTCGGTGACCGGCCTGCTGATGACCCAGGACTTCAAGAAATGGATTCGCGCCGGCTGGCTGACCGATCCGCTGCTGAACGACCGCGATGTCATCCTGTTCCCGGAAAAAATCGACGACAAATTCTTCATGATGCACCGACCGCTGGAGTGGATCGGCGAGCAGTATGGCACGGAGCACGCCTGCGCCTGGATCACCTCGGCCCAGGATCTGATGGGCCTGGCAGCCTCGCCCAGCAAGCTGCTGATCAAGAACCAGTACCCTTGGGAAACTAATAAGTTGGGCATCAACACGCCGCCCATCAAAACCGAGCATGGCTGGTTCACCCTTTATCACGCGGTGGGACCCGACAAGTTCTACCGCCTGGGCGCGCTGCTCCTGGCCCTGGAAGATCCGGGGACGGTCCTGCATCGTACTCCCGATTGGCTCCTGCAGCCGGAAACGGACTACGAGCTGGAAGGTTTTTACCGGGGAGCGTGTTTTCCGTGCGGCACGGTGGTCATCGGCAACACCCTGTTCGTCTATTACGGCGCGGCGGATAAATACTGCGCGGCGGCCACCTGCAACTTCGAGGAATTGCTGCAGCACTTGCTGACCTGCCCGCCCTGATTCGCTGCGCTTCGGATTCCTGAGATCCGGATCATGGGGCTTCCGACAGGATAAAAAACTGCTGGGGCAATGCGGCGTTCAGGTTGGTGATCTGGATAAAACCGTTGGTGATGGATATTCCGCTGGTCAGCGGTTCCCATTGGCTGGTGTCCAAAAGCAAGCTGGTGGCGGTGCGCACCTGGATCTTGCTCAGACGCCCGGCCGATAAGGCGCTGCCGTCCTCCGCCATCAGGGCCAACTGAAGCCCTTGGGCGGCCCAGGTGGCGGACACCCGCAACCGGGGCGGAGTCGGATCGGATATGTCGTAGCAGGCGCCTTGCTGGGTGCTGCGCACATAGAGCATGCCATCAGCAACGGCCGGGCTGTTCCAACATTTACCCACCACGGCCTGAAACCGGCTCACGATGGTGAGGGCTTGCGGATTCGGCTGCACCAGCAGTAATTCCCCAGTGTCGCTCAGAACCAGGATCTTATCCTGAACGGCCAGGACACCCCCCGGGCCGAAACCGGGCTGGGACCATTTTTCCTTGCCGGTGGCCAGCTCCACGCATTTCAGCGGGGCCGAACCATATTGGGCATGGCCAAACAGGCCATACAGAAAACCGCCATAATGCACCGGGGTGCTCCACTGGTTCATGAGCTGGTTCGACTTGCGCCAAAGCTCGGTGACCTTGAACTGGCCCGCCACCAGGCTCAGACGGATGGCTGCTGCCCCCACATTGTATCCGGAGGAGCAATACACAATGTCTCCCGCCACGACCGGCGAAGCTGCGGTGGATGTGCTATTGTAGGGGAAAGCGTAACGCCAGAGTGCCACGCCAGTTTCCGGCGCCACCGAAACCAATCCCGATTGCGTGAAAAAAATGACTTGCCGGCGGCCGAGAATGGTGGTGGCCACGGGCGTCGCATGGGTCATTTTATCGCTGAAACCGCTCCAGGCAAGTTCACCGGTCAGTTTGTCGAAGGCCATCAGGTTCCGCCCACTGCTAGGGCTGTTCACGAAGACCAGGCCGCCTTCGACCAAAGGGGAAGCGCCGTTCTGCCAGGAAATGATCTGGCCACCGTATTCCGACGGGATGTTCCTTTGCCAGAGAAAGTCCCCGCTGGCTGCATCCAGACAGCTCAGGATCTGGTAGGCGGACAAGGTATATACCCGGTTGCCATCCACACTCGGGGTTGAGCGAGGGCCGTCGCCCCCGCGGTTGTCGGAGGTGCCATCGTCGCCGCCGCTGGTATAAAGCGCGCGGTCGATGGCTGTGGCCCACACTTCCGCGCCGGTGGCGGCATCCAGGGCCAGGCACATTTCTTTGGCTTTGCCGGCTGCCAGGCGCTCCACCAGCGTATAAGCCTTGCCCTGGCTCACCGCGAACGAACTGAAACCATCCGTCAACGTGGTTTGCCAAAGCAAGCCCGGGCCTTCGGCGGGCCAAGTTTGCCGGGTCCGGTCGGTTGAAACGCCGTCGTGGCTGGGACCCCGGTATTGCGGCCAATCACCGGCCTTGAGATCCGAAGCGAGGGCCAGGAACGATGCGAGCAGCCAACGGCCAAGCATGATAGGCCGAGGCCCGGTAGTTAATTCGTTTTTCATAATCACGGTCTTGCCGATGGTTCAACATCCCCACTCCTGAACCCCGATTGCCATGGTGGAGAGATTGCCCCTGCTCCTATACAACACAACCCAACTTAAGGATTATTGGCAAATCCGCAAATTCTAAACGCGAGTCGGTCGGCTGCCCCGCCGTTCACCACCAGGGGACAATCACCTCATTCTCAAAGGGATGCAGCTATAAGGCCGATCCAATATTGGGAGTTTCAACCGATCTGCCTTTTTCAAAGCTGAGCCGGAGCTGGGTTAAGTGGCTCACTTGGAACGTTTGGCCGGCGGTTTTGGAGTTTCTGCTTGGTGTCTGCCTGGATGGCTTTGCGTTTGATCTCCTGTAGGAGTTGCACCTTGGAAAGCTCCTCCAGTCAGCGAACCGTTTCGCTGGGCTGCGGCAGGATCAGAGCCTTTACTGGCCATAGACCATCACTTCCATCAAACAATACGTGCCCTTGCCTTTGCCAGTATTTTTAGGCGGTCCATATGCACAGTGTGGCAACAATATATCGGATATAATGGAAATTCAGAAGCTGCAATATTGGTTCAGAATAACGTTAACCCGTGCCCAATGACTAATGCAAATCCGATCCAAATGAATCCTCTGGAATACAAAAAACCCACCGCCGGTTAAAGCAGTGGGTTTGGATCGCGAACCAACAACCTCGGCGATGCTATGGGCGCCGTTTGTCCCAGCCCTGCTTCTTGATGAGTTCCTCCGTGGCCGCCGCGGGCGCGAATTCGGCGGGCAGGATCTTGAAGCGGATCAGGTATTTGAAGACGCTGCTCAAATGGCGCACTTCATCCCGCTTGGAGCCGATTTTATCGGCGGGCAGCGCATTCACGCCTTCCAGGTATGCGCCGGCCATTTTTTCCACCTTCTGCGCCACGGCCTCGTCTTTTTCATACACCAGCGATTCCATCCAGCGCAGCATTTCCGGCACCGGGTTGGAGGGGTTCTTCAAGGAGGCGGCATCCAGGCGGATGGCGGCCGCGGTTTGCTGCCGCTTGGCCGTGGTGGCCTCTTCGGTGAGCATGCCATCGGTCCCACCCTCAATGGCCCGGGGCGGCAATTCACGATACCAGATATTGCGGAACCGCGTTGGGTTGCCATGGTCCTGCAGCACCAGCGGTCCCTTCTCGGGGAAGGGCCGGGAACGGGAACGCCCCATGTGGCCGGTGGGCCCTTCCAGTGGGGTGTGGTCCTGCGCCAGCACGCCATTCACAAACACCGTGACGTAGCCGGGATCCACCAGTTGGTTGTTTTTATAAATGGGCCGCCGGAATACGATGTCATAAACCTGGAACGTGCCGGGCGGACGCAAGGCGTTGGCCAGCGGCGGATTCACCCCGTAAACCGAGGCAGCGTGACCGTCGGCATAGGTGAGGTTGTTGTAGGAATCCAGCACCTGCACTTCCACCTGGCCCATCAGGAAAATGCCGCTGTTGCCACGGCCCTGGCTGTCGCCCTTCACTTCGCCGGGGGGGGACCATTCCACAT
The DNA here is from genome assembly GCA_964409245.1 of uncultured Verrucomicrobiota bacterium. Lineage (GTDB taxonomy): Bacteria > Verrucomicrobiota > Verrucomicrobiia > Limisphaerales > UBA1319 > CAIMWS01. The sequence goes on from CAYPCQ010000004.1 coordinate 123,260, forward strand.
GCAACTGGCAATCCCCGAATTTCTCGGTGGTCCGGATGTCCCCCGTGGCGGTCACCTCCATGTAGCCATCCTTCACAAGCCACTTGGCGGGGGGATTGCCCTCCTTGGTGGATTCCCATTTGGCAAGGTCCGTGCCGTCAAACAACACGCGGGCGTCCGCGGGCGGCTTGCCGGCCTGCTCCGGAGTGCTGAAAGTGCCCGGGGTCACAATCTTCGGCTGCGGCCGGTTTTGATCGTGCACCGCCCACGGATGATTCTTATCCGGCGGATCACCGTAAAACGGCGATCCTGAGGAAGCGGCAAAGCCCGCGCAGGCGAAGGTTAAAAACACTCCGCCACTAGCGAGGATTTTCGAGTCTTTGAATATGTTCATTCGGGGATGATGGCATGGGCACTCCGGCATCGTCAACAGCGCGCCGGGGGAAATTATTATGCGGTTTGCCTCGCTGCCGCTGACGAAGGCTGCCGCACTCAGGGTTATCCGCCAAAACTTGCCCTCTAAGGCAGCCACAAAACGTGGCGAAAGGCGGCATCGGATCCGCCCCCCCCTTCACCCCACGGCGATCCCCACCCCACCCGCCTCTATGGCCCCAGAGGGGCCAGGACGACGCGGAAGCCTAAAGCCCATTGTCCCGCGCCAGGGGAGGCGGAGGTCCGATAAGCTGAACGAGCGTATTGGGGCAGCGCGGAATTACTGCCGCCCTTGATGACTTTGGAAAATCCCAAAGGCGGGCCTTGCGGATCTATGATCTCCCCGCCCGGATGGCCTTCCTTCCAATGATCCGAACACCACTCCATAACATTGCCATGCATGTCATACAAGCGCCACGGATTGGCAATTTTAGTGCCCACCTCATGTGGATGAAAAGCACTCTTCTCATAGCACCAATCATAAGTATGGATGGCCTGATATCCCATGTCGTCTCCGAAGCTGAATCTGGTCGTAGTCCCCGCCCGGCAAGCATACTCCCACTCCGCCTCCGTCGGCAACCGATAGGCATACCCTGCCGGCAAAAGACCTGCTGCCTGCTCCCGCTCGCTCAACGCCTGGCAATACCGCACCGCCTCATCCCATCGAACATTATCCACCGGCAATTTCGGATTATCAGGATCAACATACGTGCTTCGATGGTATCCCATAACACCCATAAACTCCTCCTGCGTCACCTCATGCTCCTGCATGAAGAATCCACGCGTGAGATAAACCCGGGTCTGCGGACGTTCTGCAGGAGTGCTATCCGGATCACTCTCCGGGCTTCCCATCACAAAACTGCCGGGACCGATCCAAACCATGCCCGCCACCGCCGAAGGCATGTCCGGAGTGGGCGGCAGAACCGTTACCAAAGCTCCCGGGCTATTGGTTTCGCTCCACTTATTCCAAACCCGCACCATGTAAATGCCTGCCTCCGCCTGCCCCATGTTCTGCAGTGCCAATTTCGGTTGATCCGGCGCTGCCAATACCTGTCCATCCTTCCGCCACTCGTAATGCAGGGCCATTGAACCCGTGGCCACCACACTCAGGGTAATGCTGTCGCCATTGGTGCAAGTCACCGCCTCCGGCGGCACCAGAATCCGGGGCGGAATACCCACCTTCAGCCAAGCAGTTCCGCTGGCCGCCTCCCCTGCCCTATTGCCCACCACGACGCTGTATCCTCCCTCTTTCGCGATCGTGACACCCTCCACCTCCAGCCAAACGTTGGTCTGCCCCACCATCGCCTCTCCGTTAAACCGCCATTGATAATTCAGCGGTGGCGTGCCCTCCGCCACCACTTCAAAACGCACCCGGCCTCCCTCCACAACATCCTCGTTGGCCGGCTGCTGCTTGATCACCGGCGGCAACAGCACCTCGAGATGCGCCAGTTCGCTCGTGATGGATCCGGCTACATTCGTGATCACCACGGAGTAGTCGCCCACATTGGTTCCTTGGGCGGATGCAAGATCCAGCGTCAATAAAGTTGCCTGCTGCATCTGTATGATTTTTCCTTCATCGTTCGTTTGGACCACCGCTAAATTCATCATGGCCGTACTCCCCTCAAACAAAGGCTCACCGTCTTTGAACCACTGATAGCTCAGCGGAATGGTTCCGCTGGCCATGACGTGAAAGACGGCTATATTACTTTCGATCACAACCTGATTTGCTGGCTGCTGAATAATAGCTGGGGGCACTAACACCACCAACCGGGCTGCTGCGCTGGCAACCGAGCCGACAGCATTGGTGACGATCACTTGATAACTCCCCACGTCCGCCAGGAGCACGTCCTTAACAATCAGAATCGCATTTGTCTGCCCAGGTAATACCGCCCCATCCTTGGTCCACTGGTAACCCAAAGGTCCAGCCCCATCCGCCCACACAAAGAATGCTGTGGATTTGCCCTGGATGATAGTTTGGTCTTTCGGTTGCTGGGTGATGCTGGGCGGCAGCAGCACCTGCAGTTCTGCCGCCTCGCTTGTGATTGAGCAAACGACATTGCTCACGGCCACCCGGTAAACCCCAGCGTCGGCGGATTGAACACCTGCCAGGCTCAACAAGGCATTGGTTTGACTGGCCAATAATTGGCCGTCCTTGCTCCATTGGTAAACCAACGGTTCCGTCCCCGTCGCCGCCACCGTGAAGGCCACATTGGCTCCCAGGTTCACCGTCTGGCCTGCTGGTTGCTGGGTGATTGTTACTGGAACATTGAGGCTCAGCGTCGCCCCGGTGCTGGTCACTATTCCGACCACATTGCCCACGTCCACAGTGAAAATCCCGGCGTTGCCGCTGGCAACATCGGTCAGCAACAAACTAGCGGACGCCTCCCCTGGGATGGCCGCTCCATTGAGTTTCCATTGATATGTCAGCGGCCCCGTCCCCGTCGCCGCCACGGTGAAGGCGACATTGGATCCCGGATTCACCCTCTGGCTTACTGGTTGCTGGGTAATCGTGACCGGAACATTGAGGCTCAAGATCGCCCCGGCACTGGCCACTGTCCCCACCACGTTGCTCACGTCCACCGTGTAAGTCCCCGCCTGCGCGCTGGCCACATTGGTCTGCACCAAAGTGGCGGTGGTGGCCCCGGTGATGGGCGAACCATTGAATTTCCACTGGTAAGTCAGCGGCGCAGTTCCCGTGGCCTCCACCGTGAAGGTCACGCCGGCCCCCGGATTTGCCGACTGGCTCACCGGTTGCTGGGTGATCGTTACCGGAGTGTTCAAACTCAACTTCGCTCCGGAGCTGGTCACCATCCCGACCACATTGCCCACGTCCACCGTGTAAATGCCCGCACTGGCACTGGCGACATTGGTCAACTCCAAACTGGCAGTGGTGCCCCCCACGATGGCAGTGCCATTGAATTCCCATTGGTATGCCAGCGGCGCCGTCCCCGTGGCCACAATTGTGAAGATCACATTAGCGCTCGGATTCACCACCTGGCTCACCGGTTGCTGGATGATCGTCACCGGCGTGTTCAAACTCAACACCGCTCCCGTGCTGGTCACCGTCCCCACCATATTCCCCACGTCCACCGTATAAGTGCCCGCCTGGGCACTGGCCACATTGGGCAGCACCAAACTGGCAGTGGTGGCCCCCACGATGGCAGTGCCATTGAATTTCCATTGGTATGCCAGCGGCACCGTCCCCGTGGCCACCACGGTGAAAACCACATTAGTCCCCGGATTCACCACTTGGCTCACCGGTTGCTGGGTGATCGCCACCGGCGTGTTCAAAGTCAGCATCGCCCCGGCGCTGGTCACCGCCCCCACCACATTGCCCACCTCCACCGTGTAAGTCCCAGCGTTACCGCTGGCCACACTGTTCAAAGTCAAACTGGCACTGTTGGCCCCCGTAATCGCCACGCCATTGAGTTTCCATTGGTAAGCCAGCGGCACGGTCCCCGTGGCCGACACGGTGAAGGCCACATTGGCTCCCGGGTTTACCGTCTGGCTCCCGGGCTGCTTGATGATTGTTACCGGCACATTGAGACTCAGGATCGCCCCGGCGCTGGCCACCGTCCCCACCACATTGCTCACGTCCACCGTGTAAGCCCCAGCGTTGCCGCTGGCCACATTGGTCAGCGTTAAATTGGCGGTGGTGGCCCCGGTGATGGGTGAACCATTGAATTTCCATTGGTAAGTCAGCGGCGCAGTTCCCGTGGCCTCCACCGTGAAGGTCACGCCGACCCCCGGATTTGCCGACTGGCTCACCGGTTGCTGGGTGATCGTTACCGGAGTGTTCAAACTCAAAGTCGCCCCGGAGCTGGTCACCATCCCGACCACGTTGCTCACATCAACTGTGTAAGTCCCGACGTTAGCGCTGGCCACATTGGTCAACACCAAACTGGCACTGGTGGCCCCGGTGATGGGCAAGCCATTGAATTTCCATTGGTAAGCCAGCGGCGCAGTCCCCGTGGCCGCCACGGTGAAAGCCACATTGGCTCCCGGGTTTGCCGTCTGGCTCACGGGCTGCTGGGTGATTTTTACCGGAACATTGAGGCTCAGGATCGCCTCGGCGCTGGTCACCGTCCCCACCACGTTACCCACGTCCACCGTGTAAATGCCCGCACTGGCACTGGCCACATTGGTCAACTCCAAACTGGCAGTGGTGGCCCCCA